>NZ_JAUZVX010000003.1:0-865426 GCF_033441595.1 Flagellimonas crocea | reverse complement strand
TGGCTGGGGACCTCCAAGGAGCGGCCCTACAAAAAGGACATGTACCACCCGGGCAACTGGAGAAAATTGATGGACTACGGCTGTGGTACCCTGGGCGATATGGGCGTCCATATCTTTGACACGCCCTACAACGCACTGGAACTGGATGTGCCCAGGACCATCATGACGGAGTGCCGTCCCACGAACGGATTCGGTTTCCCCGAAAAGAACACCGTGACCTATGAGTTCCCGGGCACCAAGTACACGGGCAAGTCCCTAAAATGGATCTGGTACGATGGCCCAGGGGCCCCCGAGATGCACGAGGACCTGATGTTGCCGGGCATGGAAACGAAAAAGGACAAAGAGGCCAACAAGAAAAGTGGCGAAACCAACATTTCCCTGGACGCCGGGGTTGCGGGCGAGAACGAACTGCCGGAACAGGGCGCCATGTTCGTAGGCACGAAAGGACGCCTGTTGCTGCCCCACTTTATGCAATTGCCCAAAAAGATCGTCCGTGGCAAATATGTCGATATTTCCAAGGAGATCGCCAAGGTATCCGAAGAGCATAATCTGGGCGAGCCAATAAGAAATTATGGCACCGAAGGGCCCAAGCACTACCACCAATTCGTGGATGCCTGTTTGGGCAAGGGAGAAACAACAGCGCCATTTGATTATGCCGCCAGATTGACCGAGACCATTCTCTTGGGGACCATTGCAGGACGATTCCCAGGGGAAACCTTGCACTGGGACGCCGAAACGGCACAGTTCCAAGAAGAAAAGGCAAACAAATATCTGTCCGGAGACTACAGAGATTTTTAAAAAGACAATGAACAGATAATGCCAACGACCCAAGAATATTGGTTGAGTGGTCCTATACCTGATGTTCCTGTATTATTGCAACCTGCGGCCCATGCCTTGTTGCAATCGGTACGGGAGGTAAAAGCGTATTTGGAGGATTTTCCAGAAGAAAAGCTTTGGGAAAATCCTTTTGGTCGCGCTTCGGTCGGGTTTCATTTACGTCACATTACTGGGGTTTTGGACCGCATGCTCACCTATGCAGACAGTAACACGTTGACCGAGGAACAATTTGATTTTTTAAAGAATGAAGGTAATGGAAATCATGCGACATCGTCTCAAGAGTTGATCAACAGTTTTGAAGCAAAGGTCAATAAAGCCTTGGAATATTTTAAAAACACATCCGAGTCCATACTAACCGAAGAACGTTTTGTGGGGCGTAAAAAATTGCCATCAACGGTTACTGGATTGCTGTTCCATGCCGCCGAGCACAGTCAACGCCATGTGGGACAATTGTTGGTGACGGTTAGCGCATTGAAAAATCAATAAGTCAGTTATGAATGGACTACACCAGCGTTTTTGTTTTTTATTTTTCATATTGCCAGTATTGATGCTAGCACAAAGCAGACTTAGAGATCATGGTGTTGAAGTAGGCGTGTTGCGTCCAGGGACTTTAAATGCCATCACCGATGTTCCAGGGGTAAAAGTGGGTCAATTTACCTTAAACCAAGGAGATGATATTCGAACGGGCGTCACCGCAATTCTACCCCACTCAGGAAATATCTTTCAGGAAAAAGTGCCTGCTGCCATCTACGTGGGCAATGGGTTTGGCAAGTTGGCAGGATATACCCAAGTAAAAGAGCTGGGCAATCTGGAAACACCCATCATATTGACCAATACCTTGAGTGTTCCCACGGCTGTAAATGCCGTCATCGGTTATACGCTCAATCAACCTGAAAACGAAAATGTCCGTTCCGTAAATGCCGTGGTCGGCGAAACCAACGATGGCTACCTCAACGATATTCGAGGCCGTCACATCACAGAAGAGCATGTGCTTAAAGCCATTAAAAATGCATCAACGGGCCCTGTGGCAGAAGGAAGTGTCGGAGCAGGAACAGGAACCATTTGTTTTGGTTTCAAAGGCGGCATCGGAACATCATCCAGAGTATTGCCAAAGCAATCAGGAGGGTATACCGTAGGCGTATTGGTACAGACCAATTTTGGAGGTGTTTTGCAAGTAGCTGGAGTGGAAGTGGGTAAAAAACTGGAGCATTATTCCGATAGTTTTAAATATTCCCCCGATGGTTCCTGTATGATGGTCGTACTCACCGATGCACCGTTGGACTCCAGAAATTTGGAGCGTTTGGCCAAACGGGCCATGTTGGGGCTTTCGCGCACAGGCGGCATTGCAAGCAATGGTAGCGGTGATTACGTGATTGCCGTTTCTACGGCAGAGGCATGCCGAATTCCTTATGAGAGTGAAAATCCGATTCAGAATGTTCCGACCTTGAGAAATGAGGCCATGACCCCACTGTTCCTTGCCACCATCGAAACGACCGAGGAAGCTATTCTGAATTCCCTTTTTGCAGGAGAAACCATGATCGGTAGAGATGGGCATAAAATTGAGGCACTTCCAAAGGAAAAAGTTTTGGAAATGTTGAGGGAAGCAGGCAAAATCGACTGATTATTTTTCCAACTGTAACAATCCTACGTCATTTCATACTAATCTAACGGAAACGATCTTCTTTTTTTATAAATTAAGCATCAATTAAACTAAAAACACGACCATGGATATTTTTGGAAAAATAAAGGAAAAACTCAGCAACGAGTTCATTGACATTGTTGAGTGGCTGGACTACACGGACGATACCATTGCCCACCGTTTTGAGCGGTATCAGAATGAAATAAAAAATGGCGCCAAACTGATTGTGCGCGAAGGGCAGACCGCGGTTTTCATCAACGAAGGGCAGCTGGCCGATGTATTTGGCCCAGGCACCTACGACCTCACTACGAAAAACTTGCCTATTTTGGCCACCTTGAAAGGTTGGAAATATGGGTTCAACTCGCCTTTTAAAGCTGAGGTATATTTTGTAAACACCCATTTGTTCACTGACGAGAAATGGGGAACCAAAAGTCCGATTACGTTAAGTGATGACCGTTTTGGTCTTGTAGAGATACGGGCTTTCGGAACCTATGCCTTTAAAATTTCCGATGCGGGAAAATTCATAAAAGATATCGTTGGTACGGATAGCAACTTTACCAATTTTGAGATTAATGAGCACTTAAAAAGTTTGATCGCTACACGGTTCACCAATACTGTTGGACAGGCCAATCTGCCCATTGAATTGTATGCGGCCAATACCACCGAACTTTCGGATACGTGTCGCGAGGTTATGTCGCCCGAGTTTGAAAGTGTAGGGATTTCCTTGGAGAAATTCTACATCGAGAACGTATCCATGCCAGAAGACCTCAAAAAGGAAATTTTCGAATACAGCCGTATCGATAAGCTTGATTTGGACAAATTGACCAAATTCAAAACCGCGAAGGCAATCGAGGCCGCTGCCCAAAACGAGGGCGGAACCGCAGGTGCTGGAATGGGCATGGGAATGGGATTTGTTTTGGCCCAACAAATGGGCGGTATGATGGGCGGAAATACGCAAGCAGCCCCGCAACAAGCAGCACAGCCTACGGGAGGAGCCGTGCCGCCACCAATGCCAACACAGACCATGTACTATTATGCATCCAACGGGGTGCAGCATGGCCCAGTAACCTTTGAACAAATGCAATCTTTGTTCGCTTCGCGAACCATCAATCGTGATAGTTTGGTATGGAAACAGGGCATGTCGGCCTGGACAGCCTTGAAAGAAGTGGATGAGTTGAAATCGTTCTTGGGAGGCAATACGCCACCTCCATTACCAACGGAATAATCATTTCAATGCCATTTCGAAATGAGTTGCTCAGCAACGATTGAGAAATCTTAGCGTTGCAATTTAGATTTCTCAGTCGTAAACTCCTTCGAAATGACAAACGGAACATTAATTATACTATCATTCCTGTTAAAGCAGGGATTCTTAAACCATCAAGATTCCCGTTTTCACGGGAATGAAGATATGGAAGAGCAAAAAATCCAAAAGACCGAACTCAAAAAAGCCTGCACCAATTGCGGGGCGGAGCTTAAATACAAACCCGGCACCACCAGTATTAGTTGCGAATATTGTGGGCACCAGGAGACCATTGTTTTGGATGAAAGTGGGTTCGAGGAATTGGAGCTGTACCCATTTTTACAGGAAATGGGCTCGCAAAAGCATAGCGAGGAAATTTCCATGATGCACTGTAAAAATTGTGGTGCCGACCAACACGTGGAGGAAAACTATAAATCGCTCCATTGTGTGTATTGCGGTCAGCCCTTGGTTATAGAGGACGCTTATAAAGAAAAGTGGATTTTGCCGGGCGCGGTCTTGCCCTTTCAAATTGATAAAAAAAAGTCGTTTCTAATTTTTAAGAACTGGGTAAAACGTTTGTGGTTTGCCCCGAACAACCTAAAAAAAGCGTCTCTCGACCCTCAATTTACCAAAGGGCTTTATCTGCCCTATTGGACTTTTGATGCACAACTGTATGCTTCCTACACGGGCCAACGGGGCGAATATTATTACGAGACCAAAAGGGTTCGCAACTCCAATGGTAAAATGGTGACCCAACGGGTCAGGAAGACCAGATGGTACCCAGCAGCTGGAGAAGTTTCAGGTTTTGTGGACGATACCTTGATCAAGGCATCTCACCAAAAGGCTGGAAGAATCCCTGGAAAGATCGCCTTTTGGGATTTGAAAAAACTTCAACCCTTCAACAGCGGTTTTTTATCCGGATTTGTCACGGAAAAATATACCATTCCATTAAAAGATGGACACCTTCACTCCAAAGAAGTGGCACGTGGTATTGCTGATACCTGGTGCCGACGCGATATTGGTGGGGATACCCAGCGTGTAACCAGTATGGACATGAAATTGACCGAAGAGACTTTCAAACACATTTTATTGCCCGTTTATGTAAGCGCCTACCGATACAATGGCAAGGAGTACAACTTTTTTATCAATGGGGAAAACGGGCAAATTTCGGGTACACGACCTTATAGTTTCTGGAAAATATTCTTTACTGTTCTGGCTGTGTTGGCGGTTATCGGAGTGATTGTTTTTCTGTCCAAGAAATAATCAATCCAAAAACACCAAACAAACAGGGTTAGGGTGTTCCGTCTCATTCAAAAAAGTCAGGGTTCCGTTTTCCTTATCTCTTTTGAAAACCACGATGTTGCTGGTCTTTTTGTTGGCGACCAACAAGAACTCTCCCGTAGGGTCCATGGAGAAGTTTCGGGGCCAATCCCCGCGAACCGATTCCCTTCCGACCAATTCCAATTTTCCTGAAGTACGATCCACAGCAAAAATTACGATGGTGTTTTCCCCACGGTTGGAACCGTACAAAAACTTTCCATCGGGTGATAGGTGAAGGTCGGCACAAAAGCTTTCCCCATCAAAATCGGGAGCCAAGGTTGGAACCACTTGAACTTCTTGGTAATTTCCGTTCTCAACCCTTTCAAAAACTGAAATGGTACTGTTCAGTTCATTGATGACGTAAAGTAGTCGACCATCATTACCAAAGGTAAAATGGCGTGGCCCTGCCCCATCTTCAAATGGTATTGAATTTTGTTCGGCAGGAACGAACTTGCCCCCTTGTCGATTGTATCGTTTTATGGCATCCAAGCCCAAATCCGTAACCATAAGTCCATCAGCGTTGAACTGGGCCATATGGGCGTGCGATGTTTTCACGGAGTCCAGTTTTGTATGGTCGATGATCTGTGGGTCATCTGCCAGTGAGCCATCTTTATTTAGAGAAAAAACGGAAACATTGCCGCCTGTGTAGTTGGCAACGGCCAAATGCCCATCACCAGAAAGTGATACATGACAGGGATGTGCTCCTTGGGTTCCCATGCTATTTTGAAGTTCCAGAAGATCCTTGTTCAAACGAAAGGCAGTTACTGCTCCGCCCAAGCTATCGAAATCATCGGTTTCCTGCACGGCATAGAGGTTGCTTTTATCTTCTGAAATAGCCAAGTAGGATGGGTTTGTCAATTTAGCTGCCAGTTTTTGATTGGAAAGCTCCCCTGTATTTGTATCAAAAGTATAGGTATAGATTCCTTCACTATCGCCATCGGTATAGGTTCCAACAAATAAGGTGTACATGGGTTTTTCTTCAGGTTTTTCGGAGCAGGCCAATGCTGAAATTAGAGCTACGCCCGCAAGAATAAATTTTTTCATGGATGTTTAGTTAAACGACCCAAATTAAACATTCTAGATCAAACTGGAAGTATTTAGGATAGTTCGGACCTGATTTCTTTCTGAAGAAAAAATCCTGTGACGACCGTTGAAAGCACATCGGCAATACAAAAGGATAGCCACACTCCTATTTCTCCCATAAAATTGGGAAGAATCAAAATCAACGGGATAAAAAAGAAGCCTTGACGCGTCAAGGTCAGCAACAAAGCAGGAATGGCCTTGCCAATGGCCTGAAAATAAGCGGCACCTATCAACTGTATGGCAATGATCGGCGTTGCGGCAAAAACCAATCGCATGGCCAAGGGCGTATGTTGGAGCACAAAATTATTGGTCTCTATTTCCTCTGGGGACAGCTCAGGGCGATTGCTCAAAAACAGGGGGGCTATCTCCGAAGGAAAAACCATCAACACCACAAAAACAAGGGTTGCCACCAAAGCTGCGTATTTAATGGCAGTGTAAATGGATTCCTTTACCCGATTGTATTTCAGAGCTCCATAATTATAGCCTGCGATGGGCAAAAATCCTTGGGTGACACCAAAAACGGGGAACAGGGCGAACATCAGCATTCTACCGATTATGGCATACACGGCGACCATGGCCTCGCCACCTAAATTGAACAATATATTGTTCATCAATAAATATGTGATGCTGGTAACCGCCTGTCGGGCCAAGGTTACAAAACCCAAAGAACCGATTTCCCGAAGAATGGGTCGATCTAATCCAAAATGGGAGATATCGATTTTTAATTCGGAGTTGTCCGATAGAAAAAAGTAAAACACATAAAAAAAGCAGAGCAAATAGCCCACCGTGGTGGCCCAAGCAGCACCGTGCATACCCCAATCGAACACATAAATAAAGATATAGTCCATGAGCAGGTTGCCAACGGACGGAATGATCATGGCAATCATGGCAAAACGAGGCTTGCCTTCGGCACGGATCACGGTATTTCCCATCATACAGAGGGCCAAGAAAGGAACTCCGTACAAAATGATGGTATAGTAAATCTTAGCGGGTTCAAAAATGGCTCCTTTGCCGCCAAAGGCTGGAATCAAACTATCCACAAAATAAAGGCCTAGAGCCACCATGGTGACGGTAACCAACAAGGTCAAAGTAATCTGGTTGCCAAAGGTTTTTAGGGCCTTATCGCGATTATTTGCCCCAAGCGCCCTTGATATGATACTGGAACCACCGATACCGATCGCCATTCCCAAGGCTGCAATAAAAAAGGAAACGGGCAGTACTACATTGATGGCGGCAATGGCGATGGAACCTATCCAGTTGCCCACAAAAATGGAATCCACCAGCACGTTCAGGGACATCACCAAAATACCGATAGAAGCGGGTACGGCCTGTTTGATCAGTAATTTTCCAATGGGTTCCTGCCCAAGTTCCTCGGAGGTTATTTTGGCCATGCCAGCGGGTATTCTTTATTTAAAATGAAGGCAATTCTGGTTCAAAACTACAACGCATTCACCAAATTCCCTTTGTTCTCTTTTAGTTTTTCGGCAATACTGTCCCAAAGCTCAATTCGGAATTGGAGCGCTTGCTTGCTGTATTGTAAAACATCGTTCCACTTTTGGTCGTCGGTACCGCAAAGTGCCTTGATCATGCGCAATGCCAAAGGACCATGCTCGTCCCCGTCCAATTCAATATGTCTTTTGAGGTAATATTCCAGTTTTTTGTAGTTGCTCGCACCTTTTTCCCCAGATTGCTCAATGATGCCCAAGAACATATCTGGAATCAAGTCTTCGCGACCAAAGGTAAAGGCGGCCGCAATACGATGCGGTTGTTGACTGTTGATGACCTCGAAAGTAAATTGAAGAAAATTCTTTTCGGCCCGATTGAGTTCTGCCGCTTCAATTTGGTTTGAAATCGTTTTTAAATCAGTTAAAGAAGAAATGATGGCTTCAGCCTTCTGGGTATCCGCCTGCACCTCTTGCATGGCATCGAGGTACATTTCAAAATGACTTTTGGGTTCTCCCTCCTCGTTGAAATCGCTCTCTTCCTCCAGCACAATCTCATTGATGAACCGTGCCACCGAAGTATCGTCGGCGGGGTGCCAAGGCAAGCTCACACAGGTCAGATGTTGCTGCAGGGCTTTTAAGAGTGACATAAAATCCCAAACGGCATAAACATGGCTCTCCATAAAGGTTTTAATGTCCTCAACGGATTCCAATTGAGCATACAGTGGATGGTTCTTTAATTTTTTCCGAAGGGGTTGAAGCTCTTGCTCCAAGTTCTCAATTTTCATGGCAATTATTTTGTTCTCTTCTTCTTTACGGAATTTATCGGATGTTGGTTTCGGGCAAAGCATCCTTTTCCTCCCATTCCTTGATCCATTTGGCCATCAATTCGGCCCAATCATCACGGTCGTTCAAACAGGGGATGTGTATGTAATCACCACCTCCAGCTTCTTGAAACTGCTCCTTTCCCTCCATGGCGATCTCTTCCAAAGTCTCCAAACAATCACTGACGAATGCTGGGGTGATCACGGCCAGTTTTTTGACACCTTCTTCCCCCAAGCGCTCAAACTCTTTGTCCGTGAAGGGTTGCAACCATGGGTCGCTTCCCAATCTGGATTGGAACGAAGTGCTCACTTTATCCTCTGGCAGGCCAAGTTCCTTTTTTACCAGCTCGGTAGTATCATAACATTGGTGCCTGTAGCAGGTTTGATGGGCCACAGAATTGGTCTTGCAGCAAGCTCCGTTCAATTGGCAATGGAACTTGGTGGGGTCCGATTTTCTGATATGCCTTTCGGGAATTCCATGATAGGAAAATAGGATATGGTCGTAATCAAATCCCTGTAAACCTTCGGCAATACTTTTTGATAATATTTTAATGTAATCCGGATTGCTGTAAAAAGCGGGCAATGTGGTTATGTGCATCTGGGGGAAATCCTGCTGTTGCACTTCAAGTGCTTTTACAACGACTGTTTCGTAGGACGACATGGCATAATGCGGGTACAATGGTACCAAGAACACCTCATCGACCCCTTTTTCCCTCAATTCTTGTAAACCTTCCTTAATGGACCCAGAGCCGTAACGCATCCCAAGGGCCACGGGAAGGCCCGTATGTTTTTGAACCTTTTCCGTGAATCTTTCGGAAAGGATGATCAAGGGGGAGCCTTCCTCCCACCAAATTTTGGAATAGGCCTCTGCCGATTTTTTGGGACGGGTGTTCAAAATGATTCCGCGAACGATGATGTTTCTTAAAATTGGATTGACGTCGATAACGCGTTCGTCCATCAAAAATTCATCCAAATATGGCTTTACATCCTTTGCGGTAGGGCTATCGGGGGATCCCAAATTGACCAATAAAACTCCTTTTTTCACGGCATTTTAGTTTAGGCCGCTAAAATACAACACGAAGCGGACTTCACCTTTTCCACTTCAAAATACTTTCTTATGATGAAATAATGATTTTCGATTTTGTTTAAGCATTCTTCCTTCCTTGGGCTTTTCTGTCTTATTTTTGAAATATGGAGTCCTTCTACGACAATGTTTCCAAAGAATCCCTTATCTATTTGGGCATCGCCCTGCTGGTACTCGTAATTCTTTATTGGGGCACCTCCGTCTTACTGAAACGTTTCGGTAAGAACCCAAAATATCTACTGCCAAAAAGCGCGTTCAAACGATTGGCATTGCCCCTGCTCCTCATTTTTTTTTCAGTCCTCTTGAGGATGAAACCACTACGGGAAATCTTAAACATGACAGAGGCGGAATTCTGGTTTAAAAAAGCGAGTACCATCCTTTTTATTTTTGCCATGGCCTGGGCCATGATCGCTTTACTTAAAATTGTAAAAAAAGCGGTCATACAAAACTACGATATTGGGGAAGCTGACAACCTCAAGGCCCGAAAGGTATATACCCAGTTTACCATTCTGGAGCGAATTTTTATTTTTATCATTATTCTGCTGGGCACAGGGTTTGTGTTGATGAGTTTTGAGGAAATCCGAGAAGTCGGCATCAGTATTTTTGCCTCTGCGGGTGTTGCGGGAATCATTATTGGTTTTTCCGCACAGCAATTTATAGGGACCATTTTGGCGGGAATCCAAATTGCCATTGCCCAGCCCATAAAACTGGATGATGTAGTAATCGTGGAAGGCGAATGGGGGCGAATCGAGGAGATTACTTTGACCTATGTAGTGGTGAGCATTTGGGACAAAAGACGATTGATAGTTCCTACTCCCTACTTTATAAACCAACCGTTCCAGAACTGGACCAAGACCTCATCTGAACTGCTGGGGACCATATTTTTATATGTGGATTACAATGTTCCTTTTGATAAAATCAGGGAAGAACAAACACGTATCTTAAACAACACGGAACTGTGGGACGGTAATGTAGATGTGGTGCAGGTTACGGACACCAAACCCAATTATGTAGAAATTAGGTGCTTGGTCAGTTCCAAAGATTCCCCGACAGGATGGGACTTACGGGTACATGTCCGAGAAAAGTTGATCGAGTTTTTACAAAAAAATTACCCAGAAAGTATTGCTAGAACCACCCGATTGACGGTTGAACGTAAAGATGATACCAATGAAGAATAAAATTTTTGCTGTTTTTTTAATTTTAGGAGTCCTTGGCAATGCCCAACAAATTACCTGTTCTCCAGAGGACAAATCCCTTTTCGAGACCAAAATATCTGCGCTGGAACAAACAAAAGCATCGAGCTTAGGCGATACCATAGCTTTGGTTGGACAATCCTTTTTGGGAACTCCTTACGTGGAAAAAACCCTTGAGGTTGGCGATACGGAAACCTTGGTGGTAAACTTTGGTGGACTGGACTGCACCACTTTTGTGGAAAATGTGCTGGCTTTTAGCCTAATGCTCCAAAACCAACAGCAGGATTTTGAAAATTTCACTGATAACCTTGAGACCGTTCGGTATAGAAACGGTAATTTAGAAGGATACCCCTCTCGCCTCCATTATTTTACGGAATGGATTCGAAACAACGAGAGAAAGGGTTTGGTCAAGGATATTACCGCCGAACTGGGCGGAGTGGAACTTGAAAAAGCTATTAACTTTATGGGCACGCATCGAAATATATACCCGTTTTTGGCCAGCGACGAGAATTATGAAGCTATGGTAGCGGTTGAAAAAGAAATCGCAAAAGAAAAATTGTGTTATTTGCCACAGGAACAAATCGTAAGCAAGGAACACCTCATCAAATCGGGGGATATTATCGCTTTGGCCACCTCTATAAAAGGATTGGATGTGACCCACACGGGAATTGCCATCCATCAGCCTGACGGACGATTACATCTATTGCACGCCTCTAGCAAAAATGGCGAAGTCGAAATATCCGAACTGCCCTTGGCAGATTATCTCAAAAACATCAAAAGCAATATTGGGATTATAGTGGCTAGACCAACCCTAGTTTCGTTTTAAGCACCACTCAATGGCGCCCAAAAGATGCTGGCGAAACATAGGTTCATCATACGAATCTTCGGTATGACCTCCTCCTGTGTAAAAAGCTCTTCCACCATCAAACTCGTGATACCAAGCTATTGGATGATTGGAACCGTTGGTGCCGCCTTCGTAGCTGCTCTCATCCAAATTGAGCAAAACCGTGGTGTTCGGATTTAGATTTTTATAGTTGTACCATTCATCACTTCGTGACCAAGAATCAGGCAGATGTTCTGTTGACGGATGTGCTTTGTTCACCACATCAATGGTCGCTTGTCGCACATTGGGGTCGTTCGGATGGGAATCAAAATAACCTCCCACCAATTTTCCGTACCAAGGCCAATCATATTCGGTGTCACAAGCTGAATGAATTCCGAGAAAACTTCCTCCGCCTTGGATGTAACCTTCAAAGGCAGTTTGCTTCGCATTGTCCAACACATCCAATGTAGTATTCAAAAACACAACCAGCTTATAGTTCTTTAGGTTCTGAGCGGTAAAATCTTCCCCCGATTCGGTCTGCAAAGCAACAAAGCCGTTTTGCCGACCCAATTCTCTCAAGGTCTGAACTCCTTTTTCAATGGATTTATGCCTCCAGCCTTCAGTTTTGGTGAAAACCAGTACCAATTCGGGCATTTTTTGTGCTTCAGCCTCTTTTGTAGGCTCATCTTGTGCCGCGATTTGAAATGCAAAACAAAAAGCGAGCAAGGGTAGTGCAAAGAGTTTCATGTTTGTTTGTTTAGACATTGGAAGTTAAATATTTTTTAGGTGTAGTGCCGAACTTCTTTTTGAAGGAAGCAATAAAATGGCTTGCCGTACTGTATCCCACTTTCAACCCGACTTCGTTGACATTGTGCTTGCCAGTTTCCAACATTTTGCGGGCATATTCCATTTTGTAATCGAACAGAAACCCAAATACGGAGTCTCCGTAGATTTGTTTGAAGCCTTCCTTTAATTTTTTAAGGCTCAATCCCACTTCTTGGGACAGTTCGGCCAAGGTTGGCGGTTCGGCCATGCGGGAAATCATGATTTCTTTTGCCATTTTGATTCGGCGCACATTGTCCTCATCTGCCAAATAGGGGCATTGCTCCAAGTCGGCATCCTCAGTTTTATTGAAATAGAGGGAAATCAATTCATAGACCTTTCCCTTTAGGTATAATTTTTTGATGGATGGATGCAGGTTATAGTTCATCAATTGGCTTAGGACAACGGCCGTGGCAGGGGATACCATTTCTTGGGAATAATACTTTTTCTCCTTGTTTTCCTCACTCAAAAACGGAATGTAGTCCGCTTCATTAGAAAACAAAGAATGGAACTTTCTAATAGTCATGACCACCGAGAGCAGCCAAGAGCCTGGTGAAACCACCAAATCCAGCGGAAGGTCCTTTTGGGTATTATAGAGCAAAAGGGAGTTTTCTTCATTTACCTCCAAATAGTAGTTGCCGTCGTTAAAATTGAACTTTGACCTGCCCTTCAAACAAAAGTGAAATTGAATGTAGGAACTGTCAATATCCCGCGCTATCAGTTTTGGTTCGTGGGTATCGTTCTGGATTTTGAGGATGTAAATTCCATCTTCGACCAAAATTTCATCATATGAACCGCTAGCGATATTTTTCATATTGGTTTTCAATCTGATTTTGCTTTTGACTTAATTTAGAATCGCTCTAAATTGTATTGTTGATTATCAAATTTATCAATAATACCAATGCGTACCGTCATTTTAATCAAAAATAAATCATAAAATAACAGCCGCAGTTATTTATAGTACCGCTAGCGTTATTTTTTGACCTATAAGCCTGTTATTTTTGTGCTGCGATTTATATCCTTTATGAGGGACTACCATATTTCAAAACATAATTCCTTCTATGCCGTTGGGTTGAGTTACAAGAAGGCGGATGCAGAGGTTAGAGGAAAGTTCAGTCTGGATGTTCCTGCCATTGACCATATTTTGGGCAAGGCCAAGGAAATCGGAATTGATGGGCTTCTAGCCATCTCTACTTGTAACCGTACAGAACTCTACGGTTTTGCACAGCACCCCTACCAGCTTATCAAATTACTTTGCGACGAGACCCACGGAACTGTTGAAGAATTTCAGGAAGTGGCGTATGTGTACAAGAACCACGATGCCATTTCGCATATGTTCAAAGTTGGAACTGGACTCGACAGTCAGATTTTAGGTGATTTTGAAATCATCAGCCAAATAAAGCAAGGTTTTTATCGTGCCAAAAAGCATGATATGGCCAATCCGTTCTTGGAGCGCTTGTGCAATGCTGTGATTCAGGCCAGCAAGCGTATTAAAAACGAAACGGAACTGTCTTCAGGTGCCACATCCGTAGCTTTTGCTTCGGTAAAATATATTTTGGACAATGTTGATGACATTTCCAACAAGAATATTCTGTTGTTCGGAACTGGTAAAATTGGTAGAAATACGTGCGAAAACCTGATAAAGCATTCCAACAACTCCCATATTACCCTGATCAATAGAACTCGGGAAAAGGCGGAGGACATCGCAGGCAAATTTCATTTAACGGTAAAGGATTACGGTGATCTACAAACCGAGATCCGAAAGGCCGATATTCTTGTGGTTGCCACGGGAGCACAATTGCCCACGGTTTCCAAAGCGTTGATCTATCCCAAAAAGCCATTGTTGGTATTGGACCTGTCCGTTCCCAAAAATGTATCGGACGATGTGAAGCAATTGGACAATGTGACCTTGGTGCATTTGGACCAACTTTCCCAGATTACGGATGAGACCTTGGCCAAAAGAAAGAAATACGTTCCCAAAGCGGAAGCGATCATAGAAAAAGTAAAAAAGGATTTCCTAAAATGGTTGGAAACCCGAAAGTTTGCCCCAGTAATCAATGCACTTAAGGACAAACTGAACACTATGAAAACCGAAGAAATCGATTTTCAGACCAAAAAAATTGAAGGTTTCGACCAGATTCAGGCAGAAATCATCTCCGACAGGATCATTCAAAAAATTACCAAGCAGTTTGCCAATCACTTAAAGAGCAACGAGGTCGATACCGATGATAGCCTGGAACTTATCCAGAAAGTTTTTCAGCTAGAACTACACTCCAAATGAGCAAAATAATCCGCATTGGAACCCGCGACAGCGAATTGGCGCTGTGGCAAGCAACCACCGTGCAACAAAAGCTGGAGGCACTCGGGTACGATACCATTTTGGTGCCCACCAAATCTTTGGGGGATCAAGTGTTGGACAAGCCGCTTTACGAGCTCGGTGTTACGGGAATCTTCACAAAGACCTTGGACGTTGCCCTGCTCAAAGGAGACATTGATATTGCGGTACATTCCATGAAAGATGTACCTACACAACTACCAAAGGGAATTGTGCAGGTGGCCGTTTTGGAACGCGCCATTACTCACGATATTTTGGTGCACAAAGGGTCCAATTTTTTGGAGAGCGATCAACCTGCCACCATTGCCACGGGAAGTTTACGACGAAAAGCCCAATGGCTGAACAAATACCCTAACCACAACGTGGTAGATCTTCGAGGAAATGTGAATACCAGACTCCTAAAACTCATTGAGAACGATTGGCAAGGTGCAATTTTTGCACAGGCTGGACTGGAGCGTATCAAGTTATTGCCCAAGGATGCCATTCAATTGGATTGGATGATCCCAGCTCCCGCCCAAGGCGCTATGCTGGTCGTCGCCAAAGAGGAAGATAGCTTTACAAGAGAGGCTTCGGGCAAACTCAACCATCCCGAAACAGAATTGGCCACAACCATAGAACGAGAGTTTTTGCGCACACTGGAAGGTGGCTGTACCGCTCCAATAGGTGCCTTGGCACAAATAAAAGACCAAAAGGTTTGTTTTGAAGGTGTGGTTTTCTCGCTGGATGGAAAACAGAAAATCGATATCAAAAAAGAGATAAAGCTGTCCGACGCTAAAGGCATTGGAAAGACCAGCGCAGAAGAAGTGTTGCAAAAAGGAGGCGACAAATTGATGCAAGAAATCAGAAATGAAAACAGTACTGTCCACTAAAATGCTGAGCCCGTCCCAAAAAGAGCTTTTTCTAAATTCTGGTTTGGGATTGGTGGAGTACGATGCCCTAAAAATTGAACTATTAGAAATCAAAATTCCTTTCGAGTACAGCAACTATATTTTTACAAGTAAAAATGCGGTAAAAGCATTCTTGAAGCAGGCCCAAGATTCTGATGTATCCAAATTCAATGCATTTTGTGTCGGGGAAAAGACAAAAACCCTTTTGAAAGAAAATGAATTAAAAGTGGTGGAAATGGCAGAAAACGCATCAGAATTAGCGAAAATTTTGGTCGAAAAATACCAAAGCGAGTCATTTTTATTTCTTTGCGGCAATAAAAGAAGGGATGAACTCCCTGATACCTTATCAAAAAATAACGTTCAGTATAAAGAATTGGAAGTCTACAGAACTTTGTTTAATCCAAAACAATTTCAAAGGGATTTTGATGGCATTCTGTTTTTTAGTCCAAGTGGCATCCGAAGCTATCTCTTGGAAAACACTCTGGGGAACAGCACATTGTTCTGTATTGGGGAAACGACCGCCTCCGAAGCGCAAAATCATTCAAACCAAATTATTGTAGCCAATAAACCGACCGTGGAAAATATGTTGGTGCAGGCGATTAAAGAATTATCAATCAAAATGGGGGACTGAGCGCCTGCCTGCCGGACGGGCAGGGAGTCGAAGTCCCCCGCACAATCTAAATAAGACTCCTGCCTAAGCAGGAATGACAAATTAAAATTTATGATAAAAAACGACTTGTTCCTAAAAGCATTAAAAGGTGAAACCGTTGAACGTCCACCCGTATGGATGATGCGACAGGCAGGGCGCTATTTGCCCGAGTTTATGGAACTCCGTAAAAAATACGATTTCTTTACCCGTTGCCAGACCCCAGAATTGGCTTCGGAAATTACCGTACAGCCCATTCGACGATATGGCATGGACGCCGCCATTTTGTTCAGCGATATTTTGGTAATTCCTCAGGCCATGGACATCGAAGTGCAGATGAAACCTAATTTTGGACCCTATTTGCCGAACCCTATCCGTTCGCAAGCGGATTTGGACAACGTGATCGTACCCGATATTCAAGATACTTTGGGTTACGTGATGGACGCCATCACTATGACCAAGGAAAAATTAAACGACGAAGTTCCGTTGATCGGGTTTGCAGGTTCGCCATGGACGCTTCTTTGCTATTGCGTGGAAGGTCAAGGAAGCAAAAGTTTTGACAAGGCCAGAGGGTTTTGTTTTACCCAGCCCAAAGCTGCGCACGAACTGCTTCAAAAAATAACGGACACTACCATTTCATACCTTAAGGCCAAAGTGAAGGCTGGTGTAAATGCCGTTCAGGTTTTTGATTCTTGGGGCGGTATGCTATCCCCTCAAGATTACCAAGAATTTTCCTGGAAATACATTCAGCAAATCGTGGATGCGCTGAAAGATGAGGCACCTGTAATCGTTTTTGGAAAAGGATGCTGGTTTGCCTTGAAAGACATGGCAAACTCGGGAGCCTCTGCCGTAGGTGTGGATTGGACGTGCTCGGCACAAAACGCACGATATTTAACGGGCGGGAACATCACCCTTCAAGGTAATTTTGACCCTGCCCGTTTGCTTTCGCCACCATCAACAATCCAGGAAATGGTAACGCAAATGATCCGTGATTTTGGCAAGGACAAATACATTGTGAATTTGGGTCATGGAATTTTACCGAACATCCCTGTGGAAAATGCAAAAGCATTTATTGATGCTGTAAAAGAATATAAGGAGTGAACCTTTTAGCGGTAGCAAAGCGGGTAGATTTTAAAAATATACTGAAAGGTGTATTTATTGGTTTGAGTCGTCCTCACTTTATACTGCCCACCATCAAAGCCACCAAGGATTGCATAGCCATATCGACCAAAAACTACGGCAAACTGCATCATAAAAATGGTCCCGCAAACGCTTTTAGACACGCTTTTTGGAACTATTTGATTGCAAAACGTTGTTTTAACTGGCAAAGAAATGATGAAGCTGTTTTGGTTTGGGCAAAAAAAGTAACCGATTGGCACGAGGATTCATTTCCGAACAAACAATTGGCAAAGACCATGGATTTGCACAACAACGAAGTCGGTCGTTTCATTTTTGTTCAAAACACAGAAAAATCCGAACAGGAAATCGTTGAGCTATTGAAGAAAATGACTTTGGAATCCATCAAAATTGATGAAAATTCAACACTTTCAGAATATAAAAACCAAATGGTACATATTTTAGAGCAATGAAGGATACGTTTTATCAATACATTCAACAATTACAGGATACCATTACCTCCAAACTCGAAGAATTGGATGGAACCGCCAAGTTCCAACAAGACCTTTGGGAACGCGAAGAAGGCGGAGGAGGCAGAACACGTGTCATTGAAAACGGGTCGGTTTTAGAAAAAGGAGGTGTCAATATTTCCAAAGTCCACGGGGCATTGCCCAAAAGCATGCAAAACTATTTTGGCGTGGAAGATGTCGACTTCTTTGCCTGTGGCCTGAGCTTGGTCATTCACCCCAAAAGTCCAATGGTGCCCACCGTACACGCCAACTGGCGCTATTTTGAAATGTACGACAAGGATGGCAATATTGTGGACCAATGGTTCGGTGGCGGACAAGATCTTACCCCCTATTATTTGTTCGAGGAAGATGCTGCTCATTTTCATACAGTTTGCAAAAAGGCTTGTGATGCCCACAACCCAGAATTTTACCCCAATTACAAAAAGAAATGCGACGAATATTTCTGGAATGCGCACCGAAACGAAGCCCGTGGCATAGGCGGACTGTTTTTCGATTATTGCAAGGCAACCGAGCAAACCAGCTTGGAAGATTGGTACAATTTCGTCACCGAAGTTGGGGACAGCTTCTTGGAGGCCTACGCTCCCATCGTGGAAAAAAGAAAAAATCTTCCCTATTCCAAAGATCAGCGTGACTGGCAAGAAATTCGACGAGGCCGTTATGTAGAGTTCAATTTGGTGCACGACAAAGGCACTCTTTTTGGACTCAAAACCAACGGGCGTATCGAAAGTATTTTAATGAGTCTCCCTCCGCACGTGCAATGGCGTTACGACCACCATCCCGAAAAAGGAAGCGAAGAAGAGAAATTGATAGCAGTGCTTCAAAATCCAAAAAATTGGGTTTAATCCGTAGCTTTGTCCCGAAACCAAACCCATGAGACAGAAAATTTATCAAATAGACGCGTTCACCAACCAGACCTTTGGCGGAAACCCTGCCGCAGTCTGTATTTTGGATTCATGGCTGAATCCAGAGTTGATGCAAAAAATTGCACAGGAGAACAACTTGGCCGAAACCGCCTTTGCCGTAAAAAAAGACGAGCTTTACGAGATACGATGGTTTACCCCCGAAGTGGAAGTGGACCTATGCGGACATGCTACTTTGGCAACTGCTTTTGTACTGTTCCACTTTTACGAACTTGAAAAAAATACCATTCAGTTTTATTCAGGGCGAAGCGGAAATTTGACCGTAAACAAAGCAAATAATGGTTGGTTGACCATGGATTTCCCTACGGACAACCTCATTGCCATTCAAAATATTGAGGAATTGGACAATGCCATTGGGCAAAGTCCAATTAAAACCTTGAAGGGCAAAACAGACTATATGATGGTTTATAAATCACAAAAGGAAATTGAAGGTATTGAACCCAACCATCATTTGTTGGCGCAATTGGATGCTCGTGGGGTTATCGTTACCGCGCCAGGGGAAGAGGTGGATTTTGTTTCGCGTTTTTTCGCTCCAGCCTGCGGTATTCCCGAAGATCCTGTTACAGGTTCCGCCCACACCTCGTTATCACCGTATTGGGCCGAGGTTTTGGACAAAAATAAATTGACTGCCAAACAACTTTCCAAACGTGGAGGCGATTTGGTCTGCGAATATTTGGGCGAACGCGTTAAAATTTCGGGTAAGGCCGTGCTTTATTTAACAGGAGAGATAGACATCTGAGAAAACAACTAAAAAATTAAGCCAATAGCTTATAGCTTACAACTTAAAACCAAAATATGTACCCACTCATACGAAACCGAAGACTCCGCGCATCCGAATCCATCAGAAGATTGGTTCGGGAAACCACCTTGACCCCAGATGATTTTTTGGTGCCTTTGTTTGTGACCGAAGGAAAGGGAATCAAAGAAGAAATTCCATCGATGCCCAACTACTTTAGGTTGAGTTTGGACAATTTGGAAAAAGAAGTGAAAGAACTATGGAAAATGGGATTATGTTCCGTACTTCTTTTTGTGAAGGTCGATGATAAACTCAAGGACAATAAGGGAACTGAAGCCTTAAATCCCAATGGTCTGATGCAGCGCGCCATAAAAACCGTAAAAAATGCCTGTCCACAGATGTTGGTGATGACCGATGTGGCGCTTGATCCATTTTCTTCCTATGGCCATGATGGCATTGTGGCCGAAGGGCAAATCCTGAACGATGAAACCGCGGAGGTACTGGCAGAAATGAGCGTATCCCACGCCAAGGCAGGGGCCGATTTTGTAGCGCCCAGCGATATGATGGACGGCAGAATATTGACCATTCGCGAAGCTTTGGAAGATGAAGGATTCATCAACACGGGAATTATGGCCTATTCCGCCAAGTATGCCAGTGCATTTTATGGGCCCTTCCGTGATGCCCTGGATTCTGCACCTGTTGATATTGCCAATGTTCCCAAGGACAAAAAAACCTATCAAATGGATTATGCCAATCGGTATGAAGCCATCAAAGAAACCCAAATGGATATTGACGAAGGTGCGGATATTGTAATGGTAAAGCCCGGATTGTGCTATTTGGACATTGTTCGGGAAATCAAAAATGAGGTCGAAGTGCCCGTTGCCGTATATCAAGTTTCTGGCGAGTATGCGATGGTAAAAGCTGCTGCCGAAAAAGGTTGGTTGGACCACGATGCCGTAATGCTCGAACAATTGACCGCCATTAAGAGGGCGGGCGCTGATATTATTGCCAGTTATTTTGCGAAAGATTTTATCCGTACTTTGGGATAAACCTTAAACCAGAATGAAAAAACTAACGGTTTCATTTTTCTTCATCACTTTAGTGATGCCTTCGGGGTTTGCCCAACGAGAGCTCATCCATGCCCTTCCCTCCAATTTAGGGTTCGACGAAGCTTTCATCGACCAAAAAGTGGATTCCATTATGGAAATGGGCATCGATAGTCTGGCATTTCCAGGAGCGCAACTATTGGTCACCAAGAACGATACCGTCATTTTCCATAAAGCATACGGTTTCCACACCTACGACAACATTCAACCCGTTGCGTTGAACGATTTGTATGATTTGGCCTCCGTAACGAAAATATCAGGGCCGCTTCCCGCTTTGATGAAGTTGGTGGACGAGGGCAAACTTGATCTGGACAAACCTTTTAGTGCCTATTGGGAGGCTTGGCAGCATCGAAAAGACAAAAAAGACCTCACGCTTCGGGAGATATTGGCGCATCAAGCAGGATTGGTGCCCTACATCGTTTTTTTACAAAAAGTACTTCGAAAGAACGGCAAGATCAAAAGGAGATTTGTCCACAATGCATCGGATAAACGATTTCAAGGACAAGTGTATGATGGGCTTTACATCAACAATCGTTTTGAAAGGAAAATGAACCGAATCATCAATCGGTCCAAAGTTTCGGATGAAAAGAAATACAAATATTCAGGGCTTACGTTTCTTATTTTTCCAAGTTTGATAGAGCAACTCACAGGAATGGATTATCAAACCTATTTGGATGAAAACTTCTATCAACCTTTAGGTTGCCATACCCTCGGGTATCTTCCCAAGGAAAACAACTACGTAAATGCCATTGTCCCCACCGAAGTGGATTCACTCTTCAGGAAAACCTTGGTCAAAGGGTGGGTGCACGATGAAAATGCATCACTCAAGGGTGGTGTTTCGGGCAATGCGGGATTATTCGGTACGGCAGATGACTTGGCCAAACTGATGCTTTTCTATCAAAATTATGGGAACGTCGACGGCAAACAACTCATTTCAGCTGAAACCGTAAAGGAATTTACAACGGTCCAATATCCAGAAAATGAAAATTATAGAGGATTAGGTTTTGACAAGCCTCTTTTGAACAATTCGGAACTCCCTTTGGAAGAAGCGTACCCCTCCCCTTTGGCTTCACCCGAAAGTTTTGGGCATTCTGGGTTTACAGGGACCTTTGTTTGGGCAGACCCCGTAAAAAATTTGACGTTTATTTTCCTATCCAATCGGGTATATCCTTCGCGCGACCACAGAAAACTCTATAGTTTGGATATTCGACAGGCCCTTCAGGATGTTTTTTACAAAGCGGAAGCATTAAACATTCAAAATTAATTCCTATTCCCTATCTTGGTACTAAAGATTCTGCCATTCTATGGGACTACTACTATTTTATGCCCTTATTTCCATATTCTTTTCGTTTCTGTGCTCCATATTGGAGGCGGTGCTGTTAAGTATCACACCCACCTTTATCAATGTAAAAAAACAAGAAGGGAAAGATTATGCGGCCACCTTGGAAACCCTTAAAAAGGATGTGGACAAGCCGTTGATAGCCATTCTTACGTTAAATACCATTGCCCATACCGTTGGAGCAATTTTGGTAGGGGTGCAGGCAAAAGTGGCCTATGCAGAAATGTACGGTGCTACAGAGCGCACCATATTCGGATTTACATTAACGGAAGACCTTATGGTCGGAATCGTATCTACCCTTATGACGATATTGATTCTGGTTGCTTCCGAGATCATACCAAAGACGATAGGGGCCACTTTTTGGAAGCAATTGGCCAACTTTACAGGCAAAGCATTGAACATTATGGTATTCGTCCTAAAATGGACGGGACTGTTATGGCTATTGCAGCTCTTTACCAAACTTGTGGGCGCCAAAGGGGAACATGGAAGCGTATTGAGCCGTGAAGATTTTAGCGCGATGACGGAAATCGCCCACGAAGAAGGTGTTTTCAAGGAATCGGAATCCAAGATGATCAAGAACCTGCTCTATTTTGATGAGATTTTGGCTCGCGATGTGATGACCCCCAGGACCGTTATGAAAGTAGCGTCCGAGGACACCCCGATAAAGCAATTTTTTGAAAAAAACCGCCCCTTGCGGTTTTCTAGGATACCGTTGTACAAAGATCGTATGGACAATATTACTGGCTTCTTCTTAAAGGACGAATTGTTGGAGGCCATCATCAATAAAAAAGGAAATGAAACCCTGGCCACCATACGAAGGGAATTATTGGTGACCAACCGTAGCAAATCCATCAACGACCTTTTTAAAAAGTTTGTCCAGAAAAGAGAACACATTTCCTTGGTGGTCGATGAATATGGTTCGGTTAGTGGTATCGTGACTATGGAAGATGTCATCGAAACCTTGCTCGGTTTTGAGATCATGGATGAAAGTGACAACGTGGAAGACCTCCAAAAGTTGGCAAGAAAGAACTGGCATGCCAGAGCAAAACGATTGGGAATTATTGAAGGTGAAGATGAAATAGAGTGATGCAAACGGCTTACATACAAACTCCTATCGGAACGGCAGAATTAAAAGGTGATGAGAAGGGCCTTGCTTCCATTACCGTTTTGGACGATAAAAAACTAGATGGTATAATTCCTGAAGTTTTAAAGGATGCGGCAAGCCAATTTGAAGAATATTTTAATGGAGACCGAACGGTATTTAACCTTGAATTGAATCCATCGGGCACCGATTTTCAGAAAAAGGTATGGGATGCCTTGTTACAAATTCCCTTTGGAAAAACCATTTCTTATTTGGAACTTTCCAAACAACTCGGTGACGTAAAGGCCATTCGTGCAGTAGCCTCGGCCAATGGCAAAAATCCACTTTGGATTGTGGTTCCCTGTCATCGTGTAATCGGAACCAACGGAGACCTCACAGGCTATGCAGGTGGACTGCATAGAAAAAAATGGTTATTGGAACACGAGAGTCCTGCAAAGCAGACGACTCTATTTTAATTGGCTACCATGCTTTATAAACTTAACCTGGAGCATATCCTTTTTTTGGATATCGAGACCGTACCCCAACAACAACATTTCACCGATTTGGATGAAACTGCCCAGCTATTATGGGAACAAAAAACACAGTACCAGCGCAAAGAAGAGTTCACGCCCGAGGAATTTTATGACCGAGCGGGCATTTGGGCCGAATTTGGTAAAATTGTCTGCATCTCCGTAGGCTATTTTAAAATGCAAGGAGATCTAAGGACATTTAGGACCACTTCCTTTTATGGTGACGAGACTAAAATCCTGAAAGAGTTCAAACAACTGCTGACAGGTTATTTTAGCAACGTAAAGCATCTTTTGTGCGCCCATAATGGCAAAGAGTTCGATTTCCCCTATATCGCCCGCAGAATGATCATAAACGGCATCAATCTGCCCTACAAGCTGGACCTGTTCGGAAAAAAGCCATGGGAAATACCCCATCTGGACACCATGGAACTTTGGAAGTTCGGCGACTACAAACATTACACCTCGCTCAAATTATTGGCGCATATACTGGGCATCCCTTCCCCAAAAGAAGATATGGATGGCAGTATGGTAAAAGATGTGTTCTACAAAGAAAAGGATATCGACCGTATCATCAACTATTGTGAATTGGATGTTGTGACCACCGCACAGGTTTTTTTACGCTTACGAAATGAGGAGCTCTTGTCGGAAGATGAAATCAAAAAGGTTTGATTTTGGATGTCGGTGGTGTGTATTGGGTAATGAGAAAATGGTCGCTTCGTTCAGTATGACAACTCGGTTGCTGAGCGCCCGCTTGCCGGACGGGCAGGGAGTCGAAGCGGCACGAATTGCACGAACAATTGGCCAAAGGGAAAAGGCAAAGGGTAAAAGGTTCCGCGTGTCATTTCGAACGGATGTGAGAAATCTTGAAATGTGGAGGCAAAGTAGATTTCTCAATCGGTGCCCTGCACCTCATTTCGAAATGACAAAACGTGCTCCCCAACAAGAAGTCCTATGTCTTGATTCTTTTTTCTTGATTCTTATCCCTTAACCCCAGACACGAATTATCACGAACTTGGGTCAAAGGGTAAAAGGCAAAGGTTCGGCACGGGATGCTGCCGGGCGTCATTTCGAACGGATGTGAGAAATCTTGTGATTCGAGGGCAAGGGAGATTTCTCAATCGGTGCCCCGCACCTCATTTCGAAATGACAAAACGTGCTCCCAACAAGAAGTCTTGGCTCCTTGGGAACAATCTATTTGAACGCACACGAATTACACGGTTTATCAAGAACTTTGGGTCAAAGGCAAAAGGTAAAAGTTCAATGTTCGTTGCGTAATTCTACTGAACGCCGGATTGAGTTTGAACTTGAGACTTAAACTTGTTCTAGTTCTTGTAAAACTTGGTGCTTTTAATCCCGGAATAGTCCTGAACCACCAACACATACAATCCTGAAGAAAGCGACGATACATTGATGGAACCCTCGGTCTTTCCTTTTTTGATGATATTTCCCGATGTGGTCACAATAGAAAACTCGGCATCTTTGGACAGCTCGGCATTTACATTCAAATAATCGACTGTTGGGTTGGGGTACACGGAGATGTTCAATTCCTGCGGAACAAACAACGGAGTGTTCTCGATCAATGCGGTTTCTACTCCATTAAATTCAAACTCGATGGTCTCAGAAAACTCGGATACGGCATTCTCGGTACAAATGGAACGTACACGGGCCTCGTACACTTTCCCTGCTTCCAAAGCGGTAAGCTCAAAAGTGTTTTCCCATATCAATTCACTGTTCCAGCTATCGGAATCGATACTTTTATACTGCACCTCAAAAAGGGTTTCCTCGGCATCTTTCCAAGAAATTACGGTGCTCTCGATAGAGGAGCTTTCCAAATTCACCTGGGAAGGAATCTCAATGGAACAATCGGATACCTGTGCTCCGGTAACGATCAGAGAGAAATCCTGGATATTATTTTTTAATGCTCCCTTGTGCGAAATGGTAATGGTGTATGTTCCACTTGCATTTTCTACCTCAACTCGTTCAAAAGGGTCAACCTTGTTGTCACCTTTAGTGGCAGCGTCATTTGCTCTGGCAGGGTTCAGTTTCCAAGGGAAATAGGTTTCTCCATCTTTGCTGATTCTGATATCCAAATCGTTTACCAAGGCGGCCGTGGTGCTGTTGAGTTCTCCCCGGTTGATGTTTTCCGATTCCGGGTCAGTCCAAGATATGGAAGCTACCAGAGGAGTGCCTTCAATGGCATTTACGGTAATGGTATAGGTTTCACCGTTGGATAATTTTTCTTCGTTCACCAAGGTGGTGTATTCTTTATTTTGAAGGGCCTCGGCCGCAGCTTTGGCATTCATGATGCCCCAGCCCATTTTATAATCGGGACCTTTGGCATCCACATCATCTGCAGTGTGAAGCGCAAGTCCTTTCAAGGTCGCCGCTTTCATATAGTTGCCAAACAATTCTTCATGGTATTGTTGCAACAGCAAAAGTGTTCCTGTTACCCCTGGCGCAGCCATGGAGGTGCCTGCGGAAACCTGATAACTGCTGTTGGTAGCGGAGCTTGTGGAAAGTATGTTTCCGCCATCACCGGCAAGGTCCGGTTTTACGCGGCCATCATCAACCGGTCCAAAGCTGCTATATCCCGCAACTGAAGCCTTGATCAAATCGCCGCTACTATCAATTTCTGTATTGGCCCCTGCAATGGTCAAACCGTTCTTGGTGGTGGTAAAGCCCAACAAAAGGTCAAAGCCATCGGAGGTCTTTCCAAAATTTGGCGCTTCGTTGTCGTTGGATTTCTGCGCATTGCCCGCAGCGGTCACCATTAAATAATAAGGAGCATTGTACATGATTTTGTCCCAATCTTGCGTCACCTTGATATATGCTCCAAAATACCAGTCGGGCACTCTGTCCGATAGAATTCCGTAGGAATGGTTGCTCAATAGCATGCCATTTGCGGCTGCTTCTGCCACTTCAATTTTATCACGGCTCCAATCGTGGGTCAGTGCCTGAGCACCATAGGCAACCCCTTTTGCATTGGGTTCTACCCCCGCAGAAATGAGGTTTCCGGTGACTAAAGTGGCGTGCAAACTAATTTCGTCCGCATTATCGGCATTTTTGGCCCGGGTGTCAAACTCTTGGTGGGAAGATAGTGCCACGCCAGAATCCCATACACCAACTTCCATGTTGGTCCCTGTCAATCCAAGGTTCAAAAGGCCTTTATCGTAAAGTGTGTGTGCTCGAGAAGTTTGTGAAGCAGGGTCGCTCAATGTAGTGTAGTAAAGCGGTGTGCCATCCGTGCCTATATCTTTTAGGGCTACTTGGGCACCATTGCCTTTTTTCTCAGATGCGCGGAGTCCTTTGGACTTTATGAGCTCACCTATTTTTTTAAGCTTGGTTTGATGTTCCGACTCCATTTCGGAAATAAAAGAAGAGATTTTTCCTTGATTGTATGAAGAACGAATCTGTTCTTTGAAATCATTGGATTGTGCATGAAGAGAAACTGCGCCTAAAAGCGATAAAAAAATGGAGAAGATCACTTCCTTGGCCCCTAAAGGAAATCTGTAGTCCATAATTAAGTTTAGGTAAGATTTGGACTACTAATATATTATATGAAATTATATATCTCGATAAAAACCCTTCTTTATTCGATGAAATACATAGTGATTTACGCCTTTCTGTTGTGAAAATTAACTTTTATGTGGTGTAATTATTTTCCTACTTTTTCCTGTCTAAAATAACATAGACTGGAAAATGATCACTGTAGCCCCCAAGATATTTTTTTCCGGCAAATGTCCGGAACGGATTTCCCTTGTACCTACCTTTCCATTCTTTCAAAAAGCGGGGAGAAAAGATCTTCGCTTCCACAAAGGTATGGTTTCGTACTCGATGGTTTAAAAAACTGTGGGAGAGCAATATTTGATCAAACAAGCTCCATTTTGCCTTGTAGTTAGCGCTACCCCTGAACGGAGACAACAATTTTTTCATTGGGTTGATGAACATTCCGGTGTCAATGAGTGTTTGAATGCTTTCGGAATTGGGGTCATCATTAAAATCGCCCATAATAATGATATTGGGCTGATCCACGGGCATTGATCCTATTTTTCGAAGAATGGTCTCGGCGGCCTTGATGCGTTTATAGCTGGTCTCTTCGGCCCCTTCCCTACGGGATGGCCAGTGGTTCACGAAAACGTGGATCTCTTCTTGGTGCAACTTGCCATGTACATATAGAATGTCGCGGGTGAGGTCACGTTCTCCATTGGTGTTTTGGACCATCAAAGGAATGGTTTCAGTATTCAGTACTGTAAAATGGGTTTTATGGTATATCAGTGCGGTATCGATGCCCCGTTCATCCGGCGAATCAAAATGAATCACACCGTAATCAACATTTCGTAGCTTTTTGGACTGCAATAGGGTCTGGATCACTTTCTTGTTCTCCACCTCTGCCAGCCCGACCAATACGGGTGGGTGAGGGCTATCTTCCAATCCTATTTTGGAAATTGCCTTGGAAATTTTCTTTACCTTCTTCCAGAACTTGGTTTTGTTCCATCGTCTAAAACCCTTTGGGGTAAAGTCATCATCAAGAAGATACGGGTCGTCCTCGGTATCAAAAAAGTTCTCGAGATTATAAAATGCTATCGTATATCTGTTTTCCTGTTTTTGCAATTAAAAAATATAAGGGTTAACGAATAGAGAGGGCAAAGTACAAAAATAGCTTCCAAAACATTGTGTAGATTTGTATTCTAAATCCATTTGATGCTAGAAAAGAAATCAATAGAATATGAAAAGGCGGTACTTATTGGTGTATTGAACCAGTACCAAGATGAGGAAAAGGTAAAGGAATACCTGGACGAGCTGGAATTTTTGACCTACACTGCAGGTGGCGAGGTTGAAAAAAGGTTTGTGCAACGGATTGATGTGCCCAACCCAAAAACCTACATCGGGAGCGGTAAGATGGAAGAAGTACGCCAATTTGTAAAGGAAAACGAAATCGGCTCCGTTATTTTTGATGATGAGCTGTCCCCTGCACAACAGAATAATATAGAAAAGTTATTGAAGTGCAAAGTCTTGGACAGGACCAGCTTGATTCTGGACATTTTCGCCCAACGTGCCCAAACAAGCTATGCACGTACACAGGTGGAACTTGCCCAATACGAATATTTATTGCCACGACTTACAGGTCTTTGGACTCACTTGGAGCGGCAACGTGGTGGTATTGGGATGCGCGGACCTGGTGAAACGGAAATTGAAACGGATAGACGTATTGTTCGTGACCGCATAGCTTTGCTCAAAAAGAAACTTGCCAAAATAGACCGACAAATGGAGACTCAGCGTGGGAATCGAGGATCTTTGGTGAGGGTAGCTTTAGTGGGGTACACCAACGTTGGTAAATCCACATTGATGAACGTGATCAGCAAGAGCGAAGTATTTGCGGAGAACAAGCTGTTCGCTACTTTGGACACTACGGTCAGAAAAGTGGTCTTGGGCAACCTTCCTTTTTTGTTGAGTGATACCGTAGGATTTATCAGAAAGCTGCCTACACAATTGGTGGAAAGTTTTAAGAGTACTTTGGATGAGGTGCGAGAAGCTGACTTGCTGCTTCATGTGGTGGATATTTCCCACCCTAATTTTGAAGAGCATATCGATTCGGTAAATCAGATTTTGGACGAAATCGAAAGTTCCGACAAGCCCTGCATCATGGTTTTCAACAAAATAGACCAGTATGTTCCCGAAACCATTGATGAGGACGACCTGGTGACAGAACGTACCAAGGCACATTTTACGCTCGAGGAGTGGAAAAAAACCTATTTCAACAAGCTTGGGGACAAGGCGTTGTTCATTTCTGCGCTCAACAAGGAAAACCTGGACGAGTTCCGAAAACGTGTTTACGATGCGGTACGGGACATTCATGTTACCCGTTTCCCGTACAACAACTTTCTGTATCCAGAGCATTTGGATGAATATTAAACCCATTCATCGAAGTCTACTTTTTCGGTGAAAAGCAAGAAATCTTTTGCTTCACAACAATTATGTGCCAATTCACAACAAAAATTTAGGAAAAGGCAACGTAAGGCATACTTTCACATTGTTTTTAAGTCATTTTAGTGTCGAACACAGATCTTCATCGATCTTAACCTACTTAGACCATGGTCTTAAAAACATGAAAAACATTTTTCACCCCACAAAAAAGCCCTCTGTATTGAGGGCTTTTTTTGTGCTGTGCATCTAGCGTATCAAAACTTATAGCTGACACCCAAGGTCCAATAGGTTTGTAATTCGTTGTCGATGGTATCAAAAGTGGCATCGGGGTTCGGTGTTGGAGCATTGTTCACGATATAGTTCAAGGTTTCCTGTTTGTTGTTCCTCAGACCAAAATCGAAACCTACACCGATCATCTTCCATAACGTATAACTAAAAGAGTTGGTCCACGTCCAGTTGCTCAGATTACTGCTCTCGTAACTTTGAAACAAAGACAGGTTGCTCTTAAAGCTCACCGCACCGATTTGTTTGGTATAGTCGGCAAGTATCTTGGCACCCATGGAGGATTCAAAAATGGTATCCTCGTTGCTGAACACAAAGTTGTAGTTGAGCGGATGCATTACAACGACCAAATCTGGTATCGGGGTCCAAGTGGCACCCACACCAAGGTCGAGATAGCCTGGGTCGTTAAAGTTGCTCAAAATGGTGGTCCTATATTCCATCAATCCTGAAATAGCGAACTTTTCGCTCAATTTTCTACCGTACAATGATGAAATATTGAAGACGTCCGTTGCCTGTCGGAAGCTGTCATCGTCGGTAGGGTCGTCCTTATCGTCCAATTTCACCCAAGAGAGGTTGACATTGGCCGCGTTTCTCCAAAAGAATTTTTCTTCCTTCAAATTGGCAAAGGCATTTACCGTGAATCCTATATTTCCTGATGTGTTGTTTGGAATTCCCTGTGCAAACCAATTGTTGAACTGGGAAATACTTCCTCCGATGGTACCAAAAGCACCTACTTTCCAGCCGGGCAATGCATCGAGCTTGGCCTGCAATGCATCTACTCTTTTCTGGATGGCCTTGATGGAATCCTTTTTTGGGGCGATCTGAGCTTTGAGCTCCTCCTCGGTCTGTGCATGGGCAGAAAATGCAAAAAGCAATCCCACAGCAACAAAAAGCAATTTTTTCATAGTATGGAGTTTATGTTTAGAAATGCAAAAATAAGAATTGTCAGTCTTTTCACATGCAATTGTTTCAATAACCATTTACTAGCTTTTCAGAGGTTGCGCTTTATCCAATAGTCCAGCCGTTTAGCCTATCCATCAACCCAAAAGGGGCATACGTCAATTGGCCTACATACGCTCCGGGCTTTTGTATTTTCTTTGGTGCCTTAATAATCCCATAAAATAAAATGTTATGAAAAAAGTTATGTTACGCACCCTATTGGTTTCATTTATATTTACGATTGCACTCGGTTGCGGCAAGGACGATGGACCGGCACCTATACCCGCTCCCTCTATCACCAATTTTACCCCACCTTCCGGTAAAGTTGGAACCAGTGTTACCATTAATGGTAAAAATTTTGGGAACACCAAAATCAATAACACCGTTAAATTTGGAAATGTTGTCGCCGAGATAACCACCGTTTCCACCACTAAACTTGTGGTAACTGTTCCTGTTGGTGCAACTACTGGAAAAATATCCGTAACAGCCAATGGTGATACGGCAACTAGTTCCTCCACGTTTACAGTTGAGGAGGATGTTCCAGTATTGGCATTAAACAAAACAGCCTTGGAACTTTACACCTTGGAAAACGAAACCCTTGTTGCTACCGGAAATGGAGATGCAACTATAAACTGGAGTTCAAGCAACCCGGCAGTGGCAACAGTCGACACCAATGGCAAAGTTACCGCCCTTGGAGCCGGGAATGCTACAATCACCGCCACGGTGGGTAGTCAATCCGCCAATGTAGCGGTAACCATTGTACCCAATGTATATCTTGGGGGATATGAAAGCAATGGAACCAATAATGTTGCGGCCATTTGGAAAAATGGAACCAAGATTGGACTGAGCAACAGTAGCGACAATTCACAGGTAAACTCTTTGTTCGTAGTAGGAGCGGACACTTATGCCGCCGGTTTTGACGGTAATATCGCGATGGTCTGGAAAAATGGTGAAGAACTTTACCAGCTTACCAACGGTGCCAACGGAGCACGAGCCAATGGAATATTCGTTGAAGGTTCTGATGTTTATGTGGTAGGCGAGGAAAACGAAGGAGGGTTTTTTGTGGCTAAGGTTTGGAAAAATGGCAACCTTTTAAAAAACATAACCAACGGGGTCACCAATGCATACGGTAAATCTATTCATGTAGATGGTATTGATATCTATGTAGCTGGACATGAGAGCAACGGAGAGCTAAATGTTGCCAAAGTATGGAAGAACTTTCAGGTATTGCATGATCTTTCAGATGGTAGCAACCCTGCGGAAGCCTACTCCATTTTTTGGGATGGAACGGACGTTTATTCTGTGGGCGCAGAGGTCGAATTAGGCACTTTCGTAGCTCAAATCTGGAAAAACGATGTGCTTTCCAAAAAGCTTACGAACGGGGACAACAATGGCTATGCCCAATCTGTTTTTGTGGATGGGGACAATGTATATGTGGCTGGAAACGATGGTATTGCTCCAAAGGTATGGAAGAATGGGGATGTATTATATCAGTATCCTGATGGTGGAAGTTACACGGAAGCCAATTCCATATATACCAGTTTAGAAAATGTTTACGTATCCGGATTCGAATCCATGGGTGGTAAAAATGTGGTCAAACTATGGAAGAACGATGAGGAGATGACCATTACTGATGGTTCCCAAGATGCTAAGTCATATAGCATTGTAGTCAAGTAACTTTTTCATTTTAATTAAATAGATTGAGAGAGGCTCCACTTTGGTGGGGCTTTTCTTTTTTAGCTTTCAGGAGTCAGAAGTCAGAGGTCAGTAGGAAGGTTCTTGCTAATTGGTGGAATTCGTGTCGGTTCAAATAGATTGTTTCCAAAGATTCAAGAGCCAAGACTCCAAGATAAAAGAAACGAGAAAAAAGATTCAAGACTTCTTGTTCGGGAGCACGTTTTGTCATTTCGAAATGAGGTGCAGGGCACCGATCGGGAAATCTCCCTTGTCCTTCGCATCACAAGATTTCTCACATCCCTTCGAAATGGCACGCGGCATAATTCCACGTCCAACCTTTGCCTTTTACCCTTTGACCCAGTTCGTGATAATTCGTGTCTGGGGTTAAGGGATAAGAATCAAGAAAAAAGAATCAAGAACCAAGACTCCTTGTTGGAGAGAAGGTTTTGTCATTTCGAAATGAGGTGCAGGGCACCGATTGAGAAATCTCCCTTGCCTTTCGCATCACAAGATTTCTCACATCCGTTCGAAATGACACGCGGAACCTTTTACCCTTCACCTTTTCCCTTTGACCAATTGTTCGTGCGATTCATGTCGCTTCGGCTAAGCTCCGCAACCGTCCACTGACTACTGACTACTGACTACTGACTACTGACTACAAAAAACTACTATTTTCTTTTGAACAGGGGCACCGAAGAGCAGGCTTCCCCATACATGACACTTTTGGCCACTTCTTGGATTTTGGCCACAGCCATAAGATAGGCATTTTCGGGCACGGGTTTTTTGGAGCAACCTTTTATGATTATAGGCTTATCTGTAAACTCGGTCACATCCAAGTTTTCCAAAATAGTTTGATAAAGTGCTGTTTCCAAAGTTTCCAAATTCCCTTGAACTACTTTTTTGGCATAGGGTTGCAATTTGGAGGCAACCAACATAAAGGCCCAGCCTGGAATAATGGCATCCGAAGAACATTGAAGCGCCACATAAGCATCTTGGTGCATTGACCAATCATGCGCATCAACATGGGCACGGAACTCCTTTTCACGAAGAATAAAGCCCTCGTACAACCAATCTTTGATGTCCAAGACCTTACGCTCCCCTTTCGGATAATAATCCTCCAGGTCGAACGTGATCAACTTGCTTTGGGCTACTCTATTTATAATTTCAGACATATGATATCAGATTTTAGTGGTCAGATTTAAGACTTATCTTTTTCTCGAGATGCTTTATCAATCCGTGAATCGTCATTGAAATCTCGTCACAGATCTCATAGAGCCTTCTAAAAACTTCGTCGTCCAAATATTCAATATCCAGGGCCAAATATAATTGTGATTTTACTTCATAAGAGGAGGCTTTGGCCACATTCAAAAAATAAATGAACTCCCTATCGCTTTTTCTGCCAAATCCTTCGGCAATATTTGAAGAAATTGAAATAGATGCTCTTCTAATCTGGTCTCTAAGCGCAAAATCTTTACCAAATTTATTAACCTCGGTTATTTTATAAATCTCTTTGTTTAACTCTCTGGCTTTTTGCCAAGATAGAATTTGTTCAAACCCCTTTTTCATAAAATTTTATCATTGATATCGGGGGTTCGATATTAAATTATAAATATATCGGACTTCTGAAGTCTTACCTCTGAAAATCAGCGAAGCTTCGGAAATCCGCTATAATTTTTGATTTTGCGACCTAAATCTATTGGCCAGGGACGTTTTTTGGTGTTTGGTCTTTCTTCCCTTTACCCGTTTTCTCCACAACTCAAAAGACGAGCGCTTGAGATTGCTTCGCATCACTTCCCTCACGTCGTTTTCCTTTAAACCAAACTGGTACTCTATGGCTTCGAACGGGGTTCTGTCCTCCCAAGCCATCTCAATAATTCTATCGATTTGTCTTGTGGTCATGTCTTCTTAGGTTTACTGGATTTTTACAAAAGGCCCAACTCCAATTTTGCCTCCTCGCTCATCAGTTCTTGGGTCCAAGGTGGGTCAAAAGTGATTTCCACTTCCACATCCTTCAGCATATCAATGGACTTCACTTTCTCCTCTACCTCAACGGGCAAGGTTTCGGCCACAGGGCAATTGGGCGAAGTAAGGGTCATCAAGATCTTTACTTCGTATTCCTCGTTTACGAACACATCGTAAATCAATCCCAGTTCGTAAATGTCCACAGGAATTTCTGGGTCGTAAATGGTTTTGAGCACCTTTACGATTTTTTCGCCCAGCTCTTGTGTATCTATGGTAGTTTCTTCGCTCATCTTAATTTTATTTAAACATGAATTCAATAAAAAACTGATTCATGTCAGGTCGAGCGCAGTCGAGACCTTATTGAAATGCTGAATTTTAAAGCCCTCTCGACTGCGCTCGAGGTGACAAATTCTATTTTAACTGTGTTTGATAAGCAACTGCGTACAATTTCAATTGCTTGATCATACTTACCAATCCGTTCGCACGGGTAGGTGACAAATGCTCTTTAAGTCCGATTTCATCGATGAACTCGGTATCGGCATCTATGATATCCTGTGGTTTTTGGTTGCTGAACGCCCTGATCAATATGGCTATGATTCCTTTTGTGATGATGGCGTCACTATCAGCGGTAAAAACCAGTTTGTCCCCGTCCAACTCGGCATGCACCCACACCTTGCTCTGGCATCCTTTGATCAGGTTGTCATCGGTTTTGTATTGTTCCTCTATCAAGGGAAGGGATTTTCCGAGCTCGATCATGTATTCGTAACGCTGCATCCAGTCGTCGAACATGGAAAACTCATCTATTATCTCTTCCTGTATCTCTTTTATGGTCATGCGATGGTTTTGTTCAAAAATACAACTCGGTTAGTTGCCATTCAAGTCTTTATGATAATGATAACGGTTCGCCTACAGCAACATATTCCTTGCACGGCTCACGCCCTCGACCAACTTATCCACTTCTTCCTTGGTGTTGTAAAAGCTGAAACTGGCCCTTACCGTTCCAGGTATCTTATAAAAATCCATGATGGGCTGAGCACAGTGGTGACCCGTTCGAACGGCAATGCCCAATTTGTCTACAATGGTTCCGATATCATATGGATGAATACCTTCTATGTTAAAGGATATTACCGAAGTTTTGTGCGCTGCGGTCCCGTAAATCTTTAAGCCATCGATGGTGAGCAACTGCTCCGTGGCGTAATTCAATAGCTCATCTTCATACTGGGCAATGGCATCAAAACCGATACTGTTCATATAGTCCAATGCGGCACCAAAGGCAATACCTCCAGAAATGTTCGGTGTTCCTGCTTCAAACTTATGGGGCAAATCGGCATAGGTCGTCTTTTCAAAAGTGACTTCGGCAATCATTTCCCCTCCGCCTTGATACGGTGGCAGTTTTTTGAGCCATTCTTCTTTTCCGTACAATACCCCAACTCCAGTTGGTCCACACATTTTATGGGCGGAAACGGTATAAAAATCAACATCAAGTGCCTGTAAATCGGGTTTGATGTGTGCGGCTGCCTGTGCACCATCTATCAATACGGCTGCTCCCACTTTATGGGCCGCCTCAATGATTTCTTCTATTGGGTTGATGGTTCCCAATGCATTGGAAACATGATTGCAGAACACCAATTTTGTCTTATCCGACAATAGGTTGTGGTATTCCTCCATCACCAACTCCCCTTCCAGATTCATTGGAATCACTTTTAGGGTTGCCCCCGTGCGTTCGCACAGCATCTGCCAAGGGACGATATTGGAATGGTGCTCCATGGCCGACACCAAAATCTCGTCTCCTTCTTTTAAAAAGGAAGTGAATCCCGTTGCCACCAAATTGATGCCATGCGTAGTTCCCGAAGTAAAAATCACTTCGCGGGAATGTGCAATGTTAAAATGCCCTTGGATTTTCTGCCGCGCCGCTTCGTAGGCATCGGTGGCCTCTTGAGACAAGGTATGTACCCCACGATGGATATTGGCGTTGTACCGCTGATAATAATCAACAATGACATCGATTACCTGCTGCGGTGTCTGTGAAGTAGCTGCATTGTCCAAATACACCAAAGGCTTCCCATTGACCTCTCTTTGGAGGATGGGAAAATCCTTTCTAATGGCTTGTATGTCCAAAGTGGTCTCTATCATTGTAATGTAATCGTGAAAAAGTTTGTTTTACAGGTCAAAACCCATGCGTACACCCAGTTTATCAGCAATGATTTTATTGATACGCAGCTTTAACTCTGGGATACGGACACTTTCCAAAACGTTGTTGGCAAAAGCGTACATCAGCAAAGCCTTGGCTTCTTTCTTTGGAATTCCTCTTGACCTCAAATAAAAGAGCGCTTCATCGTCCAACTGACCAATGGTGCACCCGTGCGAACATTTTACATCGTCCGCGAAGATTTCCAATTGGGGTTTTGAGTTGATGGTCGATTTATCGCTCAACAAAATATTGTTGTTCTGCTGAAAGGCATCCGTCTTTTGGGCAATCTTGTCCACTATGATCTTTCCGTTGAACACTCCTGTGGAGCTATCCCCGAAAATACCCTTATAATCTTGATGGCTCTCACAATTGGGCTGTGCGTGGTGCACCAAAGTATGATGGTCCACATGCTGTTTATCGCCCAAAATCGTAATCCCTTTCAAGGTAGAGTCGATACGCTCCCCGTTCTGATAAAAGTTCAGGTTGTTACGGATCAATTTTCCGCCCAAGGAGAACGTATGCACCCTTACAACGCTGCTATCTTTTTGTGAGATATATGTATTGTCCACCAAGGAAGCGGTGGGCTCATCATTCTGAACTTTGTAATAGTCCACAATGGCGTCCTTGCCAGCAAAAATTTCGGTCACGGAGTTGGTAAACACTTCGTTCCCCGTCAAACTTTGGTGGCGCTCTATAATTTGAACCTCAGCGTTGTCCTCGGCAACGATCAAGTTACGGGGTTGCAACATCAAGGCTGGTTCCTTGCCCGTGGCCAAATGCAAAATTTGGATAGGCTTCTTCGGCATTTTGTTCTTTGGAATATAGATGTACGCTCCTTCTTTGCTAAAAGCTGTGTTCAAAGAGGTCAACGACTCATCTTTGGAGGCCGCTTTGTTGAAATATACCTCTATCACTTGTTTGAACATGGGCTTACTAAAGGCAGAGCTCATCAAACAAACATCTACGCCATCATGTGTGGTTTCGGACAGGTATGAACTGTACACCCCATCAACGAAAACAATCTTGTAGGTATCTATCTCGTGGAGGAAGTATTTTTTCACGTCCTTGTATTCCAACGTGGTCTCGTGCTTTGGAAAGATGCTGAAATCTATCTTTTCCAAGCCCCTCAACGAGGTATATTTCCAAGCTTCATCCTTTTTTGTGGGGAAGCCCTTGGTCTCAAAATTCTTTATGGCACTGGATCTTTCCTCATGTACTGGATGATCTAAATCCAAGCCATCTTCAAAAGCCATAAAAGAGGAGACTAATTTTTCCTTTAAATCCATATCTTTTTAAGTTTTCAGTGGTCAGCTTTCAGTTTTAAGTATTCTGAAACCCGATGTCTGAAGTCTTACATCTGTTTTTTAAACTGCAGCTTCTTCTTTTAACCAATCGTATCCTTTTTCTTCCAGTTCCAGGGCCAATTCCTTGGTTCCGGATTTTACGATTTTTCCGTTGTACAACACGTGTACAAAATCAGGAACGATATACTCCAACAATCGTTGGTAGTGTGTAATCACGATGATAGCGTTGTCCTTGCTGCGCAATTTGTTTACACCATTGGAAACGATACGCAGGGCATCGATATCCAAACCAGAATCGGTCTCGTCCAAAATGGCCAATTTGGGTTCCATCATAGCCATTTGAAAGATTTCGTTACGTTTCTTTTCCCCTCCGGAGAACCCTTCGTTCAAGGAACGTGAAAGGAACTTTCGGTCGATTTCCAACATTTCGGACTTCTCGCGAATCTTCTTGAGCATTTCGTTGGCTGGCATATCTTCCAAACCTTGTGCTTTTCTGGATTCGTTGATAGCGGTCTTCATAAAATTGGTCACCGATACCCCTGGAATCTCAACTGGGTACTGGAACGATAGGAACACTCCTTTGTGGGCTCTTTCTTCTGGGGAAAGTTCTTCCAAGTCTTCTCCTTCCAGAAGGATGCTTCCTTCGCCTACTTCAAATTCCTCCTGACCTGCGATTACTTCGGCCAAGGTACTTTTACCTGAACCGTTGGGGCCCATAATGGCATGTACCTCTCCTGCGTTCACCTTTAGGTTGATTCCCTTAAGGATTTCTTTATCGTCTACGCTTGCGTGTAAGTTCTTTATTTCTAGCATTTTGTAAAATTGTGTTCTGTCTTAATAATTGTGATTTCGACTTCGCTCAATCACCAGATTGGATTGGGCAGCTGAGAATGGCCGAAGTTATCCTACGGAGCCTTCCAAACTGATTTCCAATAATTTTTGTGCCTCTACGGCAAATTCCATTGGTAGTTTGTTCAATACTTCCTTGCTAAATCCGTTTACGATCAAGGCAATGGCCTTTTCGGTATCAATTCCTCTTTGGTTACAGTAGAAAATCTGATCCTCACCAATCTTACTGGTCGTGGCTTCGTGCTCTATCTGTGCGCTTTTGTTCTTGACCTCTATGTAAGGGAACGTATGCGCCCCGCAACGGTTGCCCATCAATAGGGAATCGCATTGGGAGAAGTTCCTTGCATTTTCGGCACGGCTGTTCACCTGCACCAATCCGCGGTAGCTGTTTTGTGACTGTCCTGCAGAAATACCTTTGGAAATGATGGTACTCTTGGTATTCTTGCCCAAGTGAACCATTTTGGTCCCTGTATCCGCTTGTTGGAAATTGTTGGTCACAGCAATGGAATAAAATTCACCAATGGAATAATCCCCTTTCAAAATACATGATGGGTATTTCCATGTTACCGCAGAACCTGTCTCGACCTGCGTCCAAGAAATTTTGGCATGCTTTTCACACAGACCTCGCTTGGTCACAAAGTTGTAAACGCCTCCTTTTCCTTCCTTGTTGCCAGGGAACCAGTTCTGAACTGTTGAATATTTGATTTCCGCATTGTCCAGGGCTATAAGCTCTACCACTGCTGCGTGTAATTGATTCTCGTCCCGCATCGGGGCGGTACATCCTTCCAAATAGCTCACATAACTGCCTTCTTCGGCAATGACCAAGGTCCTCTCGAACTGTCCGGTTCCCGCTTGGTTGATTCGGAAATAGGTGGAAAGTTCCATAGGACACCTCACTCCTTTTGGAATGTAGCAGAAAGAACCGTCGGAAAATACCGCTGAGTTCAATGCTGCATAAAAGTTATCCTTTTGCGGAACTACGGTTCCCAAATATTTTTTCACCAATTCAGGGTGCTCCTTGATAGCTTCGGAAATGGAACAGAAAATAATTCCTTTTTCGGCCAATGTTTTTTTGAAAGTGGTGGCCACGGATACGGAATCCATTACGATATCCACCGCAACACCTGCCAACTTTTTCTGCTCATCTACCGAAATTCCCAACTTTTTAAACGTGTCCAGTAATTCTGGATCTACTTCGTCCAAGCTATCATACTTCGGTTTTTTATTGGGAGCCGAGTAATAGGAAATATTTTGGAAGTCAGGCTTTTGGTATTTTACGTTCGCCCACTCGGGTTCTTCCATTTCTTTCCAGGCACGGAATGCTTCCAATCGCCACTTCGTCATCCAATCGGGTTCTTCCTTCTTCTTGGAAATGGCAATAACAATGTCCTCGTTCAACCCTTTTGGAAAGGTATCCGATTCAATGTCCGTGTAGAAACCATACTCGTACTCTTTGGTCTCCAATTCTTTCTTTAATTCTTCTTCTGTATAAGCCATATTCTTTCTCAGTTAAGAGTTAAAAAGGCAAAGCAGTTAAAGTCCGCTTCGTTTTTTAACATACTTAATATAATTTGCTAGCTGTTTTGATATATTGATTACCTGCTTTTTGTAATCGACCAAGTCTTCAGCTTTAAAATATCCTATCTCTTCCATTAAGTTAAAAAGATTTCTGACTTCTCCCGCAGAACCTTTGGAGAAATAAAGGAATCTTATCAACTCTTTGTCTGTTTCCCTTTCAAAACCTTCCGAAATGTTGTTCGAAATTGAAATGGTGGCTCTTCTAATTTGGTCAACCATTGCAAAATCTTCTTTCAGAGGACTTTTCTTCAATAAATCATAAACTTGGCCGGTAAACTTTATTGTTGTTTTGTAAACCTCCAAGTCTTCAAAAGAGCTGTACATCTATTCTTTTACTTTTTAAATGTTTGGCTCTTTTGCTCATTTTATAGTGAAAAACTTTCTCCACATCCACAGGTTCGTTGAGCGTTGGGGTTGTTGAACACAAAACCCTTTCCGTTCAAACCTCCGGAATATTCCAATGTGGTGCCCACCAAATACAAAAAGCTTTTTTTGTCCACGATGATTCTCACATCGTTATCTTCAAAAATCTTATCTGTATCCGTAGCGGAATTGTCAAAGGTCAATTCATAAGACAATCCACTGCACCCTCCGCTCTTTACGCCAACGCGCACATAGTCCGTGGTCGCATTATAACCTTCTTCGGTCATAAGGGACACCACTTTGTGCCTTGCTGATTCTGAAACCTTAATCATCTTAATTGAATTTAATCTAAATAGCCTACAAATATACTGTATCTAAAGGGTTTTACCATAGCAACTAACATTAATATAACGAATGATTCCATAGGTGTTTCCTATGAAAAATTAGTGCAATTTGACCACAAGTCCCATCAGTCGTGAATTTGCAAGTATTCTTAATGACTTTTGACAGGTTTTCGGGGAAAAATTTTTATGTTCCATCCGACTACAGGATTTACGATTATCCTCATTATTTTTGCAAAATGCTAGAAGACAAGAATCAAGAACGTACATCTTTGGAAGAATTGGGCGAATTTGGTCTGGTCGACCATCTTACCAAAAACTTTGAACTCAAACAACCATCTTCCATAGTTGGGGTGGGCGATGATGCTGCCGTAATGGATCATAATGGCAAAAAAACCATTGTGTCCACCGACATGTTGGTGGAAGGGGTTCATTTTGACCTGAGCTATATGCCCTTGAAGCACTTGGGCTATAAATCGGTGATGGTGAATCTTTCCGATATCTACGCCATGAACGCCATGGCCACACAGATAACAGTTTCTTTGGCCATTTCCAACCGGTTTCCTTTGGAAGCGCTAGAAGAATTTTATGAAGGAGTAGCACTTGCATGCAAGCTGTACAATGTTGACCTGGTGGGTGGAGACACCACCTCTTCAACAAGGGGAATGATCGTAAGCGTAACTGCCATCGGCGCTGCGGATGATAACGACATCGTTTACCGAAAAGGCAGCAAGCCCAACGATTTATTGGTGGTTTCTGGCGATTTGGGAGGTGCCTATTTGGGCCTTCAGGTCCTTGAACGCGAAAAAGAGGTGTTCAAGGTAAATCCGAACAGTCAGCCCGATCTTGAACCCTATTCTTACATCGTAGAAAGGCAATTAAAACCCGAAGCACGAAAAGACATTGTAGAGCTGCTCAAAAAATTGGAGGTAAAGCCGACTTCCATGGTAGACATAAGCGACGGCCTTTCTTCTGAAGTAATTCATTTATGCAAGCATAGTGATATTGGCTGTAATGTTTTTGAAGAGAAAATCCCATTGGACCCGACCGTAATTTCCGCATCCGAAGAATTTAAAATGGACAGCACCATGATTGCCTTGAGCGGTGGTGAGGATTATGAGTTGTTGTTCACGATAGACCAAGCAGATTTTCCCAAAATTAAAGGAAACCCCAACTTGACGGTAATTGGGCATATGACGGAAAAGAATGAAGGAATTCATTTAATTACCAGGGCAGAGACCAAGATACCTATTACGGCACAAGGGTGGAATTCGTTCAACGGATAAAAAAATCCCGAAAATCAAGGGCATCCCTACGTCATGGTATTGGGGCACGCAACCATTAGCAGCAGGCAATTACTTAAGTTTCCGGGATAAGATTTGGGCCTTGTAAAAAGAAAAAGGATTATGCCACTTGGTGCACAACCCTGCTTTTTCGTTTTCTGTACATATCTTCCAGAGTACTGTTAATTTCCTGCATTTGTGGAGTTAAAGCAGACAATTTTCCACTTACATCTGTGGTAACTTGTTTTTGGCAGTGAACGCATTTGTACTCTTTGATGTGCTGCGTCACTTTTTTGGAAACCGTGTAGTGGTGACCGAACAGGCTGCAGAAAAAAGAGGAAAATTTGTTGCCATGCTGAGTAGTTGTTGTCTTCATAAGCTGGGTTTGTTTTGGTAAAAGCAGTGATTCATGAAATGGGGCTAAGAAAAATGCTTAAATTGGTTCGTAATTTTTTGTTATATCGATAAATTTTTAAGGTTATATTTTACAGGAACGGATGTTAATAACTTTTTATTTCATCAAGTCATCTTTTAAATTATTTTTTCGATGAACTGCAGCATAATCGATAAAAAGACATGTTTTTTCGTCCAAAAACACTTTCGTAATATATAGCTTTGAAAACAAATTATCAACATCCCTTGAGCAAAAAATCGTTAGCGGTAACGGTCTTTGCTCTTTTTTCGCTTTTTTTTGGGGCCGGCAACCTTGTTTTGCCACCATTATTGGGATTTAAATCTGGGAATTTATGGTGGTTGGTCTCCTTGGGCTTCTGCATCTCGGGGGTATTGATCCCCATTTTGGGGATTATCGCCCATGCTAAATTGCAGGGCACCCTGTTCGATTTTGCCAAAAAAGTATCCCCGTTGTTCAGTGTGGTTTATTGTTATTTAATTTATGGTATCGCCATTGCCCTTCCGTCTCCAAGAACGGCATCGGTAACCCACGAAATGGCCATACAGCCTTTGTGGGGTTCCTCATCCTTGTTGACCAGTCTTGTTTATTTCGCCTTGGTCTTTGTTTTCGCTGTCAATCGTTCCAAAGTTTTGGATATTTTAGGAAAATTGTTGACGCCCGTCATCCTTCTCATACTCTTGGCAATCATAACTACCGCTTTACTCACAATGGAGTTTGATTTTTCTCCTTCGCAGATAGTCCATCCCTTCAGTTCCGGCATTTTGGAGGGGTATCAGACCTTTGATGCCATTGGGGCTGTAGTAATAGGTGCGGTAATTATCATATCCATCAATCTAAAAGAAAAATCTGCCTCGTTTGAAGAAAAAAAGAGATTGATTACCAAAGGGGGCTTCTGGGCCGGAATTGCCCTATTTTTGGTCTATGGTGGGTTGATACTTACCGGGGCTTTGTTCGCCGATTCTTTTGACCCCGAAATTTCCCGAACGAACCTTTTACGAGCCATAAGTTCACATACATTGAATGCCACGGCAAATGCTTTTTTGAGCATTTTAGTGAGTTTGGCGTGTTTTACCACTGCCGTCGGAATAGTTACAGGTACTTCTGATTTTATTAAAGGAAGATTCAACGACTCCCTACTGGCATACCGAATCACGGCCTTTTTTGGCTGTCTATTGGGTGTATTGGTCGGACAGTTTGATGTGGGCTACATTATTACGGTGGCCGTTCCTGCATTAATGTTTATCTATCCCATCACCATTATATTGATTTTACTGAACGTTGTCCCCGAAAGATACGCTTCCGAAAAAGTATTCAAATGGGTCGTTTATACCACCATGGTATTCAGTATTCCCGATTTTTTGGGAAGCATTGGGCTGGGTGAACACATTTCAGATTACGCTGAATGGATTCCTTTGACCAAGTACCAAATGGGATGGGTCCTGCCCGCACTGGTTGGATTCGTTGCCTCAAACACCATCAACAGTAAAGCTTCTACTCAAAGCTAACCTTGCCTTCTTTCAAAACTACAAAAAGTGAAATGCCGCACGATCATGCCATAGGTCATACGTTTTTCTGGATTGAATTCTATGATGTCGCTCTCAATCCAAGTGACCTTTTGTGCCAGAACGCCCAACCTTTTCTGTGCCTTTTCAATGGCTCTTTTTGAAATATCAAGTACCGTGATGTTTTCAAAACCCTCCTGAAGAAGAAAATCAACGAGTTTGCTATCCCCGCCGCCTACATCAATAATGCTGGCATTTTTGTGCAGCTTAAAGGAATGAATAAAATCCAGAGAAGTCTGTGGAACTTCCTGCGTCCAACTTACCTGATCTGGATTTTTAGTTTCATAAACAGTTTCCCAATGATTTTTTCTCTCCAAGTCTTATCAGGTTAATACAATACGGAATCAAAAAACGATTTCATTTCGCTGGCATAGGGAACTCCATATTGATCAAAGGTCGCTCTTGTTCCCGCATCGGGCTTCCAGTCGAAAAAGGCGTGGCCGGCGCCCTCTACTTCAATATACTCCACTGCTTGACCCTTTTCCTTCAACTCATTAATGTAAGGTTGCAAAGCTTCGTCCCTGATCAACATATCCATTGTCCCTCGAACAATAAAATGGGGAATTGCCCTTTCCGAAACATTGGGCACATGGCCCAATGGAGATATGGCATCCAAATAGCCTTGTTCTGTTTGTTTGATAAATTGTCGGAAGTCTGAAGCACTGAAAGGCCCGTAACTTGGCGCCGCCACTTTTATGGCGTCAACGATTTCATTTTTTACCATCTCCACAGTCTTACCTTCGGGCATGTAGGAGGGCATGAATTCATAAATACCTTCCGATACACCAAACCCACCATCACCTATCATTGGGCTCAAAACTGCCGCAGAAGCGGATAAATGTCCGCCAGCGCTATCGCCTGTTACCGCAATACGCGTAGGGTCGCCTCCATATTCTTCAGCGTGTTCCTGAATGTGGGCTATCGCCCCGAAAACATCTTCTATAAGCTGGTGCATGGAATTGGGCTCTTCATCCCCATCCAATGTGTTCACCCATCGGTAATCTATACTGGCGACCACATAGTGGTTTCCTTTGACCAGTTCGCGTGCAAGCCCCCGCATAATGTCCTCATTATTGGAGGACCATCCCCCACCATGAACGATTATGACCAAAGGCAAATTTTTGGCCCCTTTCGGAGAATACACGTCATATTTTAATGGCTTTACCCCGGGTTGGGCATATACTACATCGTGCGTCACATTTAAATTATCGACCAAGTCACTCTTTACAAAAACGGCTCCGATGGACATGTCCTTGTCGACTGTTATCGTCATTTTTGGTGTGAAGTTTTCCACACTGGTGGTACCCCACATTCCTCCTTTATAGGTATAATAAATGGCGTCCAAGCTATATCCGTTGGATGGGGAGGCCTCTATGGTCAGCTCGGTTCCCGCTGCCAACATGCCGTCTTCAGGAAGTTTGGGAGATACTGTGTATGTACCGTTTTCCGGCGCCACCATTGTTACTTTGTACTTGTCCTGTACAGGATTTAAACGATTTTTGGCCTTGATTGTAGAAACGGTAACCAGTACCATGGATAATGCAAATACTGTTCTCATCATAATTTTATGTGCTAATTTGGTTTGTTTAGTGTATGGTTTGAAAAATCTAAAGTTAACGTATTTTGTCAGTCACAACAACAGTGCTTGTTGCTGTTGGCTTTCTCAAAGCATTCTTTTCCTTCGGAAAAAGCAAAATAAGCGAGTCCCAAGGTACCTAGACTATCAATATAAGGTATTTTGAAAAGTTCGTAGATTCCACTACTTACCAAAAGGATGATAGACATGTAAACACAGACCAGGGTGCAATTGGCATCGGCCAAAATAGGGGCCGAACCCAGCTCTCGTCCGACTTTTCTTTTCCACAAGACCAAAATCCACATGACAAGTATGGATATCGAAGATATAATGACGCCCCAAAAGGTAGTCAATGGTTTGTGCCCCGTCCAAATATTATAAATACTGGAAACCACCAGCCCCGCGACCAACAAGTAAAAAGCAACACCGGTAATCCTAAGGGCAGTCCGTTCAAACTTGTCACGGTTACTTTCGGGGTTCCTTTGAATGCGCAAGACCATATGGGCAATGCCGAGCCCTGAAATCACCTCGATAAAGCTGTCCGTGCCAAACCCGAAAAGGGCAAGACTCTCATCTTCAAAACCCAGATAAGTGGAGATTATCCCTTCGGCTATGTTATAAATGATGGTGAACAACGCCAGGGAAAATGCTGTTCGATAAAGTTTATGCTGACTTTTCAAAACATGAAAATTTCCATGTAATCAAGTTCGTGGTAAATTCACAGAAAGTCAAATCCTTTCAAATTTTAAATTGGTGACCCTCCCCACATCAAACTCAAAACCTGAAATATTTCCATCACTTTTTTTGAAACGAACCTTATATCCTTCGGCATCAAAGATACCGTCCCCTTCTGCGGTTAATTTTCTGGGGCTGTAGTTGGCTATTTTAAGTTGAAGCGAATCATTGGCCATGTAGATTTTATAGGTTGTGTTCAATTCGTCACTGTAATATTCACCGATGTAAATCTGCATATCGATTTCTGAGATGTCTTTTTCCGATGCTTTCCCCAATTCTTCCGCTTTTGTATCGGGTGTATCATTAGCCTCTGCAACTTCAATAAATTTATCCCTTAAAATAATATCTGCTACTTTATAAGCCTTGCCCGTAGGGTCTGCATCTGCCCTATTGGCCAAAATAATCACAGAGGTTTTTTCTTTGGGAAAACGAAGCAACTGTGCCCGATAGCCCGCCAATGCACCTGCATGATGGACCGTTCGCAAACCCCTATACGTGTCGTTATGCAGTGCGAAGGCATAGCCTGCGCTCTCCCCGTTGTTCAAGATTCCCTCTTCATGCATTTTATCGATGATGCCCTGGCCTCCTTTTCCCAAAATATTGTGATAGAAATTTTGGTCCCATAGATATAAGTCTTCGACACTGGAATAAACCCCTCCTGAGCCTACGAGATCGAAACGCATGATCAAATTGTCAAAGCTGCCTTCTGTATTCTTTCGGTAACTAAATACCCGGTTTTTGACAAGATCCAAATTGTTGTCATAAAATTGGGTATTCTCCATTTTCAGAGGTTTAAATATGTTTTCAGCCGCAAATTCTTTGATGGTTTGTCCGGATGCTTTTTCAATGATCATCGCCAACATAAAATAACAGGAGTTACTGTACAGGTATTTATCACCAGGGGTAAAATTGAGCTCTTTTTGACTTTTGATCAATTCATACACTTCATCCACATCGGAATTGTCCAAATAATCTCTCCCTTTAAGGTACATTAAGGTCAAATAGTCCCTAACCCCACTGGTATGATGAATAAAATGTCTTACGGTAAGCGGAGCATCGTACTCTGGAAAATCGGGCAGGTATTTTTGAATCTGGTCATCCAAGTTCAACTTGCCCTGTTCCTCCAATAAGAGGACACAAAACGTAACAAACTGCTTGGAAACGGAACCAATGTAAAAAACGGAAGATGGTGATATGGGCAAATCATGCTCCAAGTCGGCGCTACCGTAGCCCTTCGCATATACCAGCTTACCATCTTTCACAATCCCCAAGGCAGCGCCCGGGGTTCGCATGTTCCATTCGGAAAAAATTCGGTCCGCAGCTATGCTGTCCGTTATTTGGGAAAAGGACAAACTATATATTCCACAGCACAGAAAAAGAAATACTTTTTTCATAAAAAAATATTAGTAGGTGATGTGAAGTTCGTCCTTTTTGATGTAAAAGCAAAAGACCAAAGAAACCCATTTACTCCGAGCCGCGCTTCTTCTTATTGTAGCGATATATGGCATAGGCAATTCCTGCCAATACCACAAAAGGCAAGTAGCTCCCAATGACCACACCAATTTCGTAGGCACTGTCGGGAGCTTCCTTTATCTTTTTTTCAATGTTTGATTGTTGGATAAATAAAAATAGTAGCTTCATTTAAGACTATTTATTCATCAACTCTTCTATCTCTTCGATTTCAATGGGAATGTTACGCATCAAATTGAATGGTTCTCCTTTTTCTTGGATCACCACATCATCTTCCAGTCGGATGCCCATTCCCTCAGCGGGAATATAAATGCCCGGTTCCACCGTAAATACCATGTTGGCTTTCATAGGTTTCTTTAATTCTCCGTAATCATGGGTGTTCAATCCTATATGGTGACTGGTACCGTGCATAAAGTATTTTTTGTATGCGGGCCATTCCGGATTTTCGTTCTGCACATCGGCCTTGTCCAATAATCCCAGACCTATCAACTCGGAGGTCATCAGTTTCCCTACTTCTTTATGGTATTCGGCCCAAAGGGTACCGGGAACCAACATTTTGGTCGCTTCGTTCTTCACAAGGAGCACCGCACTATAAACTTCCTTTTGTCTTTTGGTAAACTTTCCGTTTGCGGGAATGGTGCGGGTCATATCACTGGAATAATTGGCATATTCTGCTGCAAGGTCCATCAAGATCATATCGCCGTCCTTTACCTGTTGGTTGTTTTCTACGTAATGGAGCACATTGGCATTTGCCCCCGAGGCGATAATGGGCGTATAGGCGAACCCTTTGGAGCGGTTCCTCACAAACTCATGAAGGTATTCGGCCTCGATTTCGTATTCCCAGACCCCTGGTCTTACAAATTCCAAAATTCGCCTGAACCCTTTTTCGGTAATATCGCAGGCCTTCTGCATCAAATCGATTTCTTCGGGCTCCTTTACCCCACGGATATTCTGCAAAATAGGGTTGCTCTTGGCCCATTGGTGGGCGGGATATTCCTTTTTGCACTTTTCAATAAACCGATCCTCGCGTGTCTGCGTCTCCACAGCTTGGCGGTAATGCTCGTTGGTATTGAAATAAACGGTATCCGCCTCCGTCATCAGATCAAAAAAGATCTTGTCAAAATCCTTGAGCCAATAAATGGTTTTTATGCCCGATACTTCGGTGGCTTTTTCTTTGGTGAGCTTGGCGCCTTCCCAAACCGCAATATGATCATTGGTTTCCCTCACGAACAAAACCTCACGATGCTTTGCATCCATCGCATCCGGAAAAAGCAGCAAAATGGTCTCTTCCTGGTCCGCTCCGCTCAGATAAAAAATATCACGGGCCTGCTCAAATGGCATGGTGCTATCGGCACCAATGGGATAAATATCATTGGAGTTGAACACGGCAATACTCTTGGGCTTCATCTGGGCCATGAATTTCTTCCGGTTCTTTACAAAAAGATCATTGTCGATTTGAGCGTATTTCATATGTATATTTTGATTTTTCCAAATTTAGTCAATTGCGTTACCCAAGACAAATCCTTACCTTCCATTTCAAATTGAAGCCATGCAATTGAACCTTAGCATACCCGCCCTCTTGTTTCCCGCCATTTCACTTACCATGTTGGCCTACAATGCTCGGTATTTGGCCATTGCGGCATTGATCAGGCAATTGCACAAACAGTTCGAGGAGACCTCGGCCCAACCCCTAAAACAGCAAATAAACCAGTTGCGTACCCGTTTGGGGATCATTAAGAACATGCAGGCCTCTGCCATCATCAGTTTTTTGTTGGCCGCCATCACCATGTTTCTCGTTTATGTTGAAAAAGATGTCTGGGCCAATATCGTTTTTGGGTTCAGTTTGGTCTTTTTGATGATTTCCTTGGTCCTCTCCTTTTTTGAAGTACAGCTCTCCACCAAGGCATTGGGAATTCAACTAAAGAATATGCAGAAAGAATAGGGTATTAAAACACTTTGTGTAGGAATACTTCTTGATGCCCGCAAATTGAAAACATTGGCCGTCAATTGAAAGGCCTGTTGCACCAATCCTAAAGGGCCATTTGTAAATCAAGCTCCAAAATAAACTCCGGTTGCATCTACTTTTGCCGGATATAATTGATTCATTATTCTGTGAGGATACATGCAACGGGTTAAGGATTTGGAATATTTTAAAAACATAAGGGAGATCAGAGAGTACGAATTTGGGATTTTCTATTTTTTTGATGGATTGGTCATCTCAGAAATGAACGAGGGCGAGACCTTTGATTGGTCCATCGCCGAAAGGATCATAAACGTGGCCTACGAAATTTTGGGAAAGGACGACCCGATCGCCTACATCAGCAACCGAATAAACAATTACAGCGTAGTGCCAACGGATTGGTTAAAGTTCTACAAACACAGGCACGAATTGGACTTTTATTCCGTAGTCACCTACAACCATAGCGGACTTACCAGCTTGGTGCTTGAAAAAATGTTCTTTAAGAACAAAATTCGCCAGTTTACCGACCTTGAGGACGCCATTAAATGGAGCATGTGCAAAGTGAGCGAAAAGAAAATGGACCAGTCCGCCTAAACAATAAAGGCCTCTATTTTCTGTTTCGTTTCCCATGCTTTTCCACAAACTGGACAATATGCTTTGCCACATTGATTCCCGTCACGGCCTCGATACCCTTTAAGCCGGGCGAGGCGTTTACCTCGATAAGTAAAGGGCCATTTTTTGATCGTATCAAATCCACGCCTGCCACCCCCAGGCCCAAATGTTTGGTCGCATTGATCGCCATAAATTTTTCGCGTGGTGTAAGCTGAACTTTTTGTGTTTCCGCTCCCCGATGTACGTTCGATCTAAAATCATCAAGACCGCTGGTCCTTTTCATGCTCGCTACGATTTTATTGCCGACCACAATTATCCGCAGGTCTTCACCATTGGCTTCTTCGATATACTCCTGCAACAAAATGCTTGTGTTCATATTGTAGAGGGTGTCAATAATGGATTTTGCCGATTTCTTGCTTTCCGCCAAAATAACACCTTTGCCTTGGGTACCTTCCTGCAATTTTATGATCACCGGGGCTCCTCCCAAAAGTTCGATCTGTTGCTCCACATTGTTAGGGTTGATGGAAAACACCGTTTTTGGCACTGGGATGCCTTTTCTGGCCATCATCTGTAACGTGGAAACCTTATTTCTTGCCCTGATGATGCCCAATGATTTTGCCGCACTGAAAACCCCGTTCATTTCAAACTGTTTTACGATTGCGGCTCCGTGACGGGTCACGGTGGCACCGATCCTTGGGACAATCGCATCGAACTCGTCGGTGATATTTTCCGTTCCATAAAAAATCTGGGGCTTTTCATCTCCCAACTGCACGGAACATTTGGTATGATCGATATGGTCAACATAGTGTCCTGCCTTTTCAAATTCCTCAACAATCCTAGCAGTGGAGTACACATGAAGGCTTACGGATAAAATGGCAATGTCCATTTGTTCTTTAAATTTTATCCAAATTCGGACAATTATTTGGATTTTCCTTTTGCCGGCTGTTTTTCTTTTGATTCCAATCGGATTTACACCATAAGTTTTGGCAGGTTCACGATTACCCTTGTTCCCAGTGCCTTTCCAGTTTCTTCGTCTTTTATATCGTAAATGGTATAGCTGAAATCTTCGTGGTATTTTTTAGAAAAAAAATCTAACCGATCCTGAACTATTGATAATCCCAATGATTGGCCTTTGAGCGGATTTTGAAGGTTTTTAAGACGGGAAGCCTGTCGTCCCACACCATTGTCTTCCACTATAACCTTAAGACAGTCCTCTTTATCGCTTTCCTGGACCTTAATAATCAACCGTTTTTTACCTCTTTTTGTTGTGAGTCCGTGCCAAATGGAATTTTCCACAAAAGGCTGTAATATGAGCGAGGGAATCAAAATAGTGTCCGTAGATACTCCATCGTCAATTTCGGCAATGTATTCAATATTGTTTTTGAAGCGGTCACTTTCAATTTCAGTGTACATCTCAATAATGGCCAACTCCTCTTTTAAGGTGACAAGGTCCTTCCTTGAGCTTTCCAAGATTCCACGGATAAGCTTGGAAAACCTTCCCAAGTAATAAATGGCCTTTTCTTGATTGTTTTCTATCAAATAGGATTTAATGGAGTTGAGCGCATTGAAAATAAAATGAGGGTTCATTTGACTCCGCAGGGCATCGAGCTTGAGTTGTGCGAACCTGTTCTCCATTTTCATGGTGAGTTTTTCGGTTCTTTCCCTTTGGGCCTCCGAACTGAGCCCCTCTATTTCGGCCTTGGTCTGCAAAAGTTCATCCGACAGTGTTCGGTTGATACTCTCCTTGATCACTTGATTCTCTTCTAGCTGATCTATGTATTTTTTCTGTACTTGGGCCTTATCCCTATAGACCATTTTTTGCTCCAAACCAATGGCGAGGGCAAACAAGAGACTTTCCAACAATACCCCCAAGTAAAAAATATACAGTGTTTCGTCATTGGCCCTACTATCCTTAAACGAATACAAAGTGATGATGAGGTAGGAAACAAAAAGTGCCGACATACCCGATAGGATGTACCACTTGATTATGCGATCCTGTTTCAGTACCAAATAGAATCCTCCCACAAACACGATCAGGCTCATGGGCAAAAAGAAAAACCCATGGAAATAATCGATCAAGTAAGATCGGCGATTCATCAATTGAACGGACCATAAGGTCAAATATATCGGGGCAACGCCCAAATAGGCCCGGTATGCCCATTTAACGAATTTGGGATGTCCGTTTTTGAGCTGCATTATGTCCAGGACAAAAAAGCTGAACAGCATCGAGGCAAACAATTGTGTGGGGTAATGAACCCAGGCTACAAAGCTTCTTCCGGAAGGACTATGAAAAAAGTCCGAAAAAAAGACACCTTCCACATATTTCATCAACGTAATACCGGTAACCAGGGCATATAAACAGTAAAAGAGGTAAAACCTTTTCTTATGCTGAAAAAACTGTATCAGAAAAAAAACAAAAAGATAGAACAGTACGGAAACCACAAAGAAACCAAATCCATTTTGGTTACTTTCCTTGAAGAAGTCTGTCAAATTTTTCAGCATAAGGGCATATTAGCTCATCCTATTTAAAAAAGCCTCTTTTTTGGTCCTTGAAACAGGTATTTTCTTTTGGTTCAACAAGACCAAGTACCCTTCGGACCGCAAATACTCTTTTACTTTTAGCAAATGGACGATGTAGGAATTGTGTACCCTGAAGAACATTCGATTGGGAAGCATGTCCTCCAGCTCTTTCAGTTTTTTTGATACCAATAACTGTTCTCCGGATTCCAAGAAGGCTTTTGAGTAATTCCCGTCCGATTCGCAATACACAATTTCGTTCACACGCAAGAACAAAATCTTTCCACTTACTGGAATCTGAACAATCTGTGGTGAACTTGCCCGGGAAAGCGCCTCAAACGTTTGTTCGAATTGGTGTTTGAAACTTTGCGCGCCATTCAATTTTTTCAGCTTTTCCACAACGCCCAAAATATCATCCTGATCTACCGGTTTCAAAAGGTAATCCACCGCACTTTCTTTAATGGCCCTAATGGCATATTGATTGTATGCTGTGGTGATAACTATGGCAAAGTTGCGATATTCCAATTTTTCCAAAAGGGAGAACCCGCTCATTTCGGGCATTTCAATATCCAAAAAAACACAATCGGGCTTTAGGTAATTGATTCCCGATATGGCCTCTACGGGAGAGGTGAATGTTTCAATGATCGAGATAAAGTCCGAGTGTTTCCTCAATTCCCAAGACAAGCTATTGATAGCGGCCAACTCGTCATCTACAATAATTACCCTCATGATGGTTTCTTCTTTACCCCAAATTATAAATTGAACCGCTACAAAACCCAACCATAGTGATATTTAACACAAAATGGTGTGTAAGCTACATGTATGCTGTACGAATGGTAAATCTTTCCAAAAAAGAAAGGAACGTCCCATTGGTAATAAAAAACAACCAGCCAGCATAATAATATCCACCTATGGTAACGAGCGAGTTCATCAACTGGTCCAGCAATTCTAATTTGACCCCCTGAAACCCAAAAAATTTAAACATGAAAACAAGTGAATTATCAATTAAAGCATTCTTTTTAACAGTAATGTCGGTCGCGTTGATTGTCTCTTGCTCTCCAGAAGATGGTGAGGATGGTGCCGTTGGCCCACAAGGACCTCAAGGTGAGCAAGGGGTCGCCGGACCTGCAGGCCCTCAAGGGGAACAGGGAGAACAGGGCGAGCAAGGAGAAACAGGTACGGCCAATGTTATCTATTCGGATTGGATAAATACCGAATTCAGCAACAACATCATAGCCACATCCTCTTCCTTTACCATTGATGCGCCAGAAATTGATCCAGACATGCTAAATTTTGGGACCATTTTGGTCTACGCAAGAAGAATTGATATTGCCGCAGGTGGCAATCTGGTATACCAACTCCCTATAGTATTCGGAGCAGGTAGGCAACAGTCCTATTATTTCAGGGCACTAAGTGATGAAATCAGAATCACGGTGGCAGCCAACGAAGAAGGCGAAAGTGTTTTGGACGGCACCTTTTTGGAACAGTACCGTTATGTTCTAATTCCTGGTGGAGTATCCACTTCTGGTAAATCAAACATAGATTTTACCAAAATGAGCTACGAACAAGTCATCGAATATTTCAATATTCCTGAATAATCAGATTCTATAAAGTTCCCCCTAATTCAAAACACACCTATTATTTAAGCTCTTATATAAAGATGAAACAATTATTATACGTTCTCTTGGTGGTAATGATGCCTTCCGTAATGGCGGCCCAAGAACAAAGCGCTACCATAAAAGTATTGGCCAGGGCCATCCATGTGGATTCTTCTCCTATCTATAAAGCCACGGTTTCAGTAAGCCCAGCGTATTCAAGCTATGCTTCGGACGGCATGGATTTCGAGGAACTAAGGTCCATTTACCAAAAGGCATTGGAGTTGCAAGGTATCTCTTGGAAGGAAATCAAGGAAAGACCGTATGAATTTGGTTTTGAGACCATGGGGTACGACAAAGAGGGTGCCATCTATGAATTTTCAACTTCGTCCATCGAAAAAATGAGGACCTTTTTGACCATAAAATCGTTGGGGCTTCAGCGTTTGAATAGCGTTGCTGTTATAAAAATAGATGAAAACGTGGCTAAACTACTCTATGGCAAAGCAATGGAAAACGCCAGAAAAAAAGCGTCCTTAATCGCGCTCACCCTGGGCAAGGAACTTGGTGATGTGATCACTGTAGAGGACAATCAATATCTTAACGAGCAAATGGAAACCTCCATATATTACGATCGTCCAGTCGGGGAATACATCTATTCCCTTCAAGTGATCTTCGAAACCAAATAAACCTCAAAACCAACATCTCCACCAAAATATCGCAATCCCTTTTCAAATCCAACATTCTGCGCGCATGTACGGATGTGCCCACTTTTTTATCGGAATTATCAATTCCCGCCCAAACTACATTGCGGACTTTTAGTACATCATTTTCAAAGCTTTGTCCCTTCCCTATAATGTTTCTAAATAAGGGGGGTCTACTTGTTTATTACTTGTTAAAAACTCATTCGTGCCGTAAATTTGTTCAAAAACTAACTTCTAATGAGTTTGATAAAATCTTCGCTGGCCCGAAAATACGTTATGGCCTTGTCGGGTCTTTTTTTGGTCACCTTTTTGATTCTCCATGTGACCATCAATCTGGCCTCGGTATTTTCACCGGAATTTTTCAATGAAGCCTCACATTTTATGGGCTACAACCCCATCGTCCAATTTTTGATGCAACCCATTCTGATCGCAGGTGTCATCGTGCATTTTGTTATGGGCTTTGTTTTGGAGATCCAGAACAAAAAAGCAAGGGATGTTGGCTATGTAAAATACAATGGAGGAGCCAATGCCCCTTGGGTATCAAGGAACATGATCTACTCAGGTTTGGTCATACTGGCGTTCTTGGCATTGCACTTCTACGATTTCTGGATTCACGAAATGACCTACAAATATGTTGAGGCCAACCCCGAGGACCCCACGCGCTATTATGCTGAAACAGTAGAGAAATTTGCACCATTTTGGCGAACCATCCTTTACGTGGTTTCCTTTGTACTGCTCAGCCTGCACTTGTGGCACGGCTTTGCTTCATCTTTCCAATCCATGGGCGTGAACAACAAATACACCTCCGGTTTTAAAAAATTTGCTAAAATATTCGCGGTAGTGGTACCCTTGGCGTTTGCATTTATCGCCTTATACCACCACCTTAACCCAATAACACATTAAGTATGGGCATATTGGATTCTAAAATTCCATCTGGGCCACTGGCCGACAAATGGACCAAGCATAAAAACGACATCAATCTGGTAAACCCCGCCAACAAGAGGAACATCGACATTATTGTCGTGGGTACCGGTCTGGCAGGCGGTTCGGCAGCAGCGACTTTGGCCGAGCTGGGTTACAATGTAAAGACATTCTGTTATCAAGATTCACCACGTAGGGCACACTCCATTGCGGCCCAAGGGGGAATCAATGCAGCCAAGAACTATCAAGGTGACGGAGATAGTAGCTATCGCCTTTTTTATGACACCATAAAAGGTGGTGACTACCGCTCTCGTGAAGCCAACGTATACCGATTGGCAGAAGTCTCCAGCAATATTATCGACCAATGTGTGGCACAAGGTGTTCCTTTTGCCCGTGAGTATGGTGGTATGTTGGACAACCGTTCTTTTGGAGGGGTGTTGGTATCAAGGACCTTTTATGCCAAGGGACAAACAGGACAACAGCTGTTACTTGGCGCCTATGCCGCCATGAACCGTCAAATCAACCGAGGCAAGATCCAAGCTTTCAACCGTCACGAAATGATGGATCTCGTCCTAATCGATGGTAAGGCAAGAGGCATCATTGCAAGGGACTTGGTAACGGGTGAAATTGAAAGACACAGTGCACACGCCGTAGTATTGGCATCAGGAGGTTATGGGAACGTTTTCTTCCTTTCAACAAATGCCATGGGAAGCAACGTAATGGCCGCTTGGAGAGCTCACCGAAAAGGCGCTTTCTTCGCCAATCCGTGCTTTACACAGATCCACCCGACCTGTATTCCCGTTTCGGGCGACCATCAATCCAAATTGACATTGATGTCGGAATCGCTTCGAAATGATGGACGTATTTGGGTACCGGCTAAAAAAGAAGATGCCATCGCCGTACGCGAGGGTAAATTAAAGCCTACCGAGATTGCCGAAGAAGATAGGGATTACTATTTGGAAAGGAGGTATCCTGCCTTTGGTAACCTAGTGCCGCGCGATGTGGCATCAAGGGCCGCAAAAGAACGCTGTGATGCTGGTTTTGGTGTGAACAAGACCGGTGAGGCGGTATATTTGGATTTCGCCTCTGCCATAGAGCGGTACGGAAAAGAAAAGGCACTTACTTCGGGCATCAAAGACCCGGACAAAGCAACCATCATCAAATTGGGTGAAGAAGTTGTGGAGGCCAAGTACGGGAACCTTTTCCAGATGTACGAAAAAATCGTAGATCAAAATCCATACAAAACCCCAATGATGATCTATCCCGCGGTGCACTACACCATGGGCGGACTTTGGGTAGATTACAACTTGCAGACCACGATTCCCGGTTGCTACGCAGCAGGAGAGGCCAACTTTAGCGACCATGGTGCCAACCGTCTGGGAGCTTCCGCCTTGATGCAGGGACTGGCGGACGGATACTTTGTACTGCCTTACACTATTGGAGACTATCTATCAAAAGATATTAGGACAGGAGCTATTCCTACAGATTCCAAAGAATTTGAAGAGGCCGAGCAACAGGTGCGCGAGAGAATGGAAAAGTTGACAAGTGGTTCCGGTATCCATTCCGTGGATTACTATCACAAGAAGCTGGGCAAGATCATGTGGAACAAATGTGGTATGGCCCGTAACGAAAAAGAACTGAAAGAAGCCATCGAGGAAATCTCGGCACTTAGAAAGGATTTCTGGGAAAACGTAAAAGTTCCCGGAAGCATCGATTCCAAAAACCAAGAACTTGAAAAGGCCGGGCGTGTTGCCGATTTCTTGGAGTTGGGCGAACTGTTTGCAAAGGATGCCCTGCACAGGAACGAATCTTGTGGCGGACACTTCCGTGAAGAGTACCAAACCCCAGAAGGTGAGGCACTCCGCGATGACGAAAACTTTAAATATGTGGCCGCCTGGGAATATGTGGGCGAGCCAAAGGATGCCAAATTGCACAAAGAGGATTTGGTATATGAAAACATTGAACTAAAGACACGATCCTACAAATAAGAAGCTATGAAATTGTATCTAAAAATATGGCGTCAGAAAGACGCATCCTCACCTGGAAAGATAGTTGATTATACCTTGGACGGCGTCGAAGGTGACATGTCCTTCTTGGAGATGTTGGATATTTTAAATGAAGAATTGGTCTCCAAAGGAGAGGAGCCCGTTGAATTTGACCACGATTGCAGGGAAGGTATCTGCGGATCATGTTCCCTGCAGATCAATGGGGAACCCCACGGTCCGGATAGATTGGTAACCACCTGCCAGTTGCACATGAGAATGTTCAACGATGGGGACACCATTGTAATAGAACCTTTCCGTGCAAAAGCTTTTCCGGTAATCAAGGATTTGATCGTGGACCGAAGCTCTTTTGACCGTATTCAGCAAGCTGGGGGATATATCTCCGTAAACACGTCTGGTAATACCGTTGATGCCAATAGTATTCCAATCAATAAGCATGCTGCGGACGCAGCCATGGATGCCGCCACCTGTATTGGTTGTGGTGCCTGCGTGGCCGCTTGCAAGAACGCAAGCGCCATGTTGTTCACTTCGGCCAAGGTTTCACAATTTGCCTTGTTGCCACAAGGAAGAGTGGAAGCGGTGGAACGCGTTCAGAATATGGTGCGTCAAATGGACCTGGAAGGTTTTGGTAACTGTACCAACACCGGAGCTTGTGAAGTGGAATGCCCTAAAGGTATTTCATTGACCAACATTGCCCGTATGAACCGTGAGTACTTATCCGCTACCTTAAAGGGATAAACACCATAACACATCAATATACAAAACCCAAATTCCAATTAGGAGTTTGGGTTTTTTGTTATCTTACGGTATGCCCAAAGAATACCCAAAAGAACGTATTAAAGTCCCCAGGTTCAATGAGGAATCCGGTTTTTACACCACCCCCGAGCGTTCCAAGATCATGGGGAAGATCCGCGGCAAAAACACCAAACCGGAGCTTGCTTTCAGAAAAGCATTATGGCAAGCGGGATACCGTTACCGTATCGACTACAAAAAACTCATAGGAAAGCCGGATATCGCCCTTAAAAAGTACAAGACCGTCATTTTTATTGATGGGGAGTACTGGCATGGTCATAATTGGAAAGAGCGCAAGCGAAAAATAAAGACCAATCGCGAATTTTGGATCCCGAAAATTGAACGGAACATGCAACGGGACCAAGAAGTGAACCTGGCATTAAAAGAGAAAGGGTATACCGTGTTTCGCTTTTGGGAAACGGAGGTGAAGAAAAACTTGGATGAGTGCCTTGAAGAAGTGCTGACCCACCTGAACAAGGTCAAAGCTGCTTTTTCACAATCTTGAAAACCTGCAGTATCTCTTCCATGGGCAATTCGAAATCCTGAAACTCTGGCGAAGTATTCAGATTATGACACATGACCGCCTTGTTTTGTCTATTATAGCCTGTAAGCTGTTTACAGATTATCCTATCCCCGCAAACTATGATATATGGTAGGTTCCATGAGTTTTCATTGTTCCGGGTCAAGGATTCCTTCTTTACCTCCAGCCCCAGCACATAGGATTTGTTCGGAATGGCCCCTGCACTGGAATCATTCATGGAATCTCCTGAAATTTCAAAGATCTTATGCGGCTCTTCGGTTAAAAAATCAATCACAAAACCGCCTTGAAAGGGATTGGTGAAATTATTTTTCTTTAGGCTATCGATATACTTTTTGTGCAATTCCACCAAAACCAGCGGTGCCATCACCAAATATTTGCCATACTCCAACGGATAAAATACGCTCCCATGCTTGGTAAAGGGCTGCCTTTTGGTATAGGCCTCCCCCATATCGTTAACCTCATGCATGTACAGTTCCGCAATCGTAAGACCGAAAAACTCCGCAATCTTGGTTAAATTCTTGATGGGAATGTTGGCATCCTTACGCTCGTAGAGCTGTATGGTACGAAGACTTACCCCAATTTCCTTACCCAATTTTGATTGGCTAATGTTATTTTTTCTTCTTAATTGCTTTATTATATACATTTATTTCTATATTGTGCAATATTGTTACGCAATATTATTTACACGCAGCAATTCATTTAGTTTTCTGTAATTGGGTTACAGGCCAAATATAGAAAATAGGATTCGACCCCAACGTATAATTATTTAAACAGGGATTATATATGGGTTCTATTAAAGGCCTTGGGCCACTACTAAAAATTGAATTGATCTTTAAAGAAGAGGACTATGGCAAACCGATCAGTGAGCGATTATCGGAGGTACTCCGGAGAAACACCACTAAAAATGATTTTGCCAATATTTCCATACAGAGCAATGTGAGTTTTTCAACGATCAGGGACGTTGTCTATCGCACGAACAGCTTGACCAAACTGAACGCGAAGGCCATTTCGTTATTGATTCATGCCGCTTTCGAGAATTCCTTTGCGTACAAGCTCCAAGCGGAGGGCGATATTCTTTTTCTTGGAGAACTATTGAACATTTAAGCGAAGTAGCCAATCGGTCTGTTTATCCGTTCCAATATAGTATGGATGTTCGCCGAACTTTGAAAAACCATGGTGTAGGTAAAAGGCAATGGCCTTTGGGTTGTGCTCCCAAACGCCCAACCAAATATAATCTTTGCCCAAAGTCTTTGCTTTCCGTATAATTTCCTTCAGCATCCATGAGCCCACTTTTTTACCTTGATGCGATTCAAGGACATAAATTCGTTCCAGCTCTAGGGCGTTGGGATCGTGCACATCGGTCTGTGCGGATGCTATATTTAGTTTGAAATAGCCTAGCAATTCACCTTCATCAAAAACAAAATAAAAGTAGCAGTGTTCATTCGAGAGTTCTTTTTTGAGCGTGTCGGGATGGAAAGCTTGGCCAATATAGGCCTGAAAATCCTCCGGGTCATTATCCTTTTCAAAAGCCGCGGCAAATGTTTCTTTTGACACTTGTGCCAAAGTATCCAGGTCAGAACTGTCACATTCACGGCAGAAGAGTTGCATGATATGGTGTTTTGACCAAATCTATCGCAAAAAAAAGAGCCTTACAAAATGTAGGCTCCAATTTTTTCAGGGGGAATACGTACTGATCTACAGCATAAAGAGCTTTTTGATCAAAAGCATAAAACCTGTGAAAAAGTCATTTCTGTAAACTTGAACATTTTCGTCCATCGTGGTGTTTGATTTGAGTGCCATGGTCGTTTGGTTTTGTGGTATTAATTTGGGTCAAAAATTCGATATAACCAAATATATAATCGATGAATGGTAATTTAAAACTTATGTTGTGTAATGAGTTTTTTTTGTTGTAAAAAAACCACGAATAATTATCAAATCTTCATTTCAGGAATTTCCCCATCCACAATTAACTGGCCCTCTGTAGCCTTAATGATTTCCTCCACGGAAACCCCAGGTGCCCTTTCCAATAGCTTGAAGCCATCAGAAGTTACCTCCAACACGGCCAGATTGGTCACGATGGTGGTGACACAGCCCACACCCGTGAGTGGCAAGGTACATCGCTTGAGCAATTTGGATTTTCCTTCCCTATTGGTGTGCATCATCGCAACGATGATATTTTCGGCGGAGGCCACAAGGTCCATGGCGCCGCCCATTCCCTTCACCATTTTGCCGGGAATCTTCCAATTGGCTATATCCCCATTTTCAGCCACCTCCATGGCGCCCAAAATAGTCAGGTCCACATGTTTGCCGCGAATCATCCCAAAGCTCATCGCAGAGTCAAAAAAAGATGCTCCCGGCAGCGTTGTGATGGTTTGCTTCCCTGCATTGATAATGTCGGCATCCTCTTCACCTTCAAACGGGAAAGGCCCCATACCGAGCACACCGTTCTCACTTTGAAATTCCACACTGATATCGTCCCTCACAAAATTGGCCACCAAAGTAGGTATTCCTATTCCCAGATTAACGTAATATCCGTCCTTGACCTCTTTTGCTATGCGTTTTGCTATTCCGTTTTTATCCAACATATCTATGCTTTCTGTCTAACTGTTCGTTGTTCAATTCTTTTCTCATACTTCCGGCCTTGGAAAATTCGCTGTACAAATATTCCGGGAACATGAATCTGATTGGGGTCCAAACTACCTGCCGGAAGTAGTTCTTCTACCTCGGCCACGGTAATTGTAGCCGCACCACACATGCACGGATTGAAATTACGCGCAGTCCCTTTAAAGATGAGATTGCCTGCCTCGTCTCCCTTCCAAGCCTTAACAAAAGCAAAATCAGCTTTAAAAGCGGGCTCCAAAACATACATTTTACCATCGAACTCACGGGTTTCCTTGCCCTCGGCCACTTCGGTTCCGTAGCCGGCAGGGGTGTAGAATGCAGGAAATCCGGCTTGGGCCGCCCTACACTTCTCCGCCAGTGTTCCCTGTGGCGTAAGCTCTACTTCCAGTTCTCCGCTCAGCATTTGGCGCTCGAATTCATCGTTTTCCCCTACGTAAGAGGAAATCATTTTTTTGATCTGGCGCTTTTGAAGAAGCAGTCCCAGGCCAAAATCATCGACCCCGGCATTGTTGGATATACAGGTAATGTCCTTGATGCCCAACCTGACCAGTTCGTTAATGGCATTCTCCGGTATTCCGCACAGGCCAAATCCTCCCAGCATAAAGGTCATGCCATGTTCCACTCCCTTGAGGGCATCACTTACATTGGCCACTGTTTTATTGATCATATGATTCGTATTTATGATTGCTTGAAAATACGATTTAAATAAAAAAGCCCCAAGCAAATTAAGATATGCTTGGGGCTTTATTTTATTGTAAACAGATCGGACTAGAAGTCCAAATCATCCAAATCGTCGTCGGTATCGATTTTATCCTCCTCTTTTTGTTGGGAACAATCCAAATTAATGGACATCTCTTCCGGAGCCTCGAATGCTTCCTTGGAAACACCGATTTCTTCGTTGGCATAGTTCTTTTTCATATACAGACCCCAAATAGGAAGAGCCATAGCTGCTCCCTGACCATAGGTCAGATTATCAAAATGTATAGAGCGGTCATCACCCCCTACCCATACACCGGTCACCAAGTTGGGGACCATACCCATAAACCAGCCATCACTTTGGTTCTGGGTAGTTCCTGTTTTACCCGCAATAGGGTTGGTAAGTTCGTAGGGGTAGCCTGTAATTACTTTTTTATAGAAGGAATTGTTCTTATTATAATCGTTCCTTAATCTTGCTCCAGAACCTGATAAAGTAACTCCTTCCAAAAGATTGATCATGGCATAGGCCACTTCTTTGCTAAGTACATCTTTGGTTTCCGGAGTGTATTCGTACAACACGCTTCCATTTTTGTCCTCGATACGGGTAACCATTATAGGTTTTACGTATACGCCTTGATTGGCATAAGTGCCAAAAGCGCCAACCATATCATACACACTTACATCTGCTACACCCAATGCAATGGATGGAACAGCTGGGATTTCTTTGGAAATTCCCATGTTTTTGGCCAATGAAACTACTGCCCCAGGCCCTACTCTATCAATAAGTTGTGCAGTGATGGTGTTTACAGAGTTGGCCAAGGCATTCTTTAAGGTCATGTTCTCCCCGGAATATTTTCCATCGGAGTTCTTAGGTGTCCAGGCCTCCATATTTCCGTGTTTCCCGGGCTCAATGCTATATTGGTTATCCGGAAGGGTATAACAGGGGGAGTACCTTAATTGATCAATGGCGGCTGCATATACAAACGGCTTGAACAAGGAACCTGCCTGCCTTGCACCTTGGATTACATTGTCATATTGAAAATGCTTGTAATCAATTCCTCCCACCCAAGCTTTTACATGGCCTGTTTGTGGCTCCATGGACATCATAGCGGTACGCAGGAAGGTTTTATAGTATCTGATGGAATCGATTGGAGTCATAATGGTATCTTTCTCGTAGGAATCGCTGTTCCAATCAAACACCGTCATTTCTGCTTTTTTATGGAAAGTTGCTTCGATATCTTTCTCGGAAAGTCCTTCTCGCTTTAGGCTCCTCCATCTAGGCGAACTCTTCATTGCTCTTTTTATGATGGTATCGATAGCTCCTTTGCTCAAACCCAAGAAAGGTGCTGTTGGGTTTTTGTTGGGGGTATTCTGGCTAAAAAATGCATCTTGAAGATTCTTCATATGCTCTTGCACAGCTTCTTCAGCGTTTTGTTGCATTCTGGAATCTATGGTGGTATATACCTTTAATCCATCCAAATAGATATTCCAATTTTCACCATCCGGTTTAGGGTTTTCCTTTACCCAATTGTTCAACCAACGTTGCATGTACATCCTAAAATAGGTAGCAAGACCTTCACGGTGCGATTCTGGATTAAAATTGATCTTCATCTCCAGGCTCTGGAGCGAATCTTTTTCCTTTTGGGTGATGTAGCCATATTTGGCCATTTGTCCCAGAACGGTATTGCGGCGGTTAAAAACAAGTTCTTCCCGCCTCATGGGATTGTAGAGCGATGAGTTTTTGAGCATGCCCACCAAAACCGCAGATTCCTGGATTCTGAGGTCCGCTGGTTCTTTTCCAAAATAAATCCGAGCCGCAGAACGTATACCATCCGCATTGTAACCAAAATCATAAATGTTAAGGTACATGGCTATGATTTCCTGTTTGGTGTAGTTGCGCTCCAAACGGGTGGCTATTACCCATTCTTTTATTTTTTGGGTAACGGCCTCAAAAACGTTCCTAGATCTTACCCCTACAAAAAGTTGTCTTGCCAATTGCTGGGAAATCGTACTTGCCCCACCTTTGCTGCCCAAATAGGCCAAAGCCCTTGCAAACCCCCTGGCATCTATCCCGGAATGTTCGTAGTAGCGGGCATCTTCGGTCGCCACAAGGGCGTCCACCACATTTTGGGGCAACGTTTCATAATCGACCCAAGTTCTGTTGTCATCCAAATAGAGTTTCCCCAAAGTTTCCCCATCGGATGAGATAAATTCGGTTGCCAAATTGGTTTCCGGATTTTCCAATCGTTCAAACGTGGGCATTTCTCCAAAAGCTCCCCAAGAAGCCAAAAGAAAGATAAGGACCACAGTGAGTACCCCGGCTCCAAATAAAATCCAAAACCATTTTATAAAGGGAAGAAAATTTTGCTGCTGCTTTTTTTGACGAGTCTTTGCCATTATAATTTGGGTGCTTTTTCTATTTCCAAACCAACATCCGTTACTCCTTCTAAAATATGAAGGCCTTCCACATCGCCATTTTTTCGCATAGCGTGTGATATTTTCACATTATATACGCCAGAATTCGGAAAATCGATGTTTTCCTTGAACCAAAGTTTGTTTTCCTTGGTACTTCCAAAGCCTTTGCCCAGCCATTCACCACTGGGCTCGGCCATTCTGTATTCCAATGTATCCTTAACGGTGTTGCCGCTAGGATATTCTAATTCGGTAATCAAAAATAAGTTGCTGAAAGGAAAGGTCTCATCATTTCTTATATTGATGAACATGTTGTAGGTCTGTGTGGAATCCAATTCGGAAAATTGAAAGTCCACGGCTTCATCCATCTGCCAATTTCCTTCTTTTATCGGTTTGTATTCTGAATAGACCAATAGATCATTACAAGATGACAGTACAAGGACGGCCACCAAAAGAAGCAACAGATTATTTCGCATTGGAGGACGCTTTAGATTTTGGTTTTCTTCGCTTTTTCTTCCTTCTTTTATTCTTGCTAGGCCTGTCAAACCTGGTAAGACTGTCCTGCCCGACCACATTTTCGAAAGTCGCTTTTTCCTCGAGCAAATTATCCGCGGCGTACTCCTCCAAACTTGCTACTTTCTCGTTCTTTTTGTTCAGTTCCAATATTTCCAAAACCTGGTCCTTGGTCAAGGTGTGCCATGTTGCCGGTTCGTCCTTGTAGGAGAACCATAGCGTTTCTTTGAAGATATCGGCCTTTTGGCAGAATGCGATTCCTTTATTGGTCTTTAGCTTACAATCGGAGGGCGGGAAGTCCTTGAGTGCCTCGAGGTACATGTCCAGCTCATAGTTGAGACAGCATTTGAGCTTTCCACATTGACCTGCCAATTTTTGGGGGTTCAGTGCTAACTGCTGGTACCTTGCTGATGCAGTGCTCACTGATCTAAAATCCGTCAACCAGGTGGAGCAACAAAGTTCTCGCCCGCAGGAACCGATGCCCCCCAAGCGCTGTGCTTCTTGCCTGTACCCTATTTGTCGCATTTCTATCCGGATGCCGAATGCCTTGGCCATATCCTTGATGAGCTGCCTAAAATCTACCCGATCCTCGGCCGTGTAGTAAAATGTGGCCTTGGAACCGTCTCCCTGAAACTCAACATCGCTGAGTTTCATCTCGAGTTTTAAAGAAATGGCAATCTCCCTGGAACGCTTTTTTATTTCCTCTTCCCTATCCCTACATTTTTGCCAAATATCGATGTCCCTCTGGGACGCTTTTCGATAAACTTTTGGGATTGTTTTATCATCAGGGGAAACTTTTTTGCGCTTCATCTGAATACGCACCAATTCCCCGGTCAGGGTAACCACGCCCACATCATGACCTGATTTGGCCTGGGTGGCCACCACATCGCCAATGGACAAGGTAAGATTCTCCGTATTCCTGAAAAATTCCTTCCTACTATTTTTGAAACGTACCTCAACGCAATCAAAGGGTTTTTGACCGTTGGGCAACGACATATTGGAAAGCCAGTCAAAGACTGTAAGCTTGTTACAACCATCAGTGCCGCAAGTTCCATTGTTCTTGCAACCACGCGGTTGTCCATCCTTGCCGGTTGAACAACTGCTACACGCCATATTTAATATCTTGATTTAAGGAAATTTAAAGCACTTCCTTAAAAAGGGTTCATAAAAATTACTAATTGTAAATATAACACAATTTGTGGCAGCAGTGAAATACTAGTTCTTGTATTTCAGAACGGGGGAACGTCCTTTCTTGAATATTTTGTTGCTGGCCCCTTTTCCTTTGCGCAAACGCTTTTGCTCCTCATAGGGCAATGCATGGATTTCCTTGCATTCCACGGAGCAACAATTGTCCATGGCCTCGGCACATTCCTCGCATTGGATAAAGAGTAGGTGGCAAGCTTCGTTGGCACAGTTTACGTGGGTATCGCACGGCTTGCCACATTGATGGCAATGGGCAATGACCTCATCCGAAATGCGCTCGCCCCGTCTGTGGTCAAAAACAAAGTTTTTGCCCAAAAACTTGTTCTCCAGCTGCTTCTCCCTTACTTGGCGCGTGTACTCGATGATACCACCTTCCAATTGATACACATTTTTAAAGCCTTTGTGCTTGTAATAGGCACTGGCCTTTTCGCATCGGATTCCACCGGTGCAGTACATCACCAGCTTTTTGTCCTCCTTGTGCTCTGCCAAATCTTTCTCTATAATATCCAAGGAGTCACGGAAAGTATCCACGTCGGGCGTAATGGCATTTTTAAAATGTCCTATTTCGCTCTCGTAATGGTTTCGCATGTCCACCAAAACAGTGTTCGGGTCTTCAATGAGCTCGTTGAACTGCTCCGCGCCCACGTGAATCCCTTTGTTGGTCACATCAAAAGTATCATCGTTAAGGCCGTCGGCCACGATTTTGTGACGGACCTTTACTTTTAATTTCAAAAATGACTTGTTGTCCTGTTCTATGGCGATGTTCAACCTCACATTTTCCAAAAATGAAATGCTGTCCAGATGTTCCTTGAACACATTAAAATTATCCGCAGGAACGGAAAGTTGTGCATTTATACCTTCGTGGGCCACATAAATTCGACCAAGAACCTCCATATCGTTCCAAGCCAAAAAAAGATGGTTCCTAAAAATCTGGGGGTTGCCTATTCGTGCATATTTATAGAAAGAGATGGTAAGCCGTTCTTTCCCGGCTTCCTCGATAAGGGCTTCCCTTTCTTTTGCACTTAATGTATTGTACAGTTGCATGCTATACCTTATTAAGTTAAAGAATGGTTCTAAAATTTCTGCAAAGATAAAAATTAAAGGGAGAGTAAATTAAAAGGGCCGCGAAGGCCCCCTTAATCCATTTTTTTTCATAGCTGAATTTTCTTCCTCATAGCAATTCCGAGCCCTAAACAGCTCTATGGAGATGAGTTAGTGCCCTTAAGATGTATTGTTATTAAAAAGGTTGCGTGCCCTTTTTTTCATGTGGAAAGAAATGGTATTTTAGCCTTCCTAACAATTTTTACCATGAGCAAAGAGAAAGAAGCAAAATTAAAGGCACTAAAACTTACGTTGGACAAGTTGGACAAAACCTACGGTAAAGGTGCTGTCATGAAAATGGGCGATAGCGTTGTTGAAGATGTCGAAGTGATTCCTTCTGGCTCTCTGGGATTGGATATTGCACTTGGTGTAGGCGGATATCCGAGAGGAAGGGTAATCGAGATTTACGGTCCGGAATCTTCCGGTAAAACCACTTTGACCCTACATGCCATTGCGGAAGCTCAAAAAGCGGGAGGCATTGCTGCCTTTATTGATGCGGAACACGCCTTTGACCGGTTTTATGCCAAAAAATTGGGGGTCGATATTGATAACTTGATCATTTCCCAGCCCGATCATGGAGAGCAGGCATTGGAAATTACAGAAAACTTGATTCGCTCCGGCGCCATTGATATTGTAATCGTGGATTCCGTTGCCGCGCTTACCCCTAAAAGTGAGATAGAAGGCGAAATGGGCGATTCCAAAATGGGCCTCCATGCCCGTTTGATGTCGCAAGCTTTGCGAAAACTGACCTCTACCATCAGCAAAACAAAATGTACCGTGATCTTTATCAACCAATTGAGGGAAAAAATCGGGGTCATGTTCGGAAATCCCGAGACAACCACCGGTGGTAATGCCCTAAAGTTCTATGCCTCGGTTAGGTTGGACATTAGGCGCTCTACCCAGATCAAGAGCACTGATGGCGATGTACAGGGGAACAAGACCCGCGTAAAAGTGGTAAAAAACAAGGTTGCCCCTCCATTCAAAACTGCAGAGTTCGACATTATGTACGGCGAGGGGATTTCCAAAATCGGGGAAATACTCGATTTGGGGGTTGCCTATGAAATCATCAAGAAAAGTGGTTCCTGGTTCAGTTATGGCGATACCAAACTAGGCCAAGGAAGGGATGCCGTTAAAGCACTTTTGATGGACAATCCCGAACTTTCGGATGAATTGGAAGCAAAAATAAAAGAAGCCATATCGGCCGTTAGCGAATAATACCTTTTATCGTTTTTTCCGGGAGATTAACCTTTGCTTATGAAAATCCTACGCAACCCTTGTTTATACTGCACATCTAGGGAATAAAAAGGATTTTATTATGAAAAAAATGCTAATGCCCCTTATTTTGATAGTGGCATGTTCGTGGTTGGTTTCCTGTGATATCGATGACGATACCCAAAATTTTTACTTTACTGCCCTGGCTACTGTTGAGGCAGATATGCCCGAATCTTTTGAGTTCGGTAAAACCTACGACATTGAAGTAACCTACCAAAGACCCAACGGCTGTACCTTTTTTGAAGGTTTTGACGTTTCACAGACAGCAGAGACTGGCCGCGATGTGGTAGTAATCGGGTCTGTGCTATCCGATGAAAATACAGGATGCACACAAGCGGTGGAAGAAGTGGTGGCAACCTTAAAGTTCAATGTTATCTATAACAAGGACTATGTTTTCCGGTTTTACGCAGGCGATGATGCTGATGGAAATGCAACTTATTTAGAATACACGGTTCCTTTAGTGGAATCGGAACCCACAAATTAATATCAACAATCCAGAATTGACCAACATTTGGATCTTGAAGAACTGATACAGAATTGCAAAAAGGGGAACCGACAGGCCCAAGCCGAGCTATACCGGAGATATTCCGGTATTCTTTTCGGTATGTGTCTTAAATATTCCCGGAATAAAACGGAGGCGGAAGACAATCTGCACGATAGTTTTATGACCATATTCGACAAAATTGATCAGTTCGGTTTTAAAGGATCTTTTGAAGGATGGATCAAACGGATAACCGTTAACACCGTGCTACAGAAGTACCGAAAGGACCAATATCTGAATGTTGTTTCAGAAAACACCGAGGACGAAGTAGAGGTGGATACAGAAGACACCGATATAAGTCTATCCACCCTATTGGGGTACATTCAAGAGCTTCCGCACAAATACAGGATGACATTCAACCTCTATGTGTTGGACGGCTACAGCCATAAAGAAATAAGTGAGATGTTGGGGACATCCACAGGAACCTCAAAATCAAATTTGGCAAGGGCAAAAGCCATTTTGAGGGATAAAATAGAGAAAACAAAAATAAACATTGCTTAAATAGACTGACAATGGGGAAAAAGAATTTAGAGCAATTGTTCAAGGAACGTTTTCAGGACTTTCAAGAGGTCCCGGACGAAAAAGTCTGGAGCGCCATTGAAGTATCTTTGGACAAACGAAAACAAAAGAAGCGGGCCATTCCAATATGGTGGGGCCTTGGGGGTGCCGCCGCGGCCCTGGCCATCCTGTTATTGACCATCAATCCGTTTGCTGATGAAACCTTAGAAGATCAAATCATCACCAATAGAGAAAACACCGTTACGCCCGAGCAACACGAGAATTTGAAAAACAATTCGGAAGATTCCGAAAATTCGTTGGACAATGTAAAGAAAGATGCGCTTGTAAATACCACTGACAACAGCGAACAGTTGGATAAAAAGAAGAACAACAGCACTTCCAATAGTCCTTTCAACAATGATGATAACGGTGACCAAGTTTCAGAAAACACAGCATCCAACGTTGCCAGTACTCGATTTTCCCAGCAGAAGCAAGATGCGCCCGACAACCTTGGGGTGATTGACAAGAACGCTGCCGAAGCGGAAAGGGACAACATAACCAAGGAAGCCATTGCCATGAATCGTGATGGGCAAAAACCGTCGGAAAAAATTATTGAGAAAGCTAAGGGCAATGAAGCAGCAATCGCCCAAAATGAATCCAATGAATCCGTAAAAGCGGATGAAGGCAAAAAATCCATATACGACGCCATTCAAGAACAGGAAGACCTTGAAAAAGATGTGGCGGAAAATAAGGGAGGAAAGTGGTCCGCAGGACCATCATTGGCCCCGGTATATTTTAATGCCGCAGGAGATGGCTCGCCCGTAGGCCCTGATTTTTCGTCCAATTCAAAATCCGGGAAACTCAATTTAAGTTATGGAGTTACCGTAGCATACGAGGTCGGAGAAAAACTGAAGATACGCTCTGGGGTCCATCGGGTAAATTATGGCTACAGCACCAACGATGTGTTGTTTTCATCTACCCTAAATGCCGCTGCAGCCAGTAAGATAGCCAATATAGATTACAACGAAAAAGCAGCCTCCGTTATAGTCCAGAGCCGGGAAAGCTCCAAAAACACATTTGCGGTCAATTCCAAGGAAATCGCTTTGACGGAAGCTCCCGTCCTTGATGGAAAAATGATCCAACAACTCGGTTACATTGAGGTTCCTTTGGAAATAAACTATGCCATTCTGGATAAAAAATTCGGGGTGGACCTGATCGGTGGGGTGAGTTCGCTCTTTTTGGTGGACAACTCCGTATTGTTGGAATCCGAGCAACTGGTCACCGAAATGGGGGAGGCCAATAATATCAATTCGATGAACTTTAGTGCAAATCTGGGTATGGGCCTTAATTACAGGTTCAACCCAAAGATAAGATTCAATATTGAACCTGTTTTTAAATATCAACTGAATACGTTTTCCAATGTTTCCGGCAATTTTCAGCCCTACTCCATAGGGGTTTACAGTGGATTTAGCTTTAGGTTCTAGTTTTAAAGAAGTTGGTTAGGAAGATTGCTCCTTTATGCAATCAATGGAACGCCCTACATTTTTCTAGGGCGTTTTTTATTTCCCCCAAGACCATCGATCATTTCTTAATTTTATGTAATTTCAATTCTATCCATAAATAAAGAAAATGTCGGTTTTCCCCCAAAAACTCCTACTTGCCATTTGCGCTACTTTTCTGTTTGTGAATGACCTAACGAGTCATAATCGAGTTTCGAACGCCTCTTCTGCACACTCAATTGCCTTCAGGGTATTACCGACCCAAGATTCTCAAATGGGTTTTGAAGAAGCCTATCTTAATCTGGACAAATTCCTTCCCAAGGATCAAGTCAAAGCCAGCACCCATCCCAAAGACACGTATTGGATCTTGTTGGATTTTCAAAATGAGACGCAATATTTTACAAAAAACGATACCTATTTTTTAAGATTAAACTGTTTTGATTACGGCCACGTTTATTATAAAAAAAACGGTGCCATACTAGAAAAGCCTATCGGTCAGTTTGATGACAACACATTAAGCGAGAGGACAAGTTCATCCATATATCATTGTGAAATTTCCCTTCCAAGAAATTCACTGATAGACCAACGCTACTTGCTTTTGAAGGTAAAGCGGATAAAATTTTTTGAATCGTTGGAAAACTGGACGTTCAGCATTCAAGAAAGCTCCAATCAGGATTCCTATACATGGGACGATATCAAATCATCCATCCCGATATATATCTATTTGGGGATAGGTTTTATCATGAGCATTGCCATGCTCATGTTCTTTATTTATTTTGGTAAGATGGAGTTCATCCTTTATTCGTTCTTTGTGCTCTCCATAATGGTGTACCTACTGCAAGGCGAACTGATATTACTACAAAAACTTCAGTTGACGCATTCATATTTGATCAGCGGTCTTCTGGATCTGAACACTATCCTCTTGGGAATACTTTACCTTTTGTTTGTCCTTTTTTATCTCAATATAAAAACGGAATACCCCAGAGCCTATGTGTTTATCAAGACAGGCATATACATTCATCTGTTTTTGTTCATCACGGATATCTTTTTTATTGCTTTTAAATATAATTTGGGCCAAATCTACCTAATGCAAGCGTTAAGGATCATTTCCTTTCTTATTACCATATCCTTTTTGATCTATCTGTTCATTTACAACAAGAACAAGATCAGTACAATTTTTCTGTTTGGTGGAAGTAGTTATATGTTGAGCATTTTTATCTATTACTACATGAATATAGGATCCACATCCGATCCAATGCTCTATGGCAACTCTTTTGTGCTTATTATCGGCTCAACCCTTGAAGTTATTTTCTTTGCATATGGCCTTACTTACAAAGCCTTTAACGAATACCTCCAAGGATTGTACTTTAGGCAGGAAGCTATTGAAAACAAAAACAAGGCGCTCCGCGCTCAGATAAATCCCCATTTCATCTTTAATGCGCTTGGATCTATTCAACACCTTATTCTCCAAAAAAAGAACGATAGTGCACTCAATTACCTAACCAAATTTAGCCGAATGACCCGAAATGCCCTGGAAGCATCCGTAGAGGGAACCGGTACATTGGAGGAAGAAATAGAGATGTTGAAAGATTATCTGGAACTTGAATCGCTCCGCTTCGATAAAATCTTTTCCTATGAACTAAATGTAGAAGGTGGACTCTCCACATCTGAAATAGAAATTCCTTTTATGATTTCACAGCCCTTTGTTGAAAATGCGATCATACATGGTCTTTTACCCAAAAAATCGGGCAAAAAAGAACTTTCCATTACTTTTAAGGAAGAAACTGGTATCTTAAAGATCATCATTGAAGATACCGGGGTAGGGAGAAACTCGAACAATAAGTCAACGGGAGTATATCCTACCAACAAAAAATCCAGGGGATTGGATGTTACCACAACCAGATTGGAATCATGGCATTTTGGATCGGGAAAAGTTGAAATAATCGACAAAATGGATGCCCAAAATCGACCAATGGGTACCAAGGTCGAAATCAACATTCCAATGGCGCCAAACGAATAATGTTGTACGCATCATTTTTCAAAATGGCAGTTCCAATTAATAATACCTTTTTGCAAAAATTATCGGTAAATTTCTTACATTCCGTCCACAAACACTAACTAACCCTTTGATAATGCGATGACCGAGCAATTCGAGGACATTCTTATCTATTTTTCCGAATCGCTTATGGGACAGGAAAACGAAGAAGATATTCTATGGGATCTGGCCAAGAACTGTATTTCAAAATTGGGCTTCGTGGATTGCGTTATCTACCAAATGGACCACAAAGAGGGCCAGTTACTACAAAAAGCTGCTTATGGCCCAAAAAATCCACGGGACAACACCTTGTACAACCCCGTAAGGATCGCGATTGGCTCTGGCATAACGGGTCATGTGGCAAAAACCGGGAAAGCGGAAATTGTAAATGATACTTCAATGGATCCCCGCTACATTGAAGATGATGCCATACGGCTCTCTGAAATTTGTGTGCCCATCATTTTTGACGACCAGATTTATGGTGTTATTGATTGTGAGCACCCCGATAAAGATTTTTTTTCGGAGCGGCACCTTAAAATGCTTTCCGCCATTGCCTCCATCTGTGCCATAAAAATCAAGAGTGTAAGGGCCAGCAAAGAGGTTATCGAAAAACAGGAGAAACTGTTAAAAATCAGGGAAGAAATGTTGGAGATCAAGCTTAGTGCCCTCAATTCACAACTCAACCCACACTTTGTATTCAACTCGCTTAATGCCATCCAATATTTCGTAACCTCCGAGAAAAAGAAAATGGCATTGGACTATCTCTCTACTTTTAGTAGGCTTATCCGGTTTTACCTAAAACAATTGGGGAAAGATACCGTATCGTTGTACAACGAGATCGACATGCTCCACTGGTACCTGAAACTTCAAAAATTACGGTACGACGATTCCTTTGATTACATAATTTCATTGGACAAGGAATCCGAAGCGCTACAAGAAGCCATAATCCCATCCTTTGTTATCCACACCCTTTTTGAAAATTTAATAGAACGTTCCATGTTCAACCATAAAAAGGGACAGCACTTCAAAATTACATTTAAGCCCGATAGTTCGCAGGTCTTTATTGTTTTACAATACCAAGAATTCGACAACAAAAACCAGAACACGCCAGAGTATCGCGGACGTATTTTAAAATGGCAAGATCAGGTAGAGTTGCTCAATACCGTAAAGGGCTATGATATTAAAAATGAAACCAAAATCCATAAAATCGGTGAAAAATGGATTGGTAATATAACTTTGACCCTGCCCAACTTAAAATAACGCATGAAGAGCAATCTTAAAATCATGTGGCTGCTTTTTGTGATTGTATTTTGTAATCAAATACAATCTCAGTAGCCTACAAGAAAACCAACCTATTGGTACCAAAGTGATTGTACGTATACCACTAAAAGTGGTCTAATCCTTACTTAGGTCGGCCAAGATTACCTCCCTTACCTCCTCCCTTAGGGTAGAAGTGTCCTCAATACTTAAAATCCCGGTCTCAAAAAATTTGTGCACGTTGGCCCTGACACGTCCCGGCCCTCCGCTCAAAAAAGTAAAGGAAAACCTCTTTTTATTATCTGGAAAAGAAATGGGAACGACCGGAATCTTGTGGGCAATGGCCATTTTAAAGGCTCCGTCCTTAAATTTGTCCAAAACAATATCTTCATCGGGCACACCGCCCTCTGGGAAAATACATATACTCAACCCTTGATTCAATCTTCTTTGTGCCCGTCGATAGACCCCGGTACGGCTTTTAACACTGTCCCTGTCCACCATTATACAGACCCTTTTGTAAAAAAATCCAAAAATGGGGAGGGTCTCCAGTTCCTTTTTCCCAACAAAAACAAAGGGATTTCGACTCACGATCAACATCAACATAATATCCAACATGCTGGTATGGTTGGCCACCAACATATAGCTTTTCTTTTTTACCATTCGTTGTTGGCGAACAATTCTGGGAAAACAGCCCATACCGTACATAATGGGAACCGCCCAAAAATTACGGGCCATCCAAAAAAATTGGGGATAGGTCCTTTCCGAAAAGGTCAAGATCAAAAGGAACGGAAAAAACAAAAGAATGGGGACAGTGACCAAGACGTAGAACCACACCCTATACAAAACATGTCCTGCATTTTTGATTGCTCCAAGCATCTTCCAAATGTAAAGCATTTCAATATTTTAAGCTATAATCGAGTATTTTGCACGCTCCATTTTTTCAAAACATAGCGCTCTTTCCCACTTTTTTTATACGTTCGGGATGCTTACTTTTACCAGCAAAAATTTCGCATGGCCCGAATTCTGACCGGAATACAAAGTACCGGCACCCCGCACTTAGGTAACATTTTAGGAGCAATTTCTCCTGCAATTGAAATGGCACAGGATCCAAAAAACGATTCATTCCTTTTTATTGCGGATATGCACTCGCTTACCCAGATCAAGGATGGGGAACTACTACGCAACAATACCTACGCCATAGCTTCAGCTTGGCTCGCATTCGGCCTAGATATTGAAAAAACCGTTTTCTACAGACAGAGCGATATTCCACAAACTGCCGAACTGGCCTGGTACCTCAGCTGCTTTTTTCCATATCAACGGTTGACGTTGGCCCACTCCTTTAAGGACAAGGCCGACAGGTTGGAAGATGTAAACGCCGGATTATTTACCTATCCTATGTTGATGGCCGCCGATATTTTGCTTTACGATGCCGATATTGTTCCCGTAGGGAAAGACCAGCTGCAACATTTGGAAATGACACGCGATGTAGCCGCCCGATTTCACAACCAAATGGGCGAAACCTTTGTAATGCCCGAAGCCAAAGTGCATGAGCAAACCATGTACGTGCCCGGAACCGATGGCGAAAAAATGAGCAAAAGCCGTGGGAACCTCATCAATTTGTTCCAGCCGGACAAAAAGTTGCGCAAACAGATTATGGGCATTGTTACGGACAGTACTCCCATGGAAGAACCCAAGGATCCAAGCAAGGACAATGTTTTTGCCCTTTACAAACTATTGGCTTCCCAGGAGCAGATAGAGGAAATGAGCGCCAACTATTTGGCGGGGAACTATGGCTACGGCCATGCCAAGCAGGCATTGTACGAGCTCATCGTGGAAAAGTTTGAAGAGCCCCGCGAAAAGTTTGAATACTACATGAACCACAAAAACGAAGTGGACGAAGCCTTGGCCTTTGGAGCAGAAAAAGCACGAAATGTTGCCAATGGAGTTTTGGGACGGGTTAGAGAGAAATTGGGGTATTAAAATATCTCTTCGATCTCCTGTCATTCTGAATCCGAGCAAAACGAGAATGAAGAATCTTTCCTTTTTGTTGAGCAGAGATACTTCGCTGCGATCAGTATGACATCAACTACACCGCCTCGAACATTTTACCGGGCAATGGTCGGATCACCCCCTTCATTTCCATGTTCAATAAAGTGGAAGAAACTTTAAAAATGGGTAGATTACACTCCAAAGCAACGGTGTCCAGCAGTTGTTTTCCGTTCACTTGTAAATAAGAGTAGATTGACTGTTCTGTTTCGTCCAACTCGATGAACAGCTGTTTCTGGACGGTTTTTTTCTGTTTTTCTTCCTCAATTTCCCATCCCAAGAGGTAAACCAGCTCGGCGGCAGAGGTCAATAAGTGTGCTTTTTGATATTTGATGAGGTCGTTGCAGCCCTTGCTCCATTTATCGGTCGCCCTGCCCGGCACAGCAAATACTTCGCGATGGTAGCCGTGGGCCAAATCCGCCGTTACCAGACTGCCTCCTTTTTCGGCCGACTCGATTACAATGGTCGCTTCACTGATTCCTGCGATGATACGATTGCGTTTGAGAAAATTTTCACGGTTAGGTTGACTGTTGCTCCAGAATTCAGTCATAAAACCCCCGTTTTGTTCAATCTTGGATTGGTATTTGGCGTGCACTTTGGGATAGATTTGATTGAGCCCGTGCGCCATGCAGGCAATGGTCTGTAATCCATGGTCCATTGCTGCTTTTTGGATGGCAATATCCACCCCGTAGGCCAACCCACTTACAATTACTGGGTTCAGCGGCGCCAATTCTTCAATAAATTGATTGCAGAATGATGTTCCGTAGTTGGTCACATTCCTGGTCCCGACCACACTGATGACCTTTTGATTGTCCAAGTTGATATTTCCCCGTTGGAAAAGCAAAATCGGCCCGTCCACGCAATGTTTCAATCGGGCAGGGTAATTATCATCCATAAAATAAGAGATGTCAATTTCCTCTTTGGATAGAAATTCAAACTCTTTTTGGGCTTCTTCCAAATGGATAGTATCAAAAAGACCCTTTAAGGTCATCTTTCCTATGCCATCGATTTTTAAAAGGTGATACAGCTTGTCCTCAAAAATGGCCGATGGACTTCCACAATGGGCAATTAATTTTTTAGCGGTAACATCTCCGATATTCGGAATTTTTTGCAGCCGCAAGACCGCAATAATTTCAGGTTCAGTCATTTGATTTGGGAGTCAAAGTTGTCCACAAAATACAGATTTTCAAATGTTAATAAAAAGTTATCCGGCTTATTTTGTACTGTCTCATTTTTTACAATATTTGTGCCTATGCGGATAGATTCATACATAGAAAAATTGTTGTTCGATTACAATTGTGTTGTAGTACCTGGTTTTGGGGCTTTCTTGGCCCACGGTAAATCCGCAGAAATTGATTTGGCAACCAATACTTTGGTGCCTCCAAGCAAGACCATATCCTTTAACGCCCAACTTTCCAAAAATGATGGTTTGTTGGTATCCCATATTTCCAAAGAAAAGAACTTGGGGTATGAAGATATGCTTCAGGAAGTGGAAAACATTGCCAAAGATTGGAACTCCAAATTGGCACAGGGCGAAAGCATTGAGCTTTTTGGGATTGGTAAGTTGTGGCACAACAGCGAGCAGCGCATCCAGTTCCAACCTGAGGAAAAAATCAACTTTTTGACATCTTCCTTTGGTCTATCCACTTTTGCTGCGACTCCTATCCAGAGAGAAGTGATCAAAGAAGAGGTGGAAGAGCTTGAGGAGCGTATTCCTTTTATCATCACTCCGGAGAAAAGGGAACAGACATCTTTCAGGCCTTGGTTAAAATATGCTGCCGTGTTTTTATTGGCCGTTTCTTTGGGTGTAACTTCCTATAGCACTTATGGCGACCTTCAACAGAAAGAAGTGGCCGCTCAGCAAGATGCCCAACAGGAGGTTTCCCGTTTGATCCAAGAGGCCACGTTTTTTGAAAGTGCTCCTTTGGAGCTCCCGGCCATCAACATTAATGTGACAAAAAAGCGATTGGGCAAGCACCATGTAATTGCCGGCGCTTTTCGTGAGGAGCAAAATGCCGACAAAAAAGTAGCGCAACTCAAGAATAAAGGGTACAATGCCTTTTACTTGGGCGTGAACAAGTATGGACTTCACCAAGTGGCCTACGATAGTTTTGACGAACCAAAAGAGGCACTCGCCTTTTTAAGAAAGGTAAAAGCCGAAGATTCAAGGGATGCTTGGTTGCTTTCCGAGAAATAATCCCGCTTTCCTTTAAAACCATTCCACACTTCAATATCTTTGCGCAAAATTTAAAGGTATGCGCGCTAAAAAACCCAGTGAATCCCGCACGGTAATGACCGATTTGGTGTTGCCCAGTGAAACCAACCCCCTCAACAATCTTTTTGGCGGGGAACTATTGGCCCGTATGGACCGAGCTGCCAGTATTGCGGCCCGTAGGCACAGCCGGCGAATCACTGTGACCGCTTCGGTGAACCACGTAGCTTTTAACAGAGCGGTGCCCTTGGGCAGTGTTGTAACCGTTGAAGCGGCCGTTTCTCGCGCATTCAATACTTCCATGGAGATTTTTATCGATGTTTGGATCGAAGATCGCTTTACGGGAGAGCGTACCAAGGCCAATGAGGCGATTTACACCTTTGTTGCGGTAGATGATACCGGGAAACCAACCGAAGTACCCGAATTAGACCCAGAAACCGACTTGGAAAAGGAACGTTTTGCTGCCGCTCTGAGGAGAAAACAGTTGAGTTTGGTGCTTGCCGGTAAAATGAAGCCTGCGGATGCTACGGAGCTCAAAGCGCTTTTTACTTCTTAATACTTAAAAAGCAAAATTATCAGGGTCGGGGCCAAACCGTTTGCCTTTTTCCAATCCATCGAGCAGTTCTACGTCCTCTTTTGATAATTCAAAATCGAAAAGGTCGGAGTTGGCGACAATACGTTCTTTTTTGGATGATTTTGGAATCGTGACCACACCTTTTTGAAGGTCCCATCGTAACACGACCTGAGCGATGGTCTTTTTATATTTTGATGCCAGTTCTTTCATAACGTCCAGATCAAAGATATTTCCCTGCATCAACGGAGACCACGCTTCGTATTGAATTCCTTTGGAATTGCAGAAATCAATCAAGTCCTGTTGCACCAAATAGGGGTGGAATTCCATTTGGTTGACCATCGGAACGATCTCGGCGGAGGTCAGTAAATCTTCCAAATGATGCTGCAGAAAATTGCTCACGCCTATGGCTCTTACTCGATTTTCCTTGTATAATTTTTCAAGTGCCTTCCAAGTTTCCTTCGAAATTTCGCCTTTGGGCCAATGTACGAGGTACAAATCAAGATAGTCGGTTCCCAAACGCTCCAAACTGGCGTCAAAAGCCTTTAAAGTAGCATCATAGCCTTGATCGGTGTTCCAGACCTTGCTTGTTAAAAAAACATCCTTTCGGTCCACATTGCTTTCACGGATACCCGTGCCAACGCCCTCCTCGTTTTCATAAATGGCCGCAGTATCAATATGGCGGTAACCATGGTTCAAAGCTGCTTTTACTGCATTGATCACTTCGCTACCATCCTCGGATTGGTACACGCCCAATCCAAAATAGGGCATCTGGACCCCATTGTGCAGTTCAAAGGATCCTTGTAAATCTGTAATTTTCTTCATAGTGTTAGAGTTGATATATCCAATCTTCAGGATTCAGGCGATTGGAGTCCTTGTACAAATAGAACTTCAATTTTGTGGTGCCGTCCAACCGATTGGTATTTATTTCTCCCAATGCCTCTTTGGCAGCCACTTTATCCCCTTTTTTTACGAAGAGATTGGATAGGTTATAGTATGTACTGATGTAGTTTCCATGTTTTATTTGTACCCCCTTGTTTCCGCCAGGGACGGATAAAATTGCGATGACTTCACCCTCGAAAATGGCCCTTGCTATACTGCCTTTATCGGTGGTAATGGTAACTCCGTTGTTTCTGTGCTTAATGCCGGGGTACAATTTATCCGCATACACCCCATATCCCTGACTTTTAACCCCTTTCTCCACTGGCCAGATCAACCTTCCTTTGTTGGAAGTAAAATTATCGGCCAGCAATCTGGTTTCGGGTGTCATTGCAAACGTGGCACTGCTTGCAGAATTGCCGGAGCTTTTATTGGAGCTTGCTATCGCGCTTTTGATCATTCTTTCTATCTCACGATCAATTTTACGGGCTTCTTTTTGCTTTTCGGCAATCGCTGCGGTGTATTTCGCCTCATTTTGTTTTATGCTCGTTAATAGGCTCCTTTGCGACTCAATTTCCTTGGACAGTTCCGCCTTCGCTTTTTGATTCTCCGCAATAAGTTGGTCCTTTTCCTTTCGTTGACGTACCAAATCCTGATTCAATTGGGTAAGCTCCTGAGTCTTTTCAACTATTCCTTCACCCTGCTTCTTACGATGCTTTGCATATTGTTGCATATACTGCAACCTTTTATAGGCTTGATAAAAGTTTTCGGCCGACAATAAAAACATCAATCGGTTACTTTGGGATTTGTTCTGATACGTTTTTTGAATGAGCTCGGCATAGTCTTCCTTCAACACGTTTAAATCTTCCCTGAGCTTACTTATGTTTCTAATGTTTACATTAATTTGTCTGTTGAGCAAATTCGATTGTTGGTTGGTGACGCGAATCAATTCTTGACGAACGTTTATTTTGCTGTCCAACGCCTCCATTTGGTCCAGAACCGTACCTTTTTCCTTCCTTTCGGCAAAGAGCAATCTGTTGATTTCCTTGATTTCTTCCTGAAGACGCTCCCGCTTGGACTCCAAAGCCTTTTGTTCACTGGTTTGCGCAAAGGAACTTACTGAAATAAAAAAAGTAACTATCAGATAGTAAATACAATATGAAATTTTACCTTTCATATTACTTTAATGTAATTTTATCATATCCATTGGGCACTTTGTACGGAAAACTCATGGGTTTATTAAGCTCCAAGTTACGAAAACTCAAATCTATGGTCGTTAGCTCCCCTTTTTCCTCTGCCACTATTTTGATATCCTCGGGCAATATTTTACCAGAAATATCCTGATAGGTATATGCCGCCATTAACTGTCTTGAACTTTGCGGCTGTGAAATTTGCTGTGAGGCTATTTTGAAGTTTTTGGGCTCTAACTGAAAAAGAATCTTAAAGAATTCCTGTGCAGCTTTTGGCTTTAATTGATAGTTACCATTATTCACTTCCGAGCTGAACTTTTCTTTTCGCAAATCTATAACGGCATTCCCGAGTAACAGGTTCTGTACTTTTTCAAAATCCAATTCCGTCCCGAGCATATCGCTCAAATAACTAAAGTCGCCATCAAAATATTCGTTTTGGAGCTTGTTATAGAACGATACCTTTTGTGGTGTAATATGTGCCTTTACCACACCGAGGGGTGCGCTCATCCAAATTACCTTATCCTTTTCCATACGAAGGCTCACGTTTACCCCTTGGGAATCGTCACCGTTGGTATAGTCAATCTTGACCCGCCCCCTCAATGTCTTGAACTTGGGCTCATTGGAATAGTGTGCATTGATGATGTTCTTTGCTGATAACTTTGGATTGATTTCTCCTCCCGTAATGGACTTGGTACTTTTACAGGCACCAAGTGTAAGAAGAAAGGCTACTATCAAGCTGATTCTAGATATGCTCTTATATAGGTTCATTATAATCCTGAATTGATCTTGTTCAAATATTCGTTCGCTTTTTGGGTATTCCCTATTTTGGAATATCCTTCTGAAAGCTGCTTGTAGATTTTATTTTTCAACCCTTCATCATCCAAAAGATAGTCAAGACCGCTTTCCAAAACCTCTATTCCTTTGTTCGGATTGCCCGTGTTGTTCAGGGCCGTTCCGTAGGCGTAATAAAAATAGGGTTGCAGCGGATAGGCATCCAACGCCTCTTGGGAATCGCTCAACAGCTTTTTAAAATTAGATGCTGCAATCAATTGCTCCATTCCAGCCTTTAGCTTTGCTACCGGATCGTTCAAGTCCGTTTCGCTTTCAACGACCGGTACTATTTCAGGTTTTCTATCTTGCTGAAGCGAGTCGTTTATTTTGCGATTTAGTTCCGATTTCAATTGCGAATTCTCTATATCGTCCAGTACCTTGGAAGCTTCCCCATACTTTTTCATTTTAAAGAGGGAGACGGCCATGTTCTGCTGCAGCTTTTTGTTCTCGTATGGTATTTTTTGTTTTATGGTCTCAACGGGGCTTCCCTGTTTCTCCAAAATGGTCAGCAAGTTGTCCAAATACCAATAGTCGGTGGGTTCCGATAACAGGGCCTCTATTGCATATTCTTGGGCCTGCACATATTTTTTGTCCAGCATATAGGCCTTGGCCAGTTCATAGTCCACTACACTGTTGTCGGGCTCCAGTTGCTTGCATTTTAGAAACAAGTCCACTGCCCTGTCGTAGTTCTGAATGCCTTTTTGCTTTAATGCTTCAAAGAAGTTTTCTTGAAACTCATCGGTATATTCTTCGAGATAGACATCGGCACTTTCCTGTTCTTCTTGGGCATAGGTATCGTAATGCACCAAAAATGATGCTCCCATTACCATCCAAACAAGAAGTTCTTTTTTCATAACATCCTAAGTCCCCATCAAACTAAAAAATCTATTCTAAAGTTATTCCAAAACGGAATAATCTCCAATACTAATGGTCTCAAAATTACCATTGTACACTACATGGTTGCCAATCATGGCATTGTCCAGATTGGCATTGGTGATTTTACTGTTGCTCTGGATCAAACTATTCTTGATTGTGGAATTTTCCAGAACGGTATTTGCACCAACGGACACATATGGCCCAACGGTCGTATTTTTAAGAACTACATTTTCACCGATGAAACAGGGCTCTATGATGTTGGCATTTTCCTGGACAACGGTATCAGCAATCATATTTTCGCCTTCTTTCTCCAAAAAGTCGAGCATGCGCTGGTTGGTCTCTACGGTCACATTCTTGTTTCCACAGTCCATCCATTCGTCCACTTTACCTGGAACAAATTTCATGCCCTTCTCCATCATGCGTTTGATACCGTCGTTGATTTGATATTCGCCTCCATGGGTAATATCGTGATCTAGAACGTGCTGAAGTTCATTTTTTAGCACTCCAACATCCTTAAAGTAATAAATGCCGATTACTGCAAGGTCCGATATATACTCCTGTGGCTTCTCTACCAACTCGATTATTTCGTTGCTTTCGTTCAACTGGACCACGCCATAGGCCTCCGGATGTTCTACCTGTTTTACCCAAATAACACTATCGGCGGATTTGTCCAGATCAAAATCGGCACGGATCAAGGTATCGGCATACGCGATCACCGCAGGGCCGCTCAAGGACTCTTTGGCGCTCATAATGGCGTGCCCTGTTCCCAGCGGTTTATCTTGTCTGTAAATGGATCCTTTGGCCCCTAGTTCATCTGCCAGTTCCATAAGGCTCTCCACTACATCATCACCAAAAAAGGCCGGGTCGCCCAGAATGAAGGCGACTTCCTCGATGGGTTCCCCCAACACTTTGGCAATATCGGCCACCAGTCGGTGTACGATAGGCTTTCCAGCAACGGGAATCAACGGTTTTGGAACTGTTAAGGTGTGTGGTCTTAAACGGGATCCTCTTCCCGCCATTGGAACGATTATTTTCATATGTCACACGCCTGCGAAGGCGGGTATTTTTTAAAGTTATACTCTATTTAAAAGGTCTCGACTGCGCTCGACCTGACATCCTTTTTTATTTGGTGCCAGTACTCCCAAAGCCGCCTTCGCCCCGATCGGTATCCGAAAGGGTCTCTACTTCTTCCCACTCGGCGCGTTCGTGCTTGGCGATGACCATTTGGGCGATGCGCTCGCCATTTTCCACGGTAAAATCCTCATTGGATAGATTGACCAAAATGACCCCTACGTTTCCACGATAATCGGCATCGATGGTCCCGGGCGCGTTGAGTACCGTGATTCCCTTTTTTGCCGCCAATCCGCTTCGTGGCCGCACTTGAGCTTCGTAGCCAACAGGAAGCTCTATGAACAATCCCGTGGGAACTATGGTCCTTTCCAAGGGTTTTAATGTTATAGGTGATTCCAAATCCGCCCTTAAATCCATCCCCGCCGAGGCAAGGGTCTCGTAATGTGGCAGCTTATGGCCCGATTTATTGATAATTTTAATCTTCACGTTTTATAAATATACTTCTCAGTTTATCTCCTTCCATTTTATATACTAACCCCAAAAATAACAAAAGTAGTATGCTGCCGGCTATTAAATTTCTATTAAAAACATAGAACGAAAGTATTGAGAATACAAGAGAAACCGAAAGATAGAATACGATTTTACGCATGTTGTAGGGTATGGGGTAGTACTTTCTTCCAAAATAATAGGACAACGCCATCATGCTGCCATAGGCAGCTAATGTAGCCCAGGCCGAAGCCATATAGCCTGCTTTGGGAATAAAAACAAAGTTTATGGCCAGTGTAAGCACCGCTCCTACGGACGAGATATAGGCCCCGAACCTGGTCCTATCCGTTACCTTGTACCAAACGGACAGGTTATGGTAGATTCCCAAGCAAAAACTTGCCAGCAGTATAATAGGAACCACATCCATGGCATCCCAAAATGCTGCATCCCTTACCAATAGTCTCTTCAATGGGTCTATGAAGACCATCACCCCTAAAAATATAAGGCTTCCCATGATTACAAAGTAATTGGTGATTTGGGCATACGCCTTTTTTGGATTTTCGGTGTTGGCATGACTGAAAAAGAACGGTTCCACACCCAAACGGAAAGCAGTTCCGAACAGCGTCATGAATACCGCCAATTTGTAACAGGCCGAATATTTTCCGATTTCTGCCTTGGCTATGTCCTGGGGCAATAATCGGTCCAACAGAATACGATCGAACACTTCGTTCACGGTAAATGCGATACCTGCCAACATTATGGGCAGGGAATATTTGAGCATTTCCTTCCACAACTGTTTATCAAATCTGTATTTGCTATCAAAATAGATGCCGCTCACCCACAAAAAGGCTACCCCACTCGAAATGACATTGGCGATGAAGACATATTCAATTTGAAAATCGGGTCTGTATATTTTAGACCATAATGATGGTCCATTTTCTGCCATTTCTGGCAAGAGAATCAGGAAAAAAATGTTGAGAAACAAGTTTATGGCAACGCTTACGACCTTAACTATGGAATACCTCAAGGGCCTTTCATTCGCTCGGAGCCAAGCGAATGGCACTATGGCCAACGCATCCAATACCAAAATAAGGATAATATAGATGATCAGGGACTCTTGAACATCGATTACCGAAGCAAAGGTTTCCTTGAACATCAACGCGACCGCAAAAAAGATGGAAGAGGATACCAATAACGAAATCAACGACGTGGAAATCACAAGCTCTTTGTTCAGATGCTTGTTGAAAAACCGAAAAAATGCTGTTTCCATACCGTAGGCCAGCACTGTGTTAAAAATAGCAAACCATGAAAATATGACGGAAATCTCGCCATAGGTTTCCGGGTCCATTACCGATGTATACAAGGGCACCAATAAAAAAGATAGCACCCGTGGCAACACTGTTGCCATACCGTAGATGAACGTTTGTTTAAAAAGCCTCTTAAGTGGATTCAATAGCTGTTGCTTCTTTAAAGACCTTGATTAGGTGGCTACAAGTTACGTAAAAGCCGTTACTACCTAAACCTTATTATCCTAAGAAAAACAAAAAGGCCACCGATTGGGTGGCCTTTTCTATTTTATTGGTTTACGATTCCGTTTACTTAAGTTCTATGAAATTATCCAACCTACATTTTAATCTTGTATAAAATATATAAAGCCAATCCATATAGCAAGACCGAAATGACCAATACCCTTGGGTTAATTTTAAAAGACTTCCACTCCATTGTAGAGGTTAAAGTCTTTTCAACTCCCAAAATGTAAAGAACAACCACAAATACTATCGTTGCAATAATAAAATAAATCACCTAGCACGTTTAAAAGAAACCCAGATTTCTCTTTCTTGGAAATTGTTGGCGGGATTTGTCCTATTTTTAATCAAAAGGTCTGTTAAAACACCATTGTTTTTCTTGTTAATATCGTACCACGCCAAACTTTGAATCTCATGGAAGTCTTTTACCTCTGGTTTTGGTATTTGTTCATAATATTTACCCAAAGAATCCTTTTTCACTTCAACTGGTAATTTAAACCCGTGCTTTTCCAGATAAAACTTAGATAAGCTAGAAGTATTGGGTATTCCATATTTACCGACAACTTTTTGATAGAACTGTTCCGCATCCCATATCTTAAGTATTACAAGAATTTCTTTGAAATTTTTATCCTCGCCCAATTCTACTTTGGCAGCTACCTTTTCTACAGGAAATCCTAAAAAATGATATTGCCCTGCCATCCCATCAACTGTGCAATAGTCGTAGGATGTTAGACCAGAATCTACAGAATTGCTCATATTTAATTCTATGTAAGTAGAATCTTTAAACACATCTGAGAACGATTTGCATAAAACACTTTCATCAATAACCATTGTCTGAGCGATTAAGCACGATAAAACTAAATACCACGAAATTGAATTCATGAGTAGATTTATGTATCTTTAGTGAGCAAATTTACCATTGTCTCTTTCAAGAAATCCAATCACTTAGGACATAATTGGCCTTCCATTTTCCATCAATCTTTTTGAAAACTATCAAATCTCCACCTCCCGTGCTTTCTACATACATTAAAGCATATTCCCATCATTTGATAAAATGGGCACAGAGAGAGTCAAAGTATTAAAATCATGTTTTTTAGAGATTGTAATGTTATCGAGCATCCCTTTATTAAAATTTATTTTCTCAACTGATTGAGCTTTTCGTTTAAGCCTTATCATCTCCTCTTTGTCAAAAATTTTTCTAAATTCGACACCAAACTTTTTTTCAATGATATCATGGGAACTATTCAATTCACTGTAGTTGATTAAATCAACTAATGTTGAACTGCTGGAAGGTTTGACCAAAGATTTGAAAAACAATTTTTTCTCCTTTCTGTTTTCAAAATATGCATTGATTACTTCGGATTGTTCCAATGTTATATTTTGAATACCGGAAGTGCTTTTACAGTTCAAGCTAAAGAGAATTGCAACGGCGCAGATTAAATATTTTATTCCTTTCATATTCTTATGTATTAAGATTAAGGACATTTTTCTCCTTTTGCATGACATTATTAATCCACAAGCACATAAGCCAATTTCACTGGAATAACTCTTTTTTTCCCATTTAAATTTTGTTGTACAACATATACATCATGCTCTATTATTTGAGGAGGTGCCATATGCCTAAAAAATTCAGTCAAAGAGTCAAGAGTAATGGTTTTGTTAGTTGAATTTGAACCATAAGAATATCTTTCAGGGTTCTCAATAGGGCTCATTTCTATATGTTCGTTATTATACAAGTTGATTATAATTGGAAATGAATCGGTATCTTCTATATGGACATATATTTCTTCTCGAGGATAATAATCTAGAAGCTTATATGTGATTAATACAACAATAACCAAAAAGACAGCTATAATAGTTCCAATAAAATATTTTCCTTTCATAATAAATTAATTACAATCTATTCCTTTTGCATATGCTTTTTGTAGAGCGGTTACAACATTATTTAATTGTACTTCATTTAACTCTTGGTGCAAACCAGACCAAGCTAAATTTTCGTAATATGAAAAATTTTCGGATGAGTTATCGAATGCTTGTAATCCCTTGGCAATAGGTATTACATACTTATCTCTCATTATTGAATGATGTAAATCATTGGTTCCAGTAGTGGCCTTTATGTACTTTTTGAATAATTCTACAAATGAATCTTGGCCATCTCCAAATTGATGCTTTAAAAGTAATGCATGAATACTCTCATGCAATATCGTTCTAGCTATATCAATAGGTGGTCGATTATCTATCTGATTAGTATTCAAAATAATCTCATAATTGTTTTGATAAAGAAATTTTGTGATCCCATTAGGTATTGTACCGTCACTGTTGGGGCTTAATTTTCCCAAATTATAGGTAAGATAATATGCGTTGTGATTAAGTTCATCATTAAATGCAATGTAGGTATTCTGAATTATTCCTAACTCGGTTAAGTTTGTGGAGTTCAACTTATCATAAACACACTTTGCCTTCCCTGTAAGGTTGTTGATGATTTTGTCTTCATCCTCCTCATTAATGGGCAGCAAGGTATTTTCCCCCTGCTGGTGCGAGCATCATGCTCGTGCTAGCGGGGATTTTAGCAGGTCAACAGTATTATTAATCGATAATTTCATCAACCCATATGACCCTATATTTCAAAACTTTATTGTCTTTAGCTTTTTCGTACAAATAGATGGTATCAAAAACTTCTTCATTTGATAAAAGCTTAATCATACCGTCTTTTTCACCTTTTTTTATTAGATTTTTTCTTTTTGAATCCGAGACATCAATAAATTTATCTAAATCAATTAAATTAATACTGTTTAACTTTTTTAAGTTGATGGTCTCAGGGGAGTCATTTGCCTTAAAATGTTCTTTTTCAATATAAAAATGCGCACAGCCATCATTATCCAAATACTTTTTGGTGCTAAAATTACTGTCCGATATATTAAAATCAATGTTCACTTTACTGTTTTGTGACATTGAAACCGAACAATAAAGTATGGATAGTAAAAAAATTATTCTTCTCATTAGTTGCAATTTTTGTTTCCTATAAGCTTAAAGTTACTTATAACATTGGTTATTCGAGTTCTCTCCGAATTTGACAAACTATTCCACGCTACTGTATTGTGCAATCCTTCCCATGCAAGATCGTCATAGAACTGATCTGAATGTTGATTACTATCCATCTCTTTTAAAATGTCCACTATCGCCGAACGATAATGCGCTGCCATTTGTTGGTGTTGCCAATCCTTCACATATCTCCTATAATAATCATAAATACCGGGGAAATCATCAATGGAAACCATTCCTCCAACGGATCTAACTTTTCGATATAACTCTGCGTGGATGGTTTCATGGGCGAAAGTTCTTGCTAAACCAAGTACGGTTCTCTGGTTTTGTATGTTACCATTGATTCTTATCTCGATTGCATATTTACCTGAATTATTTGTAACAGCAGTAGTATTGTTAGGTAAATTATAATCCATTGAATATATCAAATGGGCTACAGGAAAATCTCCATCAAATTTCTGAATTGCATCTGTAAAATTAGTACTTAAAGATGACAACTTATCATAAACACACTTTGCCTTCCCTGTAAGGTTGTTGATGATTTTGTCTTCATCCTCCTCATTAATGGGCAACAATGTTTCCTCCTCTGGGCAGTCGGCGCTCTTGCCCGTAAGGGCAATGGCCTTTAATATACCATCCGTTCCGGTACCACCAAAATTTCCTTCGCCCACTTCTACAAAGGGTTCGGTGTCTTTACCGGTGCCTCCGGCTATACTGCCAGAGTACAGTTGTGCAAATGGTAAAAAGTATATTTTGTATTACTTGATTTTAAACTCTCTACATTATTTTTAGCCAATATTAATAATAACTAGAAATTTCAATTTTTCGGGATATAATCAATATGTTCTGAATTATCTTCTAGTAAGACCACCTCATGGTCTTTTAATTTCAATTTTATGTTTTTGATTATCAGCTCTTTGTATCGTATTTTGCCAACATAAAGAACAAAATCACTTAATTCTCCCTTTATTTCCAGTTTGAATTTTCCATTTTTATCAGATAGAGCTCCTTGAATATAATGTTCAGGATATTCCAAAGAGTCTTTATTCTTTAGGAGTACCGTGACATTTTCAATGGGAGAGTCGCTACTATCAATAACTTTTCCTTTGATAATAGTATCGTTTTCACCAAGTCTGCAGCTAAAAACGGAAAAGATGAGATATATCAAAAGCCCACCTCTAACAACCAGCATCATTTCCTTTTGTTTATTTATTCTTCTTAGGTATTATAATATCAGGATGGGGATCAAATGCGGAGGTGTCATCTTCCAAATAGAAAGATATACTGATGGAATCCCCCCTTTCGACTCTTAGATTATCTATGGTTTCCCAATTTTTACCAACTGCTCCAGCATTAATCCTAAAATTACCTTCCATTATCTGTAGAGATAGATCATTTAAGCCATGCTTATTAAATATCAATCCGTTTATTTGATAAATTGAATAGAATCTCTTGTTTTTGTCTTCTTTATGGTATGCCCCTAAGCTGAGATAACAGTGTTCATCAACTGATTTAAAAACTGATATGGAATATTTTTTGCTCGTTTTCAAGCCCTGTGATTGAATCTTGTTACATATCAATAAAGCAATTAAAACAAGTGAAAAATTAACAGCCTGCATTATTTCCCTTTTGAACTTTTGTGTTTCCATTAATATCAGATTTAGTTAATTCTATTTGTATGGTATTTAATATTCTAGTTCTGTCCGATAAGTTCGGAAAGGCTTTTTTAAACCAATTAGTTTCTTCCCAAACAATATTTCCAAAAGAATCTTTAACAACGTTTCCAAAACTATCCCTTTTTTTCCAATGTGTCAGACCACCCCATGCCATATCTTCATAGAACTGATTAGGTAGTACATATCCATTTTTTATCCCATAATCTTTCAAAGCACTAGAGATTTGGCTCACATAATTTCTCACAAATTCAGCATGTTCAGTATCATTCCTGTCAGGATATGTTGAAGAACTGTAGTCTTTCATAAAATCTGAAAAAGTCTTGGTTGCTCCTGAATAATTTGAACCGAATGAAGCAACGATATATGAATGCACTGATTCATGTAGCATCGTCCTTGCCCATGACAGGTCTGTGGCTTGTTTCCAGTTTTGGGAGTCAAGGGTTGTGGTAACCGTGCCAGTAAGTTTATTGTATTTGGTAGATGTAGTTCCCGTAGCACCACCTAGGCTTCCATCCTTCACTTCCCAGTTAAAGCCCGGGGTATTGCCCGCAAACTTTTGTACAATATAGCCGACTCCTTTATTAAGGGTCTTCAAATCATTCAAAACGTTCTTAAGGCATGGTTTAAGTGCGGTATCATCGATTTTTTCTTCAAAATCATCCTCCTCATTAATGGGTAACAATGTTTCCTCCTCTGGGCAGTCGGCGCTCTTGCCCGTAAGGGCAATGGCCTTTAAAATGCCATCGGTCCCGGGGCCACCAAATTTTCCTTCGCCCACTTCTACAAAAGGTTCTGTGTCGTCGCCGGCACCTCCACCATTGTCCGGTGCATAGGTGTTCCAATAGTCGTAGTAGCTGCCCGGGTCGTAGTCGGTGCCCCCTCCAGAGCTGGAACTTCCTTCATTTCCGCCGTTACTACCGCCGCCACTGTAACCGCCGTCCCCGTCGCCACCTTCGGCATTTACACTCAAACAGGGTTCCGGTTCACCGCCCATTTTGCCGTTCTGGTCCATCTGCAGGCCAAAGGCTTCCAAGCTATATACCCCTATGGTGCCCTTGAACGGTTTTTCCTGTCGTGGCCCCGCCACATATTCGGGCCAGTAGTCCTGGTCCACCTCGTAGCGCAGCACAAAGGGCTCGTTCTGTACCCCTTCGTAGGTCTGCTTGGCCACCACGTTATAAAATACGTTGTGCGGGGTATCGGCGACGTACATCCGCAGTGAGTAGGTGGTGTTCCCCACGGAGTCCGTTACGGCCAGCACGCGGCTGCCGTCCAGCACCACATCCGAACCATCGTTTTTGGAGGCCCAGCCCACCTTGGAGGTCTGCTGTGCTATGGAACCAGAAAAATCGGGCAGCTCATCAATGGTCAATGCCTTTAGCTGCACATGGCCTTCCGTTTCTTGGATTGGTTCAAGGTAGTCCGCCTCTTCCTTTTGGCAGTTCAAGGCCAAAAGGGCCAATAGCATTACGGGGAGTAGTTTCTTCAGTAGTTTCATTACTTGTCAAGTTTTAAGATTTAATAAGACTTGGGGAACCTTTGAAAACACACAACATACGGATATACGCAGTCTCTCTGGCCGCATATATTTTGCTACGCTGTACAAGTAAGGGGGTAGTGTTCCCGCTAAACTAACAACTTTTTTTGACAATGGATTGGACAAAAACCTTAAAAAAACTGGGGTTTTTCCATAATTGACGGGTAAATCGCCATGAAAAATGGGCCAAAAAGCTCAAAACAAAAAGGCCACCGAATGGGTGGCCTTTTAATATTATGAAAGTGGTAACCTTAGTTGTTCAAAGCTTCGGTTATTGAATATTTAGCCTCACTTTGGTTCGGCTTAATTGTTCAACGCTTCCGCTCCACCAACAATTTCCAAGATTTCGTTGGTAATCGCTGCTTGACGTGCCTTGTTGTAGGTCAATTTTAGTTCGTCCCTAAGTTCGGCAGCGTTATCGGTTGCTTTGTGCATCGCCGTCATACGTGCGCCGTGCTCACTGGCGAAGGAATCCCTAATGGCCTTGAACAATTGCGTTTTCAAGGATTTAGGAATCAATTCTTTTACGATTTCCACTTTGGATGGCTCAAAAATATAATCCGCCGCAATGGCTTCATCACCTTCTGCACCAACAATGGGCAAGAACTGTTCGGTCATCACTATTTGTGTAGCAGCGTTCTTGAACTTGTTATACACCAATTCAATTTTATCGTAATCGCCTTTGGTGAACAAACGCATCAAAAGTTCGGCTATCTCGGCAACATTCTCGAAGGTCAGGTCATCATAAACCTTGCTTTGGTCTCCCAAAATGGTATGCCTTTTTCTAAGGATGTCATGACCTTTTTTACCAATGGTGTAGAAGTCAACATGTTTTCCTGGGTAGGTGTTGGACACCAAATTGTTGCTTTGTTTGATAATGTTGGAGTTGAATCCACCACAAAGTCCCCTGTTGGAAGTAATGGCAACCACCAAAACCTTTTTCACGGGCCTTTTGTCGGCGTACTCACTTCCTCCGTCTCCTTCCAAACTGGCACTAAGCCCTTGCAAGAGCTCGGTAAGTTTATCGGAATACGGACGCATCGCCGTGATAGCATCCTGAGCCTTCTTCAACTTGGCAGCAGACACCATTTTCATGGCACTGGTTATCTGCATCGTTGATGAGATGGATGATATCCTGTTACGTATTTCCTTTAGATTCGCCATATTCTATTTTGTCATTCCGCACTTATGCGGAATCTTTTTTGTTATGGATTCCTGCAGTGCCCTTCGACTTCGCTCAGGGTCCTTCAGAAATGACAATTGTTATGCCTTGTACTTGCTTGAAAGGTCTTTACAAACAGCAGTCAATGTATCGGTTACCTCGTCGGTCAATTTACCGGCTTTAAGGGTGTCCAACACATCTCTGTGCTTGGCGTTCAAGAACTCCAAGTAATCTTTTTCAAATTCTTTTACCTTGTCAACCGGTACATTCCTTAACAGGTTCTTTGAACCTGCAAAGATAATGGCCACCTGATCTTCAACGGTAAATGGGTCGTTCTGACCTTGTTTCAAGATCTCCACGTTTCTACGTCCTTTTTCGATAACGTTCAGTGTAGCGGCATCCAAATCGGAACCGAACTTGGCAAAAGCTTCCAATTCACGGAACTGGGCTTGGTCAAGCTTCAATGTACCTGCCACTTTCTTCATGGATTTGATCTGTGCATTACCTCCCACACGTGATACGGAGATACCCACGTTAATCGCAGGACGCACCCCTTGGTTGAACAAGTCTTGCTCCAAGAATATCTGTCCATCGGTAATGGAAATTACGTTGGTAGGAATATATGCGGAAACGTCACCTGCCTGCGTCTCGATAATTGGAAGTGCTGTCAAAGACCCACCACCTTTTACGATAGGCTTCAAGGATTCCGGAAGATCGTTCATGGTCTTCGCAATTTCGTCATCCGCAATCACTTTTGCAGCGCGCTCCAATAATCTAGAGTGCAAGAAGAAAACGTCACCAGGGTATGCTTCACGTCCTGGAGGCCTTCTCAAAAGAAGGGATACCTCACGATATGCTACTGCCTGCTTTGACAAGTCATCATAGATGATCAATGCCGGACGCCCTGTATCCCTAAAGTACTCGCCGATTGCCGCGCCGGCAAAGGGAGCATATACCTGCATTGGGGCAGGGTCGGAAGCGTTAGCGGCAACTATAGTGGTATAGGCCAAAGCGCCTTTTTCTTCCAAAGTCTTGGCAATGGCGGCAACCGTTGATGCTTTCTGACCTATGGCAACATAGATACAATACACCGGTTCACCTGCATCGTAAAATTCTTTTTGGTTCAGGATGGTATCGATACAAACGGTTGTTTTACCTGTTTGCTTATCCCCGATCACCAACTCCCTTTGTCCACGTCCAACAGGAATCATGGCGTCGATTGCCTTGATACCTGTTTGCAACGGCTCGTTCACGGGCTGTCTAAAAATTACACCTGGAGCTTTACGTTCCAAAGGCATTTCGTAAGTCTCGCCAGCAATCGGGCCTTTACCATCGATGGGTTTTCCCAAGGTATCGATTACACGGCCAACAATTCCTTCACCAACGTTAATGGATGCAATACGCTCTGTTCTTTTTACCGTAGTGCCCTCCGTAATCTCTTTGGTCGGCCCGAGCAGTACCACACCTACGTTGTCCTCTTCGAGGTTCAAAACGATTCCCTGCATTCCACCATCAAACTCCACCAACTCGCCGTATTGTACATTGGCAAGTCCATATACACGGGCAATACCATCACCAACCTGTAATACGGTGCCTACTTCATCCAAAGAAGCGGATGCCTCGAAACCTGATAACTGTTTTTTCAAAATTGCTGATACCTCAGCGGCTTTTACTCCTGCCATTTTTATAGACTATTTGTAAATTCTCTTTTTAATCCGTTCAATTTGTTCGCGATGCTGGCATCGTATTGGGTGTCGCCCACCCTAAGTACAAATCCTCCGATGATGCTCTCATCGATTTTGCTCTCAAGTGTTACCTTGTTTCCTGTTGCCTTGTTGACCGTATCCAAGATTTTCTTCTCCAAATCGGATGTCAATGGAACGGCGGTGGTTACATAAGCTACCTCTTCGCCCTTCAATTTTTCATGAAGGATGATGTATTTATAGGCCACTTCTTGTAACATGGCAATTCGTTTGTTACTTATTAAGGTTTGAAGAAGCCCCTTTGTAATTTCGTTAGCTCCTTTGAAGATTTCCAACAAACTGTTCTTCTTCACTTCCGACTTGATGATCGGGCTCTCCAACAAATGTTGAAGCTCCGCGCTCTCGGAAATGGTCGCAGCTATCTCCCGCATGTCTTTTTCAACGGCATCGGCCGCTTTGCTTTCGACTGCGAAATCCAAGGTTGCTTTTGCGTAGCGTATGGCCGCCCTGTTTTGGTTCATGTTCCTTAGTTCAGTTTAATATCGCCCAACATGTCCTCGACCAACTTTTGTTGCTTACCTTTTTCGGACAGTTCTTCCTTGATTACTTTTTCGGCAATTTCCAAAGATAGGCTCGCTACCTGCGCTTTGATATCGGCTACGGCTGCTTTCTTCTCGCTCTCAATGGTTGCTTGGGCCTGTTTGATCATCTTATTCCCCTCTACCTGAGCCTGCTCTTTGGCCTCGGAGATAATGCTTGCTTTTATATCCCTTGCTTCTTTAAGCAATGCATCCCTTTCGGCTCTCGCTTCTTGCAACAGTCTTTCGCTGTCGGCTGTTACGTTCTGCATTTCTTTCTTGGCTGCTTCCGCGGCCTCAAGGGCATCCTTTATTCCTTCTTCACGCTTTTCAACGGCACCAAGGATGGGTTTCCAAGCATATTTTCTCAATAACAACAATAGGCCTATAAACAGAACCAACTGCCAGACAAACAACCCTAAGGAAAATTCTTCTAATAACTTTTCCATTTATCTTAAAATATAAATTCTTTAAACTCTGTTATCATTTTTAATCAATGAAGGGCCATAGCCAACCGCTATGGCCTTCTTCATCAATACTGTTGCGATTACGCTGCAAAAAGAGCGGCGAAACCGATACCTTCAATAAGGGCGGCTGCAATCAACATTGCAGTTTGGATCTTACCGGAAGCTTCTGGTTGACGAGCAATGGCTTCCATTGCTTGACCACCGATTCTACCGATACCCAATCCTGCTCCGATTACGATCAAACCTGCACCTACGATGTCTGGAATTGTCATGATATATGAATTTAAATATTAAACGTTCTAATTAATGATGATCTTCTTCTACCGCCATACCAAAATATAGGGCGGACAACATGGTGAAAATATATGCCTGCAATGCGGCCACCAACAATTCCAATAAAGAAAGTGCAAATGCCAACAAGAAGGACAACGGGCTTCCTATCCAGTTTTTGAATATGAACATCAACCCGATAATACTCATTAATACTACGTGACCCGCAGTAATGTTGGCGTACAAACGAATCATCAACGAAAATGGCTTGATGAGCGTCCCCAACAATTCGATGGGCGCCAAAATAATCTTCATGGGGACTGGTACGCCTGGCATCCAAAAGATATGCTTCCAGTAGTTTTTGTTCCCTGTAAATGTTGTGATAAGATACGTGATCATTGCCAGGGCAAAGGTCACGGCAATATTATTGGTTACGTTGACCCCAAGCGGTGTTAAACCAAGCAAGTTGATAACCCAAACAAAAAAGAATACGGTCAGCAAGTAACTCATATATTTTTTGTACTTGTGCTCGCCGATGTTTGGAATGGCAATCTCATCGCGGACAAAAAGGACCAAAGGTTCCAAGAACCTCCCCACACCTCTCGGCATTGCACTCTTCTGATATCTTTTTGCCATGGAACGGAACACCAAGAACATTAATAACGCCACGGCTATAATGAAAACGACATTCTTGGTAATGGATAGATCCAATGGTTTCTCGTTGGTAGGATGTGTATCATCTACGACCAAATGCTCGCCAAAAGCTTCCTCTTCATGGGTTTTCTCTCCTTCGTGACCACCAAAATCGATGGTGCCTTCAGCATCTGTCTTGTATATTTTGTTGTGGTAAAGTGTATAGTAGTTCCCGTCTACTTCGGCAACCCCCTCTCCATGCTCCAGTTTAGATGAAGAGAAAACTTTGAGCCCATTGTCCCAAAGAATTACAGGAAGTGGAAACCCTATGTACTTATGCTCTCCCTCCTCAGTAGTGTAGGAAAACAAATTGAAATCATGCGAATCCTGAAGGTGATGGTCGATGTACTCCTTGATCTCCGTCCTTAAATCGTGCGCACCGGTCTCAACTTCTTCTCCCTCATGTTTTTGGGCCGATACAAATCCCGCAATCAAAAAAGTTACGGCAACTAGTTTTTTACTGAAAAAAGAATATCGCATATGATCCAACTATGGGTCCTCAAAAATTGGTGCAAAAATACATTCCTCCTTTAAAAGAAAAAAGCTTTTTTCGGGATTATTTTTCCCATCTCTTTTTTTGCCCAATTTTCGCTCTTTCTCACACAGTATTAAGGAGTTTCACCAAAAAGAAGGTTTCCAGGACCTGGGCAAAAGCGTAGGGAACAAAAAACGCAACAAACTCCAAACGTTCCAAAGCACCGTCCTGATTATAGGCAGGATATAAAAAAATGAAGAAAAGTGTAAATTTCACTAAACTCCCTCCCAAGAAAAAGAATCCGAGCAAATCCCTGTGTTTTGCTCTGAACAAAAAAATGGCAAAAAAAACGATCAGGGCCATTATGGCATTGAGGATATAGCTTGTTGCCAATCGATAATCTGCAGGATGGTACCCTTTTGCTTCCAATAGCCTGTAATGGACAAGGAAGAGTATTGCCAATCCCAACAACAAAATGGAAACAAAAAAAATGGGAAAGGATTTGATTTTCAATCGTTGATTTTTTTCAATTGCTGAATCACCAAATATATTGAAATCGCTACGGCCAGAACGGTGCAAATCGGCAAGAAAATCTTTTGGGTGCCAAAATGGCCATCGAGCCATTTGCCGCCCCAAACACCTAAATATATGACAACGCCCATTTGAATGGCGGAACCAGACAAACGGGCTGCTGTATTAAGGGTTTTGTTGGAAGGCCTACGAGGCTTTTGCTGGCTCATCTTTCTTTGCGGGCTGCATTTTTGGAGCGGAAGCAGACATTGTGGCCTTGCCCATGGTACAGGCAGCATTGAAAGTTGCGCCCGGCTCCACGGCCAATTTGGCCACGCTAACGGTACCTTCAATGGTTGCAGAGGATTTGAGGGACAATAGGTCCTTCACAATTAGCTCCCCATTGAACCTTCCTTCGATATCGGCATTTACACATTCCACTTTTCCGTTGATGTAGCCATCTTTTCCAATCACAACTTTACCGGATGTAGTTACATTCCCCTCCAATTTACCGTCTATCCTAAAATCGGCTTCGGAGGTAATATCACCTTTAATTTTGGTGTTCTTCTCAATTCTGTTGGGCTGTCCGCCAAATTCATTCATAGGCCGGGGTTTTTTGTTGTCAGAAAACATTGTGTTCTAGTATTTTGGGGTTAAAATTGTGTTTTGTACGATTCTAAGTTTTTGTGGACTTGGATGATTTTATAGTTATCCGATAAAACTACAAAATTCTCATCTTTAATAAGGTAGTCCCTATTCTTTTTTATAAGTTCCGCGAAGCCCAGCGCAAAATCTTTGGATCTAAACCCGTGGACCACCACAAACTCTTCTTCAAGATTATAGACGTCCTTGGATACGATATTGTCATAGTTCAGTTCGTCGATTACCTCGACCAAACGATTTTTGAGTTCCGTGGCCCTTGCATCGTTCCTTATTTGAAAAGGGAACACCACTTTCCAATTTCCAGCTCCTGACGAGCCAGTTTCCTCCGAGAATTTCTTGTTCTCCAGCTTGGGCAACTGCTCCTCCACCATTTCTTCCGCTTTCTTTCCTTCGGGATTGTTCGGATAGGTTAGCGCAACATAGTTTAGGGCCTCTTTAAAGGGTTCAAAACCTTGCAGACGCCCTATGGCATTTGCCTTCAACATTTCAAACTTGGGCACTATAGGGTCTCCGGTAAATTTGCTGATATACTCCTCGGACTGGGTAATTACCGTTAAAAATTCTTGTTGTTGGTATTGCTTGAACAATGCGGCGTACCTGGCGTCCGGACTGTCCGTGTTTCCATCCAGTACCGCTTGTGGGTTCAACAAAATCACTGCATAGCGGGTATCCGGGTGGTTGACAATAATGTTTTGTTTCATACTTGCGGCCAATGGACTGCCGGATTCTTCATAAATCTTGAAGAGGTTGTATTTGGATGGAAGTATCAACCTTTCCTCCGGGTTGGAGGACAGGACCCTTTCCAACTTGGCCGCGGCCAGCAAGTTGTCCTTGAATTTCTCCTTATAAATAAGTCCTAATTGATAGTTGGCAAAGTTGCGCTCACTTTTCAAACTGTCTATTTCTGAAACATTGGTGGGTATTTGGGTCAAATAATAGTCTACTGAGTATTTTTGATCCTCCGTCATCACATCATTGTTATCGACAATTTCTTCTCCCGTTGCTTCTGAAATCAACGTTTTGGATTTGTTGCTCCATCGCCAATCATCTTCCAATGCCCTATCTCCCCATCTGGTCTTGAAATCGTTTTTACCGTACCCCAGACTGGTAATATTGTAGAAATAAAATTTTCCTTTGTTCTCCTTACCTCCCTTACTGTTGGCAAAAGTGGCAAAACCTGCCGCTGTTTTTTGTTTTTCCTTTTCCGCTGCGGCTTCTTCCTTGCTCTTAATTTCCGCAATATACTCTTCAAAATAGGCCTTGCGTTCCGCTACGGGCATCTGGTACAGCGTGATCACGCTGTCGGCGTGCTGAACTATATCCTCATACTTGATGACATCCTCAAGATTGTCCAGTTTCTTTTTGATGTCGCGGTGCTTTCTGGTATTCTCGGTCAAGTTGGTCAAAGTGCTATCGTAATACGAACCTGCCATCCGGTACTCGTCCTCATCAAAATAATAATCCGCCAAACTCTGATAGTTCAAAGCATACAGTTTTCGCTCCCCCTGAGTAGCTTTAATCGATTTGTTGTAGTAGGCCAGCGCCAAACTATCCTCTTCATAGGCCAAATGATAATCGGCCACTTGACGGTAGATCTTGTCCAGAAATGGTCGGTTCTCCCTATTCTCTTCCAAATCGGTGAGGTATTCCAGCATTTCTTCCCGGTTCCCCTCCGTAAGTTCGGTGTTCTGAATTTTCTTTAGGTGCGCATTGATCATGTACACCCGTGGCGATTTACGATTAAGTTCAATGATCTTGTTGTAGGCGTAGTTGGCACTATCCTGATGCCCCAATTGGTCATACAACTGCCCGATTATGAACAGGTATCTTCCTTTTTCGGGATTCTTTTTGGTGTAGGCCTGGGATATTTTCAGTTTTTGAATGGCCGTATCGGGCGCATTCAAGTTGATATAGCACTGGGCGAGAACCGCATTGGCGTCGGCATATTCCTGGTCCTTCAGCTTTTCGTATTTGAAAAGTCTCTTCAAGTTTTTAATGGCCACTTCGGGGTTGTCCAACCGCATGTTGGTTTTTTCCCGCCAAATGGTGGCTTCGTTCAATTTGTCGCTCTTGCTGTACTTTCTAAGGATGTAGTTGAAAGATTCCAGCGCGGGAATATAGCGTTGGTCAAAATATCTGGACTTCCCAAGCAAAAGAAAGGCTTCATCAATCTGTGGATTGCGCTCCTCGTCCTTGATGTCCATGCTGTGCTTTTGGATGGCCTTGGTGGCCTTTTCCTCTGCAATGAGAAAGTTGGGATTGTTGTCCTCGGAGTCCAGTTTTATTTCATCGGTCACCTTGAGGCGCTCCACGGGAAGGATTTCCCAATAGTCGTCACGGTAGTTGGCATTGATTTCTTCCAGCCCTTTTTGAAAAGCGAGATTACCGTTGTACAACGTATTGTACTCGGTGTTGATGGCGTGCCAATTCCGGTTGATAAACTTATCCTTTTTGGTGGAACAGGCATTGAATGCTAGCCCTCCCAAAACTATGGCACCTAAAAATGTATGATGAAGCTTCAAAATTATCGATAATCTTGTGTAACCTTAAACTCAAAAATGAGCGGATTATTATAAGGCTTATCGATAAAATGCAATAATTTTTAGGGTCGCTTTTCAAACATCAGCCAGCAAAGAAAGCTTCGAGTTCCTTCATGGTTTCCGCAGAGGTATGGATATCCTTCACGATTTCACCTTTATTGAGCACCACGATGCGTTCGCAGACTTCGGTTACGTGGATCAAATCGTGACTGGAAACCAAAACAGTGACCCCGTCTTTGGCCGCCAGATCTTTGATGATTCCCTTTAATCGAATTTGTGTGGTCGGGTCCAAGTTGGCGAATGGCTCATCCAAAATCACCACTTCCGGGTTGCCGATAAAGCTGGCCACAATGCCCACTTTCTTTTGGTTTCCTTTGGAAAGGTCTCGCAAATACTTCTTCTGGCCCAAGATCTCATCGTGGAAGAAATCCTCAAAATTGGACAACAGGGCATCCACATCGGCCTTGTTCCTGCCGCGCAGCTCCCCGATAAAGTAGAAGTACTCCTCGGGGGTGAGGTACCCGATCAAGAAGGTCTCATCGATAAAGGCAGAGGTAAAGGGCTTCCAATCCTCGCTCTGGTCCACTTGCACATCTTTATTGATGATATGGCCGGATGAGGGCTGAATCAAATCGAGCAACAAACTGAAAAGCGTTGTTTTCCCTGCTCCATTGTTTCCCACAAGGCCAAAGCTCTGTCCTTTGGGAATCTCCAAATGGTCAATGTTCAAAACGGTGTTCTCTCCGTAGGTCTTGGTCAAATTATGAACTGTGATCATGTATTTTATATTAATGGTGTGTTATTTCTGTTTGTATGCTAGTAAAGTTTTGTATTTCTCCTTTTTATAGATGCCCTCGATCATGGTGAACACTTTGTTCTTGAAAACGAACCCAAGTAAACCAAAAACGGCCACAAAAATGTATCCTGCCATGGGGTTGATCAAAAAGTGGCCAATGGCATAAATCCCAATGGGCAATACCATTTTTGGCAAAGTGAGCAGGAGCGTTTTCGCGTTAAAAGCTTGCTTATCTCCAAATGCCTTTTTGTTTGATGTAAGGTCTATCGGGGTTTTAACGTAAGCTCCTCCCAAAAGTACCAGATAACTGTTTATACCAATATTATAAATGCCCCCTACCAAAACGGCAGCATAGGCTTCCCATCCAAAATAGATATAGAAAGTGGCCAAAATGGTGGATATAATGGTCGCAATGATCACCAAATACCATTTTGAAGAGAGGTATTCGCGGTATTTAATGTTTTGGCTCATCATCAAGGGGTAATAACTACTGTCCCAACTGGGAACGTACTGTCCAAAACTGAACAGGAAGCCACCCGTAACGAATATCCCTGCAAAGATTTTCCAGAAAGGGCCATCGTAAACTTCCAAAGCCCCGGTAAAAAACAGGAGTCCGTAAAAAATAAAGAAGGCGCCTGCAATTACGGCGGAACGTGATCTTTTGTTTCGTTTTATCAATTTGATGTCGTTCTTCAAGAAAGTTCCCAAATTCCCGAAGCGATTCAACCACTCCAGGTTTTCGGTCTTGGCCTCGGTCTGTTTCTTAGCCAAACCGCCGTCCAAATACATATGTTTTTTAAAATAGGCGAAGGCACCGTAGTATAATCCTATCAAAATCACCCAGGGGATTACAGCTGTCCAAGGTAAATCGTAGAAAAAGTCGAAAATTGGCCCGGTATAGATGGTAATATCAAACCATTGATAGTACTGTGACGCCCCAGCAACAATGAACAATGCCGCAATGATATAAAAAACCACGTTCTGGTTGTTCACCATTACATTGATAAAGTTGTTACAGTAAATTATGGCCATTAATGCCAGATGCCAACCTACGACTTGCAAAGGTGGATATCCCTCCACAAGTAAAACTATACTAAACGGAATAAAGAAGAAGGCATGGGCCACATTAAAAAAGGATATCACCGTTTTTCCCAACGAAAAATTGACCACTTTGCTCTTGTTTATGGGCAAATAGAGCAAAGGTTTGATATTGGTGACGGGCATTTTTTGCAGCATGTACCTAAAAACGAGGTCAAAGGCCAGGTAGTAAATCATAAACTGGTTAACGACACGAAGGGGGTCCCCGATTTCCATCTCCTTGATCAAGAAAAAGGCTCCGACACCCATTCCTAGGAAAACCACAATAAAATACAGTGCACCCAAGGCCATCAATATTTTAAACCAGATCTCTGTTTTAAAAGTGGCCGATCTATAAAATGACTTCCATTGGAGTCCAATAAAATGTTTGAGCATGGTTGGCGTTTTTTTAGTTGGTGTCTAATTTATCCGTTTTGTTACAGAAAGAAATGCTTTTTCTAAAAATAGCTTTCCAAAAGGACTGTAATGCTTAATTTTGCAGCAAAATTTTTTTCATGAGCGAATTCCATGCTTTAAAAATAGCTGCGGTGGACCAACTGACCCCAAATGCCGTGGCACTCACATTTGAAATTCCAGAAAACTTAAAAGAGGCTTTTAGCTTTAAAGCAGGGCAATACATTACCCTTAAACATCTTATGGATGGCACGGAACTACGCCGGGCCTACTCCATTTCTTCTCCGCCCTCATCAGGAAAATTAACAGTGGGCATCAAAAAGATGGAAGGAGGAACCTTTTCGGTGTATGCCAACGAGCATTTAAAGGCAGGGGACACTATTGAGGTAATGCCTCCCGAAGGACGTTTTGTGTTTGAAGGTTCTTCGCCCAAAAAAATAGCAGCTTTTGCGGCCGGTAGCGGAATCACCCCTATCATGAGCATTGCCCAGACCGTTTTGGAGAGCCATCCAGAAAATACTTTTGTATTGGTCTTTGGAAACCAATCTCCGGAAGAGACCATGTATTTTGAGCAGCTCCAAAACCTGAAAGAGCAATATGGAGAGCGGTTTTTTGTACAGTATGTTTACAGCAGGTCCAATCAACCCGATGCGCTTTTTGGAAGGATTGAGCGATCTACCGTAAATTTTGTGCTCAAAAACAAGTTCAAGGGAACCGAGTTTGATGGTTTTTACCTTTGCGGTCCCGAAGAAATGATAGATCAGGTATCCGAAACCCTTAAAGAAAATGGGGTTTCCGCAGATAAAATCCATTTTGAACTTTTTACCAGTTCCGATACCGAAGACGAGCTTGCAGAAGGTCTTGAAGGGAAAACAGAGGTCAAGGTAATCTTGGATGACGAGACCTATACCTTTGTGATGGACAAAAAAGAGCTTGTTCTGGACGCCGTCCTAAAACAGGATATTGATGCGCCATATTCTTGTCAGGGAGGTGTATGCAGCAGCTGTATAGCCCGCTTGACGGAAGGAAAAGCCGAAATGGTGAAAAACCAGATACTTACTGATGGGGAAATTGAGGAAGGCTTTGTGCTTACCTGCCAATCCCACCCAACATCCTCAAAAATCACGATAGATTACGACGATGTATAGATTGATCTGGGCGATCTAGGTTTTGGTCAACAATTTTTCCAAGGCCCTGCTCCCATGTTCATAGCCGATATTAAAGGCGTTTTCGATGCCTTTTTTGTCCAGGACCCCAATCGTTTCCAATTCGCTGGGTTCTATAAAAAGATCACATTCCTGTAATTTTTCATGGTTGGAGGCATGAATCATCAGACTGGTCACCCTTGCGGTAAGCTGAAATGAGTTACGGAGGTCTTTTTTCTGCAAGGGCACCGTTATGGATACATTGCTTCCAATGATAAAGTCCGTAATGTGCTCTACGTATTCCTTTGGAAAGTTGTTCATAATACCTCCATCGGCATAGAGAATATTATCAATATTTACCGGGCTAAAAACAGGTGGCAAAGCTGCGGATGCCAATAAAGGTTTGATGAGTTCGCCCTGATAGAACACTTTTTCATTCCCCTTCAACAAATCCGTGGCCACGACGAAAAGGGGCTTGCTCAGGTTTTTGAAATCATTTTCTGGGAAAAACTTCTTGAAAATATCAAAATACCTTTCCGTATCTATAAATCCAGGTTTTTTAATGGCAAAAAAGCTGTATTGGAACAAAGGTGTCTCCTTAAAAAACCTGATCATATCCTCCACCGAATCATTATTGGCATAAAGTGCGCCGACCAGAGCACCTATACTTGTACCTGCCACGACCTTAGCCTCGACTTGGTGCTCGCGCATCGCCTTGATGAGTCCTATATGCGCCATTCCCCGTACTCCACCTCCCGAAAGAACCAAGCCTATGGATTTATCTTCAAGCATTTCCTTCTTTGAATAATAAGATATAAAGGTAACATAATGATGGCATGTCAAGGTTACTTCAATATTGTATTTCGATTAAATGGCGACAATTTTGAACAAAACCAAACCCTCCTCGCCAAAACTCCGTAAGTGGTTATATAAACTAAAAATAAATCACATGAAATCTTTTAAAACATTGACATTGATAGTATCCTGTATTGGATTGTTGACCATCACGAACGGATTTGCGCAGACCAAAATGGTAGGAGGTGCTGCTATGTACCCAAGTAAGGACATCGTTTCCAACGCGGTAAATTCAAAGGACCACACCACTTTGGTTGCAGCCGTAAAAGCAGCTGGCCTGGTTGAAACTTTGCAAGGGGAAGGTCCTTTTACCGTTTTTGCGCCGACTAATAGCGCATTTGAAAAACTGCCCGAAGGAACTGTTGCCACCTTGCTCAAGCCAGAGAACAAAGCAAAATTACAGGGTGTGCTTACCTATCATGTAGTGGCAGGAAAGTACAACGCAAAGGACCTTAAAAAATGGATCAAAAAAGGTAAGGGAATGACAGAACTTACCACAGTGAACGGAGATAAATTAACTGCCATGATGGACAATGGTATGATCATGATCAAGGACGGTGCTGGCAACGTGTCCACTGTAACCATCGCCGATGTGAATCAATCCAATGGGGTTATCCATGTGGTGGATACCGTGGTGCTTCCTTCAACAAAATAGTTTTTAGTTGGTTAATTTTGAATTGGTATGAGAGCGGTAAAACCGCTCTCATTTTTTTATATCCCTCATAATCAGATGCCATTTAAGCTTTTATCAAATTGATTATAATTTTATCGCCAACCTTGTAATCTCACCTATTTAATTTCGACCAAAATCAATAGTGATAATTGTTGTATGTTTAGGTAAAACATTAAATCAAGAAAAATGGCCAATTCATATTACGACCCAGCAGACCTTAGAAAATTTGGCAACATCACAGAGTGGAGCGAGGAACTGGGCAAAAAGTTTTTTGACTACTACGGAAAGGTTTTTGAGGAAGGTGCACTCAGTGCCCGCGAAAAATCCTTGATTGCTCTGGCCGTGGCTCATGTGGTAAAGTGCCCATACTGTATAGATGCCTATACCAAAGATGGTCTGCAACGTGGCATTACCAAGGAAGAGATGATGGAGGCAGTACACGCCGGTGCAGCTATAGAAAGCGGTGCAACATTGGTACATGGTGTTCAAATGATGAACAAGTACGATAAACTTTCCATGTAGTACTGGAGCGCTTCTTTTGAAAGAGTTGGACTGAAAAATATTTCAAGTGGAACATCAAGGTTTCCTCTAGGATTATAAAAAGTAGATATGACGCAAAGCATACTCACAGACATAAAAAAAGCAGCTAAAAAATCGTTGAAAGCACGGGAAGATGAGCTTGCCAATACCCAAAAACAATTGGAAATATTGAGTGGCGACCTTTTTGTCGGGGGAGAACTTCCGTTTTTTAAGGATAAAATTGCAGAAACAGGTCAATTCCCGTTAAAGCCCAAAAAGTTGGAAGTGCTCCAAATCAACGTGGGATATATGTGCAATCAAGTCTGTGCGCACTGCCATGTAGATGCCGGCCCCGACCGACAGGAAATCATGACGCGGGAAACCATGGAACAATGTCTGGAGGTCATCCGCAACACCGGAGCGCACACTTTGGACCTTACCGGTGGAGCTCCGGAAATGAACCCGGATTTTAGGTGGTTTGTGGAGGAAGCGTCCAAAGCGGGCATCCAAGATTTCATCGTACGCTCCAATTTGACCATCATTTTGGCCAATAAAAAGTACCACGACCTACCGGAATTTTTCAAAAAGCACAATGTACACGTAGTATCCTCCATGCCGCACTACACCCGGGGTAAAACGGACAAGCAACGGGGAGAAGGGGTTTTTGACAAATCCATAAAAGCATTACAAATGCTCAACAAAGTGGGTTATGGAATGCCAAACAGCGATTTGCGCTTGGATTTGGTGTATAATCCCTCAGGAGCGTTTTTGCCTGCTAACCAAGCGGCTATGGAACATGATTTCAAAAAAGCGCTTAAAGAGGATTTTGACATCGACTTCCACAATCTTTTTGCCATCACCAATCTGCCCATTTCTCGGTTCTTGGACTACCTCATCGCTTCGGACAATTACGAGGATTATATGTATTCCTTGGTTGAGGCCTATAATCCGGCCGCAGTTGAAAACGTAATGTGCACCAATACCATCTCTGTAAGTTGGGACGGTTGGTTATACGACTGCGATTTCAATCAAATGTTGGACCTAAAAGTGGCGAGCAAAGTAAAACACATCAAGGATTACAATGATGATGTGCTCAGTAATCGGGACATTATCATTTCTCAACATTGCTACGGCTGCACCGCAGGGGCCGGTAGTAGTTGCCAGGGAACGGTGGCTTAATCCACTACGGAAGGGAACACGCCCCTTGTGCCCATATCCACGACGCTTTCACCCAATAGAGGTTCATATTTACCGTTGCCGTTACCATCTTCCCATTCAAAACTTTGGTTGATGGATATGACCACTTCAATATTAATGTCTTCGGATGCATTTGCTGGTATCACCAAAGCCGATGGAAATTGTCCCGTCACTACACATGAACCCTCCGGAACCGGGGAAGTATCATCTATTGGGTTGGGCACCGTGGTTTGCGGAGCATTGCCTTGTGTTAATTGCGTTAGGACAAACCCGTTAATATTCCCTTGGGTTTCCAGGCCAAAATACCCTTGGGCCTTATTCCCATTGACATCTACTGTAAGTTTGTCCAAGGTATAATTGCCGATATAAGTGTTGTAACCCAAAAAAGATCCAACAGTGGCATCCACATCAATATTATCGTCGACGCCATCCGGCCAGTCGGGAATTTCCGTTTCGGCTCCCTCAAGGTTGTATACGATTTTGTATTTCTGGTACCCAATAGAAGCCCTAAAATATTCATATGTGCCTGAGGCTACGTAACTCAATGGAATGCTGAAGGTGTTGATTTCTTCATTCAAAAACACTTCGCTGTTAAAATCGATGGCAGTGGCTCCCCCGCTTCCCGTAGTTGCGGTCGAAGTGATGGTGACACCCTCATCATAGGGAGTGAACTTGTCCGGATACAGGCCCATAAAATGCAACCCTAGAACTTCAAAATCGGGGTCTTGCGCTGCATTTCCTTCGGGAACCGATACAGGGTTGCCCAAATTGTCCAACCTTTCAGCCTCGTTATCCATGATAAAAGTAATGTTCAATCTAGGAACCGGTTCAGGATTTGTTGTAGGCTCTTCAGAGGAACAAGAGAGCAGAACAGCTCCCAGAAACATGGTAAATATCAAGTTCGTTTTTTTCATAGCTTGTTTTTATATGACTTCGGTCAATGTCCAAAAACGGACACGGAAAGTTAAGATAATCGATTTTATATAAAATGATGCAATAACCGATAATTGGTTGCTCAATTGTCCAAGATGCCCGTCAATCTATCCAATACTCGCTCTGGTTTGATGGTTTCCATTGCGTTCTCATACCCTTGGGGCACCTTGTTACCATAAACCGAGGTCGGAATCAAAGGGTAGATACCACGGTCGGCCATGAGCGCATTTTCCAAGGGCTGCCCAAATGGATAGAACCCGGCAAACGGATGGGTAACCCCCCAGAGAGTAACCACGGGAATGCCGTAATTGGCCGCCATGTGTGCATTGCCACTGTCCATGGACAGCATTACATCCAAATTGGAGATGAGTTGTAGTTCTTCGGAAAGATTCAATTTACCCGCCATGCAAAATACATTTTCACTGGTTTGGGCCATACCTTCCAGCACTTCAATTTCTTTGGTTCCACCGCCAAAAAGCAAAATTTTATACTTTTCGGTATCATCCAATTTTTTGATGATTTCCTTGGTGGATTCCAATGGATACATTTTGCCTTCGTGAGCCGCAAAGGGGGCAATGCCTACCCATTTTTTCACATCCTGTCCTACCAGTCCCAACACTTTTTCGGAAAGCTGAATACGCTCTAATGGCTTGGCATTTGATAGGTCAACCGGGAATCCCAATTGTCCAAAAACATCGGCATAGCGCTGGTGGGTTGTCCTTAGCTGCTCAAAAACTTTGTTTTTAGATCGCGTGAGTGCTTTTTTTTCCTTCCTTCCTTTATCAATTTGGGCAAAAGGAAGACGGTCCAGGGCAAAATACTTTTTGAGTATACGGCTGCGCAACACATTATGGAGGTCCGCAACGGCATCAAACTGTTGGGGTTTCAATTCTTTGTAGAGACGCCAAAGCCCCATCAAACCCTTGTGTCTATTTTTAACATCGGCCTCTTTGACCTGCACATGCTCCAAGCCATCAAATATGGGCATGAAGTTCTTTTTGGTGAGGATGGTCAAGCGGATTTCAGGATATTTATCGATGAGTGCACGGAGCACAGGAACGGTCATTGCCACATCGCCCATAGCGGATAAGCGAATGACCAAGATATGGGTATGTTTACCCTTTTTGACCACGAAGCACCGGGTTAAGTTCGTCGTCGTTGTACATTTTCATCTGTTTATAGACTTTCATGTACTTTTCCCCTGCCTCAATATCGGCCAACAACTGGTCAATGGCGGTGGAAAGGTCTTTTTTCTGCTCCAAAAGCACCGCTAGTTTCTCACTGCATTTTTTAATGTGTTCTGGTGATGCATCGGTACGGTTTACCTCTTCTTGCATGTGATATATTTTCAACGCGAGAATGGAAAGACGGTCTATGGCCCAGGCCGGGCTTTCGGTATTGATGGTGGCCTCTTCTTTTACATGTACTGATTGGTATTTATTCAAAAAGTAACTATCGATATATTCCACCAAGTCCGTACGATCTTGATTGCTGGCATCAATTTTACGTTTGAGGTCCAACGCGGCAACAGGATCTATTTTTGGGTCCCTAATAATATCTTCGTAGTGCCACTGCACGGTATCTATCCAGTTTTTCCTATATAGCAAATGCTCCACTTTATCCTTTGGATAAGGGTTGCTGAATTCTTGGCACACATCGTCCTTGATGTGATAGGTATCAATACTTTCTTGAAATATATTGAATGCAAAATCGCTGAACATAGCTTAAATTTTGTTCAAAGATATTGCTTTATGATTTACTTATTTCACCTGGGCGATAAAAAGGCCAAAGGCCAAGACTATAGTGAGAACCATGATAATTTCCTGTATTCTTTGTTTTTTGATGCCTTCGAAGTAGTTGGTCAGAAAGACCGAGGCAGGGAAAAAGGTAAGGAGGACCGGTGATGCATCAGCTGGGGTAAAAAGAATAATGCCCGTTCCCAACATGAAAATTAAAAATACAATTCTCAACAATAGCAGCTTGCCGCCGCTTACATTTCGCAATCGTACAAATACCAATATGGATATGATAATAGTCAATATGAGATAGACCAATGTTTTGATGTCCAAAACCTGAAAAAATGATCTTGTTGTAAATAAACCCAATGAAAATTGGTAATGCGATTCGAAAAAATCCAGGTTTCCGTTAAGTTTTAACACTGTAAAGCTGAGGATAAATACCGTTGCTATACCGATAAAAGGGACCAGCCAGTTTTTAAAAGCACTCCGGTCGTAGACCCCGATCACAAAAAAAACAATGACCATAAATGCTAGTGCCCAATCGTAAAATAGACTGGCTGTGGCAATTAAAAAAGCTGCATCAAATATTTTGTGCTTTACATTTTTAATGGATTTGATGGACAACAATCTCCAGAAGGCCAAGAGCAGGAAGAAGTTGGTGAAAACTACATTTTCAGATAATAATTTATTGGAAAAGGCAACGATCATGAGCACAAAAAACACCATGGAATAGGAATTGAATTCTGTCGCCCTTTCTGTTCTTACAATTTGATTGATGATGAACACGGACAATAATTGAACAAGGAACAGGATGATTTCCAATGGAATGACCTCACTGATTTTTTGTTCCCCCAGGTTCAAAAAAATATTGGTGAAGTGAAATAGAAACAATAGAATGGCAAGAACAATGTAATTTATGGGTTTTGTTTTTCCGAAAAAGCTTGAAATCATTCTATCTTTTGCTACTTTTGTAAAGTAAATATAGCCAACATGAGCAAGTTTTTTTACGGTATAGAGGACTTATTTGTAAACTACCTTTTTGCACCTTTGGATTTTTTCCGTTTTATGGAAAGTTGGTGGGCAGCCAATACCATAAACTGGATTTTCTTTGTTATCGGTTTGATTGCCTCCGTTTATTGGATGGGCCAGTTGAAGATTTTCAATGAAACCGGTGAGGAGGACAAGAGCATCAGCTCCCACTCATATCTATAGATCGAAACCTAAATCTTTTCGATAATACATTCCATCAAAATGGAGTTTTTCCATGTTTTGATAGGATGTTCGTAGCGCTTCTTTAAAGTCTTTTCCAAAGGAAGTAACGGCTATTACACGACCTCCATTGGTGACCACTTTTCCATCAGATAATTTTGTGCCTGCATGGAAAACGATGGAATCTTGAACATTTTCTGTTCCAGTGATTTCCCTCCCTTTTTCATACGCTTCGGGATAGCCTCCCGATACGGCCATAACCGTGGTTGCTGTCCTTTCGTCGATTTGAAGATCGATTTGATCAAGTGTACCATTGGCCATGGCCAGAAGCACTTCTACCAAATCAGTTTTTAGTCTTGGGATCACCACTTCCGTCTCGGGGTCGCCCATACGGACGTTGTACTCGATTACTTTGGGCTCGTCACCTACTTTTATCAATCCAATAAATATAAAGCCCACATAGGGCAAATTATCGATTTTAAGGCCGTCTACGGTCGGTTTCACGATTTGACGCTCTATCTTATCCATAAAGACGTTATCCGCGAAGGGAACCGGGGAAATAGCGCCCATTCCACCTGTGTTGAGCCCTGTATCTCCCTCACCTATTCTTTTGTAGTCCTTAGCGGTAGGAAGAATTTTATAATTAGTGCCATCTGTAAGCACAAAACAGCTCAGCTCTATACCATCCAGGAACTCCTCAATCACAACCGTGGCGCTGGCATTACCAAATTTAGAATCGAGCAGCATGGATTTAAGCTCGTCCTTGGCTTCTTGCAAATCCTTAAGGATCAAAACTCCTTTTCCAGCAGCAAGCCCATCCGCTTTTAGTACGTACGGTGGCTTTAGGGTTTCCAAAAAAGCATGTCCTTCTTCCATTGTCTCACTTGTAAAACTTTGGTAAGCCGCCGTTGGAATGTTGTGCCGCATCATAAACTCCTTGGCAAATTCCTTGCTCCCCTCAAGTTCTGCGGCAGCTTTTTCCGGACCGATTACGGGAATGGTCCTCAGTTTGGAATCGTTCAAGAAAAAATCATGTACTCCGTTTACCAGAGGGTCTTCCGGTCCCACCACCACCAACTCTATGTTTTCTTTCAACACCAATTGTTTAATGGCCTCAAAATCGTTCACTCCCACCTCAACATTTGTGGCAATTTGAGAAGTACCGGCGTTACCGGGAGCTACAAAAAGTTTCGATGTTTTAGGGCTTTGTGAAATTTTTAGGGAAATGGCGTGCTCGCGACCGCCTGCACCTAGGACTAGGATATTCATGATTTGATGTTTTGGCAAAAATAACTCAATTCAAATTTAATTTAAGGGTTATTTCCAAATGATATGGGCTTACTTTTCGACACGAATTGCACAAATTTCCACTAAGCCGTTACGGAGCGTAGTTGTCATTTCGAGCGAATGCGAGAAATCTACAATAAGTCAGATTTCTCAATCGTCGCTTCGCTCCTCTTTTCGAAATGACATTTGACGAATGATTTATGGTAAAAACTCTCTGTGGGCCGCCCATAACTTTTCGTCGGAAAGAGATTTAAAATATTCGTACACCTTTTTGAGTCCCTCGGAACGATGCACCCTTGGTTCCCAATCCAGAATTTCCTTTGCCCGTGAAATATCCGGCTGGCGTTGCATAGGATCGTCTTGTGGCAATGGTTTGAACACTATCTTCTGGTCCGTTCCGGTAAGTTTGATGATTTCTTCGGCAAACTCCAAAATGGTGGTTTCATCGGGATTGCCAATATTGATGGGTTCCACATAATCGCTCATCAACAGACGGTAGATTCCTTCAATCTGGTCATCGATATACGTAAACGAACGTGATTGCGAACCGTCCCCAAAAACGGTGAGGTCCTCACCACGAAGGGCCTGTCCCATAAAAGCAGGAACCACACGGCCATCATTCAATCGCATACGTGAGCCGTAGGTATTAAAAATCCGAACAATGCGGGTATCCAGTCCATGGTGCCTGTGATAGGCCATGGTGATGGATTCCATAAAACGCTTTGCCTCATCGTACACTCCTCGCGGCCCTATTGGGCTCACATTCCCGAAATAGTCTTCGTTTTGTGGGTGCACCAAGGGGTCGCCATAAACCTCCGAGGTAGAGGCCACCAATATGCGAGCCCCTTTTTCTTTTGCCAAACCCAAAAGGTTCAAAGTTCCCAAGGAGCCAACTTTGAGCGTTTGAATAGGGATTTTTAGGTAGTCTATGGGGCTTGCTGGCGAAGCAAAATGGAGAATATAGTCCGTGTTACCCGGAACGTGTACAAATTTTGTGACATCGTGATGAAAAAATTCAAACCTTTCAAGGTGAAATAAATGCTCTATGTTCTTTAGATCCCCAGTAATAAGATTGTCCATTCCAATAACGTGGTGGCCTTCGGCAATGAACCGATCACACAGGTGTGATCCCAAAAAACCTGCAGCTCCTGTTATAAGTGTTCTTTTCATTTGATTCTAATAGGCTTTGATCTCTCCTTTAATTGCATTAATAACCGTTTGCACAATTATCTTCAAATCTAGGAACAGTGACCAGTTTTCAATATAAAAGATATCGAATTTAATTCTGTTTTGAATGTCTGCCTCTTGCTCTATTTCACCCCGGTATCCGCGTACCTGAGCCAGGCCTGTTATGCCGGGTTTAACGAAGTGACGCACCATGTACTTGTCAACACTAGTGGCATACTCATTGGTGTGCTTTACCATATGCGGACGTGGCCCCACTACCGACATCGTCCCAAAAAGCACATTATAGAATTGAGGGAGTTCATCAATACTTGTCTTTCGAATAAACTTACCCATTTTCGTTATTCGCATATCATTTTTGGTGGCTTGCACGTTATCGGCATTTTTATTGGGCGCCATGGACCGAAATTTGTAACAATAGAACTCCCTACTGTCGATTCCGTTTCTTGTTTGTCTAAAAAAGACAGGGCCCTTGGACTCTAAAGTAATCAATAGAGCCAATATTGGTGTCAACCAAGATAGTATCCCGATTATGACAATCAACGAAAAAACAACATCAAAAGTTCTTTTTATGAAAGCATTTATGGGACTGTCCAAAGGAATATCCCTCAATGATAGAATAGGGATATAATCATAATACTCAAACTTTAGCTTTTTGGAGAAGATGTTTTTATTGTCCGGTATAAACTTGAGGGTTTTAAGGTTATTGTCAGCAAAGCTTATGAATTGGGCAATTTCTTCGTTTTTAAGCTCGGAGACGGAGCAGTAGATTTCATCAATTTTGTTATCCAAAATGTAATCAAAACAGTTTTGAGGCTCAAAATCTTTGGAGTTGGGTGAAAATTGTTTTTGAAAACTATATCCAAACTCTCTCCTTTCTTTAAACACCTGTCTAAGTTGATCTGTTTTTTTGTTCTTGCCGATAATGACTACGCTTCTAAGGTTTCCTTTAACCCTTTCCCTGTATTCCATTAATAGGAAATAGCTCAATAACTTTAGTGTAGAAATAATCAAAAAAACAATGATAAAATATTCACCTAATGCCAAACGGCTTATTATGGGCTGTTTAAAAAAGCCAATAAATGCGTATAGTACCAAAAAAAAGAACACGAACTGTACAAACAGCAACCTTAGGATATAGGTTAACTTAGAAAACCTATAAACGGTATAAAATTCGCTTTTTATTGAAATAACCAGCCAAGCAATGGAAACATAAATATGTATAAGGGTTGGAGTTTGGAAATTTATAGGTAGAAGGTATAAGAACAAATTCAAAACCACCAAATCTAAAATATATGAAATAGGTGTAATAAGGTTTGAATATCTATGTTGCTTGAAAAACATGAGTGCTCCCTACTATTCATTATCATTTCCTAAAGTAAAGATACTTTAAGAAATTAAATCATCCGGACATTTCAATCCAATCTTTCAAATGCTTTGTCTAATATTTTCTGCTTTGAAAAATTATTCTCAACATATTTTTTCCCATTCAATCCAACTATAACCTGTTCTTCCTTTTTATGAAAAATATCATCAACCAATCTCACCAAAGCATCCAAATCATGGTTATACAAATAATAACCTCCCGAACTTTCCTCTATTATCCTACGAACTTCAGAATCTGGATTTCCTGTAACTAAAGAAGGTACACCACTTCTCATCATTCCCAAAAGCTTTGAAGGCATTACCGTATCTTTTACAGATTCCTTTTGAAATAAAATATGCAAATCCGCACTTCGTAGTAAGACACCAAGCTCTTCATAGGGGACCGGTTCGTAATGATGCACAAAACCCAGCGATTCTGTATCATTTACTAGCTGTGTCTTCATCGATCCATTTCCAACAACAATAATCTCATAAAACCTTCCATCTAACGCTTTGGCGAAATTTAAAAACAATTTCCAGTCTTGTTTATCACCGATGTTCCCAGAGTATAGTATTTTGAATTTGTCTGAGGACAAATATGGATGTTTTCTAACTACTTTGGTCTTCTCTTTTTCAACTTCCACCCAGTTGGGGAGATATTTGATTTCTGTTGAAACCCCAACCTTTGACTTTAGCTTTTCTAACATAGTGAAGCTTATGCTACTAGCAATATCTGCCCTAGAAAACAACCATTTCTCAAACCTGAATAAGAATTTGAAAAGTATGTTTTTATAGAATATGTCTCTTGTTAAACCTGTCTCGAATGCAGCATCAAATTCAAAATCTTGAATGTGCACCCATAACTTCGCTTTAGTTCGTTTCTTTAAAATCCAGCCCAATAATACGGAACTAGTAAAAGGTACAATCGCAATTACCAAATCTGCTTTGTTGATTTTAAAACAATTATACAACGACCCAAAAGTGAAGTCCAAAATATGAAAAACTCTATTTCTAAAACTTGGTGAATTAGGCACGAATTGTTTGTATCTAAAAATTCGTATTTTTCCAAACTCTTCAATGTAAAATTTGGGTTTAGACCTATATTCTTCTTTTATTTTCCATTGTGGATAATACGGGAACCCTGTAATAATATTGACCTGATGTCCTTTATCAACCAAATACTGGGCCATTTGTGTGGTGTACAAGCCTATTGCTGTATCTTCTGGATAAAAATTAATCCCAATGATGATAATATTCTTTGTTTTAGGCAAATATTCTATTTTTTATAGGTTTGGCAGGGCTTCCGTAACAAATTGTTTTTTCTGGCAGACTTTTAAAAACACTACTTCTGGCGCCAACTATTGTAGCTTTACCTATTGTAACACCTGGGGCAATATACACATCAGTCGCTAACCAACAAGAGTCTCCAATTTTTATTTTATCTGAATATATAGGAAAGTCGCTTTTCATGTAATCATGGCTTCCTGTACACAGATATGACTTCTGAGAAATCACCGTATTTACACCTATCTCTATCTCCCCTAGCGAATACAAAACAACATCGTCACCAACCCATGAGTAATTCCCGATGGTTAGTTTCCAGGGATACGTAATTTTTACTGTTGGTCTAATTATCACACCTTTACCTATTTTTGCCCCAAATATTCGAAGCAAGAATCTTCTCCATCCATATAGGACTTGAGGAGACGTTCTAAATAACAACGCTTGTACTATCCACCACAATTGAACTATGAAAATGGACTTACCGCGAAAATCTGAAGGTGTATTATAATTTTTAAGGTCTAGCATTTTCGGAAATTATGTCCTGCTTCCGGACTTTTCTTTTAACAAGTCTTCAAATCATCCAATGAGATGTCTTCTTTATTGAACAAATTTCCATTCTCAAGTATTTTATCTCGTGACCAGTTCCACCATTCCATTTGTTCAAGCGCTGTAATAATATCTTCAGAAAACCTGTATTTAATTATTTTGGCCGGGATTCCTCCTACAATGGCATAGCTTGGGACATCTTTGGTTACTACCGCTTTGGATGCAACAATTGCGCCGTTCCCAATATTTACACCATCCATTACCAATACATCCGCCCCTATCCATACATCATGTCCAATAGTTATGTCCGAATATTCCTCAAAATTACTGTTTTCCTTAGCGAAAGACTCATAAAGCGCAAATTTCTTACTATAAAAAATAGGAGAAGTACTCACTCTATTGACTGGATGTTGTCCAAGACCTGATTTAAAATTCATAGAGATTGAGCAAAATTTCCCAATTTTTGTGTTGTTGACAAGTCCAAAAAGTCCAACGTATGAATAGTCATCAATACTCGAATTAGTAAATTTTGAAAATGGTAAAACCTTACTCTTTTTGCTAATTTTAGAATTCTTTTTGTATACCAACATAATCAAGATTTGTAATAATCGGATAAGTCTTTTTTGCGCTCTAAAATAACACCGCTGTACATATAGATAATTGACTTTATTTTTTCTAAAATATTCTTCCCCATAAAATATCTTCTGAACTCGTGGACAATATTAGGACTGACCTCTATGTTCTTCTCGAAATGAAACCGTTCTTTGGTTAATGTATGCTTTTGGTTAAACCTGTCCAACCTCACTTTGTGCTTTCCAGTTCCATCAAAACCGATGTTTTCAAGTTTTGAATTCGCCGCCCATACTGTAAGCCCCTTATTTTTAAATATATGAACGTACCATCGTATTAGCCAACTATCTATTTTTCCTTCCATTTGCATTCTCAGAAATAATGAAAATGATTTTCCGCTCCAATTGAATTGGTTTTTTAATTCCTTGTCATTTAATATCTTCCAATAATAGGATTCATCGCTAAAATCACATTTAATCCAGCAATCCTTCCAAGTTGCCCACCCCCAAGAACAAGGATAAGGAGAAAAATAAGTGTCACTGTTCAATTTTTCCTTTAACGGTAGCCCAAAACCAGAAATGTGCATAACTCTATTGTTATTCTTGTAATAACTTAACGCTTGTTTCATAAAAAGAAAAAAATCCTCTTTTGGAACACAATCATCTTCCAGGACAATCACAGAATCAAAGCCCTTTTTAAAAACTTCATTTATACCTCCGATTACATTACCGGCCAAACCAACGTTTTTCTCACGAAAAACGAACTCAATATCAGGTTTCTTATTTTTTATTTCCTTCAAATAATCTCTTACCTGGTTAAGATTTAAATCCATTATACCGTCCTTAGGACCATCTGAAAAAACAAAGAGGGGAAGATTTTCTTCTAATTCGATAATTCTGCCAAGGGTTTTCTTAGTATGATGATATCTATTGTAGCAATAGAAAACTATTGCAGGATTAATTGATTTCATTTTTGAGAAAGTTTTTGCTACAAAAATAAAGGTAGTTTATAAAAAAAGAGAAGGCGACAACTCCTGTTTGTCTACTTAAAACATTTTCAAACAAAAAAGAAACACAAAATATAATTAAAATTGCATTTAATAAATTATCCTGATGGCTAAAGGCTACTTTAAAGTAAAGAAAAAGAAAAAACAAGAAATATATCAGCCCAAATATTCCAGTAGAAAGTATAATATTTAAATATTGGTTATGGCTGTTGTAGTTACTTCTTTCGTTTGTAAAAACTTTTGATAAGCAACTTCCTAATTTGTCATTAACATCTCCTAATCCATAACCAAATATTGGTCTTTCCCTCAATATTTTTAAGTTACACTTAAAAATATTGAATCGAATGCTTGTTGAATTATATGTGTCCAATTGAGAATAAGTCTCATAACTAAAAAGTTCAATAAACCTATTATTCTTATCTGGCACCACTAATAAAAGAACCGAACTGATTGAAAATAATATTACTATCAACTTCCATTTGCGCTGTAAAATAAAGAGAACAACAAGAGCTATCAACATTGCGAAAATTATAGCTTTACTCATAAGTAAAAACAAAATTGATAATTGAAGTAGCTGACAAAAAACCAACATAGTCGAATATTTTATGTTGGTTCGATAATGTTTGTTCAAAAAATAAAAACCAATGATTATAGATATTGAAATAAGCAAGGAAATGTATATAGGATGATCTCCTATTATTTGTATCGAATCTACAGCATTCCTGAAAAAATTTGCATCTTTCTTCGGATATCTAGGGTTCTTATAAAGAAAAAATGCAATGCCAGAAATAAAAGAAAAAATAACACAAGAAGCATAATTTACCCATAATACCTTTTCTTTAATTTTTATTATTTCCTTATTGTTTCTCAGAAAAAACAGGAATACTAAAGGGAATATAAAGAGTGAAACCATTGTTTTGGCCTTTGAAGTACCTTCAGTAAGATTATTGGACAAAAGTGCGCTGGCAAGTAGAATCAGATAAAAGCCACAAAAAAAAAATAAACGTTTATCGAATGGGGGAATATTCTTTGTTACAAGCATTTTTATAACTAAGATAATTACCAATAGAGCAATTAAAATACTTTCAACTATTGCTGGTAAAAGTATCATTCCGCTCAACATTAAGGCAAGAAAATGAATACTTTTGTCGAAAAGAACATTTTTAAGGTCCAATAAATTTATTTGTTTCTTTTTTCAAAGATATAATATTAATTCTCCAACTTAAATACGTTAAATTAATGATATCCCATATCTTTCTGCAACTAATTCATAACACGCTCAAATATCCGTATAAATTACCTTATAAAGACATGATTTATTATTTATAAAGTGTTCTTTTCCCTTTAAAAATGCTTAATAAAGCTCTATTAAATGGCTATACTACTTGCTCTAATCGTACTTAGTTTATGTTTTTACCGTCCTATTCTTGGGTATGCGATTTTACTACAAATCAATTTGGTTAGAGCGCTTATTTCTATAGATATTAATAATATTTGTTTTTTGTGCCTAAATGATCAAGATATACTATTGGGCGCAATCGTTCCAATTTTAGGTCACTTTTTAATTTTGGCTAAAATAGGGCTTGCTAAGAAAATAATATATAAGATTGATATTTTTGATCTGTTTTTTTGTTGTGTTACGGCAATTATGCTTTTCAGTATTATTTATAGTATATCTACATACGATTCAATAGCTTATGTGTCAAAATTCATTTTTTTAGGCCTACCTTTTTACTTTTCTGGCAAATTAATTCTCTTAAACTCAAATACAAAGAACAATACAATTAGGATGTTCTTCAAATATTCGATTGCATTAGCATTAATGTTTTCCTTGATTTCCTTGGTTTTGTTGATAAAGTATGGCAGCATTCCCTTTAGGCTAACCATTCCAGGTGTTCATCCTATTACCTTTAGTCAATTAATTGGTATTGGGGTTATTCTTTCTTTTTTAAAATATATATCAAAAGATGGTTTTTTAAGTTTCGGAAAAAGGTTTGATCGCTTCAATATTGCTTTTCTTCTTGTTTTTTTAGTAGTTCTAATTCTTTCCAAAACACGAGGAGTTATGTTGGCATCAATAATTTCAATTTTAGTTTATTTTTCATTTTTCAAAATTGTCGTTAAAAAAAGATTTTTGAAATTGATTTCTATAATATCCCTCGCTGGATTGGTGGCGTTAATATTTAGTTTAGATTTTGAATCGATCTTTAACCGAATTCTTAATGCCTCAAAAGACGCTTCAATACAAGAAAGAATAGAGCTTTACTCAAACAGTATTTTAACACCACTTGAAAAACCAATTGGAATTGGTGCCGGGGCTTTTGAGTTTTATGAAAAAGTAGGGTTCTATCCTCATAACCTTTTTTTAGATCTAATAGTGCAGTTCGGTTTCTTGGGAATTATCCTATTTCTTTTTTTAACCCTCATCATTTTGATATTAGTTTTAGACACCTACAACAACCGATTAAACAAATTTAAGGTTGTTTTATTTGCGCTTCTGGTATATTTTCTGATTGAAACAATGTTTAGCTTTACATTTTGGATGTATAAAGGTGTTTTCGCAATGTTAGGTCTAATGTCCGGTTTTTATTATACCAAAGTCGGTCGAGATCAATAGATATTACAGGAAGTGATCAATTTAATTAAGTATAATCTTCTCTTTAAGAAGGAGCATTGGCAACAACTATTGTCGTTATCTCCTCCAATGGTTTATTACTGGTCTTACTTAGATATTCTCGGCTAAATTCCCTATTTTTAAGTATTAAAAAAATTCATCTTACGGCCATGACAGCTTAGAAATAGCTGCCGTATACTCGGTTGCTTTCCAAGACCCCAACCACAACGAAAAAACATAGTTAAAGGGTTTTTGATCAATTTTTAGAACGAATTTAAAATGAAAAAAGCCATAGTAGCAGGATTAATTGCTGTAAGTATAATTATTTCTTGCTCTCAAGAGGAAGAAACAGTTATTACCATGGCCGACTTTGAGGCTACTATTGTTGAAAACCCAAGCCCAAATAAAGTTTTAGGAAAAATAAATGCTAGCACAAACCATGGAGCTTTAACATTTTCAATAATAGAACAATCACCAAATAACGCACTTCAAATAAACTCTTCAACGGGTGAATTGATGATTCTTAATGAAAGTTTGTTTGATTTTGAAACTTATGAAAAAATTACTGGTACTGTGTTAGCCGTAAACGGAAATGTAAATGAAAGCGCAAATATTGTTGTTACCTTAACAGATGATTTGAATGATAACATTATTGAACTAACGGATGTACTTGATGCCAATATAGAAGGTGTTGACCCAGAACCTTGGTGGAACACTTCACCTGAAATTAATTCAGTAAATTTTCAGGATTCACCTCTAATCATAATAAATAGCTATGAGTCAACTTTCGATGGGTTTGTTGCTTGTTTTGCTTCTAGAGGCCTTTTAGATTTTGACTTAAAATCCATTCCTGCGAATATTAATATCACAAGTGTAGAATTAGTTCTTTACAAAGAGAGTGTTACTTATTGTCCGCCATGCGGGCCAATTGAAAACCAAAACACCCAACTATATTTCGAATTAATAGATGCTGACTGGGATGTGAGCACTGTGAATTGGGGAAATCAACCTTCAACAGATAATAACCAAACCATTAGTTTACATATTCTGGATATTGAGGAAATGAACAATTTTGACATCACCGATCTTTTCTTAGAATTATATAATAATCAGAATATTTATCAAGGGTTAATGCTGAAAATAACCGAAAGTTGTATTCAGGAAAGCGTCTCCTTTTTTTCATCCAACTATTCAGATGCTGGCAAAAGACCAAGATTAATTATTAAATACAATTAAAAGATTCAAATAACTTTAATATTTACTAACCCCGACTGCAGTTACATAAAACCCTCATTGGGAAAAATGTAATATTTTTGACAAGTTCTATTCGAGTTTTTTTAGATTAATATTAAGTATAATATAGCCACATTTACCAAAGATATTTCTGAAATACCATGTATGTGTACAGGGAAAAATATCTAGAACACATTTACGAATCAATTAGCCACATTGATGCTCTCAAAATTAGTTGCCAAGAAAATTTATAAGAAGTTAATGAACAATTCTAGACCTATCGCTCAGCAACTTTTAACTCTCTATGTGTTGAAATGCTATCTGATATATTAAATATCCGTTCTTTTTTTGGGTTAGTCCAAAAGTAAAAGGGCTAAAAAGCTAAGCGAGTAATTGAGGAAGAAATTACAAGTTTTTATACACCTCTATAAGTTTATTTATAGTTTTTTCTGGGCTATAATTTACTGTGATGTATTCTCTTAACTTATTTGCATCTTGTTTTAGTGCAGTATTCACTGCAGCTCCTATTGAATCTATATCCAACGGATTTACCAAATGTGCCATCCCATTATAATACTCTTTTGGTGCGCCTCGCTCAGTTAGTACCACATTACACCCATATAAAGCCGCATTTAAGGCAACTAACCCAACCCCTTCAAATAAACTGGGCAGGGCAAAAACCTTTGCCTTTTTAAAAAGCTCCTTGAGTTTGTCTTCAGACACATAGCCTAAAACTTGTATATTCTTCGCCTTACCAATAGCCCTTTCAATTGTTTCGTACTCTACAAGTGTTCCTTTTGCCCCGGCCAAAATCAACCTAAAATTATATTTTTTAGCTGCTTTTATTAAATTTATCACATTTTTTCTTGGCTGATAAATTGAGCTTACATGGAAACAAAAGTTTTCCTTTTCAAAAATATCGGTTGTTGGTGTATCATATTCATAGGATAGTTCTACTTTTTTAACCTTTTTCTTTGATAAACCAAAAGATTCCGTGAAAAACCTCTCTTCATAATCGGACCTAACAACTACATATTTCACAAATGGCAGTACTTTTTTCAATGCATATGTTTTAGACCAGAGCCTAAATTTTTCAAAACCAAGATGTGATGATAGTCCGTACATAATCTTGCTTTGATTTGAATCTATGATTGGTGACAAAAGAATATTTTGGTTTTTCTTGTAAATACCTTTAATAAGCTCATACATCAATATATCTGCACCAAAAAAATGAATAACATCAAAAGTTTGCCAATCGTAATTGTCCCAAACATTTATTTCAACGACTTCATGCCCTTTTTGCTCTAAACCTTCTTTCCACTTACGCGATTGATTTTTTACCCCGTTTGAATCTCCTGATAACACAGCATACTGATACAAAAAATATCCTATTTTCATAACTTACTCTAAAGCGTTAAGTAAAAAATCGCTTGATTTTGCAATTTCCTTTGATAATATTTTTTCCGTTTTTGAATAATCAATTGGCTTATCTAAAAGGTCAATATAACTTTTGTCAGAAGAGGTTATAAGGCGGTCTTCAAGCTCAAGCATTGATAAAATCGATTGAAATCTTGCCATTCCTCTTTTTTCATTGCCAATTACAATAAACTGCTTTCTAAAAATTATTGAAAACAATGTTCCATGAAAAGAATCTGTAACAACAAAGTCAGCTTCTTGAAAACCTCTCAACCAGTTTGAAACTGAAGGATATACATAATTATAAATATCTAGTGACGGTTTTTTTAAAAGCAAACTTGGGTTTTTTTTGTAATTAATAGACTTTACTTTTAACCCTAAAACATTGGCAATTTCTTGAATTTTTTCGTTTTTCTCGAAACTGTTGTCTAAAACATATGTAGTTAAAACTTTTGTTTGTGACCTATTAATTTTACTTTCAATTATTGGAAGATATTCCTTCGCGGATAGTAGCAACGTAGGGTCTACGACTTGAATTGCATCAACATCAAATTGATTCTTACAGATGTCAATTCCAGAGGATTCACGGACTGATATTGCTGTAAATTTTTTCAGTAACTTACTAATCGTTTTACGTTCTTTTTCTTTAACATCCACCGAATCTTTCCCAAAGGATGGTGCATAAGAAATTCTCTTTACATTCGGGTCCTCCACAAAATCCAAAAAGAAATTATTTTTAACACCGCCCGTGTGTTCTACTCTCCATACTTGATCGCTCCCAACAATAAAAGCGTCAAAATTATCTTTATTTAGGTTAATCATCTCGGATTGTGAATCAATCTTATTGGTTCTTGGAACAATCCATCGATCAGAAAAGCGTTTTACATTCTTTATTAAAAAATGATGGAAAAAAAACTTTTGGATCCAATAACTTATGGTTTTTTTCTTCCTAATGTCCCATTGTCTATCAACCAAGAATGCGTTATACCCTTTTTTTTTTAAAAAAGTAAGAAGTGCATAGGCCTGTAATACACCCCCATAGTTTCCTTTTAAAGGCAATGTGAGTATGCCTACTTTTACTATTTTTCTATTACCCATTAATCTATCATATTAAATCCTTATTCTATTTAGTAACTTTTCAACAATTTTCCTTTCATAGTTGTTAACCCCAATAAACCACATTGAAATTGCAAACAACGACACAAACACACAAATGTGTACAAAATAATGGATTAGGGAGTTTTCTGGAGAGAAGAAGTACTTAAATAATAAATAAGCAGTTGCCGTCGTAATCAGCGGAATTGAAAGTTTAACAATCTCTCTCCAAAACAAAATCATATTTAATTTAATTTTTCTGTGATAATAGATATTCATAATGATACCATTGCCAATTATCAAACTGAATCCTGTTACCATTGCACATCCCAGACCTCCATATGCTTTTGCTGCCGGGATAGCGAATGATATATTTATTAATGCGATTATTAAATAACAAACCGATCTAAACCTCTGTTCATTCTTTGCTTGTAAAATGGTTATCCCTAAATTTTGAATTAAAGGAATTGTAACTGGGATCATTATCCATAAAGCAATAAAAAAAGATTCATTATAATCTTTGCCGACCCAAAGGAATATAAATTGATTTCCAAAAAACACAAATCCCATAAGTATGGCGGATAACAAAATGTATTGCAATCTTCCAATTTTCACAAACATCTTTGTCAATTCTGCATTAGAGACTTTATCAGTAATCATTTTTGTTACTTTTGGCAACATTAAACCAACCATCGAAGTTGACATTGCAAAGTATAAGTTCTTCAATGTAATGGCTACGGAATAAACAGCAACACTTTTAGTGCCAGATACTGATCCTAAAATAAACTGACCTGAATTCCAATATATTTGGTCTACAATAGCATTTAAAAATACATAAAAGGAATATCCTAATATTTCTTTCAAGAGCGATTTATCAAAGTAAAAATAGGACGGAGAAATATTAATTTTCTTTCTGCAATAAATATAGTTTGCAGTTAAAGTGAAGATGTTGATTCCTGTGATTACTAAAACTAAAGTAATGGACTTATAACCCATTAAAAGAAAAGGAGTCATTAAAATGGGGTTTAACAAGACACTCACAATGCTTAGTACTCTTGAAAAAACAAATCTTTCATTCGCGATTATTACCGAATTAAAAATACTGAAGGGAAATGTAATGGCTAAATTAAAGGTCAATAGCAAAATCAGTATTTTCATTTTTCCTAGCTCCAAATCATTCATAGACTCTTGAAAAAAGAACTCTGCATTTAGATACAGGATATATCCAAATATTGCAACAACAATTCCGATCATAGCATATATCTTTAGAAACATGCCGTGCAATCCGTTTAAAGTTTTATAATCATTGAGTCGCAAATATTTTGCAGTATACCTTATCATGGCATTACCTAGACCCAAATCCATTATAGATAAGTATCCAACTGTGGATACAGCCAAAGCGTAAAGACCGTATTCGGATTGCCCAAGAGATCGGATTAAAAAAGGAGTGTAAGTAAGTCTTATTAAGTTATTAACTAAAATAAGAACATAGGAGAGCGTAATTCCCTTTTTTATTTGACTCATAATAGTTCTTAATGAAAGGTAACGAAAGACTCACTATCCCTTCTTAAGGATTTTGCTACAACGCAATCCTCTGTAGGGTAACCTAAAGCCATATACATTATAACTTTTTCGTTTTCTGGAATATTGGCTGCTTTTTTAATACGGACTTCAGATCTAACGGAAACGCATGTATTTAACGCACATGTACCAATGCCAATGCTATAAAATGCTAATATTAAGGACATTGCAAACATTCCAGAATCAATTCCTACTTGATTTCGTTCATTGTTGGAAAAAAACTGAACATCACCTGTTATAATGGCAATTGTCCTTATTGATTGTTCAAAACCCCTATTCCCGTTCTGTAATTTCAACAATTTGGGAACATCGTTGCCATTATAAACATGTAGTTTCCATCCTTGTCTATTGCAAACCGATGGAGTGTATTTCGCTACTTCAATAGCCTTCAAAACTTTGTCTTTGGAAACAGGTATGTTTTTGAAATTCCTAACACTTGCTCTTCCCTTCACAAAAGCTTCATAGGCTTCTGGTTTTAAATTTGATTCAGTGTAATTACGTACACCGCCTGTTGTGCTATTAGAATTTCTATTTCCTATGAATATCCTAATATCTTCGATGATTTCAGATTCAAATCCTTTTTCATTGTGATATTTCACATATTTATTAAGAACGGAAATGATATTATCAATTAAGTAATCATTTCCAAATCTCTTGATATATGCTGACCCAACAAAAATTAAATCATTAATCTTTTTTTCGCCAAACCCTAATTTAACATCTGGCAATGCCAAGCCTTTTTCAATTGTGTGGTATTGTTTGGTCAAATAAGCTACAAAATGGCTTTTCTCTTTTAAATTTCCTACTTTAAAAGAATACTTCAAAAAAATCTTTAAATCATAGCCCGCATTGATAAACTCAATTATTTTTTGCTTTAAATTCATTTCATTAATAAGTGTTGATAATATTTTTGGTTTTATCAAATAATTAGTTTAGCATCCCTACGCACAGCTAGCTACAATGGTTTCAAGTAATCTGGGAAGTTCCTGTCTTTATTAGATAGTAACAAGTCATCAAAATCCATTAACCACTTTATATTTATTTCGGGACAGTCAAATAGAATACCTGATTCTGCAATTTTATTATAAAAATTGTCGCATTTGTATAATACCTCCGCCGACTCGGTCAACGTCAAAAAGCCATGAGCAAAACCTCTTGGTACAAACAGTTGCTTTTTGTTTTCGCTGCTCAGCTCCATTGAAAAATGCTGGGCAAAGGTAGGAGAATCTTTACGCAAATCCACCACCACGTCCTGAATTCTTCCTGACAGCACAGAAACTAGTTTGGCTTGGGCATGCTCTCCCTTCTGAAAGTGCAATCCCCGCAGAACCCCTTTTTTGGAAAACGATTGGTTGTCCTGAACAAAATTTATCTCTCGGCCAATGGCTTCACAAAAATCTCTATGGTTGTAGCTCTCAAAAAAATAGCCTCTTTCATCTTCAAAAATCTGCGGTTCTATTACAAAGCATCCTTTCAGTTTTGTCTCCGTCGCTTTTATCATGCTTCCTTGTTCAATATGCCCAACAATCTTTCTCCGTAACCGCTCTTTCGCAATGGTTCTGCCAGCTCATTTAATTGCTTTTTATCAATATAGCCCATTTCGTATGCGGCCGCCTCAATGGAGCCTATGATCATCCCTTGTCTTTCTTCGAGCACCTCAACAAACTGGGACGCTTGCATAAGTGCTTGGAATGTTCCGGTGTCCAACCAAGCTGTTCCTCGGTCCAGAATGCTAACATTAAGCTTCCCGGCCTTAAGATATGCTTTGTTCACATCGGTTATTTCCAGTTCTCCCCTTGCGCTCGGCCTTATCCCTTTTGCGATGGATACCACGTCGTTGTCGTAAAAATAAATTCCCGGTACCACATAGTTGGATTTTGGCTCTTTGGGCTTTTCTTCAATACTTATGACCTTACCTTCCTCGTTGAATTCCACTACCCCATAACGTTGTGGGTCGTTTACGCGATAAGCATAAATAATTCCCCCATTGGGGTTATTGTTTGATTGCAACAACCTGGACAATCCCGTTCCATAGAAAACATTATCGCCCAAAATCAAGGCTACTTTGTCGCTTCCAATAAACGCTTCACCAATAATAAATGCTTCAGCGAGTCCGTTCGGCGATTCCTGCTCCGCATAGGAAAAAGAGCAACCGTATTTTTTGCCATCTCCCAAAAGTTCCCGGAACAGCGGCAGGTCCTTTGGCGTGGAAATAATCAATATTTCTTTGATTCCGGCATACATCAATGTAGATAGTGGGTAGTAAATCATCGGCTTGTCATAGATGGGCATCAACTGCTTGCTTACCGAAAGGGTAAGTGGGTGCAATCTGCTACCGGTTCCTCCTGCCAAGATGATTCCCTTCATTGTAGTGCTTTATTGATATTGCTTTTTATAATATTCCAAATAGTCCCCTGAGGTAACATGGTTTAACCATTGCTGATTTTCAAAATACCAATCAATGGTTTTTTGAAGGCCCTCCTCAAAAGTCACCGACGGTTCCCAACCCAGCTCCTTATTGATTTTGGTGGCGTCAATGGCATATCTTAAATCGTGACCCGGGCGATCTTTTACAAAGGTTATTAGATTTTCCGAAGTTCCTTCCTTCCTGTTCAGTTTTTTGTCCATCAATCTACATAGTAGCCTTGTCAAATCAATATTCTTCCATTCATTAAAGCCCCCTATATTGTATGTTTCTCCTCTTTTTCCTTGATGAAAAACCAAATCTACGGCTTTGGCATGATCAACTACATAGAGCCAATCGCGTGTGTAGTTTCCATCGCCGTATACGGGCAACGCCTTATTCTGTATGATATTGTTGATGAACAGTGGAATCAATTTTTCTGGGAATTGATTGGGACCATAATTATTGGAACAATTGGAAATTATGAAAGGTAGTTTATAGGTTTCACCATAGGCCCGTACAAAATGGTCCGAACTTGCTTTTGAAGCAGAATATGGGGAATTGGGGTCGTACGCTGTTCTCTCGGTAAAAAATCCATCATTCCCCAGACTACCAAAAACTTCATCGGTACTGATATGGTAAAACAAAAAATCACGGTTCTTTTTGATGCACTCTAATGACGCATTCAGCAGGTTTACTGTACCTAGAACGTTTGTGCGGACAAAAGCCAATGGGTCCGTTATAGATCTATCTACATGTGATTCCGCAGCCAAGTGAATCACTGCATCAAACCTGTAATTGGAAAAAAGTTTGTCAATGAAATCGGAATCGATGATATCCCCCTTTAGAAATGTATAGTTAGAGCAAAGCTCAACATCTTTTAGGTTTTCCAGATTTCCCGCATAGGTGAGCGCATCCAAATTGATAATGTTGTAGTGCCCATATTTTAAAACAAATTGCCTGACCACATGGGAACCGATAAACCCGGCCCCGCCAGTGATTAAAATGTTTTTTGGAACGTTCTTTTCCATGAAAGTAGCCTTAAAAGTACCTGATGTTCTCTTTCTTTCCCATTCATAAAAGAACACTGTTCCTAGGTCTCTTGGCTAAAGTACGATAATTCCTGTCCAATACAAGGTTTGTCCGGGCCACCAAGTTGTTTTCCTCCAAAATTGTTTTGGCAAATGAATACCAGGTCATCGGCTTGCCATCGGTGAAGTGATATGTGCCAAATGGCATATCTCCCAAGACAATCCTATCCATAATGTATTTAACGAGAGATTCTGTATTGGTAGGGCAGCCCAATTGTGCATCTGTAATATGTAAATCTTTACCTGCAAGTGCCCTTTCCAAAATTGAACGATAAAAGTTATGGCCATACTTTTTACTGTACAACCAAGATGTTCTGATGATGTAATGGCTTGGTAAAGTCTCCCGGACAAATTTTTCACCTGCCAATTTGGACTTTCCGTATTCATTGATAGGATCGGTCTTGTCATGTACGGTATATCCCCCATCTTTTTTCCCATCAAACACATAATCTGTGGAAATATGAATCAAATTGACCTTGTTCTCCTTGCAGGCAACGGCAAGATTTTGAACCCCTTTGGCGTTTACCAGAAAGGCCTCTTTGGGATTTTTTTCAGCTTCTTCCACATTGGTATACGCGGAACAATTGATGCAATAGTCATACTCTTCTGTGGAAAGCGTATCCATGACCTGCTTTGACTGGGTAATGTCAAGCTCCTCTGAAGTTTTAAAATCAAATGTAACCTTGGGATAGCGATTTGCAAACTCTTGTAATGTAAGCCCCAGTTGGCCGCGAGAACCTGTAACCAAGATTCGATTCATTGCCATTCTTTATTCGTTACCACTTTGACTGGCAGAGTGAGTATTAAGTGGGTTCTCTGTTGCTTACTTTTTATATGTCTTAAGGTACTTGTTTACCTCTAATAAGGCTAGTACACCTAGAACCAAAATCAGGAGCAACATAGGCAGCTTAAACTTATAACTGTTCCAAACTCCTTTTAATTCCACGCCTCTTGTTGGAAAATCACTTATTACATTGATTATAGTGGACTTATTTGCTCGTTCTTTGTTTAGGGCGACCAGCTTTTCCTTCAGAACATCCTTTTCCTGAACCAAGGCCAGCTCCCTTCCTTTTGAATCGCCACTTTCCGCCATATTGATACTTGTTCCCTGCATGGGTTTGTCCGCCTCCTTCACCAAAACCGTTCTGTACAGGCTTTGTAAAGAATCGATCTCTGCCAATTGGTTTCTATAAATAGTGTCTTGTAGCGCTAGGTTCTCATCATTGATTCTTTTCTGCAATTTAAAGTACTGATTGACCGAAATGGAACTGATAATCGCTGGCTGCGCCTTTTTGGCCACTTTGTTGTCGGTACTGATCATGGAAATTTGGTGGAACCTCGCGTCCAAAGAATTAAAATTTTTGAGATAATTCTCATAATCAATGGCCTTTACTGTAGTCGAGTCCAATTCACGAATAAACTCATCAAACAGCTTTATTTTTTGGTTTTCATCCGAGTAAGAATCCGTAAAAATCTCTTTTATGGTTGCCGCTTCGTGCTCCGTAATGTTCAGTGCTGTTGCCAAGGCTACGGAGTCCTTAGCTTCGGCAAGGTCGTTATAGAAGGCAATATTGTTATACAATTGCTGGACACTGTTAAAATTGGGCTCCACAACCATTCGTGACACGTATTTCTCAGGCAGTACTTTATCCAATACAAACCCTCCTATTCCACCGACAACAATTGCCGCTCCAATCACTATGATATTCTTTTGAACAAAAAGAAGAAAAAGCATTAATATATGAAAAATGCCCTTGAAAATGCTAGCGATAAAATTGAAGAACTTTTGAAAGCCCCTGCCGATCATTTGGAACAATTGTCCCAAATCTATTTCATCAGAACCATTTTGATTTACTGGTTGCTCTGCCATTGCCTTATGAATTGAATATTTGTTTTAAAATCCTGTCCGTAATCAAATATGTGGGTTTTACCCCGGTTGTTCCCAATCCGCCAGAAGCCAATGTGCTTCCAGTCTCCAAAGGATTGTCCGATGCGTAATATGCGTATCGAACTTTCACATCCTTTTTGATGCTTTTGCGTATTTGGGAGGCCGATTGTATTGCCTTTTGATAATGTACGCCTTCCATTTCCAACCCTATCACGTTCCAAGTGGATTCATGGAAAAATTGAAGGATATCCCTGTTCTGCAAGGATGTTCCCAATACCGTCACCATAGTCCCCTCCATTACCTTTAGTCCGTGGCCTTCAAAATCGGAACCGCACAATTCGTTTTTAAACGGATAATTGTCCGCGGTTCCCTCAAAAATGTGTGCCGACGGAATCATCAAGTCGCCTTTGCCCCCATCCAAGATTCCCGCTTTTCCCATAATGGAAACCGAATCAACGTTCAGAAAAGTCTTTTCCTCGCCCTTCTCCATGGGCTTCAAGAGCTCATCTATGGTCTCATAAGCCTGCTCCCCAAACGCATAGTCCATCACAAATATAACGGGTTTTTCTTCTTGGGGAATATCTTTTGGCAGATTGTAACAGCAGCTTTCATTTCCAAATTTGGAGGTGTCAAAAATCTGTACATCGATATTGGTGCCCGATTTATCCTCCATAAAGAGCATTCCATTTTTTTCAGCGAGGTGTTTTACCTTTTTGTTGAGAGCTCTATGCTTTTCCGAACCCAGTGCCTCATAAATATTCAAAGACTCGTTGTCTGGAAATTCCTGGGCCAACGCTTTTTTGGCAAAAAGAGAGTTCATAACACTGTGCATGTTGGCACTGATGATATGTAGTGGTCTTTGCATCAAATTATGTTCCAACAGCGTTTTTTTAATGTTGTAGGCCCATTTTTCGCCATGGATATGATGCCCCAAGCGTTCCCTTAGCAAAGGACTGAAGGTTATCGTCCTTTTGTTTCCAGTAGTTTCCTCTTCAATGGCCAACTTGCCCAGCCAGTAAATCACATTCAAAAAACGATCGGGATCTTCAGGTGTTTTCAATTTATTTTCGATATCCACCACCTCATCAAAAGTTCTTCCCAGAATGTTTGCACAATGTATTAGGGCCACCTCCCTTTCATCATTGTCTTTTTCCTCGCTCAATACAAATTCCGTCAGTTTGTCCCAATCGCGAATGGTAGCATTGCCCTCGTCCACCAATACCCTTCGGCAAATTTTCCCCGATTCAATGAACAAGAAAGTAAGGTGCGTCAAAATATCATAAATGTCACTTCTACCTCGAGTGATCTCGATATTCATCTGTTCCTCATCTATCCGGTAGCAATTTCTTCTTCTTTTTGGTGGAACAATGGGCTTTAGGTGTGATTTGGCAAAGCCCTCATCCGAAGTCAGGTTAATGAAACGGCATTCTTCTATGCCTTCGGGCAGCCTTTCAAGCACATAGATCAACCCATTGAGCTCGGCTTTTTCCTCTGCAATGGTCCCATATATTTCGGGCCTGAGCAATAGCAGTGCACTGCGCAGGGCATTCCCGGAAACTCCCGAAGGTTTGTAGAATCCACGGTTGAGCAAATGGCGCATGGTAATGTACAAACGCTCTATCGCGTTGGTGGACTCCTGCGCCCTAGTTGTTTGTTTTACTTCTGTTGCCATCATATCTTCTGGCAAAAATAAGTGAATTCCTATGAAAATGAAGCCGTTCCAAGTCAACTAATTTTGAAAGGCTGTAAGCCATCGGCCACTTTGCGGTCGTTGGCCAATCGTTGCACCTTGTTCTGTCCGCCCAATTTCCCTACCGATTTCATGTAATCTTGAAAACCATTTGGTTTAATATGGGATATTTTTAGTGGCTGAAGAATATTGCCTTCGATCAAATCAAAGTAGTAACTATTCTGCTTCTTCATGCTTTCCTCGATAATCCCAGAGAACTCCCTTAAGTCGGAAGGTTCTCGTTCAAACTCGATGAACCACTCATGATAAGGCAGTTTTCCATCTTCCGGGTTGGTTTGTGGGGCAACGGTAAATTCGTTGACCAGGGCATCGGTCTGTTCCACGGCCAATCTCAGGGCCTCTTCCACTTCTTTGGCTATCACGTGTTCACCAAAGGCGGAGATAAAGTGTTTTATTCGTCCGGAAACAATAATTTTAAAAGGGTCTTTTGAAATAAACCGAACGGTATCTCCTAAGTTGTATCCCCATAATCCAGCATTTGTTGAAATCACCATGGCGTAATCTACTCCCAACTCAACATCGGCAATAGTCAACCTGTCCGGCTTTTCATCAAAAAATTCATCCGCCTTTACAAACTCGTAAAATATCCCCGAATCCAGTAATAGCAACATTCCCTTTTCCCTTTGTGAATTTTGATAGGCAAAAAACCCTTCACTGGCAGGAAACAGTTCTATACTATCCACTTTTCTTCCGATCAGGTTTTCAAACTTGGCTCGATAGGGCTCGTAATTTACCCCACCATAAATAAACAATTGAAACTCCTTGAAAAGTTCCCCTACCTTTTTACCGGTTTTGGTATGGAGTTTTTCAAAATACATCTGTACCCAAGAAGGTATTCCCGCAATAACGGTCATGTTCTCCTGCTGAGTTTCCTCCACAATCTTGTCCACTTTGGTTTCCCAATCTTCAATGCAATTGGTTTCCCAACTGGGCAATCTGTTTTTTTGGAGGTAATTGGGCACATAATGCGCAGAGATTCCGGAGAGACGGCCAAGCTTGATCCCGTTCTTTTCCTCCAACTCGGGACTTCCTTGCAGAAAAATCATTTTCCCATCCACAAAATCGGCATTTCCTGTTTCGTGTATGTAGTTAAGAATAGCATTTCTGGATGCTTCCACCTGGTTTTTAATGGAAGGTTTTGTAATAGGAATGTATTTGGCTCCAGAAGTAGTTCCCGAGGTCTTTGCAAAATAGATGGGCTTTCCGGGCCACAGCACATCCGTTTTCCCATCAAGAATCTGCTGGATATATACTTTCAGCTCCTCATAATCACGAATCGGAACACGTTCCACAAAATCTTCATGGGAAGTAATGGTCTCGAACTGGTGGTCCCTTCCAAACACGGTTTCCTTAGCTTGGGATACCAACTGGTTAAAAACCTTTTGCTGCGTTTTCACGGGCTGGTTCACCCATTTCTCGGTCTTTTTAGCGATTCGGTTCGCAAATATTTTTGCTGCAAATGCTTTTAAGAACATTTAGTTGAAATCAATATAGTTTTTTGGATCTACCGGCTTTCCCTTTCTCCAAAGTTCAAAGTGAAGATGCGGCCCGGTGGTAAGCTCTCCCGTGTTCCCTATCGATGCTATGACCTCTCCTGCCTTTACCAAATCACCTTGGGATTTGCTCAAAGAACCGTTATGCTTGTAAACGGAGGTGATTCCTTCTTGGTGTTCTATTATAATGACGTAGCCGGTTTCGGTAGTCCACTCCGCAAACAGTACCGTGCCATCTGCAATGGCCTTTACAGGCGTATCCCTCGGAGCGACCAAATCGACCGCATAATGTTTTGTTTTTTGGTCAAACCCCTGCGAAAGAGTACCATTTACCGGCGAGAAAAACAAAGTACCCAGATTTTCCGCGTCCCTTTCAAAAAGATTGTATTTGTCCTCCAATTCCACTTCTTCGCGCAATAAGAGGTCTTGCCGGATCGGGGTAAGGTCCACCGAGGCCGGATCAAGTTTGTATTGGTCAAACAAAGAGTCGCGATTTACCTGGTTATTTTCAATATCCCCGCGCAACACCTTTCTTACATTGTCCAAATACCTATTGGTATAATTTAGCACGGTGACCAACGAGTCCGTTTTGTATGTGAGCTCCGTAGCCTGTCTTTTAAGTTTGGTGGACGAATATCCGGGAATGTACTCGCGCAATGGGGTAAAAGCAATAATCAAGGTGGTAAGGCCGATCAGTACAATTATGAACATGGTACCGGTAACAAAAACATTGAGGCGGTTTAGCTTGAAGGATATCTTCTCCTCAAAGGTGCTTTCATTAAGAATCACCAAGCGATACTTGTGAAGCAGCTTGCGTTTGATCTCCTTTCTTTTCTTTTTGTCCTTTGCCATGATGAACAAAGATAGTCTTAGATTTTAATATGCATGTTAAGCTTTTTAAAAAGCTGCGGTTGGGAAGTTCCTAAAAATCATTTTCAAATGCTAATTTTCGTTAATCGAATATACTCTTCCACATCTTTTTAGTACCTTTACCTTTCTAATTAAAGGTTTTGTAGATATGATTGCTCAAACTATATTTCTTGGCATGTTAGGCCCTTGGCAGATTGTTTTGATCGTTGCCGTGATAGTTTTGCTTTTTGGCGGTAGAAAAATTCCAGAGCTTATGAAAGGCCTTGGAAGTGGGATCAAAGAATTTAAGGATGCCACCAAGGAGGACGAAAAACTGGAAGGCGGCAGCAAAGAATCCAAATCCTAACTGCTCCCTTGTGGGTTGAAACCCGTGGTATTTTGATAGGTTTGCCATCAACGACCACATTTTTTTGGTATTCAATGCCACAAATCCACCCTTTCACAACAAAAAATTAGCCCCCCAATTACCATAATCTATTTTAGCGGTTGAAACTAAACTGTTAGGCCCCCTATGCTTAACCTCCAAATGAACACTAAGTTCATTTGTGCAGATGGAGTGGTAATGAAAAAACTGATTTTCCTCGTATGCTTTGTATGCTCAATTGGGATTTTTTCCCAAGAGCTCGCGCTATCCGATGCCGGAAGGGCTTCTTCTTCCCCCGTACCTGCACAGTACAACAATAATGACATCGGTGCGAACAATTCTTTTATAAATCATTTGGACGGGTTGAGCGAAAGAAAGCTTGCCAAGTACTTGGAGAAAGACGGCATTGCCGAAAAGTTGATCGAAAAGGGTAATGAATATTTTGATAGGATGTGGTATGCCGAGGCCGCCCGTATTTTTGATATGGTCCTGGAAAAAACAGACGCCGACCACACTTTTGATTTATTGTTGAAGGCAGGAGATTCCAACTACTATACCGGAAACCTTGAAAAATCCTATCAATGGTACAATGAGCTTTATCAAAAATACGAAGACGAGGTACAAGAAGACACTTTCTTTAGGTACACACAAACCTTAAAGGGAACCGGTAAATACCAACGGGCCTCCGCAGTGACCAAAATATTGCGACAAAAAAGAGATGAGCCGCTACGCGAGCTCAAGAACGCAAATAGGGATACCTGGAAAGGGGCAACCATGGTAAAAATTAAAAATTTGGGGATAAATTCCCCGTATTCCGATTTTTCCCCCATGTACTACAACGGTTCCGATATTGTTTACGCATCGGCCAAGGACTCCTCCATTTTGGTCTCTAGAAAATACCGTTGGACCAACCAGCCCTTTTTGGACCTCTACATTGCCCAAAACAAAAATGAGGAAGGCGATTTGACGGCTCCCAAAAAATTCTCAAAAAACATAAACACTAAATATCACGAAGCTTCGCTCGCTTTTTCACCCGATCAAAAAACAATCTACTTTACCCGGAACAATTATGGCAAAAGATTGAAGCGCGGAAAAAATGGCATCAATCATTTAAAGATCTATCGTTCCATTTTTAAAAATGGGGAATGGACCAAGGCCGAAGAGCTGTCCTTTAACGGGGATAACTTTTCCACCGGTCATCCAACCGTGAGCCAAGATGGCAAAAAAATGTACTTTGTTTCGGATAGGCCCGGAGGATTCGGCGAGACCGATATCTACATGGTGGACATTCTTGAGGACGGCGGCTTTTCAGAGCCCAAAAATCTTGGAAGGACCGTGAACACCGAGGCTAAAGAAATGTTTCCATACGTAGCCGAAAACGCGCTCTATTTTTCGTCCAACCGCCCCATGGGCTTTGGCGGGCTCGATATTTATAAGTCTGATGGTTCCGATGGTAGTTTCACGGTCGGCATCAACCTTGGAGATCCGATCAACAGCAACAGGGACGACTTTTCCTATATTATAGATGCTTCCGGCGAAAAAGGATATTTTGCATCCAACCGAAAAGGAGGGAAGGGTGATGATGATATCTACGCTTTTGCGTATACCCTCAACCTAAACGCAATATTCGGTTCTGTTGAAAAGGCCTCTTCCAATGAACCCATCGATCAAGCAAGCATTCTGCTGTTGGACCAAAACGGTGCACCAGTGCACGAAGCTTCCGCAGATTCCAATGGAAAGTATGACTTCAACAACTTAAGCCCGTCAACAGATTATATGGTGGTAGCCCGAAAAGAAGGCTTTATCAGCGATAGTTTGATGGTGAAAACGAAGCAAAACGAACCCATAAACATTGCACAGTACTTAAAAGAGCTTAAACCAATGGCCGAGCCCATCGCTACAAGTTTTGAGCCCAACAATGTCCATTTTCGTTTTGACAGTTTCGAAATTACTGCCCAAGCGGCAAAAGAGTTGGACAAGTTGGTCGCCGTTTTAAAAGAGAACGAGGACCTTGCCTTGAAAATCGAATCACATACGGATGCCATTGGACCCAAGAACTACAATAAGTACCTGTCCGACAAGCGCGCCAAATCCACCCGGGACTATATTGTTTCGCAAGGTGTGGAACCTTCACGGATTATAAGCGCTGTTGGATACGGGGAAGAGCGCTTACTCAATAATTGCGCCGATGGCCAACCCTGTTCTCCCGACCAGCAACGCATGAACCGAAGATCCGAGTTCACCCTGATTCCGCGATAAGCCTCTTCGATTCCAACCTATAAAGCCCAATCTGAACGGCTTTTCAACCACTTCCTTTCACTTTATCGATCTTCTTGCCCTTACATCTATTGGTGGCAATATGTTATTTGTCGATCAATATATCGCCTTTGTGGAGATTTGCACATCCACCCATTCTTTCGTCCTGTTTTTAAGGTCATTTATCCTTTTGTTTTCCTTTCCGACGCACAAAATCAAACCTTTGACCTGTCTTTAAGTCTTAAAAATCATACTTATGAAAAAATTACTACTCGTTAAAGAAATTTATTTGGAAGGTTTCAGAAACCTTGGACATATAATTATTGAAAAATATTTTAAAGTATTCGCTTGGTTTAGCTTTATCATGTTCTTTATTGTGCTATATGCATTTGTATATAGAATAGCTACCGGGTATGCATTTGATTAACCCCCTAAGTTTTAAAGACAAAAAAGCCCAGACACTTGATTATCTGGGCTTTTTTGTTTGTTAAAAGTAATTGTACCTAATCCGATGTTGTGGATGGAGCAAAATCCACCGTTTTGAGGATAGCCTCCAGCTCGAACATATAATCTCTTTTCTCTTCAGAAGGGGCAAATGTAAACCCTTCCAGAATAAGCTTGCGATTGTTTTCTTTGTCGTTTATGATATAGGTCAAAAATGGCCCGGCCATGGGGTAGCCGTGAATTTCCCAAACGCCTTTGACCTCAGCAGCTTTTTTGCCCGCTATCTCCGCAGGAAAAACATAGGGCGCAAATGCTTTCTCCGTAATCATGTAAGTGTTCTCATAAGGCCCAGGAATATATTTTTTACCAATGGAGTCCCTCATTCGTACAATGTCCTCTACAAAGGTGGAATCGTTGCTAAAGTAATCCCAGGGCATTTCGTAGGCCACAATGTTCATTGTGCCCTTAGGTATCTGGATATCCATCCAAACAAAATTCTTTTCCCGCTTTCCAACCTTGTACAACGATGGTACGTTAAGGTGGATACCAAACTCCTCTTCCAAGGCCTTGTCCTTGCTCAGCGAGCGTTCAAAACGCTTTTGTGCCTCGGCAATTTCGTTGGCCCTGAATTCCTCAATGGCCCTACCTGCCAATGTATCCAGATTATTGATCATCACCTCTTCCGTTGGCCCTGTTACAACGGCAACCTTTTGGGGCTTTGCATATGCATTGTCCTTAATGTGTGCCAAAGAAGTGGAATCCTGCTCCACGTAGAGAATCGACCTTGAATAAGTGGTCGTGCCCTTGAAAACTTTCGGGGGCACTTGGGTAATGGTGAACTTTGGTTCTATTTGGGGAAGACCTACAATCTGGGCTGCAAACTCGTCCCTTATCTTATCGCCTACCGGCCCTTTCCACAATTCGGTATCCATAACGACCATCAAGGAGTTGATGCCGCCCGTGGATGGTGGCAGAAATCTTTTTTTTGAGCCTGAATCCTTACAGGCTCCCAATGCCAATACAACTGTGGCAATAAATAGTGTTCCTAATTTTTTCATCTTGTGTTAAATTTACGAAGAACAATCACACAATTTAAGTTTTGTGCCCGGTTTTAGGTTATTGCCGCTAATACCGTTCCATTCTCGTAAATTTTCTATGGAAATCCCGGGGTATTTTTTGGAAATGGTCCAAAGCGAATCTCCGGATTGTACTGTGTGCACCTTGGAACCACTTGCAACGCTTTGAGATGTGTTGCCACCATTGCTTTTTGAATTCTGTGCGATATAAGGCTTTCTAGGGAAGATGGTCAGGCGCTGCCCAACCCTCAAATTGTTGCTCCTAAGTCCGTTCCATTGCTTTATTTGACTTACGCCAACACCATATTGCTCCGCAATTTTTCCCAAATAGTCACCGCTCTTCACCTTGTACCTGATCTGGTCCTGTGCAGTGACCATGTTCGGCAACGGTTTTTCCAACGAGTCCAGCTCCTTTTTTACAAATGCATAGATCTCTTTTTCGTTGGATACAAATTTTCCAATTTTTGATATTGGCAAACGCAGGGCATAATCTTTCCCCTCGACCTTAGGAATAATGTTGAGTTTGTATGCAGGGTTCAACATTTCCAGTTCCTCGGTACTTATATCCACCAATTTGGAGATTTGGTCAAAGGTGATGAGGTTTTTTACATGAACGGTATCCGTTTCAAAATAAGGTCGGTCTGCTCTTTTATACTGGAGACCGTGCTCTTCGGCATACTCAAAAATATACATGGTCGCCAAAAAAGCTGGCAGGTAACCCGCTGTTTCACGTGGAAGAAAAGGGCGAATGTTCCAATAATTTTCATAACCGCCAGATCGCCGAATCGCCTTGTTCACATTTCCAGGGCCCGAATTGTATGCTGCAAGGGCCAAATCCCAGTCCCCAAACACATTATAGAGCCTTGAAAGGTATTTGCTGGCCGCCTTTGTGGCCATAATGGGGTCGTGTCTTTCATCCACATAACTGCTTACATCCAGACCGTACATTTTTCCGGTACTGTACATAAATTGCCAGAGCCCCTTTGCACCTACCCGAGACCTTGCCTTTGGATTGAGTGCAGATTCCACAATCGCCAAATATTTAATTTCCAAGGGAATGTTCTGGTTGTCCAGTTCCTGTTCAAACAATGGAAAGTAAAATTGGCTTGCGGTCATCATCCGCTGCATCAAGTCCCTTCTTCTTGTCAAAAAGGACTTTATCACACTTTCCAAGGATTCGTTATAGGTGATGTTGAACGGGGTTTTCTCGTTCATTCTTGCCAATCGGGCCTTCAAGGTATCCGTGGGAAGATCTACCACAAAGATGGAGTCCTGTCCGGGACCGTTCTGGATCTCCAACAACATATCGCTGAACAGGTCGGCATTGCTGTGGAGCTCTTTCAACCAAAGACTATCGTATTTCCATGCCTCCTCCAAGTCGCGCAACTTGAACTTTCCGTCTTCATGTGTTTCCAAGGCCATTAACTGGCCATCGATTTTGATGTTGGATACCGTGATTGCGGCCTTTTCCTTTTCTTCCATCAAGGTGGAATCCTGCTGCGCACTCAACAAAGGTCCTGCTGATACTATTGCAGCAAACACGACTGTTTTGATTTTCTGGTTCATTTTGGACAAGGTTTGATTTTTTGGGGTGAACTAAAATGGTGTTTTTTTCTGAAAAAGTAAAATTCCGGTCGAAAAATCATCCCTTTTTAGATACTCCCTCAATAACTCACAACGTGATAGTTAGTCCAATATTGCAGCAATGCCCGGAAGGGTTTTTCCTTCAAGGCTTTCCAGCATGGCGCCACCACCTGTGGAAACGTAGCTTACTTTGTCCTCGAAGCCGAATTGTTTTACTGCAGCAACGGAATCTCCGCCCCCCACAAGGGAGAACGCACCGCTCTGGGTGGCCTCATCAATATAGTTGCCCACTGCAATAGTGCCCTTGGCAAAATTTTCCATTTCAAAAACTCCTACGGGACCGTTCCATAAAATTGTTTTGGATGCCAATATCACTTGCTTGAATATTTCCAAGGTTTTAGGACCAGCATCCAATCCTTGCCATCCATCAGGAATTTTATCTACATCAACAAACTGCGTGTCGGCACCGTTATCAAAGGCGTTTGCTGCCAAAACATCAACTGGCAGGAATACTTTTACGTTTTTGGCTTCGGCCTGCTTTAGAATTTCCAAAGCCAATTCCATTTTGTCGTCCTCACAGATGGAATCTCCCACTTTTCCTCCTTTGGCTTTAACAAAAGTGTAGGTCATTCCCCCGCCGATGATAAGGTTGTCCACCTTGTCCAGTATATTTTCGATGATAGTGATTTTTGAGGACACCTTGGCTCCACCCAAAATCGCAGTCACAGGTTTTTCACCTGTTTCCATCACCTTATCTATCGCTTTGATTTCTTTGGCCAACAAATACCCAAAGCATTTGTTCTCTGGGAAAAATTTGGCCACAATGGTAGTTGAGGCGTGAGCTCGGTGCGCAGTGCCAAACGCATCGTTCACATATACATCGCCGTGTTTGGACAATTCTTTGGCAAAGGATTCGTCACCGGCCTCTTCTTCGTCATGGAACCTAAGATTTTCCAATAAAAGCACCTCGCCACTCTGTAATCCGGCAACGGCTTCTTCTGCTTTGGGACCAACACAGTCCTCGACAAACTTTACCTGCACGCCGATTATTCCGGATACTTTTTCTACAATATGGGAAAGTGACATGTCCGGGTTTGCCTCTCCTTTGGGTCTTCCCAAGTGGCTCATCAAAACAGCGGAACCGCCATCTTCCAAAACTTTGACAATGGTTGGTTTGGCAGCATCGATTCGGCTGGTATCCGTTACATTGAAATCACCGTCCAACGGTACGTTGAAATCAACCCTGATCAAAGCTTTTTTTCCTTGGAAATTAAAATCGTCTATCGTCTTCATTTAGTATGTTCTTTTTTGCGAGTTTCAAATGTAAAGATTTCCTGCTTTTTCCGTGGCCGGACGGGCCTATTATTTCAAACTTTCATCCTTTTTAACCTTTTCGGCCCAATATGTTAAACAAGCGTGTGCCCACTATAGGTAGGCATGTAAAACTTCAGGACTTAAAAATGTATCTTTGGGTCATGCTTTTTAAAAATGTTCTAGGTCTCGAGCACATCAAAAACCATTTGGTGACGACGGCGGAAACAGGACGGGTGGCCCATGCGCAACTGTTCGTAGGTCCCGAGGGTTCCGGAGTGCTTCCCATGGCAATTGCCTATGCGCAATATTTGCTGTGCGGCAATACAGGCGGCGAAAACGATGGGAAAAATACGGTTTGCAACACCAAGTGCAACTCGTTAACGCATCCCGACCTTCATTTTGCCTTTCCGGTATCCAACTCGGACAAGGTAAAATCGCATGCGGTAAGCGACCATTATTTGGAAGAGTGGAGGCAGTTTGTAAAAGAACAACCCTATGGCAACCTGTTTGACTGGTACCGGCACATCGGCATCGAAAAAAAGCAAGGCCAAATCGGGGTTGACGAAGCGCAGGACATGGTTAAAAAACTGTCTTTGAAATCGTACGAGGGGGGCTATAAGGTGCTCATTGTGTGGATGGCGGAAAAAATGAATTCTTCTGCCGCCAACAAACTTCTTAAATTAATTGAGGAACCTCCGAACAAAACTGTTTTACTCCTTTTGGCGGAAGATGAAGAACAGATTATTAATACCATCCGGTCCCGTTGTCAAATATTGAATTTCCCCCCACTTGCGGAACAGGTAATCACCGACGAGCTTTTACTAAGGGGCGTTGCCCAGACCGAAGCACTTACCATAGCACTGGAAGCGAACGGTAACTTTAACAAGGCATTGGACCTTTTGAACAAGGATTCCGAGGACTTGGTCTTTGAACGCTGGTTTGTGCAATGGGTCCGTAGCGCTTTTAAGGCAAAGGGAAATAAGGGTGCCATACAGGAATTGATCTTGTGGAGCGACGAAGTGGCCAAAACAGGTCGCGAGGTACAAAAGCAGTTCTTAAATTATTGCCTTACCATGATGCGACAAGCACTTTTATTGAACTACGGTACCGACGAGCTCGTTTATGTCAAGGTTCATACGGAAGGGTTCGACCTGCGCAAATTTGCTCCCTTTGTACATGAAAACAATATTTTGGATATTGTAAAAGAGTTGGAAGAAGCTATTTTTCACGTGGAACGCAACGGTAATTCCAAGTTGATTTTCACAGATCTATCCATTAAACTTACACGGCTTTTGCATGTCAGGGCCGCTTAAATACAACTACCCATGGAAAACTTGTTATCGAATGCCCCTAAAATCTTGCTCCTGTTATTTTTGACCATTACTTTTTTACAGAGCGGAATCGATAAGGTTTTAAATTGGAAGGGCAACCTATCTTGGTTGACAGCACACTTCGCCAAATCCCTTTTTAGGGGGACCGCTCCCGTTCTGTTGAGCATTATTTTGGTTTTTGAGATGTTTTCCGGAGTATTTTGCGGCGTAGGAGTCTTTGAACTTGTCTTTGATGGGAAAAGCTCCTTTGGTCTTTACGGGGGGATATTGTCGGCCATTAGTTTGTTGATGCTTTTTACCGGACAACGGGTGGCAAGAGATTATGATGGGGCAAAAACCATTGTGGTGTATTTGATACCCACCATATTCCTAATTTATCTGATGCAGTAAAACGCTGATCGATCTCCTGTGATTTTAAAAATATTCATCCATGATCATTGAACCGAGCAAAAGACCCCATCTTTCCGGAAAATTACAAGGACAGTATACCAAATTTGAACGTTTGATCTTCGAAATCAGGAGAAAGAAAATCACTGACGGGGTAACGCTCATCATCAACAAAGAAATAGAAAAGTTGAATTCCCTTTCCGAAACGGATAAAACGCTTAGGACAGAAATTCGAAAAACGCAAGCCAAGATCATTGGCCTTTTGGCCAAGAAATTGAAAATTGTACCTAAGAACTACTACCGAAAAACTTGGCTTGTACTTGGAATGACGGCATTTGGGCTACCAATTGGTGCAGCTTTTGGGTTTAGCATTGGAAATATGGCGTTTTTGGGAATCGGTTTGCCCATAGGAATGTCCATGGGAATTGCCCTTGGTGCGCGAATGGACAATAGGGCAAAAGAGGAAGGAAGACAGCTGGATATTGAAATATGAATTATGTTCGGTAAAACAGCCTTTGCTCCCTTGGTGGTCATCATTATTAGTGCAATCTTATTTGGTCTGAACATTTATGAGCAGAGGAATGGAAATGGTAGCATTTGGGGCATACTTTCCAATATTTTATTGATTTTGGCTATGATATTCGTAATTCGAGAGAAAAAAGAAAAAGGCTGATTCTTTGGAAAAAATCAGATTATATTTTGAGTCGGAATTTGGGATTTCAGCGTCCGATTGGCAGGTTTTTTCATCAAAATTAACCCGGCATGAGGTTCCCAAAAAAAGCAAGCTTCTTCAAATGGGAGAGATTGAACATCACCTTTCATTTATTGAAACCGGTATTGTTCGTCTGTATATTCCAAATGAGGATGGAGAGCTAACTTTTGGTTTTGTTTTCCAAGATGCCTTTGTCAGTGCTTATGATTCTTTTCTGACACAAAAACCATCGGAATATGCAATGGAGGCACTTTCCCCAACGGTACTATGGCGAATCGACCATCAAGACTTGCAGGAGGTCTACGAAACTACGGCCATTGGGAACTTGATCGGAAGAAAGGCCAGCGAGGAACTTTTCCTCAAAAAATCCAAAAGGGAACTATCGCTATTGCGCGATAGTGCCGAGCAGAGATATCTCAATCTTTTTAAAGAACGCCCTGAACTTTTCCGTGAGATACCGTTAAAATATATCGCTTCTTATATCGGTGTCACTCCACAAGCCTTGAGCCGTATCCGTAAACGCATTTCTTAACCTGGGTTCATTGCGCTGTACCATCTTATCATGGATTTTTACATGAAAAAAGATGAAGCCACTTTTTGTTCTTATTGGAGCATTTGTCCTTTGCTCCTTCGTTCTGAAAATTTTTACAAAAACAATCGATTATCGATTATCCGCAAGAATTGCCATGTCCAGCATGCTACTTTTTACCGCAATCGGGCACTTTGCATTTTTGGAGGGAATGTCGGCCATGGTTCCATCATTCATTCCTTTTAAAAAAGAGGTAGTTCTGGTTACCGGGATTATGGAGATTCTTTTTGCCATTGCTCTCTGGTTTCCTCAGTATCGGAAAACGACAGGGTGGCTTTTGATTCTCTTTTTAATCCTGATACTGCCTGCCAACATCAATGCCGCGATTAATGAAATCAACTACCAGACCGGACAATTAAACGGGCCTGGCATCAATTATCTTTGGTTCCGTATCCCGTTGCAGGCCTTTTTCGCGATTTGGGTCTATATTGCATCTATCCGATAAAACATAAAGCCCGCTCAAAATGAGCGGGCTTTATTTATTTTGACGTTACGAAATTTATTTTTCGTACTTATCGTTCAATATTTTAAGAATGGCATCGGTCACATTTTTGGCCTCATCTCCATAAATTACGGAACCACCGTCTCCACCACCTAAAATGTAAGTATAGCCATTTGCCTTACCATAGGCCCGGATTTCCTTTTTCACCTTTTCCACAACACTGTCCATTTCGGTCTGCCGAACTTGCTGCAGTTGTTGTTCCTCTTGTTGCAAACGTTGTCCTATCTGTTGCCCGCGTTGCTGAAGCTGGGAATATTCTTCCTGCGCACTTTGTTGGGACATGTTCTGTGCCTTGCTCTGGAATTCTTGTAGCTGCATCTGGAACGACTGCGAAATACTGTCCCTTTTCCGGTTCATGGCCTGGGCTCTTGTTTGGTACCTTGAATCGACATCAACTTTTTCCTGATAGTCTTCCAAGATCTTTACACTGTCCACGTATGCAATTTTGTTCTGCTGGCATGCCGTTGCAAAGATGGCAATGGCAAGCACTGTTAATTTTCTCATTTTTTGGATTTTATAGATGCGCAAAAATAGAAAAGCTTTTGGAAAGCCAACCATTAAGTTTGAACGATCTACAATCGGGGGCCTTTTTAAACCATAGAAGTTTCTTATCGGTGTGGCCACACTTCATAATCCCACTCTATTTTGATGGATTGCAGAAAGTGGGCTTTAAAGGCGTTTCTGTTTTCATCCATGCGATTCCCAGTAAAGGTGCAAGTTCGCTTGAACATGGCCCTTAAAACGTCCTATTTCTTCTTTTTTAGAATATATATCAATGAAGAATGCTCCTTGGTGAAGATCGCCCGAAGATTGGACCAGAATCCGATAAAAAATGCACTTGGCAAATACAATTTGTTCCCTTTGTATTTTTCTGAAAGTAGGGACACATAAAACGCATCGAACCACATGGGTTTAATTTTGATGACTTCCATTTGATGGGGTGCAAAAAGTTGCTCAATGGATTTTTTTGAAAAGTGCCACAAATGCCTTGGGACATCATAACCTGCCCAATACTCTTTATAATGTTTCGCGTCAAAAGACTTGAAGTTCGGAACGGCCACTACCAAAACACCATCATCCTCCAACATGGAAACCAAGATTTTGATTTGTTCTTCCAAATTGGGTAAATGCTCCAACACGTGCCAAAGGGTAATTGCCTGAAACTTCTGCTTGGGAACCTCCGCTAAGTTCGGGTTCAAGTGTATTCCTTTTTGCTCGGCCAACCGTCTTGCCTTCTCATTCGGTTCCACTCCAACCACATCAAAACCGGAATTACGGGCCGAAATCAAGAAATCTCCTGTTCCAGCACCGATATCTAGAAGGTTTTTATTTTTAACTACTTGATTTTCAATTATTTGAGCCTTGTTTCGTAGATTTCTTGCCTTCACCAACTGATATAGCTTATCCGTAAAAGTACTTTTGGAATCCGTATGCGAAATATAATCCTCGCTTTCGTAATATGATGCTAGATCATCCGGTTGTGGCCGGGTAAGCAACAAATCCAAATCTTTGTCCCAATGTAATTCAAATGGCTCTCCGGAAATGGCAAAGTCCCTAGTTTTTAAAAACAACTTCATTGTAATTATCGGTTGACAAATATTCGTTTTTCAAATCCCGAAGATAAGGCAAAACCAATTCCCTTGAAATGGAATCTTCAGACAAACAATCCTTTTCGATGTCGCTAAAAACTTCCATGGCTATGTACCAATTTCCAATTCGGGATGAATATGCGTCTTCCATCATGGGATCCATATCTGCCGTTTGATCCAGAACAATGTCCAAAACCATCGGGAACAGATTCACTGTTTTGGTCGGAATTTCCACTTCATAAAAAGAAAAGTAATATGTTTCATTGTTTACAAAAAAGGGAACCTGCACATCCACATAATACCCTCCTAGATCAAATTTGGTGTTGATGTAGTTATAGAATTCATTCGCTTCCTTTGGATCCTCGAAAACAAAAACATTCTTTTTGGGAAGGTTCTTTTTGAATCGTTTCCCGTTGGTCAATTTATAATCTTTAATGTTGGGTGCTATCAGGATCGGGATACAGGAGCTCAAAAAAGCAAAAACAAAAATAGCGAGCAAACTTCGTTTCATCTGGCATAAGGTTACACCAACCTGGAATCAAAAATTGAGCCATTTATGTATTTAGAAACAATAAAAAAACTGTGTTCCACGTGGAACAGTTTTGTGGATTATCTGCCCAAATACACCAAAAGAACGCTAATATCCGCAGGAGAAACACCGCTCACCCTTGAAGCTTGGGAAATGGTCACTGGCTGTATTGCTTGTAGTTTCTCGCGAGCCTCATAGGACAACGATTTGAGTTTTGAATAATCAAAATTGTCAGGAATACGAACATTCTCCAATCGCTGAAGTTTGTCCGCATTTGTTTTTTCTTTTTCTATATAGCCGGAATACTTTACTTGTATTTCCGCTTGTTCGAGCACCTCGGAATCCAATTCGTTTTCTTGAACAAATTCAGCAACGGAATCCAATTGAAGCATGTGGTCCATTGTTACTTTGGGACGAGAAAAAACTTTGAAAAGTTTATCAGATTGTTTGACCAAGGACGAATCCAAGTCATCCAGTATTGGGTTGATTTCATCCGTGGTAAAGCTTGTTTTTTTAAAGAAGTCTACAAGGTTGTCCGACTTGCTCATCTTCTCCTCCATCCTCTTAAGTCGCTCTTCTTTCGCCAGTCCAATTTCATATCCCTTTGGGGTAAGTCTTAAGTCGGCGTTATCCTGACGCAAGAGCGTCCTGTATTCAGCACGAGATGTAAACATTCGATAAGGCTCCTCGGTTCCCTTGGTGATCAAATCATCCACCAAAACCCCAATATAAGCTTCATCCCTTTTCAGGATAAACGGTTCCTTCTCGTTGATTTTCAAATGTGCATTTATACCCGCCATCAATCCTTGGGACGCAGCTTCCTCATATCCTGTAGTTCCGTTAATTTGACCTGCAAAGTAAAGATTGTTTACCAGCTTCGTTTCCAAGGTATGCTTTAACTGCGTCGGTGGAAAATAGTCATATTCGATCGCATAACCGGGTCTAAAAAACTTGACGTTCTCAAAACCTTTTACGGATTTCAAAGCTTTATACTGAACGTCTTCCGGAAGGGATGTAGAGAAACCATTCACATAAACTTCCACAGTATTCCAACCTTCTGGCTCCACAAAAATCTGATGGGAATCCTTATCCGCAAACCGGTTAATTTTATCCTCAATAGAAGGACAATACCTTGGTCCAATACTCTTGATTCTTCCATTGAACATGGGTGATCTATCAAAACCTTCCCGCAATAAATCGTGTACCATTTTACTGGTATGGGTCATATGGCAATCTCGCTGCGTCTTCAGAATCGGGGTGTTTAAATAAGAGAATTTCTCCGGCTTATCATCCCCAGGCTGAACTATCATCTTGGAATAATCAAGAGATCTACCATCCACTCTTGGAGGTGTTCCAGTTTTCATTCTACCGCTTTCAAATCCCAATTCAACAAGTTGCTCGGTAATGCCCGTAGCGGCTTTTTCCCCGGCTCTTCCTCCGCCCAATTGTTTATCTCCAATATGAATCAGGCCATTCAAAAAAGTACCGTTCGTCAACACGACGGCTTTGGACCTTATCTCTAGACCTAAACTCGTTCTCACACCAACAACCCTATCGCCTTCTATCAAAAGTCCGTTCACCATCTCCTGATAAAAATCGGCATTAGGTGTGTTCTCCAGGGCCATTCTCCACTCCTCAGCAAATCGCATTCGGTCATTCTGGGCCCTGGGGCTCCACATTGCAGGACCTTTGGATTTATTCAACATTTTAAATTGAATAGCCGACTTGTCCGTAACAATCCCACTATATCCGCCAAGCGCATCTATCTCACGAACAATCTGCCCCTTTGCAATTCCGCCCATAGCGGGGTTACAGGACATTTGTCCAATAGTCTGGAGATTCATGGTCACCAGTAACGTACTACTTCCCATGTTGGCGGCCGCTGCGGTTGCTTCCGCTCCGGCATGTCCTCCTCCCACTACAATAACGTCGTATTCTTTTTCAAACATATCTATAGTTCCACGTGGAACATTTTGATTTTTTCTTCTTCCTTTTCCCTCATTATCCTCTTCTCCTCGGCAGTCTTGTCCCCATATCCAACAAGGTGTAAAACACCATGACTCATTACCCTTAAAAGTTCTTCCCCAAAGTCGACGCAAAAATCCTCTGCATTATCTTTCACCCTTTCTGTTGATATAAAAATGTCTCCGGAAATTGTTTGACCGTCGCGGTAATCAAACGTAATTATATCGGTTAAGGTATCGTGGTTCAAATACTCTTTGTTCAGTTGCAATAGATAATCATCCGTGCAGAAAACATAATCTATTTGGCCGACGAGGAATCCTTCCGAAGCGATAACCCTATTTATCCAATCGGCATAGTCGGATTTATTGTCTATCAATAATTCACTTTTAAAATGGAACTCTATCATTATCGAAATAAACCTTTACCTTCTTTTCAAAATTTTGCCGCAAAGGTAAAGCTTGTCTATTTAATATTTCAATGTCGTTCTGGTATTCTTGAAGCAACTCTGGTTTTGTAGTAACGGGGTTGGTAAACTGCTTTACGTTTGACTTGCTTTCGCGCTCCTTTCGTTGCCCTTGTTCCATGGCCGCATTTTCCAATTTCAATAACTGATGTTGAATGTTGTTGGCCTTATTTCGGGTCCGCTCGGTAATTCCGTTTTGCAACAAATCATTCTCGAAATCCTCCATCTGCTGTATCAATTTCTGAGCAAGATTCTTATCGGATTCCTGAATCATATCCTCCAGTTGCTTTTCAAGATTCTCGCGAAGAAACTGTTGCTCCTTGTAAATTTCATACACCTCGTTCAGGTCCATTTCTCCCAAACCGTTGCCGCCCGTTTGGGACCCTTCCCCATTTTTGGAACCGCCTTGCCCCCTTTCCCCTTGCTGACCGTTTTCTCCTTGGCCTTCCTTTCCTTTAGACCCTTCTTGTTGGCCTCCTTCATTGTTTCCTTGTTGTTCCCCCTTTCCCTGAGACTGTTGCCCCTTCTCGCCAGAACCGTTCATCTTTTCTTGAATTCCCTCCTGTCCTTTGATAATATCCGGCAATTGAAAATCTTGGCCCTCTCCACTACCTTGCCCTGGTGACATGTTCTGCTGCATATTATCCAAAACGTTCGCCAAAAAGTCTGCAAGGGCGTTGGTGGCGTTGATTACATATTGCTGGTAGGAAGCGCCCTGATAAATTTGATTTTCAGCAATACTCTCCAAGGCTTTGTCCATATTGTAATAGACCTCGGTAATTTGTTCGTTCACGAATTCCGAAAGCTCCGCCCTTCTCAACGATAAAGCAAACAAACTATCGTCCACATGTTCAAACAGGCGCCTCAAATCCTGCTGTCCTTTAATGGTCCTAGAAAACTGGGAGATATCCACATCTGCACTTTGAACATTATCAAAAAGGTTCTCCTGTTTGAATGAAAAGGTCAACAGGTTATCCAGTATTTGACGTAGCATCTCGGCGTCCTCAGCATCAGTCTCCCCACCACCCATGGAACTAGATTTCATAGACTGACTCATCTCCTTCATTTTCTGGGCAGCAGATTTTTGCTTTTTGGAAGCCTGGTTGCCAGCCTCCCTTTTCTCCTGAGCTTGGGAGCTCTCTTCCATGCCTTGATGTTTATTGATTTCCTCCAAGGCATCTTTCTGATCTTCCTTTACAGCATCCGTTTTTCTCTTGCCCGTGTCGAATTCCAATGGCTTTTTAAGCTGATTGTTATCCTTTTCCAGTTCACGTATCTCCTTCTCCAAGGCATCAAACTCTTCATTCAATTTTTTCTGCTGCTTATCACTAAAGTCTTGTCCCAACTTTAATTCTGAAAGGATCTCTTGTCTTTTAGCCAATTCCTCCAGTTCTTTGGAAATTTGTGATGCCTTCTCCGTTACATAATAGCGCTTGGTCAACTCCAGAATCTGCTCCAAATTCCGGGTATTCTTACCCTGATTCTTACCTAACTCCTCCAACCTACGTTGTAAATCTTCCTTATCAATTTTATCAGCAATCTTGTTGAGTTCATCCAACAACTCGGCATTCTTTTTAGCCTCAGCCTCCTGACGCTCCAATCGCTCCTGCAACATTTTCTTCATTTCAGAATCCTCGGAATTCTTATCCATACTTTTGTTCAGGTCCTGACTGAACTTTTGCATGAGCTCTTCCTGCATCTTTTGTTGCTGCAAAAAATTCTTGATCTGGCTCTTATCTTCAAAACTTAGCGATTTCTCTTCCTTTTGACTTTTATTTATTTCAGATAATTTATCCTCCTGTTCTTTAAACTTCTTTAAGGATTCATCCATCTTGTTCAACGTGGAATTTTGAAACTCTAACTCTTTGTTGTTCAGTTCATTATCATCATATAACGTAGCATCAAAAACAGTGCTTTTGGTAACCTTTCCTCCCCTAACACCATCATTATCAACAACTTCAAAAAACAATTTATATCGCTTTCCTGCTTCCAAGGCCAAACCAGATGGAAAAGTGTAATAAAATTGATACACATTGGAATTAGGCCTTTCTAAAGTTATCCGTTGCTCTTTGGCCGTATCGTCAGAAGGGTAGCACACCAAACGGATTTCCCTCAAACCATGATCGTCCGCAGCTTGACCCGTATAATAAGATTCATTGGGGTTCAACGAATCCAAAACCTGATTCACCTGAACGGTGGCCTTGGCATCTTTGATTACATTCAGTCGATAGGCCAACTTTTCAAAATCCTGAACCTTACTATTTGATGTACTCAACTCGTAATCAAAGTCATTGAACAGTCTTTTAGTATTAGAAAACAGGTTTTTGTCCCTATCAAAAGAAAGTATTGTGTCCGCAGTAATCATTTTGATATTGTCCACATGATCGCCTTGAATCTTCCAAGTGACCTTGGTGCCTTCCGGAACTTCAGCATTTCCCGTGCCAGTGATTACCTCGGGCATCAAATTAAGATATTTAGGATATTCCAATTGGAGAGCGAAGTCCACCAAGATGGGTGTTCTATAACTTCTGATAGCGTACTCCCTGGAATCCCAACCATTGGCTGTCAAATAAAAACTGCTTTCCTGAACAGGCGCCTCGAACGTATAAGTATAAAATTCCCCTTGGTCCTTCATCAAAAGTTCCTCTCCATTAACTACGATTCGAATATCATTGGGCCTAACCTCACCTATCGTCTTCACTTGGATAGTAAGGGGAACATTGTCCAAAACCTCCAAATTATCATTCATCAGTTGAAACGTAAAAGGGGCTGGTTTTTCATAGGCCAAATCGTAATGCATGACCCTTTGGTGCGAATTGAAAAAAGAAACGATGTCACCGGTTACCCAAATGAAGGCAAAAAGCACGAGCGGAATTGCGATGTACTTGGCATAAGCAAAGCTTTCCTTAAAATTGACGGCATCGGTAAACGGAACGGGTCCTAGACTTGAAGCGCGTTGTTCAATACTGGCCAACAACAATTCGGATTTATCCTTGTTCTCGGATAACTCCAATAAATTGAGCAATTTATCATCCACCTCAGGAAAATGTTTGCCGATCAATAGCGATGCCCTCCTATTGTCAATTCCATCCCTAATTCGGAACAGATAAAGCAACGGCATAACGATATAACGGTAAAGCAAATACCCCTCGACGGTCAAAAACAATAAAAACAAAATAAGTCTCCATACGCCGCTTAACCATAAAAGGTATTCAAAATAAGTGATGGCCATCCAAAACAGTGTTCCCAACGTCAGGAACAAGAAAACTCCTTTTATCAATTGCTTGGTATAATACCTTTTGATAAAATTTTCTAGCTTATTGAGTATGTCCTGATATGCTCCCAAAGTGAAATATATAATCACCAAATTACCCGATCCATGTCAAAAGGAAAGAAAAAAATTGTTAAACCTTCTCTTATAGAGCATCCAATACCCTTTGAACGAACAGCAAAATAGCTTTTTCATTCCTTTACAGCAATGTATCTTTGCCGTTCAACATACCCTATTATGAGTAAAAAAGTTCGCGTTCGATTTGCCCCAAGCCCAACTGGCCCATTACATATCGGTGGTCTACGTACCGCATTGTTCAACTATTTGTTTGCCAAAAAACAGGGCGGAGACTTTGTACTGCGCATTGAGGACACGGACCAAAATCGGTTTGTTGAAGGTGCGGAACAGTATATCATTGAGGCCCTTAACTGGTGCGGTATTCCTTTTGATGAAGGACCAGGAAAAGAAGGTGAGTTTGGTCCATACAGACAAAGTGAACGCAAACAGCTTTACAAATCCTACGCCTTGGACCTCGTGGAAAAAGGAAAAGCCTACTATGCCTTTGACACCCCGGAAGCTCTTGAAAATCATAGAAAAGATCACGAAGCAAAAGGAAAAACTTTTATTTACAATTGGCACAACCGTAACAAGTTGACCAACTCTCTTTCCCTTTCCAATGATGATGTCAAAGAAAAGATAGCCGCCGGTGAGGATTATGTGATACGATTCAAGTCCCCCGAAAATAAAGAGCTATTGCTAAACGATATCATTCGTGGGCAGATTAAAATAGATTCCAACATTCTCGATGACAAAGTACTGTTCAAGAGTGATGGTATGCCCACTTACCACTTGGCCAACATTGTGGATGATCATTTGATGCAGATTACCCATGTAATCCGTGGTGAAGAATGGCTGCCTTCTTTGGCGTTGCATACCCTTCTTTACGATGCTTTCGGATGGGATGCCCCGGAATTTGCACACTTGCCTTTGATCATGAAGCCTGTTGGAAAAGGAAAATTGAGCAAGAGAGATGGTGAAAAAGGAGGATTCCCGGTTTTCCCGCTCACGTGGAACCAATCCGAAGGATATCGCGAGGCCGGTTTTTTTCCGGAGGCCGTTGTGAACTTTCTCGCACTATTGGGATGGAACCCGGGCACCGAGCAGGAGATATTCACACTGGAGGAACTGGTACAGACCTTCACGTTGGAACGGGTGAACAAATCCGGAGCACGTTTTGACCCAGAAAAGAACAATTGGTATAATCAACAGTGGTTACAATTAAAATCTGATGACGAACTCGCGCAAATGTTTGCCATTGAGCTCAACAATAAAGGTGTTTCCGCGGAGCCTGACTATATCAAACAAGTGGTATCATCCATTAAAGAGCGTGCCACCTTCGTCAAAGATTTCTGGGAACTTGGAGATTATTTCTTCGAATCCCCTTCTTCTTACAATGAAAAGGCGGTCAAAAAACAATGGAAAGAAGATACCCCCCAAATCATGCAACAAGTAGCCGAACTTCTAAAAGGTATCTCAGCATTTGACTCACCAAAAATAGAGGAAACCGTGAAAGCATGGATAGCAGAAAAAGAGCTGTCATTTGGAAAAGTTATGCCCCCCTTGCGATTGATCATAGTTGGCGACATGAAAGGTCCTCACCTTTTCGACATTATGGCGCTAATCGGGAAAAAAGAAAGCATAGAACGCATAGAACGAGCCATAGAACGCTTGTAGTGGCAGTTGAAATGTAACATTATTCGAATTTTAACTACTAATAATGTAGTCAAGTTTCGTAATTTCCATTTCTAACATAAAATCTAAACACTATGGGCAACTATCTTTTTATACCTATTGCATTTGTAGTACTTGTAATCCTGTTCAAGTTCTTCTTTATTGTTAAACAGCAAACTGCTGTCGCCGTTGAGCGCTTTGGTCGTTTTCACAGCATAAGAAATTCAGGGCTACAAATGAAGATTCCGATCGTAGACCGTATCGCCGGCAGATTGAGTCTCAAAATACAACAATTGGACGTGATCGTAGAAACAAAAACACTGGACGATGTGTTCGTGAAGCTAAAGGTATCCGTTCAATATGTGGTAATCCGTGAAAAAGTATATGAAGCATTCTATCAATTGGAATACCCGCATGATCAAATCACTTCCTACGTGTTTGATGTGGTCCGTGCAGAAGTTCCTAAAATGAAATTGGATGATGTCTTCGTAAAAAAAGATGACATCGCCATCGCCGTAAAATCCGAATTGCAGGATGCCATGCTTGATTATGGTTTCGACATCATTAAAACGTTGGTCACCGACATTGACCCGGATGCACAGGTGAAAGCAGCCATGAACCGAATCAATGCTTCGGAACGTGAAAAGATAGCTGCCCAGTTTGAAGGCGACGCACAACGTATTTTAATCGTGGAAAAGGCCAAGGCCGAAGCGGAAAGCAAAAGGCTGCAAGGACAGGGTATTGCCGATCAGCGTAGAGAAATTGCGCGAGGATTGGAAGAATCCGTTGAGGTCTTGAACAAAGTAGGCATCAATTCCCAGGAAGCTTCTGCCCTGATCGTTGTGACCCAACACTACGATACGTTACAGGCCATTGGTGAGGAAACCGACACCAACCTGATTCTTTTACCAAATTCACCACAAGCGGGCAGCGATATGCTGAACAATATGGTGGCGTCCTTTACGGCGAGTAACCAAATTGGCGAGGCCATGAAAAGGAAACGGGACGAAAAAAATTCAGATTCTTAGATTCCTTAATAATCTAAAAAACAAAAGGCTCCCCGATCGGGGAGCCTTTTTTATCTTGGGCAATCAATTCTAATCAAATTTTTCAATCAATTTCTTTGCAATCAGGGAGATTGCGATTTTTTGGAGGATCGGCGCTATTCCTCCCAAGATGTTTGTAGGGTAGAATTCTTTCTTGGTATTTTGAACGGCCAGTTTTACCTTTTCCTCTTCTATTTGTCTCTGAAGCTTAAGAACTTTCAATTCCCTATCAATTTCTTCAAAAGACGTATATTCTTTCTTTATCATAGCTCGTCAAAATAAAATTTAGAAAACTTTTTAAGCATCGGTCTTTCAATTCGGCTTCGTAACGCATACAGAATCAAACCTGTAAGCACATAAAATCCACCGACTATCAAGAAACCCAATGCTGTACTTTCCATAAGGTCCGCCAACCAAAATGAAGCACTCAATGAAAGAAACAGTAGGGCCAAGGACGCAACGCCGCCAACAATTATAACCTTCGCGGCCATGGTCAATCCCTTCATCATGGATTTGAAGCTCTGAAGCCTGTAATAGTCGAGACTATTTTTAATATAAGACTTACCGCCCTCTTCTACCTGATGAATCTGTTCTTTAATATCTTCGAATGCCATACGCTATTTTTTACTTTTGAAGTTGGGCGTTCTTTTTCCTAAGGTCCTCAAGCTTTTTCTCCAAGGCCACGATAATGTCGTCCGCTTTGTAGCTCATATTGGATAGTGTGTCTTCCAATTTTTCCTCGAACTCCATTTTCTTGGCATCGGCTGTCTTTGTAAATTCATCCTTGGCATTCATAATACTTTGGGAAATATCATCTTTTGCCTTTACAGCACTCTTTTTGATTTTCTTTCTTGTCTTTTTTCCTTTATCCGGTGCATACAAGATTCCTACTCCTGCTCCAACTAGTGCTCCGGTCAATAATGCAGTTAATACGTTTCCAGTGTTATTTGACATAATGTTGTGATTTTAAGTTAAACTTCGTTTTTCAATCTTTTGGGCTCGTTTTTCAATTGTCCTAATTACTTGCCCAACTGATTTACTCAAATGTACGTCACAACAATTGCCTGGATCGATCCAATCGGTGCAAACCTTGACGCGTAAGCTAAATTTTTACCAAAAATTAAGAATAAGCGCCTTTAAGAAGCTTTTGGGGCGCCAGCCTTCCCACTAGTGTCAAAAAATAAAAAACCGCCTATAAACCAAAATATAGAGGCGGTTTTTAATAAGGTTCATCAATCCGAAGACCGTGAACCATAAGAATATATTATGCTATGATTTTTGTTCCAATTTGGCCCATGTATCCCTTAAAGTTGCTGTTCGATTGAAAACCAAATTTTCTGGAGTAGAATCCTTGTCCACATTAAAATATCCCATTCTCTGAAATTGTACTTGATCCCCTATTTTAGAATCCTTGAGACTTGGCTCCAAGTAACCGGTCACCTTTTCCAACGAATCGGGGTTTACAAAATCCATGAAATCCTTGTCCTTATGTCCATCCGGTGTCGGGTCGGTAAAAAGACGATCGTACAGTCTCACTTCGGCAGTTATGGCATGAGGTATGGAAACCCAGTGCAGCGTTCCCTTTACTTTCCTCAAACTTTCTTCGGTGCCGGAGCCACTTTTACTCTTGGGGTCGTAAGTACATTGCACTTCGACGATATTGCCATCGCTGTCCTTGGTACAACTCTCCGCTTTGATAATGTACCCGTTTTTTAAACGGACCTCACCGCCGAGCTTGAGTCTAAAAAATTTCCGATTGGCTTCCTCCCTAAAATCTTCTTGTTCTATATACAGTTCCCTTGAAAATGGAACCATTCTATTTCCTGCTGATGGGTCCTCTGGGTTATTTTCTGCTTCCAACCATTCCTCTTTTCCCTCCTCATAATTCGTGATTACCAATTTTAAGGGGTTTAGAACGCCCATTACACGCGGTGCGATTTTGTTAAGGTGCTCCCTAACATGGAAATCCAATAAGGAAACATCCACCACATTCTCTCTTTTGGCAATTCCAATGGTATCCGCAAAATTCCTGATGGATTCAGGCGTAAACCCTCTTCTTCGCAGACCCGAAATGGTCGGCATCCTTGGGTCGTCCCAGCCTCTTACGATGCCATTTTGCACCAATTGCAATAATTTCCTTTTGCTCACAACGGTATGGCTCAAGTTTCTTCGAGCGAATTCCCGTTGTTTTGGGCGTAATTTATCAGAAGATACCACTTGGTCCAAAAACCAGTCGTAAAGCTCCCTATGGGGCAAAAACTCCAGTGTACAAAGGGAATGGGAGACCTGTTCTATATAGTCGCTCTCCCCATGCGTCCAGTCGTACATAGGATAAATACACCAATCGGTATTTGTTCTGTGATGGGCCTTATGGAGTATCCTGTACATCACGGGATCGCGCATCAACATATTGGAAGAAGCCATATCAATCTTTGCTCGTAAAACATGAGCGCCATCCTTGTATTCTCCCTCTTTCATTCCTTCAAAAAGCTTCAGGTTCTCCTCTATTGAACGTTTTCTGTACGGACTTGTCGTTCCTGGTTCCGTAGGCGTTCCCTTTTGACTTGCTATTTCTTCCGAGGATTGGCTGTCAACGTAGGCCTTTCCCTGCTTAATCAATTCAACCGCCCAATCGTACAATTGCTGAAAATAATCCGAAGCATAGCACTCCGTATCCCACTCAAAACCAAGCCACTTCACGTCTTCTTTAATGGCTTCCACATACTCCTTTTCCTCCTTGGCCGGATTGGTATCGTCAAAACGGAGATTTACCGGTGCATTGTAGCGCAGTCCAAGACCAAAATTGAGACATATGGAGCTCGCATGGCCGATATGCAAATACCCATTGGGTTCCGGTGGAAAACGAAACCGTAAGTCCTCCCTGGAGTACCCCGATTTAAGGTCCTCCTCCACAATGTGTTCAATAAAATTGAGCGATCTAGCTTCTTCTGACATACCTATAATTTGAGGGGCAAATGTAGTAAAATCCCATGTTGATAGCTATTTTTCCTTGTTCTGTGTATACAAAGTAGGCGATTTCACAACACTTTTGGTATCACCTACAACAATATCTTTCCTTTCGACGAAATTAGAGACATATTTGTTATTGGAATACTATATGAAAAAGAGGCGCCTGAACAGCGTCTCCTTGAACAAATTACAATTAAGGGGCACAAACTAACAGGGCTATATGGCCCATAACCTCTTAAATACTAACGGTGATGAAAGAAATTAGTTCAACGTATAGCATTCTAGTCCTGGCCTTGGCTTTTGTGCTGCTTAGTACCTTCGGGGTACAAGCTCAGGTACTAAACAAACCCGTGCCAGCAGACAATCCCAACCTTGCCGGTAATTCGGCATGGACCGCGGTCTGTGCATCTGGCGGATTCAATGAATACTTTGTAAACTTTACTTGGGACCCGCCCATGGTCGCAAGTAACAACGTGTTTATTCTGGAACTATCCGATGCCAATGGCTATTTCTCCAACCCTACCGAGCTTGCCAGCGTTAGTGATAAAAACACAACTTTCGACTTTGAGTTCAAATTTGCTCTGCCCACCGATATGAGGGGAGACAACTTCAAAATGAGGGTCCGAAGCACAAGTCCGGCCAAGACAAGTCCAGCTTCCGATGCATTCTCAATGTACTTTATCGATTACAACGCTCCGTTGTTGATCAGCCAAAATGGAAGCGGATCTATTCCTTCAGGAGGACATATTCAAATTTGCGGTGGAGGTTCCGTGACCTTGAAACCACACAACATACCCAATGCAGGAAGCTACATTTATAACTGGTACCGTAGTGGTACATTGCTATCGGAAAAATCAGAAAGCATCACCGTTTCTGATCCCGGCATGTACTATGTGGAACTGGATTATGGAGATTGCTCTGGATCTGCAAACACCTTGTCGAACACCATCGAAATCTCAACAGGATCAAGTTCCGGTCTGGCGATTAACGGTCCAGCATCCGTAGAAGTTTGTCCGGGAGAGAGCCTAGTGTTGGAAGCCAATACGGCAACACCAGGTTTAACTTACACTTGGTACAAAGATGGCTCTGTAGTAAGCGGACCGACCGTTGACGCCAAAACATATACCGTTGATGCCAGCAATAGCAATTATCTAGGTTCTTATCAGGTAGAAGTGGACGGTGTTGGGGTTTGTAAGGAATTATCTGCCCCTGTTACTGTTTCCAGCCCTGGTTCATTTGATATCACCCTGAACAACGAAGAAAATATTGTAATTCTTCCTTCACAGACTAAAACATTGTCTGTGAGCACCACGGCGAGCAGTGCGTCCTATCAATGGTTTAAAGATGGCGCCGAGATCAGCGGTGCAACCAATAACACTTTGAACGTAAGTGAAATAGGATCATATTATGTTGAAGTAACCGATAATGGTGGACCTTGTAACCCAGCTCCGCTAGCTTCGGTGACCACTACTGTTGTTGCCCCAGATTCCTTTGAGTTTGTAGTAAATTATATTGGCGCCTACTCATCTTGTGAGAGCACCGATGCCACATTGAGCCTTACTGCCATCAATGCGGTAAGTGAAAATGGTGCCGCAACCGATGTTACCGCAGACCTTCAGAACGCATTTGATTATCAATGGAAACTAAATGGCAGCGATATTTCTGGAGAAAGCTCAAAAACCATAACCATTACTGGACAAGAAAATAATGGACAATATACCTTATATGGTAGTATAGATGCTTTTGATGCGCTTTCCAATACGCTTGAGGTAAAACTTGCATCCAGCGAATCCGTACAAATCACGGCCAATGGAACTGTCCTCTGTGAGGGCGGAGAGGCCATTGTCCTAGAAAGCAACAAAGATCTTAGCAATGAATCCTTTCAATGGAAAAAGGATGGTACTGTGATAGATAGCTCATCCGAAAGCTTAACTGTAAGTTCTACCGGTGTTTATCAATTGGTCATCACATCCAACGAATGTCCATTGACATCCAACGAAATAACCATTAGCGCCTTTGACGAGTCGCTATTGGTACTAGACAAACCCAAAGACCTCATCATTATTGAGGGAGAGACCCAAACTCTTACCGCTAGCGGTGCCGATTCCTACGAATGGTACGATGCAGGAAACAACCTTATTTCTTCCAGTAGTTTTTATGACTTTACGGAAGAAGGGGAATACCTGCTCATCGCCACCTTTGGAACATGCACCGTGAGCAAAGTGATCACTGTGACCTACAGGGATATGTTTGCCATACCCAACGTTATTACCGCCAATGGCGACGGTATCAACGACCTATGGGTATTGCCCAACACATATTCCAGAGACCCCAATGTTCTTGTCACCATTTTTAATGAGCGGGGAGAACAAGTATTTAGCCAATCTGGCTATGAAAACAACTGGCCACAATCCACCACGTCTTTTAACAAGCAAAGCATGATTTTCTATTACAAGATCACCAGAGGTGGCAAAAGCCTGAAACAAGGAACAATCACTGTTATTAAATAAGCAGCAATGCGCACCCAGAAACCTCTACTATTACTTGCTATTCTGCTACTTGCCTTCTCGGGAATGAGAGGACAGGAAGAAGAAGTCTATGTACCTTACAACGTACCCTCCCAAAACCTTTTAAAGTTCAATAGGTTCTTGCTCAACCCAACGTTTTCAACTGTCAGGGAGGACAAATCCTATATCAACCTTTTCCATAGAAACCAATCGGTATCTTTTGATGACAACAATCAGGTGTATTTCCTGAGTTATAGTGGTAGAGTGAGCGATAGGAGCGGGGTAGGACTTAGTTTGTTTACCAATCGCGAAGGGCTTTTCAATAATTTCGGTGTTCACGCCAACTACGCCTACGGTGTGCGCTTGAGCCCAAAAAACACTTTCACTTTTGGTGCCAACGTCAGCTATTATCAAAGTGCATTCAATCAAGACAGGGTAAATTCTGTAGAGGTAGACCCTTTTCTAAACACTTTGGAAAGTAGCTCATTGGTCAGCTTTCAGCCTGGATTTAATTTTTCCTTTGGCAAGTTCGATATCGGTGCATTTGCCGAAAACTTATTTGATTACAACCTGAAAACCAGCGAGTCCGTTACCGATTTTACCGAAAAGACCTATTCAGGTCACTTACAATATACCCATCAGTTTGAAAACGGAACAGGAATTATGGAAAGTGCCCGTTTGATGCCCTTGGCAAGGGTCCGTAAAGTGGGCGAGGAAAACATCACCTTGGGAGGAAACCTAATCCTTGACCTTCCTAAGTTAGGTTGGGTACAAGCAGGTTACGATGACTTTTATGGTGCCTCCGCAGGTCTAGGTTTTAACCTTACCAAAAACATTTCCTTGGGATATACGGTGGAAAAAGGGTTGTCCAACGAATTTGAAAACTTTGGCGTAACCCACGAAATTTCCTTGGCATACTCCTTTACGCCCAACCTTACCGAAGACCGAGTAATGTTGGAAAAAGAGGGCGAGGAAATGGTTTCCAACGAAGAGAACGTTCCGCAGGACAGCCTAAACATTACAGACAAAGACCTTGAGATTGCCCAGCTTCAAGAAAAATTGGCAGAAAACGATGCCATTTTGGATGAGCTATTAATGCGTCAGGACTCCATAGAATCCACAAGAAAAAAGGATTTGGAAAGACGTTTTGAAACGGTAATGCGCATGGTGAAAAGGGAAACCCGAGGTGAAAATCCAGCATTGGAGCAAAAGGCCAAAGAAGTATACTTCGCCAACATGGACAGCGCCGATGTGGTGACCCAAAGAACCCAGCCTTTGGCCAACCATGGATTGTCCAACAACACATCCACCAAAAAAGTCATCAGGATCAATGAGGCCAAGGACAATACCAAACAAGCCTATGCCGCAAATTCAAGTGTTAAGAAAGACAACACCTATAGACCAGCAACAAATAAAAAAGCTAAGTTCAGATCCCACGCAGTTCCCAATGTGGAAAGCGGCCATTATTTGATTGCCAATGTGTTCCGGGACACCAATAACCTAACGGCCTTTATAGAGAAGCTTCGTGCACAAGGTATCGATGCCGACTACTTCCAAAATCCGAAGAACGGTCTCAACTACGTCTACATTGGTGACTTTAGCAACAAAAATGATGCTTTGGAAGCCTACCACAACAAAATGAACGGTACATACCAAGGTGATGCCTGGGTAATGAACGTGAACGGTGGCGACAGTCAAATTGCAGGATATTCCGGAAATATGGACAATGGCTCCTCCAAATATGGAAACAACCAACTGTCCAAAAATATAGCCAACAAAACCCTTGGAAAAGCCGGCAAGCATGTAGTGCTTACCTCACAGCCCGGAGATGGTTTGGCAGAAGGATATTACATTATCGCCAACGTATTCGAAAATTCAGCAAGCGCCAAGGAATTTGTCAAAGAGCTAAATTCCAAAGGATTGCATGCAAGCTATTTTATCAGTCCAGCAGACAAGAACAGGTACGTGTATTTGAAAAAACACGAAACCTGGAACAACGCCTTGACCTCTTACTACACCAAACTAAATGCCTCGTATGACGACGATATGTGGATCATGCGCATCAAACCAAACACAAATAGCTAACCATGATAAGACTTTTACTTAAAACATTTGTATGTCTTCTTGGCTTCGGACTTTTCAGTTCGACCGTTATGGCACAGGTAGAAGTTCCTTTTACCCCAAGGCTTGACAACTCCTATATCAACATAAAAGGTGATTATACCTTTCTTGCCAATAGTATAATAAACAGGGTAGAAGGCAGCAATACCGCCAACGACCCCTACAATGGGAGCAACAACAATAATGGCTACCATAGGGACTACATCGATATTGATGGGGACCCTTCCACTTTTAGTTCCAGTAGCTCCACGCTTACTGTTCCCGACTGTTCTAGAATCTATTGGGCCGGACTTTACTGGTCCGCCAACTACCAACAAGAAGTACTCAACAACAGCCAGATATCGAGTTTACCCGCCAACGATACGCGACGACTGGATTTTACGCAGATCAAGTTTAAAGTACCAGGGGGCAATTATATAGATATTGTTGCGGACAATAACCCTGATCCCGTTGGTGATGAGGACGCCATTATTTATGACAACGTCAACTTTAAAGATTCACCATATACCTGTTTTAAGAACGTAACAAGCCATCTTCAGGCCCTTGCCGATCCAGATGGTGAATATACCGTTGCCAACGTTCGTGCCACAAGAGGTGTAAGTGTTGGAGGTGCCGGTGGTTGGACATTGGTAATTATATACGAAAACCCCACTTTAACTGGAAAATATATTTCTGTTTTTGATGGTTACGCCGGTGTTCAAGGTTCCAGTACGGCTGACATGAACATCTCTGGATTCAACACTATTCCTGTTGGTCCTGTAAGGGCCAGATTGGGAGCTAGTGTTGTGGAAGGTGACCGTAGTTTGACCGGGGATTCCTTCAGGATTGAAACACCAATGAACCCAGGGTTTACTAACCTATCCAATTCCGCCAACCCTGCAAACAACTTCTTCAATTCCAATATCACTATTGACGGTGCCGATGTGACTTCCAGAAACATTTATGCCACCAATACTTTGGGCTACGATGCGGATATTTTTGAGATCAATAACCCGAGCAACACGGTAATCGCCAATGGCGAGACCGATGCAACATTAAGATTGTCCACTTCTGGTGACTCCTTTGGAGCTTTCTTGGTCACGTTTGGGGTAGAAGTAATCGAACCCAACATGATCCTGGAAAAAACCGTAGAGGACATTGCAGGTAACGATATTACCGGAGCAGGGGTAAACCTCGGACAGTACCTGGACTATGTCCTATCCTTTCAAAACACGGGGAACGATAACGCCACCAACTATACCATAAGGGACGTCCTCCCTATAAACGTAACTTTGGACGAATCCTCGATCACAATGCCCGCTGGTGTAACGTATACGTACAATCCGTCAACACGCGAAGTAATATTCAATATACCTGATAACCTGGTGGAAGAAGGAGATCCCTTTTCCCAAATTAGAATGAGGGTTCAGGTAGCTCAAAACTGTTTCGATTTTGTTGATGCCTGTACCGATGTTATTCAAAACTTGGCGTATTCCACCTATCAAGGGGTAATAAACGATAACCAAATTACCGATGACCCCAGTGTTTACGACTTCGATGATTGTGGATTTGGAACGCCTGGGGCGACCAACTTTTTGTTGGACGACCTTAGCGCCTGTAATTTTACAAGAACCGTGCAACTGTGCGGCGAAAACGTATTATTGGATGCCGGAGACAATTTCGACAACTATGTATGGTATCGCGATGTGAACGGAAACAACCAAATCGACGTAGGTACCGATACCGTAATCACGGACAGCGACTCCGACAACGACCCAAGTACCATCTTGGTAAGCGATATCGGCACCTATATTGTGGACAAGCAAGTTGCCGACCCATGTAAGGACTTTCAAGAGATCATTGTAGTAGAATTGTTCGGTTCGGTACAGTCCAACCCCATTACAGCACTTATCAATGACACCTCCAATTCGATTGACGGAGACATAGAAATATGTCCAAACGACGGTAGTGAGCTACCAGAAATATTCTTGTGCGGCCTAAACGACTCCGAGTTGATCCAGATAAACATACCCGATGCACTAAGTATTGTTTGGGAACAGCTGGACGAAGCAAGTTGTACCGCTGCCACGGATGGTTGTGCCAATACCAACGCAGGCTGTACCTGGAACACCGTGGACACAGGAAACGACTTTTTGGCCTCAAACACAGGACAATATCGATTGGTGATCAATTACCAAAATGGTTGTTTTAGCAGGTTCTATTTCAATATTTATAAAAACCCGCTAGATCCACAGTACACTTCAAACGATATTATCTGTGATACCCCCGGAAACATTACGGTTACCAACGTACCGTTGACCTATGAGTTCCAATTGGTGAACCAAACTACAGGTGCTGTTTTGGTGCCCTATCAATCCAGCCCAAGCTTTGATATCACAAATAACGGAGCTTACGCAGTTGAAATGAGACAACAAGGGGTTACTGATGGATGTGTGTTCGTTTTGGACAACATTGGTATTTTGGACCGTGATTTTCAAGTGGATGTGGTTTCCCAAGACGTTTACAACTGTACAGGTCTTGGAGAAATTGCCATTTCGGTTTTAAATGTTGAAGCACAATATTATTACCAAATAGCCACAGGAGGAACCGTTGTGGATACCCATGGTCCGACCAACGACAACAACTATACCTTTGAAAACCTGAACGACGGAACTTACGATGTTACCGTTACCACTGATGATGGATGTTCGTACACCGAACAGATCATCATCCAAGATTTATTGGATTTAGACCTTGAAGCAAGGGTTTCACAGCATATTACCTGTAGAGAGGGTAATATACAAATGTCCTCCACAGGAGGTAAAACACCACACATATATGCTATTTGGTCCTTTGTGGATAGAAATGGGGTGACACAGATTTCATACCCTTCCGTACAGGACATTCCTCCTTCCGAGTTCCAGACCGAACAGATTTTTGATGTTGTAGGTGCTGCAGGAGCAGGTACATATACCTACGTGGTTATGGACAGGTTCAACTGCTACGCCTTTTCCAATCCAATTGATATCGAGTTCAGGCCAGCGGCCGAGTACAATGCAACCACGGTAACCGATGTTCTTTGCTACGGGGATGCCACAGGGTCCATTACATTCAACCTGGTTAATGATAATGGATACCAGCTTACCTACTACTTGTTCGATGCCACTGGCTTTGATGAGGACAACTATGATTTTGCCAATGCCATTGCAACAAATGCATCAGGAAACTTTACAGGATTGACCGATGGTGACTACGTTGTTGTCATCAACCAAAGAAAAGGAAGTGCATCTTGTGATTATTATGAATATCAAAGCATCTCTGCTCCATCTTTTGCCTTGGAGGCACAGGTCGAACTCACACAGGACTATACCTGTACACAGCCCGGAGAAGTACGGATTTTTGACGTTCAGGGCGGTACGGCACCATATCAGTATAGTGTTGATGGTGTGAACTTTGTTCCCGATTCCGGCACCTTGTTGGAAGAGTCCTTTACCAACCTAACTGACGGCACTTATACCTTGACCGTAAGGGATGACAACGGTTGTACCTTTTCGGATACCGTGACCATACTACCCTTGAACCCACCAACAGATATTTTGTTCTCCGCAACAAACCCGCTTTGTCCAACCTTTGTTTCTGATGTAACATTGACGGTAACAGGAGGAGAGCCCAACTTGATTTACGAACTTATATCACCTTCGGCGAGTGCCGTAAACAATGGGAACAACAACACCTTCACGGGTCTCGCTCCAGGAACTTACATGTTCCGGGTAACGGATAGCGACGGTTGTTTCTATGAAGAAAGCTATACCATTGCACCGGTAACTGAAATTTCTGTTACAGGACAACTGATAAGCAATATCTCTTGTTACAATGATCCCAGTCCAGATGGTGAAATATTGTTCTCCGTTGCCAATTTTAATACCGATTACAACTATACCGTAACCGGTCCGGCAAACTTCTCGGGAACGGCGCAAACCAGTGGTACCATTCCATTGTCCAATTTGGCAGAAGGAACTTATTCTATAACCGTTACTGATAATTATACGAACTGTACCGATACGGCGAGTGTCACCATAAATGCACCGCCCTCTGAAATTACAGCTCCCTTTACCGTAACACAGCCCACATGTTTGGCCGATGGTTCCGTAAATATTACGGCATCTGGTGGATGGGGAAGTTTTACCTATGAAATTACCGCAGGACCAGAAACCTTTGGTCCCCAACCCAATGGAACATTCACCGGTCTTGACCTTGGAGGCACTTACACCTTTGTGGTTACCGATGCCAATGGTTGTGAATTTACCAACACTTTCGATATTATTGAGGCCATTGCTCCAGAACTACAAATTGTACCGAACGATATCTGCTATGATGACGCAACAGGTTTGACCTTGACCGCAAATATTACTGCTGGGGGAGACGGAAATTATGAATACAGCCTAAATGGTGGTCCTTTTGTTACCAGCAATGTTTTCACAGGTTTGGGTCCTGGTACCCATACCATTTCCGTTAGGGATGGAAATGATTGTACCGATACGGAATCCATTACCATAGATCCCGAGCTAAGTGTTGTGGCCTCCGCGCCTAATATTACGGCCTGTGCAACAGATACTGATGTAACCATTACCGCCGCTGGTGGAGATGGAAACTACGTGTATGCCGTAGTGCCCAATGGAGCAACCCCAGCAGCAGGGGACTTCTCGACCACAAACCCAATAACTGTTACCAGTGCTGGCGACTATGATGTATATGTAAGGGACAATGGAGGAGCTGCCGATTATTGCGAGGCTACCTACGACATAACCATAACTCAAGATGACCCCTTGGTAATAGCTGTATCCAATACGGATATTCTTTGTAGTGGGGAATCGCAGGCAGAACTAACCATTAATGCTTCTGGTGGCGAAGCACCATATACGTATAGCATTAATAATGGTTCCAGCTATCAACCATCAAACACCTTTGTAAATCTTCCAGCAGGAAGTTACAATATCCGTGTTAGGGACGCCAACAATTGTGAAGTAACGGAAATTTATACCATTACGGAGCCTTTGACTCTTTCGGCATCTGCGGCAGTTACCGCTTTGGCAGAATGTTATCCAGGAATGGGTGCAGAGGTGCGAATTACCAATGCCATTGGGGGAACAGCACCATACGACTACAGTTTTGACGGTGGTTCCACATACGGAACCAGTTCCATAGGATATCTATTACCGGGTACACATACCTTATATATAAGGGATGCCAACCTTTGTACCTATCCAATGACGGTGACTATAGAACCTGAGCAGGAAGCCCCGACAGCAACCACCGCTATCGATTATGAATGTGATGGCGAAGGAACAATTACGGTTACTCCAAGCAGTACCGATTTTGACTATACTTATGAAATAGATGGCTCTCCCAATACGCCCAATACATCCAACATATTCAGTGATGTTGCCGTAGGAAGCCATACGATTACCGTTAATTATACAAGCAACATAACCCCTTCACCAAGTATTCTACTATCAGAAAACTTTGGAACAGGGCCGAATACCAGCATTTCAGAAATTGATCCAGCATATTGCTACGAACCTCAAGATGGAAGCACTAGTCTATGTGGTTTTGGCACGGACTCCCATATTCAAGATGGTGAGTACTCGGTAACAAACAATATTTCCAGCCCTTATCCAACTTGGCAAAGCCCCAATGACCACACAGGTGTGGCGGGAGGAAGATTCTTGGCCATTAATGTGGGAGGTGTAGCCGGTATAGGCGGTATTGTTTACCAAAAAACGGGCGTGGAAGTGATTGCCAATAGGGACATTACCGTGTCACTTTGGGCCTTCAACCTGCTAAGGACAGGAACCAGCGGGGGAGACCCTTCCATTGAAATACAATTGGTTGACAGTGCCGGAAACCTTATTGCCAGCACCACCACAGGAAGCATTCCAAAAAATAACGGGGCATCGGATTGGCAAGATTATAGCGTAACCCTAAACCCGGGGGCCAATACCAATTTGGATATCGTTATTAGAACCAATTCAAGCGTAGAAGATGGTAATGATATTGCCATCGATGACATAGAAGCCTATCAAATACCTGAAGTTTGTACAGAATCCTTGACGCTCAATGTAAACGTGGAGGACGGTCATGCTTTTGATGGCGCAGTTACCGCATTTACAAACCTTACGTGTAATGGCGCCGCTGATGGAACCATCACTTTTGAAGCTGAAAACTTTGATCCAGCTATCGGATTTACCTATCAAGTTGATGGTGGAGCAGTATCTGCCCCACAATTCGCAAGCCCAATTACCGTAACCGGTCTAACAGCCGGAGCGCACACCATCGAAATTGTGGACTTAAGGGACGCTGCTTGTTCCGTGGTCCTTAACCAAACATTGACCCAGCCTGATTTGGTTGATGTTTCTGCATCTGTTACCACGGAATTTACCTGTACCAACGGAGGAGCAACGATTACTGCTACTGCTACGGGAGGTACACCAACTTATCAGTATCAATTGGAAGATGATTTGGGCAATGTGCTTACAGCTTATCAATCATCCAATGTGTTTACAGGACTAACCGATGGAGACTATGTGATCAGGACGAGGGACACAAATCTATGTGAGGACACAACCACAATTACCGTTGATCCTTATAGAACGATTGCCTTCGACTTAACACCAACTGCATGTTATAGTGGAAACAATGACGGTAGTATCCAAGTAGATGTAACCGATGGTAATGGCAATTATCAATTTAGCTTAAATGGCGGAGCATGGATTACTCCTTCTCCATCTACGGCAACAACATATACCTTCAACAATTTGGTTGCAGGAACGTATACCGTGGACGTGCGTGATCAATATGGTTGTTCTGCGCAAGATACCGTTACCATCAATCCAGCATTGACAGCTTCTGCCTTCCTAGATAATGATTTAACCTGTTTGGCAGACGCCACTATCACCATAAATGCCAACGGTGGCTCGGGATCGTACACCTATGAATGGTCCAACGATGGTGGAACCTCTTACAATAGTACTGGATTTACAGGAAATGTATTCAATACCAACACTGATGGAACCTATGTGTTCCGGGTAACTGATGCTTCCGCACCAACTTGTAATGTCGTTACCAACAGTATAGTAATAACACCAGCGGTACAACCTGTTATCAGCAGTGTGACCCCAACAGACATTTTATGTAACGGAGAAATTACCGGCGCATTGGATGTTGTTATAGACACTTCCGTAGGAGTGCCTCCATATACCATTAACGTGGTGGAAACCATTAGTGGTACAGTTTATGGAACACAGACTACAGGTCTGCCTGCCGGTTCTTACGAAGTTACCGTAACTGATGACAAAGGTTGTGTTTCGGATCCTTTCCCTGTGATAATATCAGAGCCAGACCCGATTACATATACAACAACGGATGTGCCGATTACCTGTGATTCCAGTTCCGGGGTTACCAACCCAGGTTCCATCACAGTTTCTAATGTAACCGGTGGAACAGCGGAATATACCTACGTACTTACCGCAAACAATGGTATTGCACCACAAACTTATACAACTACTTCCGGGGCCAGAGACCATACATTTACGGTACTGGAATTCGGAATTTATCAAATAGATGTGGTGGACGCCAATGGTTGTTCTTCATATACCACAGAAATTATCGCATCACCACCAGATGATCTGGACATCGATGTGAGCACTACAACTGTTGATTGTGTTTCTGGAGGAACTGCAATTGTATCGGTGGATACCACTGTGGGAAGTGGAAACTATGAATTTGCCATTTTAGAAACCTATTCAGCACCCTATTCTAGTTCCTATCAGGCACCAGATGCAGGTGATCCATATACCGCTACATTTACAGGACTTACACCTGGTATCACCTATACCTTTGTAGTGTACGATCTTACCACCAACTGTTACTATTTTGAGGAAGCAGCGGCACCTATCAATACACCTTCATCCATGTCTGCCACCTTGGATGCCGTGAACAATGTAAGCTGTACGGGTTCCGCAGATGGTAATATCTCATTCACCTTCACTGGTTTCGATGCCGGGGCCACCGCAGTGGATTATGAAATTTTCAATAGACAATCGAATATTTCTACAGGATATAGCGGTACGGCTACCGTAAATTCACCTACCTCTGTAACTGTTAACAATTTTGCTACATTACCTCCCGGGGAATACTATCTATTGTTATCTGAAGTTGGCGGTCCAAATAACGGATGTTCCGTAAACGGTGGTGAGTTCACTATTCGTGAATCTGTCAACGCGTTGGATTTGGACGTAGCTAGTCCACAAAATGACAACTGTAACCCCAATGCCGGTGTGATTACTGCCACAGGTAGATACGGTACAGCGCCATATACCTACCAATATCTATTGAATACCGACCCTGCCCCAACTGCCACAAGTGCTGGTTGGACAAGCAGTGCCACTGCAAATGTAGAAGGCGGTGATTACATTGTTTATGTAAAGGACGCCTATGGATGTATTGTTCAAAAACCTATCACTGTTGACGAAGATCCTAGTCCCGAAATTTCCATTTCCATAGTGGACGAGTGTGTGGAAGAAGGACAGTTTCAAGCATTGGTGACTCTGGACAACCCCGCTTTGGCCATGTCCCCATTCCAAATAAGTATAAATGGATCTGCTTACCAGAACTTTACTTTTGATGGAAGCAACCAATATTTAATATCCGGTTTAAGCTCTGGTTCAGGACAAACAATAGCAGTGAGAGATGTAAACGGTTGTGCGGATACAGAAACATTCAACATTTCTCCACCACTCGAGTTTACAGTGACCCAAACAGTTGCTTTGGATTGTGAATCAGGTACAGATGCAAATGCAGAATTGCTGATTGAGGTCATTTCTGGTTCAGGAAACTATGAATATATGATCGATGGTCCTGGGGCAAATGACGTTGCTAGAACCACATTGACCTTGGATGGGTCTAACCAATTTACATGGACTGGCGCAGCTGCAGCGGGAAGCTATGATGTTATTGTGTTTGATATGGGTACAGCACCACCCAACTGTCCTAAAACAATCACAATTGATGTTCCCGATGCACCACTTCCAGATTTTACCGAAACACATGTGGATGTAAGCTGTTTTGGAGGTAGTGACGGAAGCATTACATTAACAGCGGTCGATAATGGTATTCTCCCATTGACCTATACCCTTATACCTATGCCGGCAGGGGCTGTTCTCAACGGAAATACATTTGAAAACCTTCCAGCGGGAACCTACGATGTTCGTGCACTTGGAACCAATAGCTGTCCTTTCGAAATTAATGGTATTGTCATCAATGAACCTGCTGCAATCGCAGTCGCTGCTCCCACAGTAGTTGAATTTGGATGTACCGCAGGTAACAATATGAACAATGCTACCATTACCGTGGACGCATCATCCATTACTGGAGGTAGCGGAAATTACGTTCGTTACGAATTCATCAATGACGCCGGTTCGGTAGTGGTTCAATCAGGAAGCAATCCTGTTTATACCTCCACCGATATCAACGGAGGAAACTATACCATCAACGTTTATGATGACAATGGTTGTTTGGGAACTACCACAGCTGCCATAACTCCTTTTGATAGTTTGGATTCGGCAACCGTAGCTGTTGATGCCGTGGCCACATGTGTCACTGGAGAAGATATCACTATTACAGCATTTGGTTCCATTACAGATTCCAATACCAATCCTACCAACTACGAGTTCAGGGAATTGCCATCCGGTACCTTCCAAGCATCTGGAGTTTTTACAGGTCTGTCCGTCGGTGTTCATAACTTTGAGGTGAGAAACACGGTCACAGGTTGTATCATAACAGTTTCCCATGAAGTTGCCGATCCAGAGGTGCTCGATCTGATCGTAGTGGACACAACCGATATTACTTGTTTTGGCTACACCGATGGAGCTGTAGAGCTCAACCTTGTGGATAGTTCCAACGTTACCTATGCAAGTCCTATTACCTACACGTTGTACCGTGATACCAACAACACACCAACGGATATATCCGACGATGTTCAAACTACAGGTTCCGATACCGATGGTAGTTTCAGCATCACAGGACTTGCCGCAGGAATTTATTACATTGAAGTAACCGATACCAACCCACCGGGTTCAGCCTGTATATACAGTGAATCCTTTACAATTGCAGGACCAGCAGCAGCCATTGCTGGAGCAATCGTAGTGAGTGATATTACCTGTTTGGGCAATGATGGTCGAATTCAAATTACCACTGTGACCGGTGGTTGGGGCGGATATTCCTACTATGTGGGAACCACAGCTCCAACGGCAGCAAGTGATTACGTTTCCAGTTCTGACTTTAGTGGACTTGGAGCAGGTACCTATGAAGCATGGGTAATGGATTCCAGCGGGTGTGAGCAACTTATCGATACAAGAACACTTGCTGATCCTGTACCGATTACCGCAAATATTCAGGTTAACGTTGAAAATTGTACCAACCTACAAGGAGAAATTGAAGTGATCAATACTGCGGGCGGTCAAGGAGGCAACTATACCTATCAATTGATCAGAAATGGTGTCAACGTTGGCTCCCCACAAACAGGTACAGTATTCTCCGGTCTTGGAGCAGGTTCTTACGAAGTACTAGTGGCGGATCAGTGGTCTTGTGCCGCTACCGTTGGACCTGTGGTGTTGACCGATGCCATGATAGCAACAACAACAGTTGATAAACCTATCGATTGTACTATGAACCCCGGTGGGGAAATTACAGTGAATGTATCCGGAGGATCTTCCAATCTTACATTTGATGTGGTCTACCCCGATGGAACAACCACCGATACCAATACTACCGGAATATTTACAGGGCTTATCCAACCTGGTGTTTACACCTTTACCGTTACGGATAATGATACAACAACACCCTGTATCTATGTGGTGACCCAAGAATTGGATGACAAGGTAGACCCAAGATTGTTGGATGCTACCATTCAAAATGTGAGTTGTTTTGGAGGAACTGATGGCAGCATCAGAGCAAACCTTGATCCTGCTACGGCAGTAAATCCGACTTACAGATATGAACTGATAGGAATTAGCCCTGGTGCTCCGAGCAGACCTCTCCAGTTTAGTCCATTGTTCAATAATCTACCTGAAGGAGACTACGAAGTTAGAGTAGTTTCTTCAAGAGGTTGTGAGGATGTTAAGCCGGAAAGGGTGACTCAACCTTCTGTTTTGGATGCCACGGCTACAGCGACAGACTTTGTTTGTAGCCCAAGTAATTCCATAGATGTATCTACCATTACCGTAACACCAACCGGTGGTACTCCTTTTACAGGTGCAAGCCCTTACTACCTCTATAGTTTTAACGGAAACGGATTTACTTCAACCGCTACGTTCACCGTGGTGGACAACGGAACCGCACAGACTATCAACTACGTGGTCAGGGATGCGAATGGTTGTGAATTCCCGGATAGTATTACAGTACAACCGTTGAACACCTTTACATTAGGAGTGAATCCGGATATTGCCATTACCTGTAACAACCCAGAAACGGTTACGTTGACGGTAACAGAAAACTTTGGAAGCGATACCTATACATTTGAGTTGTTGCCATCTGGAAATCCTTATGGATCTATGACGGCTTCAACGTCCACTGCGGCGACCTTTGATTTGACCCAGCCTGGAACCTATACGTTCAGGGCCACCAATGATACCACAGGCTGTTTTGTGGAAACAACACATATCATAGTTCCATACGATACCATCGAAGTGGACGCTGTAGCTACCGCTGCTGCCATGTGCTTTGATGATGCCGGTGAATTGACTATTACCGTTTCGGGATACAATGGTCCGTTTGATTACAGTATCTACAGGTCAGGTGGTACCCTTATTGTTTCAGGAAACGAAAATACCTCAACAGGTCCATTCCCAGTAACGCACCCTGATTTAACCGGAGGTAACTATTACGTGGAAGTGACCGCTGCAGGTACTCCGTATTGTGGTGATACATCAGGTAGTGTAACCATTGTTTCTCCAAGCTCTCGTTTGGATTATACGCCACAAGAAGTGGCAAATGTAACCTGTACCAATGATCAAGGTGAGATTCTTATCGCACCGACCGGAGGTTATGCTCCATATAACATTGTACTGACCAATACGACTACATCTCAGGTATATACCATGAACGATGTACAGAGCCATGTCTTCACAGGATTATCTGCTGGAGTTTATACAGTAAGGGTTACCGATAATGGTGGCTGTTTTGAAGACAGGGGGTTGACCTTGGAAGAACCGGACCCAATTACCGCGGACATCAATGCTGCTCCAATTGACATGTTGTGCTATGGAGATGAAAGCGCAGTTGTTTGGGCAGAGAATGTGGCTGGAGGAAATGGTTCGTATAGTTATCAATTGAACTACTATAATGCAGCCGGAACAGCAATTGTGTTTACCACAGGAGAGCAAATTAGCAACACCTTTAGCAATCTTGGTGCCGGTATTTATAGCATTACGGTTTCCGATAGCTGGAGCTGTAGTGTGGAAACTCCTAGAGTAACCATTACAGAACCAACTGAAGTAGAGGCCAACCTTGTACAGCTTAGTGCCATGACCTGTATTGATGATGCACAGATCATGCTGAGCGCAACAGGTGGAACAGCTCCTTACTATTTCAGTGCCGATGGAACCACCTTTACCGCAATGAGCGGTGGAAACACCCATACTTTTGATGTAGGTCCTGGACCATATCAATACTATGTTCGTGATGCCAATGGTTGTGAAGCGACCATATCCAACCAAGTAACAGTTGACGAGGTTCCAGAATTGATGTTGGCTATCGATGAATCAGCAGCCTTCATCAACTGTACCGGAGAAGCCTCTGCTACCATTATTGCAAGAGCAACGGGCGGTTTGGGCAACTATCAATACGAACTGTTCAGCGATGCTGCTTTGACCAATTTAATTAGTGGTCCTCGAAGCAACGGAACCTTCAATGGACTTATGGCCGGTGAATATTACATCAGGGTTACCAGTGAAGATTGCGTTGAGGTATCACCGGTAATCAGAATCGTGGATCCTGAACCTTTACAGGAAGAAATAGCGGAATCCACCAATATCACCTGTGCCGGAATGGAAGATGGAACCATAACCGTGGAAGTTTCCGGTGGAACTGGAGAAATCCTATATGCTATTTCACCGAATTTGGACCAGTTCGATACCGTAAATACCTTTACCGATTTGGCACCCGGCATCTATGATGTTATCGCACAAGATGTGAACGGATGTTTCATGACCTTCCAGTTTGAGATTACACAACCAGAACCTTTAGTGGCCGAGGCCGTGAACATTATGGACGAGGTTTGTTTTGAAAGTGGTGATGGTTCCGTTGAAATTCAAGTTTCTGGAGGAACAGCGCCTTACGAGACCAGTCTCAATACCAGAGCAGATGAAAACTTTGTTCAAGATCAGTTCTTGTTCCAAGATTTGACTGCAGGAACCCACGTAATATTTGTAAGGGACGCACAAGGATGTGAAACCAACGTAATAGTGGAAATAGAGCCCGGTGTAAATCTGGCCGCCACCGTAACACCAATCTATGAGTGTACTGGAAACATTCCCGATAATTACTTGGAAATCATATTGGAAGACGAAACCATTGCAGGTGATTTACTGTACGCTTTGGATTCCACAGATCCAGCCGACATGCAATTGACTTCGGACTTTACCAATATGACACCGGGTGAACATTACCTCACCATTGCACATGCCAACGGATGTATGACGACCTATGACTTCACTATTGAAGCATACGAACCGCTTACATTGACATTGGAAAATAACACCATTAACCAAATTACTGCAATTGCAGAAGGTGGTGTGGAAGATTATACCTTCTACTTTAATGGGTACGACAATGGAACCGACAATACGTTCTTCATCAACAGAACCGATACCTATACCGTAACCGTGGTCGATCAGAACGGTTGTGAGGCCACTGCGGAGATTTTTATGGAGTTCATCGATATCGAATTCCCGAACTTCTTCACCCCAGATGGCGACGGTCTCAACGATATATGGATACCTGACAACATTGAGGGCTTCCCGGACGTACTAATTAAGATTTATGATCGTTATGGTAGAGTAGTGGAAGAGATGACCCGCAACGTACAAGGTTGGGATGGCAATTACGATGGAAAACCGTTGCCGACCGGAGATTACTGGTACGTAGTTCGCTTAAAAGGTGAACTGGACAACAGGGAGTTTGTAGGTCACTTTACCCTTTATCGACAATAACGCTTAACCTACTTAGACCTCATGTTAAAAAAAGTATATTCAACTATCTTGTTTGTTTCCTTGGCACTATGTGCCAGGGGACAAGAGTTGACCGTACCCCAATTGTCCCAATATATAGCCGACAATCCATTTTTAATGTCCCCGACATATGCAGGTATCGGTGACCACATTAAAGTGCGTCTCAACGGCCTTACACAATGGGTGGGCATTAAGGATGCACCGGATACACAAACCTTGGCGGCCGATGCCAGGATAGGGAACAGATCAGGGGTGGGAATGCTTCTTTACAACGATAGCAATGGCTATACCAGACAGCGGGGAGCAAGAGTCTCTTTTGCTCACCATCTGACCTTGGACAGATACGATGATATTTTCCTCTCCTTTGGTATCTCCTACAACTTTAACCAGTTCAGGATAGATGTCGAACAATTTGAGGAAGATAATGGGCAATTGCCAACAGATGATAAAGCCACCACCAACCATAACTTTGATCTGGGCGTACTTTACCGTTTTGATAAATTCTTTTTTAGCCTTAATGCGGGCAACGTTCTGAACAAGGACCTTTCCAACTTCAATACCGACATTATCCGTATAGAGCCAAATAAGCTAAGAAACTATTATGTCTACTCCGGTTATAGTTTTTCCAAGAGCAAGAACAGCAAGTTGGAAATAGAACCTTCCGTATTCTTTCAATGGTTTGAAAGTGATGGTAGATCGGTAACCGATTTAAACACCAAGTTCCGGTTCCGCGATTTTGAAGATTACTACTACGTGGGGCTTACCTATCGATTTTTGAACGACCAATTGGGGAAACCGCTCTACATTGCCCCCATTGCAGGGCTTAAAAAGAGTAACTTCTACTTTGGCTACTCCTATCAAGTCATAACCAACGAAATATTGGGTTATAGCACCGGTACACATGTGGTCACCGTAGGTATGGATCTCTTCCAGGGTATAAGTAACTGCCGCTGCATGTATTGATTTAAACCGTTTTACCCTATTTTTGCGCTTTCTTAAAACACAATTTTGGGCAAAATCAGGTTAAAGAACGTTAGAATACATTCCAACCACGGATGTTTAAAGGAAGAAATGCTCATCGGCAGCGATTATCGCGTTGATCTTGAAATTACCGCTGATCTCTCACGACCTGCTGCTTCCGACCAACTTTCCGAAACCGTGGACTATGTCCATCTCAATGATATCATCAAAGAAGAAATGACCGTGCGTTCCAATTTATTGGAACATGTTGCCAAAAGAATTATTGATCGTATTTTTGGAGAAATAAAAGAAGTGGAAGAGGTGGAAGTGGAAGTTTCCAAAATAAACCCTCCCATTGGGGGCGATGTTGAAAGCGTATCCGTTATTTTAAAGAGCCATAGACCCTAAATATTGGTTTGGGTAAGCTAAAAAAAATAGTACATTTGCACTCCAAATTGGCATCGTGGCCGAGTGGCTAGGCAGAGCTCTGCAAAAGCTTGTACAGCGGTTCGAATCCGCTCGATGCCTCAAAACCCAGTACATTGTGCTGGGTTTTTTGTTTAAAGATTCTCTATTCTTTCAATCTCTTCCTGAATATCGAACTTATCCTTAGGTAAAAAACCCTTCGTAATCAATACGATACCGCAAATAATCAGCACAATCCCCAACCCTTTTTTAATGAGCACAATACGTTCTTGCGTCAGATATCTTTTTAACTGTTTCGCCAATACTATCTTTATTAGGTCGGTTCCAAAGTAAATCAGCAGAACGGTACCGAAAAAAACCGTCATTCTATTGGGGCTGTTGTCCAAACTTGGGCCTACCACGATTATCAAACCCAACCAAAAAGCAAGAACACCTATATTGATAAAGTTTAAAAGAAAACCTTTCATCATCAAACCAAGATAAGTTCCTTTGGAGGCCTTAACATTGGATTTTTTCCTTGTTCGCTTAACAAAGAGAAATATTCCGTACACCAACAAAATCATTCCACCAAAAACAAAAAGACCAGGTTCGTTGCTCAAATTTTCCAGCAACTGATAACTACTGAAATAGGCAATCAGTAGAAAAACAATGTCGGCAAAAATTACCCCGATGTCCAAACTTACCCCAGCTCTAAAACCTTTGGTGGCGCTCGTTTCCAATAAAACAAAGAACACGGGGCCAATCATAAAGCTCAACAAAAATCCCAAGGGGATGGCAGCTTGGATATCTTCTATCATTGTTTAGTTTACTCTTTTTATTTTTCCGCCAAAAAGGGTCTGCTCGTCCATTTTTTTAGGGTCGCCGTACACCAGTACTTCACCACCGGCCTTTACATTGGCCTTTACATAATCCGATGCATGGATTTCGGCATTTCCTCCAGCGTTTACATTTATGGTTGTAAATTTTGTTTTGAAATTTCTTCCACTATAGGTACCACCTGTATTGATGATTACGTCCTGGGTGTTCGAAAATCCGCCGGCAAAAATCTTACCTCCGGATATCGCTTTTATCAACAATTGGTCTACCTCACAGTTTATTTCCAGTTCACCGCCTTCTTGTGCCTTAAGTTCCAAAATATCCTGAACATACGTATCATCGGAAGAAATCCTGGCATCTTCATTCACATCTATGACTACCAGTTCCTCCGAATGGTATAGATCCACATAGGTCCGATACCCACTAAAAATCTTGATGATCTCCATCCTTATTTTCAACACACCATCATTGTTCACGATAGCCACATTATTGGTATTGGCTCCGGTGATAACGGCTTTGTTCACATTGGATTTTATCAAGTTGATGGATATTCCATCAAATCCCTTGACCTCGGTGAATTTTTGTAGGCTTTTTGTAATAGTGGCATCCTGCGCTTCAACGCATTGAAGGGTGAGGAACAAAATAACAATCGTAATTACTTTCATGTTATAAAAATTTGGCTCTCAATAGGATAACAAATTTTATTCCAAAATAGTATTATTTCTTCTTGCCGATAAGTGCAAAGTCCAAATGGCGTTTGACCAAATCGGTGCTCTTTACCATCACATAGACTTCATCGCCCAATTGGTACATTCTCTTGGTCCGCTCTCCGATTATGGCATACTGGCGCTCATCGAATACGTAGTAATCGTCCTTGATATCGCGGATACGGACCATTCCCTCGCATTTGTTTTCCACAATCTCCACATAAATCCCCCATTCCGTAACTCCAGAGATTACCCCAAGAAATTCCTGGTCCTTGTGGTCTTCCATAAACTTGATCTGCATGTACTTAATGGAATCCCTTTCGGCATTGGCGGCCAAAACCTCCATGTTCGAGGAATGTTTACATTTCTCCTCGTAATATTCGGCCTTCGGTGTCTTTTCCTTGTCCAGATAATGCTGTAACAAACGGTGTACCATTACATCCGGATATCGCCTGATTGGCGAGGTAAAATGGGTGTAGTATTCAAACCCGAGCCCATAGTGGCCAATATTCTCCGTGGTATAGGTGGCCTTGCTCATACTCCGAATGGCCAAGGTATCCACCAAGTTCTGTTCTTTTTTGCCCTTAACGTCCTCCAATAACTTATTTAGGGACTGATTGATGGCTTTATTGTCCTTCAGGTTGATACTATGTCCAAATCTGGAAATAACCCCGTTCAGGGCCATTAATTTATCCTCGTCAGGCTTATCGTGCACCCGGTAAACAAATGTTTTCTTCTGTTTGCCAATAAACTCGGCAACCTTTCTATTGGCCAATAGCATAAACTCCTCTATGAGCTTGTTGGCTTCTTTTGCTTCTTTAAAGTAAACCCCTAACGGAACATTATTTTCGGACAAGTGAAATTTCACTTCTATTTTATCAAAAGAAATGGCCCCGGCATCCATACGTGCCTGCCGCATAATCTTTGCCAATCTATCAAAAGTAAGAACGGCATCCACAATGTCATCCGAAACAGCATAAGCATTTTCCCTAATGGATATTTCTTTGGGTATACGGTTCTGCTTGGTTTCTATAATGTGCTGCGCCTCCTCGTAGGCAAAACGTTCGTTGGAATTTATGGCCGTTCTACCGAACCATTGTTTTACCAATCGAGCGTTATCGTCCATTTCAAAAATGGCGGAAAAGGTATATTTTTCTTCATTTGGCCTCAGCGAACATGCTTTGTTGGACAATACTTCGGGTAACATGGGTACCACACGGTCCACCAGATATACCGAGGTGGCACGGTCGTATGCTTCGTCCTCCAGCACGGTATCGGGCTGTACATAGTGGGAAACATCAGCAATATGAATCCCTATTTCGTAGTTTCCGTTCTCCAATTTTTGGAAAGAAAGTGCATCATCAAAATCCTTCGCATCTTTGGGATCGATGGTAAATGTGAGCACATCCCGCATATCCCTTCGTTTGGCTATTTCCGATTCCTTGATAGAGGTATCCAAAGTTTTGGCAAACTCCTCCACTTCATACGGAAATTCATGTGGAAGTCCATATTCTGCCAATATTGAATGTATTTCGGTATTGTGCTCTCCCGGTTTTCCCAATACTTCGATCACTTCTCCGTATGGCGAATCGGCATCGTCCGGCCAATTGTTCAAATTGACCAATACCTTATCACCATCGTTGGCTTTTTTAAGCTTGTCCAACGGCACAAAAATATCCGTGTACATTCTTGAATCGGTAGGTCTAACAAATGCAAACCTTGGCTGTTTGTCCACAATCCCCACATAAGAGGATTTTTTTCTTTCGAGCACCTTGGAAATCTCCCCTTCCATCTTTTTGCTCTTTCTCCGGGGCTTTATAAAAACTTCCACAGTATCTCCATGAAAGGCCCTGTTCAAGTTGTTGTTCGCCACAAAAATATCGTCATCCAACTCGTCCACAACAATATAAGCGTTCCCACTGGTGGTAAGATCTACCCTCCCCGTGAAATATGTATGCAATGATGGCTTTTTTTGGTACTTGCCCCTTTCGGGCTCGGCAATACGTTCGCTTGCTTTTAATTGTCCCAAACGCTTGATCAAAAGGTTCCTATCCTGGGTGTCGGATATCTCCAATTTTGAAGCTATCTGCTTGTAATTAAAGGTTTTGGATGGTTCTTTTTCCAGTACGGTGAAAATGCCCTTCGTAATTTCATTCTTTCGCTGACTACCAGCCCTCTTCTTTTTCTTTGACATTAACGTCCTTATTTTTTTGAAAAATACAAATTATAATCCTTGAGCAACAAGGAATGGAAGAGTAATCTCAAAACAAATGCAACTTTATCAACAATTATCAATATTATACTTTTTCTTCTTTTTTAAATTTTATTAAAATGATGATTATGATGGATCGTTGAAATGTGGAATAAAATTATAGTTAAAAGTTTGGTTTGAACGATCAAAATAATTTGTTCACAATTTGTCAGACAACAAAAAAATTAAAAATCAAACGATTAGATTTTTTGTGCACGGTTTTTAATAACCGTTATCAACATCAATTTATTGAAAAGTTAATGTCTCTTTAATGTTAATTACCGACAAAAAATGTTTCATATTGGTTGATTAATTTTTGATGGATTATCGCTCCAATATCAAATAATTATTTCCATTGATCTATTTACCGAGAAAACAAAATTTGATTACCAATAATTGTCTTAAAATAATTAACAAAACAGGGGTGTTGTTAATAGGTTGTTTATGAAGCATATGTAAAAATCGCTTTCATATTATAAACAATGTAACATGAAAAGATATTGTACCTTTGTTAGGCATCCATTTTAATACTAAACCATGAAAATAGCAATAGGAAACGACCATGCGGGTACCGATTATAAATTGGCAATAATAGGTATGCTAAAATCCAAGGGGATAGAAGTTGTAAATTACGGTACCGATGGTACCGATAGTGTGGATTACCCTGATTTTACCCATCCGGTAGCCACCGATGTGGCCGAAGGAAAAGTGGATTTTGGCATTGTATTGTGCGGTAGTGGCAATGGTGCTACCATGACTATAAACAAACATCAAACTGTACGAGGGGCCCTTTGCTGGAACAAAGAGATCACCCAACTGGCCAGAGAGCACAACGATGCGAACATATTGAGCCTGCCTGCACGTTTTATTTCGCTTCCACAGGCATTGGATATGGTGGAGACTTTTCTAAAAACAGAATTCCAAGGAGGTAGGCACGAAAGAAGGATTGAAAAAATACCGTGTAGATAAACATTATGGGGCACCACCATCATCACGGACATTCCCATTCCCACGACCATTCTGATCTAAAAGGAAGGAACCTCCTTATTTCCATTTTTCTGAACATAGGAATTACCATTGCGCAGATTGTGGGAGGACTGCTTTCAGGAAGTTTGGCCTTACTATCGGATGCCCTTCATAATTTTAGCGACGTACTCAGTTTAGTGATAAGTTATGGAGCCAGGAGATTGGGAAAAAGAAAAGCATCTGCCCTAAAGACCTTCGGTTATAAACGTGCCGAAATTTTGGCAGCTTTCATCAATGCCGCCACACTTGTGGTAGTGGCCATAATTTTGATGAAAGAAGCTGTGGAAAGATTGATAACCCCACAAGAAATAGAATCCAATCTGGTAATCTGGTTGGCCTTGATAGCCATTGCCGGTAACGGATTCAGTGTGTTGTTGCTGAAGAAGGACTCCAACGACAACATGAACATGAAATCTGCCTATTTGCATCTGCTTACCGATATGATGGCCTCCGTAGCGGTATTGATTGGGGGTATTTTGATGAAATATTTTCAAATTTATTGGGTCGATGCCATTTTGACTATGATCATAGGAATTTATTTGATCTACATGGGATATGATCTTTTGAAGGAATCTACCAAAGTATTGATGCTTTTTACCCCAAAATCCGTAGTGATACAAGATATTGTGGAATCCATCTGTACAATAGATCAAGTAAAAAATGTGCACCACGTGCATATTTGGCAACTCAATGAAGACGAGGTACATATGGAGGCCCATGTGGATTTTAAGCAGGATATCAAGATTTCCGAGTTCGATAGTATTTTGGAAGAAATTGAGGAACATGTTTACCATAAACACGGTATCAACCATGTAAATATTCAGCCGGAATTCGATAAATGCGATTCCAAAAGTGTAATAGTGCAAGATTAATGCAAGTATCCGTTAAAACTTTTGATGAACTCTCCACTACGGAGCTCTACCAAATTCTGCGACTCCGCAGCGAGGTTTTTGTGGTGGAACAAGATTGCGCATACCAAGATGTGGACAACAAGGACCAAAAGGCAATCCATGTATTGGGCATAAAAGAAGGGGAAATAGTCGCGTATACACGAATCTTTGGACCGGGCGATTATTTTAAAAATACAAGTATTGGCAGGGTAGTTGTAAGCAAGAATCAGCGTAAATATGGTCTGGGAAAAGAGATTATGCAGGCATCTTTGGTAGCCATAGATCAAAGATTTCCGAATAGTGCTATTGAAATATCGGCACAATCCTACTTATTAAAGTTTTATACAGAATTAGGTTTTACGGCCTTTGGTGATGAATACCTGGAAGATGGCATTCCCCACCGAAGGATGTTGAAAGCATAAATTATTTGAAGTGCATTTCTGGAAAGGTAGGAATGACCACATGAACGGATTAAACCAACCTTTTTGCCACACCTATATTCTTTAAGTAATCCAATTTTAGTACAAGATTTATGGGTTTTTCCGCTTTGTTTTTGGTAGAAAAGAACAGATACCCCTCGGATTTTTCATTCAATTTATCCAAATGCAGCTTTCCGTTTATACCCTTCTTTGTAGCAATTAATTTTTCCAAATATGATTGGTTCAATCCTGATCGGTCCAGATGTTGGATCAGCTTGTTTCGGTTTACAAAAGTGATATTGCAGGTCGTGAAGGTATTTGCTTCATCCGAAAAAATGCTGGTCACTAAGGCATAAAAATCGGTCCTTTTGGTAGCATCGAATAACCATCCTTGTTTTTGCACACCGTTCTTTTGGTAAAAAAGTTCAAAAGCAAAAGTGGGCAAACGTTCGTTGATGTAATCCAGTTGTGCCTTTTCATCAACATAATACTGCTTTTCCGAGATTTTGTCCTTTAGGACAAGGTCTATTCCCTGAAGTTGTTTTCTCATCTGGAAAACACGCTCAAAGTGGTATTGCTTTAAGTGTTTTTTATAATAGGAATCCAGTAAGTGGGCCAGTTTTTTTTCGTTGGATAGATCAGTTTTGAACTTGCTTTTCAATTTGGGATATTTTCTGGAACAGGGAAGCACCTACTTGTTCCACTATTCCCACCACAAGAGCGTTGCCCATAAAAAAAGCGCGTTTGGCATCCGAGATACCCTCCAGTTTTGTGTGATTGTCCGGAAACATGTTCAACCGTTCCAATTCAATAGGTAAAAGTCTTCGCAGTCCCTTGGAGGTCCGGACCACGTGCTTGAACCGGGAAGGGGATATACCGCCCTCTCCGGTTATTATAGTTCTGGAAGGTTGATCAAGAGCATCGGGAAACACCATGCTTCCCTCGCTATAATTATATTCAAAACCGGTTTTGGTCTTTCTTGTTTCTTTTTTGGAGCCTTTTAAATATTCCCATTTTGGTAAATCGGCTTCATCAATAAAATATTCAGAGGGAAGGGAACCGGTTTCTAAAATATCGGAAAGTACGGTCCGCTGTCCGCTATAAACAGGCGTAGTTTTTATTGATGTCACCTTTCCGTCCACGCAAATACCGGAATTTAGAAAGGGAGAAAGACCCCTGTCCTTATTAAAGTTGTTCGATAGCGAGACCAAGTCTTTTTCCAAATCAAAAGTAATGGGACTAGTTGTTGATGAGGCAACAGGAAAAGCAGCATAAAACGGGCTCTTGTCCAATATCCATTCTTCAACAGGCGTTTGCTCCAAGTTTTGATGGATTAGGGAACCTTTTAGATAGGCCAGAAAAAAAACGCGCCTTCGGCGCTGTGGCATTCCATACTCTGCCGCATTTATTACGCGCCATTCCACAGCATAGCCCAAGTCCGACAAACTGCGTAGCATAACGGCAAAATCGCGCCCACGCTGTGAGGAAGGCGATTTTAAAAGACGGTCCACGTTCTCCAAAAAAAGATATTTGGGCTTGTTCTTTTTTTCTGAAAGTATCCGGTGGATAGACCACCACAGCACCCCTTTTTTTCCAATGAGTCCTTTGGAGTTTTTGAGGCTGGTAGCCACCGAGTAATCTTGACAGGGAAAACCGCCCACCAAAATATCGTGATCAGGAATATCGTCGGTCTTCACAGTTTCAATATCGTGATTAGTATGGTTTTTGGCCCCAAAACGGGCCTCATATACCAAGGAGGCATGTTGCATTTTGGTGGAAGGCTCCCATTGGTTGCTCCACACTACTTTGTAGTGGCCAGTATTTTCCAAACCTAAACGGAATCCTCCAACTCCGGCAAAAAGTTCACAGACTTTTAGTTTTTGCATGCCCAAAAATAGGATTTATTCCTTCTTTTTTGATGTTTAAAACATTATCCAAAAACGTCTTGATAAAAAGAGAGAATAAATACCACCGAAAAAACGAACACTACCATTAAAAAAAGCTTGTTGAGAAAGCGGATAAAATCCTGAGATTCCAAGTTTTCAGTAATTCGGGATACAGATGGTTCATTGGGAAGGTACATAACTTCCAATTGATCGATTTCCGACGGAGATGCGGTATCTGTTTTCTCCAGAATCTTTTTGTCAACCCCTTCAATTTTTTGTCCCCAATGATTTTTAAAAACATAGGAAAAATGAAAAACAGGGTCCTTTTTAATGGATGTTCCCGCATGCTTGTAGTTAACAACTGCTGCTTTGGTTCCGACACCATAGTATAAAAGATTCCAATTTTGTTCCATTGTTTTTCCGTTGACCACCACACCGACCTTTTGTAGCAGAAAATATAGAAGAACACTTATTCCAATAAAGATTAGACCCATTTCCCATGAGGTCGATGTCTTGAAGACACCTTCATACCGATACCTTGCCGAGAATATTTTTTCCAGGGCCTCTCCCATAAGGATATAACTGCCAGAAACGAAAATGATAAGTTTGATAACGCAGAGAACGACCATGGCAAAGGAAAAACGGCACATTTCCTGGGAAAGAAAAATAGGGTCCTTGGGTTTTCTGGCCACGTTGAGCCCTACAGGAATGGTTTTATCGGGTTTGAATCTTTCTAAATGGGGCTTAGTGTCCCAAACCCGTATCTTTCTGTGGATATAGTACCCGGAAAAATTCTCGAATAAGACCATAAGCTCCAACAATGGCTTTTTCCCCTGCTTTATGGTACTTACCGAAATAATGGAGGCTTCTTTGGTGGTGGTCGACCCAGTTTTTCGGTTTTTCAGAATACAAAAAGACCTCGAAAAACAATTGTTCATTAAATGATATAGCCAAAAGAGCAGGGTAATCCCGACAAGTGTCAGTGTCAGTAATGTGTAGGTCATTTACAAGTTTTTAGTCAAGGTAACATCAAAAACTTGACTTTAGCCCCAAAACTTGACGGTTGCAGGATATGGAATTGATGGATAGCCCTTATGAGTTGTTGAGCATTATTTTAAGATGCTCGAATACTTGTTCCCGTCGGCCAATAATTCCTTGGCCGTTAGGATGGCATCATCATGACTCAAATAGTATTTATAAAGACCATCTCGATAAAAGTATCGAGTAATGATTTCGTCTTCCAGTGTCTTCTGTATCTCATTTTTATAGGTGTCGAGCGCTTCGATTTTTCCGCGGTTTACCGCCAACAAAAGGTCTTTGTACTTTTCTTGTACCTCTGGGCCCAACAAGGTATCATCATTGTTGATGGTTTCCTCCAGTACCTTTTCGGTTTTGGTCTGGTAGGAGAAATTCTGTTTCGCTACAAAGTCCTTAAAAGATTCGTAATCTGCTTCTGAAAAACTGAAATTTTCAACCGAACTGAAATCGTGACCATAAAAATAGTTGGTCGCAAAATCGAACACAATATTGTTTGCCTCCAACGCATCTATAAGCGAGTTGGTTTTTAATGATTTTATGCTGATATCCGGCATAACACCGCCCCCGTCTTGGACCTTTCTCCCGTTTCGGGTGGTAAATTCTTTAAAATTGGTGTTCCGTACAGCATTGCCTTCTGCATCCCGGTTCCAATAGTCCAAGGACTGGATACATCGGCCTGAAGGAGTATAGTATCTGGAAATAGTGACCTTTAATTGTGTGCCATAGGTTAGCTTTAAGGGGCGCTGCACGAGTCCTTTTCCAAAACTCCGCGCACCAACAATTACGGCACGGTCCAGATCCTGCAATCCACCAGAGACGATTTCACTGGCGGAAGCACTTTTTCCGTCCACCAGAACCACCAGTGGAATTTCCTCGTCTTCGGGTTGGTTCTTGGTTCTATATTCTTGATTGAACTTTTTCACTTTGGATTTTGTGGTAACGATCAATTCACCTTTGGGCACAAAAAGGTTGGTTACGTTGATGGCTTCGGACAATAGCCCTCCCGGATTGCCCCTTAGGTCCAGAACCAGCCGTTCCGCCCCTCGACCTTTTAAATCTTGCATGGCGGACTGCGTTTGTTTGGAAGCTTTACTGTTAAAGCGGGCCAAAACGATATATCCCGTTTTGTCATCTATCATATCATAAAAAGGAACGGCATCGACCTCAACGCCCTCTCGGGTAATGGTGGCGGTCTTTGTTTCTCCCTGTCTTAAAAAGGTGACCTCCACATTGGAATTATTGGCTCCTTTCAGCAATTCTCCGGCATTATCGTCGAAATCGGACACCAAGGTTTCCCCAATTTTAATGATTTCGTCTCCAGCTTTTAATCCGGCCTTGTCCGCAGCATATCCTTCGTAGGGCTCCACAATGACCAGCTTGTTTTGGTAAGAACGGACCAGTGCACCAATCCCAGAGTACTCCCCAGAATTATTGATTTTGTAGGACTCAACATCCTGCTCGTTCAAGAACTGTGTATAGGGGTCCAGTTCGTCCAACATATTTTTTATGGCCGAATCCATCAACTCTGCTGGGTTGGTCTCGTCCACATAATTCATATTGAGCTCTTTAAAGAGCGTGGTAAAAATCTCGATCTGTTTGGCAATCTCAAAAAAGTCGCTTTTGAAACTACTGGCACCGATTAAAACGGCGAATGCCAAAACGGGAATCAAAACCTGCTTTTTAATCAATCTTTTCATTGAATTCTTTTTTTAAAAAGGCCTCTAAAAGCTTTTTCACGGCCACATTTACTTCCTCAAAACTTGGGGTCTTCTTGCCAAGGTATAAAAATATGAACGCAAAATTTCCCTCAATGTTGTTAAAAATAAGGGGTTTGTTGAGCCTATAAGCTTCTCTTAAAAGTCGTTTTATTCGGTTGCGCTCCACAGCCGTCTTAAACCGTTTCTTTGGGGCCACAACAGCAACTTTTATCGAAGCCCCATCTTTATGATCGGTGTTGAGGTATATGAGTTTAACGGGAAATGCCTGAAGGTTTTTGCCTTCGGTAAAAAGGGCCTCGAAAAGCTTCTTGTTGGTGAGCTTTTCTTTTTTTGGAAATGAATAGTTTAGGGTGTCCCCTTGAGTGGACCTTAGGGGAGTATTAGTATCGTTTGAATCTGTATTTTCTTCAGACATTATGATGGAGACTAGTTCTTTGGAAAGGTCAAATTACTTAAATAAATCTGAGATTAAATGAAAAAGGGCGGCACAAACGGCCACCCCTTGTTGTTCTGTTAAAGGAAAGCTGCTTATTCCTCTGCTTGATAAACATTGTTTTCTCCATCCACATCTGCCATTAATTGTGATGGGTCTATCATAATGGCCTGGACATTGTCCAAGGGCATGTCCAAAGTAAATTCATATGTTGGGTAAGCCCACGGCCAATCTTCCAGAACGGTGCGTTTAAGGTTTGGGTAGGGATTGTCTTTTTCCCCATACATCATGCGCAATGGAACGTAATAGGTTTCCTGCGTTCCATCTTTGCCAACGACCAAAATATCCAAGGGCATGGGCATTTCTCCGATACGCTCCAAAGTTACCTTGGTCTTGTTCCCATCGGCATCAACACTTTTTATACCATAATCAATGGTGTTCGTGGTCTTTGTCCAGTCGGTCAAGTACCAATTGAGCTCCATACCCGAAACTTTTTCTGCAGTTCTTTTAATATCGTTCGGCACAGGGTGCTTGAACTTGAAATCCTGAAAATACTTTTGAATGGTTTCCATTAGCTTATCCTGCCCGATCACATACCCCAATTGAGAAAGGAATATGGAACCTTTGCTGTAAGCGGCAACCCCGTACGCAAAATTGGTGGTGTACCTATCTGCATGTGTGGTCTGTGGCAATTCCAGACCTGAGTTTACCAATGCGTAGTATCCTCTGTACGACCCTTCAAATGGGTTTTGCTTGTTCTGCTCCATAATTTGGTTCATGCACAGGCTGCTGATGAAGGAGGTAAACCCTTCATCCATCCATTCGTGCTCGGATTCGTTGGTGGCCAGTACGTGCTGGAACCATGAGTGAGCCATTTCATGTACCATTACCCCGACCAAACTTCCAAATTCACGTTCGCCTGTAATCAAGGTGCTCATGGCATATTCCATTCCGCCATCACCGCCCTGCACTACGGAATATTGTTTGTAAGGATATTTGCCCACATTGTTGCTGAAGAACTTCATCGCTTCCGCTGTTTTTGGTTGAAGTTTTTTCCAGTTTTCATTGAACTCAGGGTTGTCTTTGTAGAAGAAATGAAGCGTGGGCCCATCTTCCATTTCGTAAGTGTCATGGATATATTCCGGGTCGGCTGCCCACATAAAGTCGTGAACGTTTGGAGCCTTAAAATGCCAGGTCAAGGTTTTGCCCTTGGTTTTTACTTTAGTCCCGGGAGTTTCATATCCATGACCAATTTCTTGTGGATTTTGAAGATATCCAGAGCCACCAACTGTATAATCCTTGTCCAAGGTGATTTTTACATCGAAATCACCCCAAACACCATGGAATTCGCGAGCGATGTACGGATTGGGATGCCATCCTTCAAAATCATATTCTGAAAGTTTTGGGTACCACTGGCTCATGGAAAGTGCGACACCTTCTCTACTATTTCTTCCGGAACGCCTTATTTGAAGAGGGACTTGGCCCTCAAACGTCATTTCGAGCGTTGTTTTGCCTCCGGCAGGAATCGGGTTTGCCAAATCTACGACTAGAATGGTCCCTTCTTCCGAATATGAAACGGGTTGTCCATCCTGGGTTAGGGATTTGGCGTGCAAATATCCCATCTCACTTTCGGAAAGTGATGCAATCCTACTTTTTCCGTCTTCCATCATCCTATTGTCGGGGTCCTTAATGTTCTGCAACCGAATGTCCATTTCACTTCCCGGTTGAAAGGCATTGAAGTATAAGTGATAGAAAACCCGGTCCAGTTCGTCGGGAGAATTGTTGGTGTAAACCAGCTTTTGGGTCCCGTTGTACTGGAATGTCTTCACGTCCATGTCCACCTCCATGGTGTAATCAACGTGCTGGAGCCAATCACAAGTGCTTTGTGCACTTAAGATAAGACTCAATCCGAAAAATGTAGAAAAAAATATAGATCGTAAACGCGTCATAATTTATTTTGAATTACTTTCTAAGGTCATTTTACCATTGGAAATATTGTCCGCTAAAATTAGGGCATTGTAGGCATTTACCATTTTGCCCGACTTGGAAATTTTGTCGAACGTGGTGGCCTTGGTCTGGTCACCGGCCACAATTACCGATGCTTTTGTTCTTAAACCAGACTGCATGATGATGTTCTTTACTTGGGGCGCTGATAGGTCCGGATAATGGGAACGTATCAGTGCGGCGACCCCTGCTACTGCAGGTGCTGCCATGGAGGTCCCGCCCTGAAACTCGTAGGCGCTGTTGGGCATAGTGGAATAGATTTCGTCACCAGGAGCAAATACATCCACATTTTGGCTGCCGTAGTTTGAGAAAGAGGCGACCATATTGGAACCGTATTTACTTGAAAGCGCCCCAACCGTGATCATATTGTCCACAAATTCGGTATCCCCGAATTTATGGTCGTTTGGATAGTTCTTGTTTTCAGGGTCTTCCAAATCGTTACCATCGTTCCCCGCGGCATGCACGATCAAAACATCCTTTGAGGCTGCATATTGAATGGCGTCGTACACCCATTCGGCTTTCGGGGAAAATGCCTTGCCAAAGCTACAGTTGATTATGGAAGCACCATTGTCCACGGCATAGCGGATGCCCAAGGCGATATCCTTGTCATATTCATCACCATTGGGAACGGCCCTTATGCTCATTATTTCAACATTGTTGGCCACACCATCCATTCCTATTCCATTGTTTCTTTTGGCCGCAATGATTCCGGCAACGTGCGTACCATGGCTTTCGGTATCCACATGGTTTTTTGGGTTTCCATCTCCATAGGGAACATCGGTGATGTCATAAGGATCGTCGCCTACGGGAGCCCTTCCGTTGAAGTCTTTGTTGAGGTTGTAGTTTACCTGATCGGAAAAATATGTGATCCCTTCTTCCAGTTCTTCAAGAACTTGGGGAATACTGTCCCCGTAAGTGAACATTTGGGTCAAAACGGCGACACTTTGCTCCATTTGGGATGTTTTGGGCTTTATGGAGAGTAGGTCTTCTTTTGTGTATGACTCTTTTCCCAATTCGGTCTTCACGAGTTCGTCGGCACCTTTCACCACTTGAAAGATTTGCTCATATTGCTGTTTGTTCTGAAGCGCTTCCGGATATTCTTTGTCCAACAGCAGTCTGCCTTCCGCTCTTTCGGAGGCATCTCCCACGTTCAATCGCAGCATCCTGACATATTCCAGCTGTTCATTATAGGCATCTCCCAAAAAATTGTAGCCGTGTATATCGTCCACATATCCATTGCCGTCATCATCCTTGCCGTTATTGGGAATTTCGTCTGCATTGGTCCAAAGAACACCTTTTAGGTCTTCGTGCTCCAAATCCATTCCAGAATCCAGTACCGCGACCACAATGGTTTCCCCTTTTTTGTTCTTAAGGATTTCATTATAGGCCCTGTCCACGCTCATACCTGGAATGGTGTCCGCAATAAGGTCAAGATGGCCCCAATGTTTCTTCTCGGCCTCGGTAAGCTCAGAAATTTTGAGGGGAACTGCATCAATGTTCTCAACAGGGGTCGAAACCAGAGCGGTAGAACCACAGCCCATTAAAAATAGCGCAGCGGATACAGATAGAAATGAAAGTTTGTTATATGTGCGATTCATAGAAGTTGAAAAAAATAAGATTATTTTGTTTTGAATAGTTCATCATAGGAAAACAGTTGGTCCAGCCTAGCTCCTTTTTCGGTACGTTTTAGGGAACAAATCTGGTTATGGGCATCATGCTCGAACAACAAGAGCCAATTGTTTTCAGCAGCTTTATTTAAAAATGATTCTTTCTCTTTTAAAGTCAATAAGGGTCGGGTGTCGTACCCCATCACATAGGGCAATGGAATATGGCCCACGGTGGGAATAAGGTCCGCCACAAAGACCAAGGTCTGATTTTTATAGGTTAGGTGGGGCAGCATTTGCTTGTCCGTGTGCCCATCAACAAAATGGATGCCGAAACCGAGCTCGGAATTGTCCAAAAAGGACGATTCTTTCCTGTCCACAAAATGCAATTGCCCGCTCTCTTGCATGGGCAAAAGGTTTTCTTTTAAAAAGGAAGCTTTTTCCCGTGCGTTTGGCTGTGTAGCCCACTCCCAATGGTCTTTATTTGTCCAGAACTTTGCGTTTTTAAATGCGGGCTCGTACCCTGATCGGTCCTTGTTCCATTGGATTGACCCTCCACAATGATCAAAATGCAGGTGTGTTAAAAAGACATCGGTTACATCATCCCGATGAAAACCTGCTTTTGTGAGAGATTTGTCCAAAGAATGGTCGCCCCAGAGATAATAGTAACTAAAAAATTTTTCGGATTGCTTGTTCCCGAGTCCGTTGTCGATCAAAATAAGCCTGTCACTATCTTCGATCAAAAGACATCGGGCGGCAAGATCAATCATATTGTTGTTGTCCGCAGGGTTGGTCCTGTTCCATATCGATTTTGGCACTACACCGAACATGGCACCGCCATCCAACTTAAAATTACCGGTCTCTATGGGATAAATTGTCATTTGGAAAATAAAATGGGCTGCAAAATAAGAAAAGCACCACCCAATTGGCGAAAAAATAAAGATATATTGGCCGTATTTTAACAAAATGGGGACGAGTTTCATGAATTCCAGTGGCAATCCCACGTTTTGGACGTTCTTAATCCAATCGGTGGGCCGGGTGAAGAATGATTATCTAAAAGAAAAGCAGTAAATTTCCACAAAACTTGAACCATGCTCGAACTTGCTGGAATCATAATTCTTGGCATTATTGCCCAATGGGTGGCTTGGCGATTTAAACTGCCGGCAATTTTGCCTTTGATATTGATCGGACTGCTCGTTGGACCGATAGCAACCTTATATACTGAAGACGGGTCCAAACTGATCGAACCCATTTGGAATGGAGAAAAAGGACTTTTTCCGGGCGATGGGCTCTATTATTTCGTGTCCTTGGCCATTAGTGTCATCCTGTTTGAAGGAGGACTGACCCTTAAAAGGGCGGAGATATCCAATGTTGGTCCGGTAATCACCAAATTGATCACCATAGGTACCATTGTCACATTTTTCGGGGCAGGCGTTTCGGCACACTACATTTTTGGTCTTTCTTGGCAGATATCCTTTTTGTTTTCTGGATTGATCATTGTTACCGGACCTACGGTAATCACTCCGATTTTAAGAAACATTCCCCTCAAGAAAGACGTTTCCGCTGTTTTAAAATGGGAAGGCATTTTGATAGATCCCATTGGGGCCTTGGTCGCGGTATTGGTGTTCGAGTTCATCAGTGTTGGCGAAGGCCAGGCCTTTACACAGACTGCGTTAATCGAGTTTGGAAAAATTATATTGTTCGGGACCACATTTGGTTTCACATTTGCCCATGCTTTGGCGTTTGCCATCAAAAGGGATTTTATACCGCATTACCTGCTCAACGTGGTCTCTTTATCCACCGTTCTTTTGGTATATGTGGAGTCCGACCTTTTTGCACATGAATCGGGGCTATTGGCGGTCGTGGTCATGGGAATGGTGCTGGGCAACATGAAACTTCCGAACATCAAGGAACTGCTTTACTTTAAAGAGTCACTTAGTGTGTTGTTGATATCCATATTATTTATCCTCTTGGCGGCCAATATCAACATCAGCGATATGGAATTGATATACAACTGGAGAACGTTGGCCCTTTTTGCGGTCATAGTGTTCATCATAAGGCCGGTGGGCGTTTTTCTGAGCGCACAAGGCTCCAATCTAAAATTCAACGAAAAGCTGTTTATTGGCTGGGTGGGTCCACGAGGTATTGTGGCCGCAGGTATTGCTTCGCTTTTTGGTTCCAAATTGATGCAGCGCGGCGAAACAGGGGCAGAATATATTACGCCATTGGTTTTTATGATTGTTTTGGGAACGGTGCTCTTAAATGCCACAACGGCACGTTTGTTTGCCAAACTTGTAGGAGTGTTTTTGAAAAAGTCCGAAGGCATTTTGATTATAGGCGCGTCCAAACTATCCCGATTGATTGGAAATTATTTAAGAAAGAACAACAGGCACGTTGTATTGATCGATAACAACCAAAACAATGTGGAAAGGGCCAAAAAATTGGGACTTGAAGCAATAACGGCCAATATTTTCTCCGATACCCTCACCGATAACATCGAGCTCAACGATATGGGGTATTTAATGGCTTTGACCGGCAATTCCGATATTAACAAGTTTGCGATAAATAAGTTTCAAAGACAATTCGGGGAGAACGGGGCCTTCAGGCTTGTAAACACAGAAGAGGTGAACGACCCGGACAATAATCCAAAAGAAGGACTTTTTTCGCATACCGATGACTTTATACAATTAATGGACACGGTTCGCAAGCACCCTACCATCCATGAAATTGATTTGGATGACAAGGAGCACTATGATAAGCTGATCGACATTACCTACGAAGAGCGAGATATTGTTCCATTGTTCACCAAATCCCCGGATGGCAGTATTGAGATAATCCCCGCCAACAGTAAAGACTTTACCCCAAAAGGTGAGGGCTATAAATTGGTTTATTTGGGGAAAGAAATAGAAGAGACAAAAGAGGAAAAGAATCCAGAGAAAAAGTAAAATTGTTTTCTGAAGAAGAATCGAAAATGGTTTAGAGACTATTCCATTCACTTACCATTGATAGAGCCGGCACAGAAAAATAGGTGGCCAAAGAAAGAATGGAACTCTAAATTACGCGCAATATGGGCAGCGATTTGATTATTACCATTGTGATCATCTGTATAGGAATCGTCCTGTTCATAAAGGACTATTTCTCCATAGATACCACTTCCATCATCATTATGGCCCTATTCATAGTGGCGGGTGTTCTTAGTCCCAAAGAAGGTTTTTCGGGTTTCAACCACCCGGCCACTATAACCCTTGGGTGTATGTTCGTGGTGAGTGCCGGAGTGTTCAATTCCGGTATCTTGGGGGGTCTTAGCGACCGTATCATAAAACTGGCAAAAATACATTACAGCATTGCCCTGATCACCTTTTGTCTTATCGCGGGCATGTTTTCCGCATTTGTGAACGATTCTGCCGTAGTGGCACTGCTTTTGCCCATTGCGTTGACCGTGTGCAGAGAAACCAAAATAGCACCGGGAATGTTGTTGATTCCCATATCTTTTTCGGCGTTATTTGGAGGCACCTGCACCTTGATAGGCACTTCCACCAACATTTTGGTGAGCAGCTACGCGCAAGAATATGGATTGGAAGGTTTTGGTATGTTCGAATTCAGTTTGGCGGCACTTTGTTTGGCAACCATTGGGTTTGCCTATATCTTTTTTGTGGCACCGCTTCTACTGCCAAAGCAAAAAATGGAGCAGGACGTACTTACCAAAGAAGCCCAAAAGTATATCACCGAACTATTGGTCGAAAAAGATTGTCCTGATAGCAACAAACCTTTGCACATGTCCAAATTGGTCAATGATTATAACGTGCAGATATTGGACATTTCCAGAGATAGGTTCAACAAAAAAAGTATCGGCCCGGAAACATTCATTTTGGAAGGAGATGTAATGAAGGTCCTTGTGCCACCAAAAACACTGAATGCTATCCGGGATATAAAAGGATATAGGGTAACAGGGGACAAACGGTTTGACGAATCAGAACTGGAGAAAAACATTTATGAGGTTATTGTTCCCTTTGGCTCCAGGCTCACCGAGGGCTCTTTACGCTCGCTCAATTTTAGGAGGCAATACAATGGGTCGGTTTTAGCCATCCGGCAAAGAGGGGAAATCCTTTATGAAAAATTGGCCGATGTAAAGTTGATGGAAGGCGATATGCTACTGATTTTGGGCACAGAGGCCGATGTTGACACACTGGTCGAGCAGGGCTTGGTGGTGGCCCTTTCCGAATACAAGCATGCAAAGGTAAATTATAAAAAAGCCATCCCAGCTATTGTTATCGCAGTAGGGGTGGTGCTTGCAGCCTCTCTCAACCTTACCTCTATTTTGATAAGCAGTATGGTCGGCGCTCTATTGTTGGTGGCCACATCCACTTTAAAACCGAAAGAGGCATACGAGGCGGTGGAATGGAAGGTCATTTTTATGATGGCAGGGGTGCTTTCCATGGGAACGGCCCTTGAAAAGACTGGTGGGGCCGAAAAAATAGCCCAATTTATAGAGCAGACACTGGGAAATTATCATGCCCAAGTGACCCTGAGCATATTATATCTGGTTACTTTTTTAAGTACCAACGTGCTTTCAAGCAAGGCCACGGCCGCTTTGATGACACCGATAGTCATCAGTTTGGCCTCCGCGATGGGGATAAGTGAAAGGCCGTTTTTGGTGGCGGTGATGTTTGCCTGTTCCCTGACCTTTATGACCCCGGTAAGCTATCCCACTAACACGATGGTCTATGCTCCCGGAAATTACAGATTCAACGATTTTCTAAAGGTCGGGACCCCGCTCAATATCATTATCTGGATAGCGGCCACTTTTGTGATACCGTACTTTTTTCCTTTTAATCCGGGAAGCTAAACCGGTTAATCGTTCAGTTTTAGAACGGCCATAAAAGCTTGTTGAGGAATTTCTACGTTGCCCACTTGGCGCATACGTTTTTTACCCTTTTTCTGTTTTTCCAATAATTTACGCTTACGGGAAATATCACCACCATAACACTTGGCCGTAACATCTTTTCGCAAAGCCTTGATGGTTTCCCTGGATATGACCTTGGAACCAATGGCGGCCTGAATCGGAATATCGAATTGTTGCCTTGGTATCAGCTCCTTCAATTTTTCGCACATTTTCTTGCCGATGTGGTAGGCGTTGTCAAAGTGTATAAGTGCCGAAAGAGCATCAACGGGCTGTGAGTTCAATAAAATATCAACACGTACCAGTTTTGAAGTACGCATTCCGATCGGAGAATAATCAAACGAGGCATAACCTTTTGAAACCGTTTTTAAACGGTCATAAAAATCAAAAACAATCTCTGCCAGGGGCATATCAAAAATTAGCTCAACGCGCTCCGTGGTCAAATAGGTCTGGTTAACGATCTGACCCCGCTTTTCAATACAAAGTGACATAACGTTGCCCACAAAATCGGACTTGGTAATGATGGTGGCCTTGATATATGGTTCCTCGACCCTGTCTATTGTTGAAGGATCGGGCAGGTCGGATGGATTGTTTACGATGATGGGCTTTTCGTCACCTTTGGTGGTGTAAGCGTGGTAGCTTACGTTCGGCACCGTGGTGATCACCGTCATATCAAATTCGCGCTCCAAACGCTCTTGGATGATCTCCATGTGCAACATTCCCAAGAATCCGCAACGGAAACCAAAGCCCAACGCGGCACTGCTCTCTGGTGTAAAAACCAAAGAGGCATCGTTCAACTGTAATTTCTCCATGGAGGAACGCAAGTCTTCAAAATCCTCGGTGTCCACGGGGTATATACCGGCAAAAACCATCGGTTTTACATCTTCAAAACCTCCAATGGGATTTTTGGTGGGGCTGGCCGAATCGGTAATGGTATCCCCGACTTTTACTTCGCGGGCGTCTTTAATTCCTGTGATGAGGTAACCAACATCTCCGGTCGAGATCTTGTTCTTTGGATGTTGCGTCAATTTTAAAGTGCCTATTTCATCCGCTTCATAGGACTTTCCGGTGGCCACAAATTTTATTTTCTGTCCTTTGGTAATTTCTCCGTTCATGACCCTGAAATAGGTTTCAACACCTCTAAATGGGTTATAGACGGAATCAAACACCAATGCCTGCAACGACTCGTCACGGTTACCTTTTGGAGGAGGAATGCGATCAATGATCGCTGTCAATATCTCTTGAATGCCTATTCCTGTTTTGGCACTTGCGGGGATTACCTCCTCTGGTCGGCAACCCAAAAGGTCCACGATATCGTCGGTCACCTCCTCGGGATTGGCGCTGGGAAGATCCACTTTGTTGAGTACCGGAATGATTTCCAAATCGTTTTCCAAAGCTAAATACAGGTTGGATATGGTCTGTGCTTGAATGCTCTGTGCAGCGTCCACCACCAAAAGCGCACCTTCACAGGCGGCGATGGAACGGGACACTTCGTATGAAAAGTCCACGTGGCCGGGAGTATCGATCAGATTGAGCACATATTTTTCCCCATTGTGCACATAGTCCATCTGAATTGCATGGCTCTTTATGGTGATGCCGCGTTCGCGTTCCAAGTCCATATTGTCCAGCAACTGGTCCTGTTTTTCACGTTCGGTCACCGATCCTGTAAAATCCAACAAACGGTCGGCCAAGGTACTTTTACCATGGTCTATATGTGCAATGATGCAAAAATTCCTGATCTTCTCCATATCAACAATAACATACCCTAAAAAAGGGATATAATCAACTGCAAATATAATTGTTTTAAATACCCATAAATGGTTTTTTCTCAATAAGAAAAATACGGCCTATTGCGCTCAAAAATAATTTCTTAGATTTGAGGTTCAACCCAAACCTCTAATGAAGAACCTCACCACTATTGTTTTATTGGTGTTTTTTACAATGTGTGGTACGTACGGCCAAACCTTTAAGATTACCGGTAAGGTGGTGGACGAACAGAATCAGATAATTCCCTACGCTAATATTTTACTGCTGCAAGCTGCCGATTCCACGTTTGTGCAAGGGAGTTCCGCCAATGAGGAAGGCCTTTTTGAACTTTCTGAGGTGGCACCCAACCTTTATCTTTTGCAGGCAAGTTATGTGGGCAGGGGTTCGGAGCCAAGGGCACTGGACATTAAGCGGGATGTTTCCCTAGGGGCGCTGATCATTCCCATGGAGAGCAATGAACTGGACGAAGTGGTGGTCACCGCGCAACGTCCAAAGCTTCAAAGACTGCCAGACAGACTGGTCTTTTCGGTTGAAAACACAGTGGTTTCGCAAGGCACGTCGTGGGATATCCTTAAAAATACGCCCGGGGTCATCGTCAACCAGGATGAATTGTTGATTCGCGGTCAAAATGCAACGGTCTACCTGAACGATAGAAAAGTGCAGCTTTCGGGACAGGAGGTCCGCGACCTTTTGCAAGGGCTCTCGGGCGCCAACATCAAATCCGTAGAGGTGATAGCCAACCCGCCCGCCAGTTACGATGCCGAAGGTGGGCCGATATTGAACATTGTAACCAGTAAGAACATTGTTCCTGGATACAAGGGCAGCATCAACGGAACCTTCACACAGGCCGTTTTTCCAAAATTTAGTATCGGAACAAGCCATTATTATAAAACGGACAAGCTGAACTTGTTTGCCAACTATACCATCAATCCAAAAAAGGAAATCAACAAAACCAAAAAGGGTATCAATTTTATAGATGATTCCGATGAAGTTTTCTCTATTTGGGATACGGATTATAACCAGACAGATAGGTCGCAGTCGCAAAATGCAAGCTTTATTTTGGATTATGATTTTGATGACCGAAACAGCCTGAATGTCACTTCCAACCTGCTTTTCAATCTAGATCAAGAACAAGAGACCTTGCTCAGCAACGAAATGAGGAACGGCCAGGCACAATTGGATTCAACATTTACCACGGAGAACAACGCCAATATGGACAACACCAACTTGGCATTCGACCTAACCTACGTGCACAAGCTAAAAAAAGAAGGAGCGCAGATCAGGGCCAATGGTCACTACACCTATTTTAATGGTGAAATGTTCCAGCGCTTATCTTCTGATTATTTTGATGCAGATGGCACTTTTTTGAGGGATTTTGGGTTTGACACCGATTCGGATCAAGAAATCAAAATTTTTACGGGACAACTGGACTACTCCACACCTATCGGAAATGCTTCTTTTGAATCCGGGGCCAAGATTTCATCGATTACCTCAGAAAACACGATGAACTTTTTCAACTTTAATGGTAGTAGCAACACCGTCGACGCTTCCCAATCGGACCGATACATTTATGATGAAGATGTGTATGCTGCCTATTTGAGCTTTGTAAAAAACTGGGACAAATGGTCGATGAAACTGGGGGTTCGCGGAGAGCTGACCAAGGCGGAAGGCCGTTCATTGACTTTGGATCAAATCAACACCCAAGACTTTTTTGAACCCTTTCCGTCCGTCTACTTGCTCTATTCACCATCGGATAAGCATAGCTTTTCTTTTGATTATGGACGAAATATTGACCGCCCCAAGTACAACGACCTGAACCCTTTCCGGTTTTTCTACAATGAAAATGATTATGAGGAAGGAAACCCAGGATTGAAGCCGAGCTTCAGCAACAATTTCAACTTCAACTATACGCTCAACAGCGAGTACTTCTTTGATCTCTACTATCGGGATAACGGTAGGAACATTGCCTATTTGGTGTTTCAGGACAATGACAACCAAACCTTGGTGGAGCTTAAACAGAACGTGCTGGAAAGCAAATCCTACGGCTTAGACTTTACAATGAGCAAATCCATTCTTCCCGCATGGTTCATGTATGCCTATACCTCCGTGTTCCACGAAGAGGAGACCTATTTGGCCGAAGAAAGCGGAAACGTACCTTTCACCAACGAAGTGAACGGAGTGTATGCCTATTTGGGCAATTATTTGACCCTGTCCAAGGACGGAACCTTTACCGGAGAAATTACCGGAACCTATATTTCCAAGTTTCTTTTTGGATCCTACGTGTCGGATGAGCAATTCAACTTGACGATAGGTTTAAGAAAAACGCTGTTTGATAATAAAATTACTTTGTCCCTCGCCGCCGAGGATATTTTGGAGCAATACGTGCCCACTTATCGTTCGCAATACCTCAACCAGGACAATTTTTACCGAAGACGCCCCGAAACACAGTTTATCCGCTTTGGTTTTACCTATAATTTCGGAAATTTCAGGTTGGACGACAATCAACGCGGAATCGATAAAAACGAGCGCGATCGACTTCAATCGCAGAACTAGCTTTCTGGTTCTAAGCTATTTTGTACTTTTGCAGTCCAAAAACCTGTAGGATTTGCCAAAAATTGGAAACATAGAACTCCCTGATTTCCCGCTTCTTCTAGCTCCGATGGAAGATGTGAGCGACCCTCCTTTCCGCAAATTGTGCAAGGAGCAGGGCGCCGATGTGGTGTATACCGAATTTATTTCTTCCGAAGGATTGATCAGGGATGCTGCCAAAAGTGTCATCAAACTGGACATTTATGAAAAAGAACGTCCCGTGGGCATCCAGATTTTTGGTGCCGAACTGGACTCCATGCTTCAGGCGGTGGATATCGTGGAAAAATCCAACCCGGACATTATCGACATCAATTTTGGCTGTCCCGTAAAAAAGGTGGTTTGCAAAAATGCAGGTGCCGGTATTTTACGTGACATTCCTTTGATGGTGAAGCTGACCGAAGAAATCGTGAAGCGTACCAAATTGCCCGTAACAGTGAAAACCCGTTTGGGCTGGGACAACAACTCCATCAAAATAGTTGAGGTAGCCGAGCGTCTTCAAGATGTTGGCATCGAGGCCATCTCCATCCATGGTCGTACCCGCGTGCAGATGTACAAGGGCGAGGCCGATTGGAAGCCCATTGCCGAGGTGAAGAACAACCAGCGCATGCACATTCCTGTATTCGGTAATGGCGACGTGGACACCCCCGAAGCAGCGGTTAAAATGCGCGACGAATACGGGCTGGACGGAGCCATGATCGGTAGGGCAAGCATTGGTTACCCTTGGTTTTTTAAGGAAGTGAAGCACTATTTTAAAACAGGCGAGCACTTGGCACCTCCTACCATGCAAGAACGTGTGGACGCGGCCCGAAGACACCTACAAATGGCCATTGATTGGAAGGGTGAAAAACTGGGCGTTTTTGAAACCAGAAGACACTATACCAACTATTTTAAGGGCATTCCTCACTTTAAAGAGTACCGAATGAAAATGGTGACCAGCGACGATGCCGCCGATGTTTTTGCCGCTTTTGATGAGGTTGAGGAAAAATTCGGGGATTTTCAGTTCGCTTAAGCTGAAATCAATTTTTCGGTGATACGGCTACTCGCAATTTTGGAAGAGATAACCCCCAAAACCACAATAGTTCCGATCACAATCAACAAGTTGATGACATTGAACTCGACGGGATAGGCCAACGAAGGCGTAATCTTCAACCATCCGAAGGCTAATTGTGACCCGATCAATAAACTTCCTAGGGCAACGCCTATCAACCCACCAAAAGAAGTGACCAACAACCCTTGTATAAAATAGATGCGCCGTAATTCTTTAATGGTGGTGCCCAAGCTGAACAAGGTTTTTGAATTTTGTTGTTTGTCCAAAATCATCATGATGATTGCCCCAACAACATTAAAAAGCGCAATGATGAGCACCAAGGTAAAAATCAAATAGGTCGCTAAGTTTTCGGTGTTCAGCATCCGGTAAAGCGATGTATTTTGCTCCCTGCGCGTTAGAACTGATGCTTTTTTGCCCAAAACGGCATTTATGGAATTACGGACCTCATCCGGGGAGGCATTATCCATCAATTTAAAATTGATACCGGAAACCTCGGTGCTATCTTTCTGCAACAGCTCTTGAACCAAAGGAAGACGGGCAAAAACGTATTTTTTGTCCAAAGATTCCTCCACGGCATACACCCCGCTTACCACCAGTGCAAGATCATCGTAAGGCTTGGAATTGAACCCTTGTTGGGAAAAGGAACCCTCACCGGGTTTGGGAACCAAAACTTCCATCGCGGTCCTATTGTTCATGGGCACGCCCAATAGGTTGTAGATACCAATCCCAATAACACCATTATGAACATCCGACCCCCAATTTCCGAATATAAGGGTGCTGTCCACTCCGGTAACGGCGCGATAGTTTTCATCTACACCTTTTATGTAGGCAATGGTGCTTTTTTCTTTATAGGTAAGGTAGGCCCGCTCTTCCAGCTCCTTGGAAAAATTGGCCAGACCATCAATTTCTTCAAGGGCCGATTCTTCCTCCGCGGAAATGCTAAAATGCTTGCCCGTGATGGGGGAAGCCTTCAGATCGGGATCAAAAGTATTGGAAAAGGAAAGGCTGAACGTCTTTAGACCCGCAAAAGCGGAAAGCACGATAAAAAGGGCTGCGGAACCTATCACAATCACCAAAAAAGTAATGAAATTTATGATATTTACCGCATTTTGGCTGCTTTTTGACCGTAGGTAGCGTTTTGCGATATAAAGCGGAAAGTTCAAAACTAGGATTTCTTACGTTTGTCGAGCAAGTCCCTGTTCTCGATAGGGTTTTCCTCTCTTTTTAATGATTTTTCAATCCCTTCGATGTATTCAAGGGAATCGTCCAGATAAAAATTGAGTTCGGGCACACGCCTTAGTTGATGCTTGGTACGCTGCGCCAATTCGTAACGGATGGCCACTTGGCTTTCTTTGATGCCCTCCAACAGTTCTTTGGCACCCTTATTCGGAAAAATGCTCACGTACACTTTGGCCAAGGATAGGTCAACGGTTACGGAAACCTTGGACACAGAGATCAACGTTCCCTTGAGGCCACCATCGGTAGCGGCCCGTTGTAAAATATCGGCCAGGTCCTTTTGAATAATTCCCGCTATCTTTTTCTGTCTTTGTGTTTCCTCCATACTGCAAAAATAAGCGAATAAATGACTATCCTCACGCTATTAACCATTTACACTCCGTAATTTTGGAAAAAGGTGAAGATTTTAACGCTTATTACATCTTGTATGGATAAAATTGAACACATCGGAATTGCGGTTAAAGACTTGGAGGCATCCAATGCTTTGTTTGAAAAGTTGTTGGGCGTGCCACACTATAAAATTGAGGAAGTGGCCTCGGAAGGGGTAAGGACCTCGTTTTTTAAATCGGGCCCCAATAAGATTGAATTGCTGGAGGCGACCAAGCCAGACAGTCCCATCGCCAAATATTTGGATAAAAAAGGGGAAGGCATCCATCATGTTGCCTTTGCGGTGGAGGACATTGTTTCGGAAATTCAAAGATTGAAGGGAGAAGGCTTTGTGGTTTTGAATGAAACGCCCAAAAAAGGGGCGGACAACAAACTGGTAGCGTTTTTGCATCCAAAGGGCACGAATGGCGTGCTGGTGGAGCTTTGCCAAGAAATAAAAGAAAGCTAGGGGCGTTAAAACCTTGCGCTAAAGAAAAATAAACACTAATATTGCATCCGCAAATTGCGGGTCCTATAGCTCAGTTGGTTAGAGCACCTGACTCATAATCAGGTGGTCCCTGGTTCGAGCCCAGGTGGGACCACGGAAAATCCCTCTAAACAGTTGATTTAGAGGGATTTTAATTTTTATAGGGGGCAAATTGGGGGGCAACTATTGGAATAAATTAATTTCCTCAAGAAACATTTTAAACTCTAAATCGGATTTTTCACCTGCTTCCATAGAGTCTGTTAAGTCAAAACAGTAAAAATAATCCCCATGTTCAATATAAATCATTCGGCAAAGAGCACGGTACGAGTTTGGTAGGTCCTGGTGTTCAACAATAAAATCACAATCATAGTGAACAGTCTTGATTCCAGATATATCCTTCACTTCTTTCGATTTGGTAACATTGGGATCTTGGATGTATTGAATTCTATTTGTAGTCCAACTAATGGCATATTCTTCTACCGTTTGTATACCAATCTCATCATAATCGGATTTTTTTTCAACCCAAACAGCAATACTTGGGGAGTATTTTCCAAAATTTAAGGGATTATTCTGATCATACTTGGCCATTAGACAAATAGGGTCACCCGTGTTTTCCCAAACAAAATCCTTAAACTCATCCCAATCTTCTGATAGAATCGTTTTCTCTTTTAACTCACCGAAATCTTTAACGTTGATAAAATACCAATCCTGTGGCTTGGAAAAGGCAAGCCCAAGAACTTTGTTTACATATAGATTGTTCTTGGTTATAACTGCTTGAAGTGGGTTGATTGCCAATCCAGCTAATGCCGTTGACGTTAACTTAAGAAAGTTTCTCCTGCCTGTGCCCATGCCTTTTTACAACTTAAGGATTTCATTTTTAAACACTTTTTCAAATATTGGCACATTCTCCACAAAAAAAGCATTCATTTTTGGCCAATGGAATTTGTCAAAAAGATTCACATCGTTAAGAACATACTTTATGCGACTCATTTTGTTATCTGACAATTCTTCCCACATTAAAGATTTACCAAAACCATCTTCAATTTTCACTTTTCGACTGATTAACTTTTTAAAATACTTTTTGTTCAGCTCTTTATTTGCTGTTGTTATACTAAGCTCAACCTGACAATGGGAACCGGTAACGACCATAGAGTAATTTACTCCTGTTTTTCCGGCACCCATGCTTATCCAATGAGATTTCACAGGATTAACATTTGAAAACTGGCCCTTCTCTTGCAATTGGGGTAAAAGTTGCTCCCAATATTCTTTACGTACATAAAACCTGTTGCCCTGAGAGGAACCAATATCATATTTGATAATAAGTTCATCTTCCAAATCAAATAAGGACAATAACTTTTTTAGAATATTGAACTTTGTATTGCTATCTATATTGAACTCGACAAAGTAGCCATTGGTAATTTCCTGGGCACTTCTAAAATCTTCTTTATTTCTTGTTATTTTAAGAATATTGTTCCCAAGTAATAGTCCAGTATTTAAGCCATATAACTGTTGAAGCACATAATAGTACATGTTTGCAATGGCTGATTCTTCCACCTTGTTGTTCTTGAAGATAAAATATTCGAGTTTTTTGTGGGTTGGAGACTCTGCTTCAAAAATAGATTGTTCTACAGGTTCTTCATCCGTCTCTAGTATAACATTAGGATAACTCCAGATACTAAGAAACCGTTGGCTGATTAGTTTAAGTCTTGATTCATAGGAATTGCTATCCCAAACATCAATTCTTTTTAAATAATCGTTTAACCATAGCCTACTGTATTTATAACCTTGCTCTCCACCTTGATGATTCATATTCTTTTTTTCCAAAAAGGTTTTGTTGCCTAATGAACCATTGTTGCCAGACAAAGTGAGGTTTGCCAATGTATTCAGATATTTTTCCTTAAATAGGAAAATCTCTTCCTCATCTAATTGCTTGGACCATTCATAACTAGGGTTTTGTGGAAAAATGTGCTCAATCGTGATGCTTTCACTGGAAGTATTGACATGCTCACGGTTGTTGTGGTTTTCCAAAAGCTCAAAAAGATAATTCCTGTTTTTTGCTTTGATATTATAGAGATCTTTGTCTTTTAAGGCAGTTAGCAGGTCTTCATCATCCGGAAAGCGTGAATTACCTCTTTTTTTACATAGGGCTTTGGCTAAACTTTCAAAATAGTCTTCGGTATCTATCTCTGAATACAATGTCATGAAAATCTTATTCAGCGCATTGGTCGGCAATCCTACTATAAACCTTCGCCAAGCATAATTTTGAACCAATTTCAATACTTGAATAACAGTTTCTTCGTCTGTAATCCCATTATCCCAATCTTCAAAAACCTGTAACAAGAATGGATAGGCGACATTCACCTCCAATCGGTTGATGTATTCGAGCTCTTTACGAATTTGAGGGTTTTCAACAGTTTCCGGATTGATAAACATTTTATAAAATAGGGAAAGCCCTTTCATGTTTTCCAACTCGTTCATGTACGCTTCATCCAGTTTGTTGGGATAGTTCTTTTTAAACTCTTGGTAGACCTTTGATTTATTAGGTATTTTTTTGTTTTTGAGGGTTAAATAGTCTCGGATGTATTCAGAAACCAGAGACTTTTGTTTTAGAAGGTCCCGGGCATTTTCTTCAATGGGGTTCCAAATCGTGTTGAAAACCTTTTGCTGCTCCCGTGGCTGCAGATCCATTAGAATATAATTCCGTATCAAATCGGATTGGGACAAATCTAGTCCGGTTGAGTTGAGACTTTCAAATATCCGCTGTGGATCATCCTTGTCACGCTCTAGAGAAATTTCAACAAAAATTAATCGCTTCAAACCATTTCTGATGACCTCAAAATTCTCGGCATTGATTTGAGAACTGAAAAAATTATAGTTTTCAATCACATTAGAAAATGAAGTAAACCCTTTTTCATTCCCCTCCAAAATGGCCTTGAACGCCATGGAGTTGGTGTCTGTCTGTTTTAGTTTGAGCTTACTATCGTCTTCTTGTACGTATTGGTTGACCAAGAACATATTGTAGAGCATCTCGGCCTCTTTTTCCAGTCCATTGTTCTTTGCAAAACGGTACAAGGCGACATAAAGCACATTGATAGTTGTGAGCCGTTGCTGACCGTCTATGATCACCAGTTCACGGACCTCTCGGGTGGTGTAAGCACCTTCGTGTATAAAAACAATGCTGCCTATAAAATGTGTCCCTCGGTCTTCTTTTTCAACACTGATGATATCTTCCAATAATTGTTTGCAATGCCCTAGCTCCCAATCAAAATTGCGTTGATAAACGGGTATTACAAATTGTACATTAGGTGTCTGTAAAAAGTTTATGATTGGAAGTTCAGTGGCTTTCATGTTAAATCAATAAAGTTTTTTAAGGTTCATTCACAAAAACTTGGTCATATTCCTCCCTGCTCAATACTGTGTCATATCCACCAACGGCTTGTCCTTTATGTCGGTTGATTCCTGTGTATTCCAAACTTGCATCTTCATAGCGTTTAAATTTATAAACTGCATCATTCATCAATGCGGAGTTGAAAACTCCAAGGCTTACCAGCAATTCAAAGTCTTTCACATTCAACCCAGTTACTTTCTTGAAAAGCCCAGGCTCTAACTGGGTAATAACATCTTTTAAAGTATGCTCTCTGTAATCGGTTAAGTACATGAATACAGGAATGCGAGTGGCAAACTTGATTAGCTTCTCCTGAATTTGTTTTCTCAGGCTTTTGTATTCCTTTTCTTCATCAGTTAACTCTTTCTTTTCCTTTTTGGTCATCTCCTCATCATTCTTCTCTTTCTTGGCTTTCTTTACCGCTTCGGATTTATTGATAATAGTTTCTATGTCTTGGTTCAAGGACCTGAATCCTTCAATGCTCATCAATGCAGCTAAAGCATCAGGATTGTTCTTGATGCGTTCAAGTGTCCCATTGTCCACATTTACAAGCAAGGCTGATTCCCATCTTCGTGCGAGCAGTGTTGCCGTTGTTCCACTCATGGCAATGTCCAGTACACCCGCTGCATCTACTTGCTTCATAGAACTTCCGTCATAGGCTAGTACTGGCAAGAAGTGGATAAACTCCGCTACGTTCTTTTCAGGATTGGACTCGTTTATGTTTAATCGACAAGCATAATCGGCTACTTGACTCAACGCGCGGTTTGGCGCAAAATCAAAAACGTAGCATTCTTTTTTGATGATTTCTGTTTTGTTGGGCGACTCTCCGTCTGGGTTTTTAATAGCCCAAGGTGATTGCACTCTAAAGGCAGCTTGAAAATAAGTTTCTGGACTGGATGAATTCCGCAACATGAAAATCCCTGTCCATGGTTTTACGGTAACACCTGTGGTCAATTTACCGCAAGAAAGTGTGATGGTTTTTGTTTTCAATGGATTGTCCATCGCCTTGAGAACTGGTGGTAAAGCTTCAACGCCAATTCCTGCTTGTGTACCTGCAGCAACCACCACTCTGTAATTGTGATAGAAAGTATTGTTAGGTCTCCTCATCAGGTTTTTCATAGCGTGGCAGGAAGCTACACTTGGCAAAAACCAAAAGGTATGATTCAGAATACTCAACAAACGAGCATCTGAAAAAGGCATAGGGGGTTTCTTGGCACCTAGTTTTAAATTGTCAACGGTGGTTTCTAAAAAGCTACCTCGAATAAGGTCCAGCCATTTTTGTACATAGCTTTCCATTCGGAAACGAGCACCATTGCCAATGCCTGTAGCTTCGAAAAACACGTTTAAGTCAAATTCATTGAACTCACCACCGATTGCTACTTCTTTAATGGAATCTGGCATTTGGTAAGTGAGCATAACCATTCTTGGTAAGCTCTCGTAAGGATTGTCAGCACCTTTCCAATCTTCTTTGGCTCGTTGTTCGTCTGAATACGTCCAGTTGAAGATTTGTTCTTCGATGAACTCGCCTGAGGTGATTGCTCTAAATGGTGTACCCGACAAATACAAAAAGCCATTGGTGGTAATCGGTATCATGTCCTCATCGAAGTAGTCAATGCCTTCACCTTCACCAAATTTGGCTTCTTTAGCATCTTCCGATTCAAACAAGTCTTTGGCATTTTCACGCCATGCCCCATAGTGGTATTCGTCAAAAACTACACAATCCCAATTAGTGGCGTGTACCCATTCGTTTTTGGTTTTGATACCGCCAGTTGATGTGTTCTTTCCCAAATAATCCTGAAACGAACCAAAGCACACAAAGGGCTTGCTTGGGTCAATGTCTTCGTAAGACAAGCCATTTCTGCTCACAAATTGCCAACCTTCAAAATCTACATGGGTAATTAAATCTTCTTGCCAGGCACTTTGTACGGCAGGTTTAAATGTGAGCACCAATATTTTTGTCCATCCTTGTTTTTTGGCAAGTTGGTAGGTGGCAAAGGTTTTACCGAAACGCATTTTGGCGTTCCAAAGGAAGTGCGGTGTTTTATCTGGATTTTCTCCTTTGTAGCTTTCAAAGTAGCGAGCTGTTTTATTGACTGCTTCTTCCTGCTCAGGACGCATAGAAAAGTCTTTGTCTCGGCTTAGCTCGTAGCTTTTGCCGTCTCGAACTGCTTTTATAGCACTTTCTACTTCTATTTTGTTACAAGCAAACCACTCGCCATCTGGGTTTTTGATGCCCTTTTTGCGCAGATATTCGTGTACTTCATAATCTCGAAAACTGGAACCATCATTGCGCATAGCAGATTGTTCTACTACAATTTTGAAAGCCGACCGAGTGGCACCAATTTGTTCCTTGATGCGTTGCTGTGCTGTTCTATTGGTATCACCGACTTTTAACTGCCCTTTACGGCTGTTGTCGTTTGGCAACTCGTAGGCGTATATAGTAGGTGTTGCTTCAGATTTTTTAGGGAAGAAATTTTGGCTCATAATTATTCCATTGGTCGAATTAGTGAATCAATGAAATCTTGCTCTTCCTGTGTTATTCCATATTTAGCGTAGAGCTTTTCATCTGTCCAAGACTCATTAAAATCCTGAATAGGAACAAATGTGTAAACCTTGCTTCTGGATTCCTGGGTGATTTTTTTTAGGGAAATCAAAAACCTAAAAAATTTAGTTCTTATGTACGAGATAACATTCTCACAAACTTTGGCATTGGCAAATGGCCCAATTACAATGTAGGTTTCAGAGCAACACGAGTTCTTTGGACCAAGTATCGGTCGATTAATTATTTGGTGTGGATAAGTTTCGCCTGCACCGTATGCTTTTGAAATGTAAATTTTGTTTTCTTTTATCCAAGAATTGTTTTTACGCACAAAATCAGGATTAATATACCCCATTCCTTTTTTTTCGTAACCACCGTAATAAAACTTAATCGTACCAGATTCCTCCTTCAGCTTAAATTTTGGTTTGACTCTTTTGAAGCTATTATCCTCTCTAACATCAAAGCCAAAAGGGTCATTCGCACTTACAAGGCGAGCGAAACTGTTCTCTTTTTGATTTTCAACTTTCTTTAGAATTGATATTGAGGGGTTATACCTTATGAAGACATCGGTTCCCTCTTCCAAAAGGTACCTATTAGCGGTAGAAGTTATTTGATCTCCTTGGTGTGTATTTACCTGACATTTACCCATTTGATCTCTATTCCACAGAAAGTAACAGACCCCTCCTTTGATTTCTACACCTGGAAAACAATCAGATGCACGAGGAAAGTCATGTAGTATTCTTATTCGTTTGTCATTAAGCATCTCTTTTCTGAAATCATCGACACCTCTTCCTCCAGTATACCACCTTGCGGGTATAATCATTGATAAAAATCGGGGATTCAGTTTGATTGCTTGGAGAACAAACTTGTTATAGATAGGCTTTGCGCTAGCACCAGCACCTCCGTCACTCAACTGGTAGGGAGGGTTGCCTACGATTACGTCAAACTTCATACTGAAAATATTTTGAGGCTTATCGGTATGGATAAACTGATAAGCGTAGGTTTCTAAATCGTCTGTACGGCTGTACACTTCTTCGGTTGCATCACAGAATACACACTTCCCGTTTTGCCAAGTGTGTTGCAAACGGTCATATTTTATATTGCCTTCTTCTGTATCAAACCTGGTACATACCGAGTATTTGCCATTGGCTTTTTTGGTGCAATACACACTGCGCCTTGCCAATAAAGAGGTAAGTTCGGTAATTGCTATACCGTACAACTGCTTGCTAAAAATGTGGTCAATGCGTTCCTGCTGGTCGGGAATTTGGTCTTTAAGTCCGTCATTCAGTCGCTTGGCAATCTCCCGCAAAAACACCCCACTTTTAGTTACCGGGTCTAGAAAGGTAGTTGCCTTGCTTTGGAACAACTCCTGTGGCAGCATATCCAAAATTTCGTTCACCAATTTAGGCGGTGTAAACACTTCGTCATTGCTCAAATTGGCAAGGCAAGAAAGCACGTCTGGATTGTAATTAATCTCTATCATAGTCTGCCAATTTTAAAAAGTGCATAACAGGATAATCTTTTACAGGTTCATCAATAGCCGCAGGATTACCTTCGTCATTAAACATGGAAAACTGGTGTGTTTTCTCCACCAAGAATTTGAAAACGTAATCACGTCTTTTAAGCATACTGCCATTTACCGCAGACCATTCTGAGAAAACAATGGGTTCTTTCGTCACGGGATTGGTAAAGTCCAAAGCATCGCCCCAAAGGATATTTCTTTTAAGCAAATAATTCACTGAGTTACGGCATTCATCTTTGCACTCGTTTTTGTAGAGTTTGGTGTATTGCTCATCAAATATTTTAAAAAGCCGTTTTCGGCATTCTTGAGCGTTGTCTTCCAAAATATCCACGCCATAAATGCTTGAAATGGCAATGATGGCATATCGCTCATAATCAAGTTGATTCTTTTTGTATTTAGTTTCTACTACTGCCAATTTTCTTCGCAAGACTTCCGCTAAGAAATTCCCGTTCCCGCAAGCGGGTTCCAGAAAACGAGAATCTATTCGCTCTGTTTCTTGTTTTACCAAGTCGAGCATGGCATTCACTTCTTTTTCAGAAGTAAAAACCTCCCCGTGGTCGGTTACTCGTTTTTTAGATTTTACTTGGTTCATTTATTCCACATTTTCAAAAAACTTGATAGCATACTTGCAATAATCAATGATTAGGTCTTTGTCTGTTTCAAATTCTTTACGGTTGCCCAACCAATTTCTGCATTTTTCATGGATTTCCTTACCTTCTTTCAACTCTTTATATGAGATGCACTTAATGTGTTTTTGGGAAAGTAAGACGAACAAAGCATTCTCAAAAGGATAATCTCCATATTTTTCAATATCCCTTAATGACAAACAACCATTTTTTCTAAACTTAACCTCAATAAAGTGAGCATCTTTATCCTTAAAGACTACAAAATCGGGCATTTGACGGATGTTGGTAGAAACATCGCTTCTAACACATTTCAATAATTCTGAAATACCAGGAATGGTATTTTCCATACCATATTTGTAAACCTGGAAGCCTAAGGAGATAAAAAGTTGTTCCACAATGGTTTCGGCAATCCTGCCTTTGATTACTCCGGAAACCCAAGGATTCCCATTGGCTTTGGAATAACAATTAGAACAAAGTCCGTTATTGAATTTAGTGAAAGCTCCACATTCGGTGCAATCTGGCATAAATAATTTGACAGTTTGGTTGACTACCAAAATAGATATAACACTCCAGTTTAACAATTAATAAAGTCACTAATAAGGAATTTTCTTATAACAAATGGAGTGTGGAGAAGTCACACAAAGTTCTGTGTTCAAAGTTTTTTCTAATGAAATATTCTTTTTTGGAGAACCTTAATCAAAAGACGAGAGTTAAAAATTTTAAGTCGCTGGGACACCCTTTGCCATTTACTCGTTATAGTAATCATAGTTTCCTCCATATTTTTTATAAAGTCTGCTTTGGGGACAAATAGTCCATATTATCCAGTACCCCACCATGGCCGCTTGTATTTTATTAAATTAGTCATCAATAAAATTCCCCTTGATGAAATTTAATGCCAACTATCTTTTAGTAGGTATAAGAACAGTTATAATTTAATTTGTAGAAAATGAAAAGAAAGACATTTATATCTCATTCAAGTAAGGATAAAAAATTCGTAAACGAAATCACCAATAAATTACAGAAACAAAATGTATGGTATGACACATGGGATTTAGATGTTGGAGATGTATTAAGTGATAAAATTGAGGAGGGAATTGATGAGTCAAAGAATTTCCTTATAATTCTTTCTAAGAATTCTATAGATAGCTCATGGGTTAAATATGAGCTGAATATGGCATTAATCAAGTATTTGGAGAACGAAGATTATCGTCTAATAGTGGCAAGAATTGATGATGTTCAAGTTCCACTAAGATTAAAGCCCTTTCTTAGAGTTGATATTTCAAGTTCTAAAAATATCATTAATTCAATTATTGATTCATTAAATGGTGGTGCTAGAAGCTTTAAAAGACAATTTGTAAACAGAAATGATGAGATTACTGCTCTACAAGATATGTTTTATGACTCCAACGTTAAATTCATATCCCTTATTGGTTTTTTTGGTATTGGTAAATCATCATTAATCAAGGAAACATTAAAAAGAACTTATAGCAATCCAGAAATCTCTGAAATAATATTATCCCCAGCTCATTTTGGTTCCAGATTAACTCTAGAACTTTGTTCCAAAGCCGAAGTTGAATTGCCAAAAGATGGTGCAACTGAAAAAGAATTAAATGCTTTAAACTTACTCTCAATTGAAACACTTCTGTCAAAAGGTCATTTTATTGTCTTCAACAAAATGGAATCTATTCTAGATGACAACGGGGCTCCCAATGAAGATGTTTTATGCATTATTGACCATTTTAAGGAAAAAGAAATATTAACCAGATTTCCAATAATTTTCTTATCCACAAGATGGTTACTACTAAATAATGTTGAAAGTAAAAATTCGGATAATTTATATCTAAAGGGACTGTCAAATAACCATTTAAATCAAATTATAAGTTCAGAATTGGAAAGAACAGATCCTTCAAAAAAGTTTGAGGAAAAATCACTAACTAAAATATCTCATCTATTACATGGCTATCCTCTTGCAGGAAGGCTTGCGGCACCATTTATAGTAAAGTACGGAACTGATTATCTTATCGATAACATTCAGGTTATAAATAAATTAAAAATTGATATTGCCGAGGAAATACTTTCAAAAGCAAGACTAAATCAATTAGAAATCGAAATATTAGCAATATTAGCAATCTTCGAGCATCCATTAAACCCAAAGCATATAAATGATATCCTAGATTTGCCTCCGAATGATTATATCAAATTCATTGATAATTTGGTGTCCTACAATCTTATCGAAACTGATGGAAATGGATTGCTCTTACATCCCCTTGTGAACGACTTTTATCTTAGGCTAGCAAGAACAAGTCCAAAGTTTAAAGTTTTTACGGAAAAACTTTCAGAGATCGCAAAGCAAAATCTGCGAGAGCTCGAATCTACAGATAAAATGTATGTGTATTGGCTTACAAATGCCTGTAGATTACTGTTTTACTGTGGAAAGCAAAATGAAAGTTATCAATTAAGAAGAGACTTAATTGGCGAACTGAAAGATGCAGCTATTAAATTATATCAAAGACAGGAATATTCCACCTCCCTACTATTTTGCAACGATTTTTTAGAATCTCGGCCAGATGATAAAGATATACTATTCACAAAGGCGAGATGTTTATCAAGGATAGGTAAATTGCAAGAATCGATTGAAATACTAAATAAATTGCTGCAACATGAAAATAATAAGTATAGATTATCGAAATTTAATTATGCTATTGGTCGTGCATATATAGAAAATGATCAAAAGGGAGGTGATTATTTAGATGAAGCAGAAAAATATTTTATGGCATCCATAAGAATTAATGAGCATGAAACTGCATTACAAAGCATGGGTGAATTATTGTTTAGAAAAGACCGTTTAGATGAAGCTGCAGCATTCATAGAACGAAAACTTGAAACATCTCCCTCTGATCCATATGCTTTGAGCATTTATTCAGATATTTTATGGTCAATGGGGAGAAAACCTGAGGCAATCGATAAAATAATGAGTGTATTAAAATTCCAACCAAAAAATCCAAACTTTCTTTTTAGAGCAGGTAGATTTTTGGCAGAGGAAAACCAAAGCCAAGAGGCATATGGGTTTTTTTCAGAAGTCGTAAAAATTGATGATAGTTATTTAGATGCCAAGCTATCACTAGCAGACACTTGCCTAGATTTAGGTTATCTAGATGAAGCTAAAGTACATATAGAGGTACTCGAGCGTAAAGTAAAAGGCTATAAAACCAATGTTTTACAATCCATAAAAGCAAACTATTATTTAAAAAGTGAAAAATTATCAGAAGCAGAATCAATCGCTCAAAAGTTGTTGGCTAATGACAGAAATGTTATCACGCTGGGCTTACTTTCAAAAGTTTTTATCTATAAATATCGAGAATCCTTAAAAAAGGGATTGACCTTGATTGCTGAATCGGATAAAATAAAAGCAATAGACCTGATAGAAGAAGGGTTAAAATTAGATGGAAACAATGAAACATTAAAGAATATGTTGAATGGATTACAATGAAACCTTCATTCCGATAGGTGGCATCCATGTTTTGAATTTTACAATCGGTATATTGTACGAAACACCCTATATTTGAGATATGCAGACAAAGACCAAGAACAACCATATAGGTAGAAAGATCAGTAGGATCAGGGAACTCCGTGGGATGAAACAAGAGACGCTTGCCGAGGAACTTGGTATTAGCCAACAGGCAGTATCCAACATAGAGAACAGTGAGAAGGTGGATGATGCTAAACTGGAAGAGATTGCCAAGGCCTTGGGGGTTACCAAGGAGGCTATTGAGAATTTTTCTGAGGAATCAATGATCAACTATTTCAACACCTTTAATGATAAGGTGTCAAGTAGCAACTTTGGCCATTATAATATTTGTAATTTTAATCCTTTGGATAAATTGGTCGAGGCTTATGAAGAGAACAAAGAGCTTTATGAGCGCCTTGTTCAGGCGGAAAAAGATAAGGTTGCTTACTTGGAAAAGCTATTGGATAAATAGTTTTTTTTTGGATTTTGAGCCCGTTAATTCTTCTTAGACTATCCTATTTCTTCACAACGAATACGGGGCATCAAGAATATTTAGCATAAACTTCAAGGTTATATTTTGAACCTGTTTTTCCTCACATGCCATATTAGTATTCCTATATTTTTGAGATTATTTGATCTTTGATGATTTCGTAAGCGTTACTTTGGTCGTATTCAATGCCAGGTCTTAGCAAAGCATAGATATCCCCGCCAAAATCCGGATCCTCTATTTTCTCATCCATATTCAATAAGAACTGTTTTTGTGTTGGTGATTGACCTCTTGAGAAATCCATATAGTGCTTGTATATTGATACTAAATTGTCTGTATCAACTCCCAGTAGGCTTATTGCATGGTACAAGTCAAACAGATCCCGTCCCTTTCTACGTTGATAAAGTGCCCTTAGTTTCGTTGCCAATAACTCCTCAATAGAAAAGGAATTCATGGTACAGCTTCCAGAAAACCATCCGTTATCCATACTATGCTCCAACTCGGTATAGCCCATGACAGTAAAATGTTCTCGGGTGTTGATTTCAATCTTCAAACGCATGTTGACAACGGGTGGGATTTCAGATTCAAAGCGGTAGGTCGCCGTATTCATATTAACATTCTGCTTAATATTTCTTTTGGTTCCCAAAAAATCAAGCTGCTTTCCAATAGCTTGCAAAATGGGCTTTATGGGGCCCTCCTTTATCTGAACCAAATCAATATCCTCGGAATAACGGGCCTGTGGTTTCAAATAGATTTTATGTAAGGCCGTACCACCACGAAACGCTACATGCTCCTTTAAAAATGGGTCCGAGAACAAGGCCACCAAAGCGCGTTCTATAACCAAGTCCTGTTCCACTTGTGCATCGGTAGGCCAAGGGGCGTTTGCTTTCCATTCCGTAATATATCTCCTCGGTATCATGAAAAATCCAGTTCAGTATTAATGATCAAGTTCCATTTATCATCCATGAAACCACTCTTGTTTTTGTGGGATAATGATAATGGAGCCGTATTGGTTTTATTTGCCCTTAAAAAAATGGACAGATTATCTACAAGTTTAGTTTCTGACAACTGCTCCAATAGATAGCCCAATCGCTGTAAGGTGGGTAGGGATGATTCCTTGGCAATAGCTAAAATTCTTGATGACTTAAAATTCTCGCTTAGTTCTTCTAGAACCGGAATCACTCTATTTAATCCTCCTATTTGCTTATGATAATGTACTAAATCGACAGCAGTCAATTCAGGGCTTGAGACCAAGACATATCCGGCATCGGTTTTCTTTTGCTCCAACCAATCGCCCCTCCAAGAACCTTTCGTAAAAAATATTAAATGTTGATTTTTGGTCTTGATGTCCCTAAGTGCCGGTTTTTTAATAATAATCTGCGATTGCATCGGCTGTTGGTGTCCTGCGCCATGAAGTGCAGCAGCAGAGTATAGCCCAAGATAGTATTCTCTATTAAGGAAATTCATCATATCATCTAAATAATAGGTAGTGGGCAATATTCCCATATGAGAATAATGAGGAGGGATAATTACATAAAATTCCTTTCGTACCTGGGCAAGTTTGTTCTCCTTTTTTAAACGGTGTAGTTTTTGGGCTATCGCCTTTTCGTTGGGGCCAAAGCGTTCCCTAAGCTCATGCAGACTAACAGAATACCTGCCTTGAGCTTGGATTTCATATAAATAGTCTGAAATATCGTGGCCTATCACCTCAAATCTGTTTGCGTAAATTTATGATAAATGTAGTTAATCGCAAACAAATATATGATAAGTCTACTCAAAATTACGGTTTCAGCTTAGAAAAACCCCAAATCCTTACCCCAACTTCAACGCATGGATCCTGGCCTATTTTTGTAGGTTCCGGAAGATAAGCGTTGAACAAAAATAGGATAGGGCGCTGTCCTACTTTTTGCCATTTCCCTGCAGCCATTTTTGGTACAGTTCCTTTGCCTCTGGGCTTTCTTTAAAGAATGTCCCGTAGTGTTCAATTGCATCATCCTGACCTTTGATGAATGCTGCCTCTTCTTTCTTGGAAATCCTTGATACCTGATAGATTGAAAAACCAAGGACCAACAGGACCGTGACCAACAACCCCCAAGTAAGTTTTATGGCCCAACTGGGCAAGAGAACGGACCGCTCTACTTTATGAAGAATCCTTTCCATCAGTCTTTGTTGTTCCTTAATATTGGTTTTTTGATTGTTGCCGTACTCCTCTAGAAGCGCATTTAACTCGCTGGTATCTGGCCTTAATGGAAGGTTTTTGAAATCCTCATGAATCTTTTCCAATCGGCCGATACTCTTTTCAAATCCGTTGATCTCCTCTGTCAACAGTTCCGCTATTTCATCCAGTTTTGCCATGATGTTATGTTTAGATTCCTATTCCCGTGTCCCTGACCACCTTGATGGCCAATTTGATGGTCTTCTTTATGATGGCCTGGGTCAAACTTGTCGGGACATTCACTGTCCTGCCTAAAAGCTGCATGCTCCTGCCCTTGGCAATCCGCTGTGCCATGTTCCTTTCAAAGTTCATTTGACGGGCGATCCTGCCCATGGACATGGACCGGTGCACTTCGCTTCCCTTTAGGTTGGTTCCCTTGTACTCAAAACGGAAGCCCTGCAGTTGGTTCTGCCTATTGATGCTAGGAATGACCTTTACATTGTTATGATCCATCGATTTGATATACTGGTCAAAGTCCCTTGGGCGGTCCCTGGACATGACCTTTTCATGGATCTTCTGCATTTCAGAGCGGACATGTTGCATCCGGTAGAGTTTTTCCTGCTGTACCTCCCTTACGGTGGTAAGGTCCATCTGTTTGGCCACCCGCTCGGCCACTTGCTGGCTCCGCTTCCCGATAAAGCTGTCGTTATAGCCCTTCCCTTGAAAGTTTATCCGGTTGGCATACAGATGGACGTGCACATGTTCCTTGTCCCTATGGACAAAGGCAACGGCCTGATGCTGCTTGAGGTTCATTTCCTTGATAAACCGCTCCGTCATTTCCTTGAGCTGCTCCCTTTCGAGTTTCCTGCCGTCCTCGATGGTGGGACTGAGCACAAAGCTGAGCGTGTTCTTCCGGCACAGTTCGTTCTGTTCTTGGATGACCTTGAACTCCTCGGTGATCTCCCTCGGGGTCTCCCCGGCAAGATATTGGCTGTGGATGATCTCAGACCCCTTTTCCTGGTTCATCCCGTAGCTCATGGAGGCCGAAGTGTGCGATATGGATTTGCCCATGCCTATCATTTCCTGAAATTTAAAAGGTGTTGTCGTATCTCTTTGGCCAGCTGGGCCGTTTCCTCGGCCATCCTGGGGTTCCGCTTGCGGAACATATTGGTGATCAGCCTAAAATTTCGTTGGTATTTGACCAATAGCTTATAGGCCTCTATCTGTTCGTCCGTCATACGCTCCACGATACGGTCATCGAAAGCGGCACGGCGGCAGTACTCACTGATGGAAAGACCGCTCTTCCGGGCCTTGACCTTCAGCAGTTTCTTCTCGTAGACCGAGCACCGGAACTGGACAAACTCCCTCTTCATTTTTACATCATCTTTTGCGACCTTCGGGAGCAAAAGCAAGATTTGTCATGACAATGACACATCTTGAATTCGTTGCCGAACTTCATCCTTCGCGCTTTTTACCTTCCATTCGTTGATGTCCTTAAAACTCCCATAGAGAGATGACATATCCCTACTGTTCGGGTACTTTTCCAATAAAAGTTCTGTCATCCCCATTCCCGTTTTGTCCCTATCAAGAAACAGCCCTACGTTTTCATAATCCTCTATTTCAGAAATCATCCGCTTTACAAAGGCCGTAGTGTTCAATACCAAAAGGTCATGGCCGTTCCCGATTTCTGGCATCAGCTCCAATAGGGTAAGCATATCGAACATGCCTTCCGTAATGACCAATTTCTTAAAGCTATTCCCTATGATCGAAACATCCTTGGGAGAAGTGGACCCTTTCCAATATCTGTTCCGCAGTTCCCAACCTCCAGATCTGTTTTGGAGTCCGAGGGTAAAGTATTTCCGACCACAAATTTTATAATGGATTTCCTTGCACAGCTTTCTGGCTGTTGTAGTCGAGATTTTTCTGGACCGCAGATAGGTCTCCAGGGCCCCGTGCTCAATATCCATTTCCTTGGTGATTTTAATGGGGTTGGCCTTACATTCCGTTTTGGTTGGATTCGGCCGCCGGTGAAAAGAAAAATGGCCCATGTTCCCGGACAATCGTTCCAATGCCTCCCTTACGGAACAGTTCTCCATTTTCATCACCAGGTCTATGGTACTGCCCCCCTCGAAGGTCCCGAAATCTATCCAGTAGTTTTTCTTTAATGACACCTTGAAAGAGGCTTGGGTCTCGCTCCGGAACGGGCTGAGGAACCAAGCTTCTTTTTCAGTTTTCCGGACTGGAAAGTGCCCCAAATTGGCAAGCGTGGAAACGATGTCAATGTTGCGGGCTTTTTCGCAGTCCAATCTCTTTTCTTTCATGGTTCTGTTTTTAATCGATTTTTGATGATTTGATGACAAACCTCTGGGAGACCCTGTAAATACTGATTGTTCCCCCGTCATCATTTTGTCATCGTTTCATCACTTTTGTTTTTTTCTTCATTGTCCCTGTCATCATTTTTTATTTTGATGACAGAATGATGACAAAGTGATGACAGCCCAAACCCTTATGAACACTGGGCTTATATCAATCTGTCATCAAATCATCAAAATTTTGGACCAAAAAATTCTTTTTTATGGTAAAGTACCTTCCCTTGGCGTCCTCGGTGTTGATCTCGCCGTTGTTCCAAATGGTGATCTTTTGGTACTTGTTTGAATTGGGCTGGTTGTCCAGTTTCCAATCCTTTTTCAGCAACCGCCTCAATTGGGTCAGGTCGGTCTTGACCCGTGTGCGGTTGAGCATGTGCAGGGCATCGATGGGACAAAGGTCCACCGAGTCCATCTCGAACTTTTCCATGGCGCTCAGCAATAGACTGGCCAGTTCCTTCTCCACCCTATTTCGGTTATTGTTCACCAGCTTCTTAAGGGCAGGGGTATAAACCTGTTTAGCTGTGAACCACATTCGGGTTCTTTGTTTTGTGCTGTATTCCCTTTTTGAAAGGAAATCCAAAAAAGCGGGCACTTCCTTGGACAACTGGTCCAAGAAATCGGTGTCCTCTCTTTTAAGTGAAGGAATCTTCCTAACCCAGAACCTGGTCTCATGGGCATCGATCTTGATAAAACTGTCCTCGTTATTACTGCAGAGGATAAATTTTCCAAAGAATTCCACTTCCCTTTTGTCCTTTCCCTTGGCTTCCAATTTATTTCGGTTGGTGGTACTCAGGTACTTAATGCGCTCGGTCAGTTCCTCCTTGTTGAACAGCACCTCGTCAATACAAATCAATAGTTTGTTGGCCCAATCCGCATTGAACTGGCTTGCAAAGCTGTCGTTGGTGAGGTAGGTCAGGTTGTTCCCAAAGATCTCCTTGAGCCATTTGAGGAAGGTGCTTTTGCCAGTGTTCCTTTCGGTGGAGACCAGACAGAGGATGGGGAGCACCTGCACCGGTCTTTGATAGAGGAGTTTCAGGTAGTCCATCCCCAGCTCCAGCTGGTTTCCGAATATATGCTTCAAAAAGCTGCGTGTCCTTGTTATACTTCCCTCTTCCGGTTCATGCACCAAAGGGGAATATGTATTGTAGAAACCATGGTGTTCCTTTTTGAAATCGACATGACAGGGAATGCAAGCGAATCCGTCATACTTGGGTACCTTACCCAAATAGTCCTTGCCATGGTCCTGCTTGATGATATGCTCGTTCCAAGGGACCAACTGCTCGTTGAAATGTCCTGATATGGTAGGATACTTTACAATTTTATAGAAAGACGTGCCAATGCGGACATATGGAATACTTTTCGACATGGCACTCTCATTTTGTTGATACACGACGGAACTTTCCATTTTTTCTCGCGCATTCCAATAGTTCCTTTTTGGAATAGAAAATTGAATTCCCAATTTGATAATAGGGGATTAAGTTCTTTTTCTTCCATTTGATAAGGCACTGTTCAGATCGCCCCAAGAATTTAGCAGCCTCCTTTTGGGTCAGACGGTCCTCTTCTGAATGGATGACCGATTCATTGGCGAGGTTTGTTCTCTGGAGTCTTTTGATTACCAATTCGATGGTGTTCTCAAGGTCTTTTTTTGTAAAGCCGTATAGAATGGGATTTGACATAGTTTAGAAGATTTTAATGAAACAATCAATTCATCAACTAAACTAGGTGTAACATTGGGCTAAATCAGATTGCCTATGGAATCGGGTAAGCGGTTTCTGTGTATTGAAAATCAGTTGTATAAGCTTTGATTTACGTTTGTAGTGTAGGGAGGAGTCTATTAATGGAAGAGTTGACCTCTATTTGCACATTTTTGGGTAATGTTCTTTTATATTGATAATCTTCCGAAAAGTTCTTCCTCCATGTTTGCCGGGAAAATCCATTGCTTTCGGTGAATATTTCCAAGACCCTAGTCAATTTGTGGTGTGAATTCTCGGTTGTTGAACTTTTGACAACTCTTTTGATAATCAAGTACCTCATTAGGGCAATGAAGGTTAAGACTTCATCTTGGGACAATTCGGTAAAGTAAGGTTGAAAGATATTTCTCAAATTATATTTGCAAGGGTCATAATCTGAAAATCCAGTATAACAGGCCGTAAATTTTTTAGCGTTTAAATTGGGGAGGTATCGTTTGCAAAAGGAGTCGAGAACAAGGGCAAACTGCTTTTGAGTGATTCTGTCGTTCAGGATAATCCGATTTTCCAGATTAACGGAAGTGACATTTTGATTTATGTCGATTAACATTGCCTTTAAGCCTTTGGCATCAAGGGTTACACCATTACTACCTATATTGATGTTTATCGCCAAGGCTTTGTGTATCTCCTTCATGGAATTTAGAACCGAAGCATCGCTCGCATTTTCCATCGTTATGGCCAATGCTCTTTCCATGGCGATCTTATAACTGAAAAATGAACGGATCCAAAGTGACTTCTTCTTTTGATTTTTGATTTCACTGTTTAATCTTTCAAAAGTGAGCTCCGATAACAATCGTCTTTTGAACTTTTTGGACGAAAGATCTTGGATGAGCGTTCTTTTGATTTTTGGATAAGTTTCAAATGCACACGTATAACTGTCAAAGCCCATGTCTTTCTCCTTTATGGATTTAATCAGGAATTTGTGAAACGTCCTTTTTTCTGTTTCGCCCAAAGCTTCATAAAGAGACATTGAACAATTGGAGTATTTAACGACATTAAAATCCTTTGGAGCTTTAAGGACACCGCTGAAATATATAAAAAGAACCCAGCCAAAGCTTATGAGAAGGAAGGCCACTATGAATTTTTCCAGATTGGCCCCCGGAAAAGCCATCAATTCCCAAAGTGAAATGCCCAAATAGACCAGTAGGGCTATGAAAACTATCGGCAGGGTCAAAAACAAGGTATACTTGTTCTTGGCAAGTATTTTATGGGCAATATAGTCATAGGAAGATGTCATATCATTTGATGTTTTCTTATTACACGAGATTCCAGGTATTGTCCATTTCCTTTTGTTTAAAGTCTTCGGCGATATCAACATAGCGCTTAAAGGAAGCTTCGTCCTTGTGTCCGGTAATGTTTCTGACCACCATTTCCTTCATACCAAGGACCAAACTATTAGTAACAAATGTTTTTCTTGCCGTGTGGCTGGTTATCAGGTCATGTTTGGCCATAGTTTTGTCTATTCGCTTTTGCCCTATGTATCTAGTAATAGTGATTTGGGTATTTATTTTGGCTTTTGAACAACATTCTTTTATATACTCATTGAATTTCTGATTGGAAATAGTGGGAAGGGGTTCGTATATAGTACCCTTATAGCGGTCCAGAATTTCTTTGGCATATTTGTTCAAGGGAATTTTTTGGTCAATGGTCTTCGTTTTTACAATAGTGATTTTCAAATGATCTGAAAAGACATTTGAAGATTTAAGGTTCATGATGTCACTAAAGCGTAACCCGGTAAAGCAACCAAAGCAATATATGTCCCTTATCTGGGCATATTTTTTGGATTTAAAATCAAATCGGTACAGAGCCATCAATTCATCCATCGTCAGATAGATTACCTCAATACTGTCTTCGGTCCTTCGAAATTTTTTAAATTCCAGATTATCGTGATAACCCCGCTCATAGGCCCAATTCATAAAAGTCTTAAGGATAGAGACCAGTTTTCCGAAGTAATTGTTCAGGGTTTTACGTTCCTTGAAACAATAGTCCCTAAATTTTTCATAGAAATCCATATTGATATTATCAAAACGCAGTTGGTAGGAAACCTCGTTTTGAAAATCCTTTAGAAACCCTGAGACGGTGTTGTATTTTTTTATGGTGCCATGGGCTTTTATGGTTCGGCTGGTTTCAATGAACTCATCGAAACTTTCAAAAAATTTGGGGGCCAATGAATTTTCTCCGAATGATCTATCATCGAGCTTCTCTTCTATCAATTCTGCGCTGAAAGGGATATTGTTCAGATGGAAGTAACGAAAAACGGTAAATACCTTTTCCCTAAACTCATCGAGCTTAAGATTGAATTCGATATGGTTGTTGTAATCTTCTTTTTGTGTATTGGGTTTGATTCTTTGATTCTTCCAATGTCGTGGCAATACTTTTACCCCTGCAATATTTTTTCTAATTCTTATCCCTTTAAAGGTAATTGTTGCCCTGACGGGCAAAGTTCCATCTTTGTTTTGCTTATCGTTACGGGTAGAGAACGTTAATTGCATTTAATGCAGATTAATATGATTTGAATTAATTTAGATTAAAATGGATAAAAAGGGGGGCAAAACAGGGGGCAAATAAATACAATTTGAATGCTAAAATTGGTTCACCTTCATTCTCCCTATCCCTTATATAGCATAAGATACGGAATGTTAGGTGATTATAAAACAGTGTAGAAAAAAATTACTCCAGGTGGGACCACATCAAAATCCGTAACTCATTGATAAAAAGATGTTTTACGGATTTTTTATTTCCACATAATTCTTATGGATACTTTGATTTCCAAAACTGCTTTTCCATAGTGGCGCAAGGGTGGACAATAACTTACCTTTTCGTTGAATCCGCTTCCATCTTTTTGGCCAGTTTTCAACCACCTATTTAATGTAGCTCCTTATTCTTGGAGCTCCAATCATAACCTTTTAATCAATCACAGACCATGTTTCAGAAACGGCCTCATCTTTCTGTTCAAAATATTATATTGTCTCAATTTGTGACATTAAAGAAAAATACCGTATCTTGGTTATATCATCCACAGTGATAATTTGATTTTTTCAAGAGTAACTACAACGCAATCAAGCGTTAAACGCTTTTGAAAATCAACTCACTGAAAGCAACACATAAACAACAACTAAACAAAATCAGAATGAAAAAAACATTAAACAAACTAAGTAGGTTCCGCATTCAATTGATGCTTGTGGCCTTAACCCTGCCCTTGGCTGCAATCGGCCAAGAAGTTGGTTCCATGGAGCGACTGGTCTCTCCTGAAATTGCCAATGACAACACGGTAACTTTTAGAATTAAGGCGCCCAAGGCGGAAAAGGTGGTCTTATCCGGCAATTGGATGCCAATGGTAGGCGAGGGAATGGCGATGACCCGAAAAACGGTAGAGCTGACCAAAGGAGAAAACGGTGTCTGGTCCACCACGGTCGGACCATTGGAGCCTGAACTTTACGGCTACACTTTTGTGGTGGATGAAGTCAACACCTTGGATACCGCAAACTTGATGGTAGCCCGCGACGGTGCATTTAGAACGGAAAGCGTGTTGTACATTCCCGGCGAAGCGTCCGAACTTTATTGGGCCAAAACAGGACCCAAAGGAGCGGTTCACCAAGTTTGGTACGAGTCCCCGACCTTGGACCTAACCCGTAGAATGTATGTCTACACCCCACCGGGCTATGCCGACAGCAACGAGAACTATCCTGTTCTGTACCTATTGCACGGTGGAGGTGGAGACGAAGAGGCGTGGCCAACCCTTGGGGTTGCCAACCATATCTTGGATAATTTGATCAACTCAGGAAAAGCCGAACCTATGATCGTAGTGATGACCAATGGCAACCCGACCCAGGCCGCGGCTTTGACGGTAAGCCCCAAACTGGAACCCTCAACACAACCCGCAGGAGGCATGGCCAATATGATGTTCGAAAAAAGTTTGGTCAACGATGTGATTCCTTATATAGAATCACACTATAAAGTAAAGCCCAACAAAGAAAACCGTGCTTTGACGGGATTGAGCATGGGCGGCTTACAGACCATGAACACCACTTTTGAAAACCCTGAGCTGTTCGATTACATTGGTGTCATGAGCATGGGCTTTGCTGATTTGAGTCGTTTTGGAATCGAGGTCGATCATTCTAAAAGGGGAGAGCAAATAGAAGCTTTAAAAGCTGCCGACCCTGAGCTTTATTGGATTGCATGTGGTACGGATGATTTCTTGTACCAAAGTGTCGTGGATATGCGAAATGAACTGGACAAACACGATTTTGACTACACCTATCGTGAAAGTACCGGCGGACATACATGGTCCAACTGGAGAATCTATCTATCGGAATTTGTGCCGATGTTATTTAAATAAAATTGGTAAAACGTATCTTAAATTCCCACTAAATCAGAATAAAGATATGTTTATTTCGTCAACCCTTTCAGGTCTTGGATCTGGAAGGGTTTTTTGTTGATGGGCCACAACCAACAGGTGGCATCATAGTATAGCTTTGTTCCAAGAATTCACTAATTTGCTACAAAGGAGAATACCATGCTCACTGCCGAACAAAAGCTCAAGGAACGTATCAAGGAACTTACCTGTTTGTACGAGGTAACATCTCTCATCGCCAACTGCGATTACGATGATATGGAAACCGCATTGCTCGGCATTGTACAGTGTTTGCAGCGTGCTTGGCAGTTTAATGAGGACACTTATGTGCTCTTGTCCAACTCTGATTATTTTATAAAGACCGAGGAGAAAGGAGAAGACTACGTGTTTTTGGAGTCGTTCATCACCGTGTTCAATAAACCCAGGGGTGAAATAAAAGTGGGGTATCCCTCCCCCAAGTACCAACTCAAGGATTTTTTGGAGGAAGAACAGCAACTGTTGGACAATGTGTGCCTAAAAGTGGGCAATCTGTTGGAGCGGAAGGAAATCAAGGAAAAGGAAGAGCATATACGCCGACAAGTGGAACAATCCGATCGGCTGCGGATCCTGGGAGAGATCACAGCCGGAATCGCCCATGAGCTCAATACGCCACTGGCCAATATTCTTGGTTTCACCGAGTTGTTGAAGGAGCGCGTCAGCAATGACCCACAAGCGTCCAAAGATTTGGACAAGATCATCACCAACACCATATTTTCTCGCGAAGTGGTCAAAAAGCTGATGTTCTTTGCCTGCGAAATGCCCGAAACACGGGAAGTCATCAATGTGGTAGAGGTAATAGAGGAAGCCATCAACATGTTACGGACCACGTTGCGCCAAAATGAGGTAGCCTGCGAATTTCAACATTCCCAGGACACCATCGAACTTCGTATCGATAAAATCCAGTTGACCCAAGTGGTCTTCAATCTTATTGTGAACGCCATCTATTTTGCGCCGCCCAAAAGCGTTATTTCCGTTTCTTTGATGATGGAAAAAGACAATGTCATTTTAAAAATTGCCGACCAAGGCCCTGGTATACCGGAAGCATCCAAAGCACATATTTTCGACCCCTTTTTTACTACCAAACCCGTGGGCGAGGGATCGGGATTGGGACTTAGTGTAGTGCACGGCATTGTACAGAGTCACCAAGGGAGTATTGCGGTTAGGCCAAATACCCCAACAGGAACTATCTTTACATTAAAATTCCCAAAAAAGTAAGCGCCTTGTTGAAAAAGGAGAACATATTGCTGGTTGATGACGACATCGATATTTTGGAGCTGCTACAACGGCATTTAAAATCGATGGATTATCACACGTACAAGGCCATTTCGGTAAAGGAGGCATTATACATTTTAAAGGATACTGAAATAGACCTGTTGGTGACCGATATCAATATGCCTGATATTGATGGGCTGCAATTGGTGAAATATGTGGCCGAACATTTTCCAAATATGCCGAAGTTGGTGGTGACCGGTTTTCCTTCCGTTGAAGATGCCTCCAGCGTAATCGAACATGGGGCGACCGATTATTTGACCAAACCTTTTACAAAGGCCGAACTCGAAATGGCCGTAAAAAAAGCCTTGGCGCATAAGCAAGCAAAGGAAACCTTTAAAACATCAACGGTAAAACCCATCCCCAGCAATGGCTATGCCGATATGATCGGGAATTCCGAAGCGTTCCAAAAAGTTACCGAGATCATAGATCGGGTAAGGGACAACCGCGCCACGGTTTTGGTACGTGGAGAAAGCGGCACGGGAAAAGAACTAGTGGCACGGGCCATCCATTATTCGGGCAAATTCGCACGGGCGCCTTTTATAGCTGTGAACTGTGGGGCCATACCCGAGAATTTGTTGGAAGCCGAACTTTTCGGATACACCAAGGGTGCTTTTACGGGCGCGAACGAAAACCGTAATGGATTTTTCCAAGCGGCGCACAAGGGCACTATTTTTTTGGATGAAATTGGAAATGCCAGCCTACCGGTTCAAAATCGATTATTGAGGGTGCTTCAAGAAAAAGAAGTGACCAAGATCGGTTCGCAAAAACCTGAAAAATTGGATGTTAGGGTCATTGCTGCAACCAATAGCGACTTGTATGAGCTGATCCAAAAGAAAACCTTTCGTGAAGACCTTTTTTACCGTCTTTCCGTGGTTACCGTAGAGGTGCCACCGCTCAGGGAACGTATTTCCGATATTACTTTGTTGGTCGATAAATTTATGCAGAAGTACGGCATTGAGTACAAAGATCGTTTTGTCCGCATCACCGAAGATGCTCTTGATGTTCTGGAACGATATTCATGGCCAGGGAATATCCGGGAACTGGAAAATGTGGTGCAGCGCGCCGTGATCATGTGCGATGGCAAGATTACATTGGAACACCTTCCCGATGAATTAAAGTATAAAATCGACTTTCCAGATAAGGGTTTTAAAACGCTTCAGGAAAAAGAAAGGGAATATATTCAGGAAGTTCTTCTATCCGTTCAAGGCAACAAGACCAAGGCTGCCGAAATTTTGGGGATCAACCGAAAAACACTTCGCGAAAAACTCAAATAACCGCTGGGGCATTCTGCCCCGGCCGGGTAAAAATTACCCGCTACCGACTTCTTTTATTTAATATGATTTTATTTATAGTTGATTGATAATCAGTTTAATAAAATTAAAAACCAGTCGTAACATATCCAAATGGCACAGGCTTTGCCCTTTACTGTGCAAAATGCTGGGATGCTATTTTTTTGGTATCCCGTCCGTTAAGAAATGAAAATGAAATACGGAAGCCTGATCATGGAGAAAAAGGATTACCTAACGCTAAAACGAATACTGAACTTCCATAGGTTCTATGAGGATTATGCCCATAAGGATGCCTTGGAACAGTTAGGTGAAAGAATCGATCGGGCATTGGTAGAGGACGAGAAGGATATGCCCGACGATGTGGTCCGGTTGAATTCAACGATCACGGTGGAATTTGCGCAAGGAACAAAGCAGAAGTTCGAATTGGTTCCATCAACCCGGGCAAACCTTAAAGAAAACATGGTCTCCGTAGTGAGCAAGCTTGGAGCCAGTTTGGTAGGACTGGCGGTGGGGGATCAAATTCAATTTGGATTCCCGTCCGATGTTCAATCCTTCAAGATAGTAGGTGTGGAACAGTCGCACCAATTATCATCCAGTTTTGAAGTATAGAAAAGCACCTGAAAATTAATTGTAAACCTTAAATATATATAGTTATGAGAATAATAGTTTTAGCAATTCTGTTCGCAATGGCAACCAACATCAATGCGCAAAGCGTATCCCCACAAGAGGTAAAAGTTGGTGACATATTGGAAATTGGCCGCCCGGACGCTCCACAATTTCAGCATATCGATTTTCCCAGGGCCAATTTCATCATTAAAAAAGGAGGCATAGCCAACTATAAAAGAGTGGTCGGGAACAAGGTTGTGGTGACTGATATCAAAGAGAAGAAAGACGGGACTTTGGTGGTAAAGATCAAAAAAACAGATGGCAAAAGATTTTTTAACAGCCACCCCGTTGTAAAAGCAGATTTAAAAAACGCACTTGAGTCTGGCGAGTTGAGTGTGCTGTAGTTGATTGATGATTTCCGCCCGGCTTCAAACAATTAGGTTTGTTCAATTCAAATGGTTAGCAAATGCCCGGGCGGATTTGCATCCCTGTAAAATTTTTAATATCATGCAGTTACATTTAATTCACATGTAAAACATAATAGGATGCCAAAAAAAAGAACAATAAAGCAACGTATACATGCAGGTTTTGTACTTGCAGCCGCCTTTTTATTGGTTCTCGCATCCAATCGGTTGAACAATCGAAACTTTAGCACGGTAGAACACGGCGTGGACTCCGTTTTTGAGGATCGCTTAGTGGTTCAGGAATATATTTATAGACTGAACAACTTGTTTCATAAAAAGGCCTTGTTTTTGGCCAACCATACGGTAAACGAAGGCAAAATCCCCCAATATCCTGAAATAACAACGATTCTGGCCGATTTTGAAAGGACCGACCTTACTCGGGAAGAGTCACTATACTTAACAAGTCTCAAGGAGAATTATGCTGAGCTTAAAAAATTAGAGGACGATGAAATAAGCAATGAGGCCGTAAAACAAGAAATCGTATCCGTTTTGAACCGTATCAGTGGAAACTTGGACGAACTGGCGGAGGTCCAACTTTCCGAAGGAAGACAGTTGACACAGCAATCCAAAAGATCTTTGGGGATGAATCAAATGTTGTCCCGGATAGAGATTGTATTCTTGATCATTATTGGAATACTTTTTCTCATCATCGTTTTCCATAAGGACAAATCGAACATGGAGCTTGTGGAAGAGGGCCCCTAACCAACCTCTAAGACAGTGTGCTCTTTTCCATTAAAAACAAAGCGCGCTCCTTTTTCCTTTCCCAACAACAATTGAGCAATGGGCGCATTGCCCGAAATACAGTAAATTATACCATCACCTTTTTTAAATGCCCCGGCGGAGATGGCGATAAAATAATCCGCCATTGTGGTTTTTACCCAAGAACCCAAGCATATTTTCACTGATGTTTTATCAATGTTGATTTTGTTGAGAATGCTTCGCGTGGTGTCGAGTTCCAGTAGTTGTTGGCCCAGTTTTTCCTGTTCCAATTGTACCATGGCCCTCCCCGTTTCATGCTTGTCACCTGCCGAGCTTTTGGTTTCGGAACCCAAGGATTCTTGGAGCTCATCGCTCTGTTTTTTGAGACGAGAAGTTCTATCGTCCACATATTTCCGGCAAAATTCTAAAAGCTCTTTCTTCATGGTTTGATCAAGCAAAGGTAAGTCGGAAAACAGTTTCCGAATTTGGAACGGAACGCACTTGGATGCTCCCCCCGTGAAGTTGCATTACCCTTTTGGATAGACTAAGGCCAATTCCGGTACCCTCGCTTTTTGTAGTGAAAAAAGGAACGAATATTTCGTCCATCATCTCCGGCGGGATGCCCGGTCCGTTGTCCCGCACATCGATATATTTGGAGCCGTTTTCATCAACGCTCGCTACGATACGGACTTCGCCCCCTTTGGTGGATTCCACAGATTGCAACCCGTTTTTGGCCAGATTGATCAACACTTGGGAAATTTGTTTTTCATCAATATAAAACTCCAACTCCTCTGGGTGACAAATTGTGGAGAACTCTGAATCCCCATCGACCAACCTGGCCGACATCAGCACATCTATTTTTTCCAAGAGATCCTTTCCCTTCACCAAGGTTTTATTGGGGTCCGGCACGTGGAGCAAACTGCGGTACGACTGCACAAAATCCATAAGGTCGCCGCCCTGCTCCTTGATTACCTCCAGCCCTTTCAAGGTGTTTTTTATCTGACTTTCATTCAGCTCCTCCATTGGAGTGATCTTGCCCCCTTTCCGGTAATATTTTATGATGGAATCCGATATCGAGGCAATCGGGGTTATGGTGTTCATAATTTCGTGGGTAAGTACCCGGATAAGTCGCACCCAAGACTCCGTTTCTTTTTCATCGAGCTCTTTGTGGATATCCTGCACAACGACCAGTAGCAACGATTGGCCATCCAACTTCAGCGGAGTGGATTTTAATGCCAATTGGGTTTGTTCCCTTTCATTGGATAGTTGGAACAATTTACGCTGAAAGGGCTTAAAATCCTTGAAAATCTGATACAGCTGTTCATCTACCTGCTTCAATTGTTTAATATGGTTCAGCGGGGTATAATCGAGCAATTGCTCCAAAGTGGGGTTGGCAAAAAGTATATGGCCCTTTTCGTTAAAGGTCATGATACCGATACTGGCCTGTTTTAGGATTTCCTGATAATACTGTTCCCTGATTTGAAGTTGCATATGTACCTCTTGGATAAGGCCATTTACACGGTTCAGGCTTCGGTTGAGCTCTTTAAAGGACTCGATATTGACACGCTCTGGAAAACGAAGGGTAAAATCCTCGTTCTTGATGGCATCAAAGAAATAAGCAATTTTTCTATTGGTGCTATTGATGAAGGTTATGAGCGAAAATACTTGGAATACCAAAACGAGCACACATAGCCCCAAACTAAAATACCATTTGTAGGACAGCGAAAACCCCATGGCAATGGCGGTAACTGAAATAAGGGCTACCCTAAAAATTAGCTGGATGTAGAAATTCCTGCTCGCCATCAGTCGTTCTTTTTCTTCAATTTATTGTAAAGGGTCTGGCGGGAAATTCCCAATTGTTCGGCCGCCGCGCTATAGTTGCCCTCATTCTGTTCCAGTGCCCTTAAGATCATCTGCTGTTCCATCTCGTTTAGGGTCATGGGCTCATTGTCCATCGATTGCATGGGTTTGGCGTGCAGCAAAAAATCCGAGGGCTTCAATACATTTCCGTCCGAAAGTATCACCGCCCTTTCCATGGTATGCTGTAGCTCCCTTATATTGCCCGGCCAGGCATATTCCATGAGCTTTTCCTGTGCCAATTGATTTATCCGTAATCCGGACTTATCATATTTATGTGCGAACTTTTTGAGGAAGAAATCTGCCAAGACCAAAATATCATCATCACGCTCCCTTAAAGGAGGCACTTCGATATGAATTGTATTGATCCGATATAAAAGATCTTCCCTGAACAATCCGTCCGCGACCATTTGCTCCAAATTGCAGTTCGTTGCGCAGATTAAGCGAATATCAACATTGATGGGTTTGTTGGAGCCTACCCGTACCACGGATTTGTTCTGAATAGAGGATAACAGCTTCGCCTGCATTTGGAGCGAAAGGTTTCCTATTTCATCCAAGAAAAGACTGCCCTGGTGCGCAGCCTCGAACTTACCTGCCCTGTCTTCCTTGGCATCGGTGAACGAGCCCTTGGTGTGCCCAAAAAGCTCGCTTTCGAACAAATTTTCTGCTATGGAGCCCATGTCCACAGGAATAAAAACCTCATCTTTTCGGGTGGACAATCGGTGCACTTCCCTAGCGATCAACTCCTTGCCGGTACCGTTTTCGCCCGTGATCAAAACATTGACCTCTGTTTTGGCCACTTTTGCCACAAGGTTCAATACCGAGGTCAATGCCTTGGATTTACCAATGATAAAATTTCGACCCTCGTTGATGACCTGTTTTAAGTTGTTTTCTTTTTTCTTGAGATTGTGTATTTCCTGTTTGGACTTTCTGAGTTCATAGGCGGACTTTACGGTAGTCATCAAACGTTCATTGTTCCAAGGCTTTAGTACAAAATCGGAAGCACCCTGCTTCAGCGCCCTAACGGCCAGATCCACAGCGCCGTAGGCCGTCATCATTATTACAGAGGTATGTGGCGACCTTTTCTTGATCTCGTTGAGCCAAAACAAACCTTCGTTGCCCGTGTTCACACCAGCGGAAAAATTCATGTCCAGAAGAACAATATCAATATCTTCCAGATTTGGAAAAGAAGTGATCTGGTTGGGGTTAAAAAGTGTTTGAACGCTCTTGTACTCAAATTGCAAGAGAATTTCCAGCGCACTCAACACACTTTTATTGTCGTCAACAACTAAAATTTTGGCATCGACCATCTTACATCACGGTTCATATTGTAGGTTAAAGCTAATAATTGCTTCCATACGTTTGGTCTCATTGTAAAATATTTGGACAATTTTTGTACAAAATTTTTACAGTTAGTCTAGAAAGGGCATTCTTTTTAAATCACAAAAAACTGATAATCAAAATATTATGTTTTTGGCATAAGAATGGGACGCAATTTGGCACAGGACGATACTATGAATCTAAAAAGATACTTGACAACATTATTATTACTGATTTCCTTCGTCGGGTTTTCCCAAGAGGTTTGGACACTTGAAGATTGCGTTGACTATGCCATTGAACACAACCTTCAGGTAAAGAACACTTCCTATGAGAACGACTCCAGCAAGGAAACCTACAGGCAATCCATTAGAAACCTGCTGCCCTCGGTGAGCGGTTCCACAGATTACAACATAAGTTATGGTAGGGCGGAAGACCCCAACACCAATGATTATATCAACACGGAATTCTTTAGCAACAACTATTCCCTCAACGCCAATATGGACCTGTTCCGTGGATTCCAAAAATTGAATACGATCAGGGCCTCAAAATTTATCTACAAAGCCACCCAAGAGGATATTTTGCAGGAAAAGTTCTTGTTGGCGTTTAGGGTGATGAGCGCTTTTTACGACATTAAATTTTACGAAGGGTTGGTCGCCAACACTTTGGAACAATTGGAAATTTCGCAAGCGAACTACGATCTGGTGGAAAAACAGGTAGAGCTGGGAATCATGGCCGGTGCTGATTTGTACGAAGCAGAGTCCAACCTTTTGGGCGATAAGCTTTTATTGACGCAAAATCGAAACCAACTGGCCAATGCGAAGCTTACACTTTTGCAAGAAATGAACCTGACCGATGTTTCCGACATCAAGATTCAGGAAGATCTGCCCAGCAGCACGGCCGAACTCGAGGACAGTGTTCCATTGGACTCCCTGTACCAAACGGCCCGGGGTTTTGTACCCTTGGTCAAATCGCAGGAATACCGAGTAACAGCAGCTAAAAAACAATTGAACGCCACCAGGGGAGGACTTTTCCCATCCTTGTCGCTGTTTGCAGGTTACAGAACAAGTTATTTTGAAACCAACGTGGATGATAACGGAAACGTGATTCCCTTTAAGACCCAGTTCAATGATAACCAGTCCAAATTTGTGGGAGCACAATTAAACATACCCATTACACAAGGGTGGTCCAACCATTCGCAGGTAAAACAACAAAAAATTGCCTACATGCAGGCCAAGAACAACCTGGAGATACAAGAACAGGAACTGTTTAAACTTTTGCAGCAATTGGTTCAGGACAATCGCGCATTGATCGTAGAATACGAACAGAGCAATCAAAAAGTAAAGGCCCAACAACTGGCCTTTACCATTGCACAAAAAAGATATGAAAAAGGACTGATCAATGCCTTGGAGCTATTTCAGGCCAAAAATCTTTACGGGGTTGCGCAAAACGAAAATTTACAAGTGGGCCTTAAATTGAAAGTAAACCAAAGCACCATTGATTTTTACAATGGATTGCCCATTTTTAATATCAACTAAAAAGAAACATGGATATACAATTAGAAAAAAAGAAAGGACTTAAACTCAAGCATTACGGCTATATCGCCTTGGGCATTTTGCTGTTGTTTGTTGGCTATAAATTGATTTTTGCCAGTTCCATGTCCACTTTTAGGACCGAAAAGGAGCGTTTGTCCATTTCAACGGTGACGGATGGCAAATTTGACGATTATATCACCATAAACGGAAATGTAGCCCCTATCGCCACTATATATATGGATGCCTACGAAGGTGGCCGAGTTTCCGAAAAGTTGATCGAGGAAGGCTCCATGGTCAAGAAAGGCGACATCATCCTTAAGTTGGAAAACATGGGACTCTATGAGCAGATTTTGGCAAGTGAAAGTAACTTGGCCTTAAAACAGAACGATCTTCGTTCCACCAAGCTCACTTTTGATTCAAGACAGGTGGAGGGAAGAAAATCTCTCGCAACGGCACAGTATGATGTACAACGGTTAAAGCGTGCCTACGAGCAAAACCAAGAACTGTATAAAGAAGAACTTGTATCCAAAGAAGTGTTCTTAAAGTCCAAGGAAGATTATGAACTGGCCGAAAAACAGCTGGAAATCGTGAAGCTGCAGACCGAGCAGGATGATGAGCTCCGTAAGACCTCCCTCAAAGGATTGGATACCGATCTGGAGCGTATGCAAAAGACCCTTTCCATGGTATACGAACGATTAGATCATTTGAACGTAAGGGCCCCTGCCGATGGGCAATTGGGATTTTTGGACGCAGAGATAGGCCAGAATATATCCCAAGGACAGCGTATAGGGCAAATCAATGTGCTCACCGATTTTAAAATCGAAGCGGATATCGATGAGCATTATATTGACCGTGTAAAGAGAGATCTTTCCGCTTCTTTGGAGCGAAATGGAAACGAGTACAAACTGCGCTTGCGCAAGGTGTACCCCGAAGTACGGAACGGCAGGTTTAGGGTCGATTTGGTTTTTGTGGACGAAAAACCCGAAACCATAAGAGCAGGTCAGAGCTACAACATACGTTTGCAATTGGGCGAATCCAACGATGCCCTATTGTTGCCCAAGGGCGGCTTCTTCCAGAGCACCGGTGGCCAATGGGTATTTGTAGTGGGTCCCGATGGCAATGAGGCCATCAAACGTAATGTGCGATTGGGCAAACAAAACTCAAGATATTATGAGGTCCTTGAGGGGCTTCAGCCTGGAGAACAGGTCATTACCAGTAACTACGATAGTTTTGGCGATGCAGAACGGATCGTATTGAAATAATCCGTGAAAATGTAACAACAATCAAAAGAACAGAGTCTTTAAAAACAAAAAACAACCATTAAAAATGATAAAGATAACAGACCTTAAAAAAAGTTTCCGAACAGAGGAGGTAGAGACCTTGGCTTTGAACGGGGTGAACCTTAAAGTGGAAGAAGGGGAATTCGTGGCGATCATGGGGCCATCGGGATGTGGAAAATCTACCTTGTTGAACATTGTGGGCATGCTGGACAACCCCACCGAGGGCAGCTACAATTTTGCTGGGCACGAAGTGGGCGGATTAAAGGAAAGCCAGCGCACCCAGCTCAGAAAAGGAAATCTGGGATTTGTTTTCCAGAGCTTTAACCTGATCGACGAGCTTACCGTTTTTGAAAACGTGGAACTGCCCTTGATTTACCTTAAGATGAACAAGGCCGAGCGCAGGGAAAAAGTACAAAAAGTGTTGGAGCGAATGAAGATAGCCCACAGGGAAAAACACTTTCCCCAGCAACTCTCAGGGGGGCAGCAGCAAAGGGTGGCCATAGCCCGTGCCGTGGTGACCAATCCAAAACTGATCTTGGCGGATGAGCCGACTGGTAACTTGGACTCCAAAAACGGACTCGAGGTAATGAAGTTGCTTACAGAGCTCAACCAAGAAGGGACCACCATTGTTATGGTAACGCACTCCGACCACGATTCACACTATGCACACAGGGTCATAAACCTATTTGATGGACAAATAGTGACCGAAAGCCAAAATAAACCTCTCAAAGCCATGATATAAAAGGAGTTTAATCATCAATCAAAAATCAATCACATGTTCAAGAACCACTTAAATATCGCATGGAGAAGCATTAAGAAGGACAAGCTCTTCACATTTATAAAAATAGGTGGGTTTGCCGTTGGTATCGCGGCCTGTCTTTTGATCACCCTTTTCATCGGCAATGAATCCAGTTATGATACCCATTACCAAAACAAAGACCACATATACCGAGTGGTGTTCCAAGGAGAGATTCAAGGAGAGGTAATGAAGAGCACCCACTTTCAATTGCCTTTTTCCGATGCACTCCAATCTGATTTTGCTGAAATAACCAAGGCAGGAAAAGTGAACACCATTGAAATCTTTGGTGCGGGCAAACGAGGTTTTAGGATAAACGGGGCACAGGAGAACACTTTTGAAGAGAACTTCATCATTGCGGATCAGGAGGCTTTTGAGATTTTGGAAATCGAACTGGAACAGGGAGACCCGACAACTGCGTTGACCAACCCCAAAAGTATCGTGATTTCCAAATCCAAAGCGGATAAATATTTTCCCAGCGGCAACGCTTTGGAACAGCTTGTGTTCTTGGACAACGATACATCAAATCCCTATACCGTCACAGGTATCATGGAAGACATACCGGAGAATTCACATCTTGATTTTGATTTTATGCTTCCTGTGGAGGACACCAATGGAAGCTGGACGAATCAGAACTATTTTACCTATGTGTTGGTCAATCCGAACACCGATATTCAGGAATTGGAACAAAAAATGTCATCCATTGTTGAAAAATACATTATTCCGGCGCAAATGGAAAGGGGCCGCTCGGCCAGTTTTATAGATGTGCTGCGAACCGCTGAGTACAAACTGCAACCGGTAACAGACATTTACCTGAAATCGGACCTAAAAATGCAGGATGGATTGAAGCATGGCGATGTCAAGTTTGTATGGCTCTTTGCGGCCATAGCCATTTTTGTACTGCTCTTGGCCATTATCAACTTTATCAATATTTCCACGGCCAAATCAGCCAATAGGGCCAAAGAAGTGGGTTTAAGAAAGACCATAGGGGCATTTAGGAACAGTTTGGTCAACCAATTTTTGACCGAATCGGTTATGTTCAGTGTTATTTCTTTTGTGCTAGGTGTGTTTTTGGCTTGGGGACTGCTACCGTTCTTTAATGAAATCGCTTCAAAAGACATTGAACTCCCATGGAGCGATTGGTGGTTTGTGCCCGCATTGCTTGTTGCTGCATTGTTTGTAGGTGTTTTGGCAGGAATTTATCCGGCGTTTTACCTATCGGCCTTTAAACCGGCCAATGTTCTTAAAGGTTCTTTGAGCGTGGGCAGCAAAAGTGGCAGACTGCGTAGTGGATTGGTCATTTTTCAATTTACAACTTCGGTGATCCTGATTATTGGCACATTGATCATCTACCGTCAGATGGACTATATCGTGAGTAAGGAACTGGGATATGATAAGGAACGTGTGGTAGTGCTGGAGGGCACCCATATTCTTGACAACAAAATAGAATCATTTAAACAACAATTATCATCATTATCTCAGGTGAAAAGCGTGACATCCACCAACTATTTGCCCATTGATGGAGGGAGTCGAAATGGAAACACCTTTATGGTCGATGGCCAGGATGATGGAGGAAGAGGTGTAGCTGCACAGATTTGGAAGGTTGACTATGGCTATACCGAAACCTTGGGAATTCAATTGGATAAGGGCAGAACTTTTTCAAAGGACTTTGCCTACGATTCCATCAATTCGATAGTCATCAATAACAAAATGGCCGCAGAGCTTGGTCTAAAGGATCCAATCGGTAAAAAATTGGACAATAACAGCCAAGTTTTTGAGATTATAGGGGTGATAGAGGATTTTCATTTTAAATCCTTGAAAGAGGATATCTCCGCATTGTCATTGGTCATCGGAAAGGACAATGGAGCTGTTTCGGTAAAGCTTGAAAAAGGAAACCCGACCGATGCGCTCGCTGCCATTGAACAAGTTTGGAACAGAAATGTTCCTAATCAAGCACTCAACTATTCTTTTCTGGAGCAGGAATTTGCCCAAATGCACGAAGATGTACAGCGAATGGGAAAAATATTCAACAGTTTTGCCCTATTTGCCATTCTTGTGGCCTGTCTGGGCCTGTTTGCCCTATCAGCATTTATGGTAGAGCAACGAAGAAAGGAGATAAGCATTCGTAGAGTGCTCGGCGCGCCCTTCCAAAATATTTATAAACTGCTCACTTTCGACTTTCTGAAACTTATCATCATTTCAATTGCGATCGCCACACCTATCGGTTGGTATTTGATGAACAGGTGGTTGGAAGGGTTCGCTTACAGAATCAGTATTGGATGGGAAGTTTTTTTAATGGCAGGGGTCATCGCCCTGTGCATTGCCGTACTGACCATCAGCTATCAATCCATAGGAGCGGCCTTTTTACAACCTACCAAAGGTTTGCGCAATGAATAAATCAATCAAAAAATACCATCAATCATGCTAAAAAACTATATTAAAATCGCCTGGAGAAACCTTGCAAAGAACAAGGGTTATACCGTAATCAACGTAGGAGGTCTTGCGTTGGGCATGGCGGTAACGCTCATTATCGGCCTGTGGGTGCAAGATGAGCTGAGCTATAACGATTACAACACCAATAAGGACAAAATTGCCCAAATATTCCAATCCCAAACGTTCAATGGTGAAACCGGAACCGGGCCCGCTATCCCGAGACCATTGGAGAAAGCTTTTAGGGATGGTTATATGGATAATTTTGAGTATTTGGTGATGTCTTCTTGGACCACCTCCCAATATTTAAAATATAAGGAAACAAGCATTTCTCGCGAAGGCAATTTTATGCAGCGGGAAGCTCCCGAAATTCTTGATATAAAAATTTTGAAGGGAGAAAGGGACGGTGTTCGGGAAATCAACTCCATAATGTTGAACGAGTCCACCGCCAAAGCACTTTTTGGTGACGAGGAACCGATTGGAAAGGTAATCGAGGTAAATAGCCAATACGATATGATGGTCACGGCAGTTTACGAGGACCTCCCTTTCAATGCCTCTTTTAATGACACCGAATTCATAATGCCATGGGATAAATATGTCTCAGTGAACGAATGGATCAAAAATGCCGAAGATCAATGGGGGAACAATTCGTTTCAAATGTTTGTCCAGATCGCGGACAATACGACCATGGAATCCGTTACCTCAAAAATTCTGGAGGTAAAACAGAAGCTAAACGAAAACTCCAGGGAATTCAACGCCCAATTGTTTCTATTTCCAATGGAGGATTGGCACCTGCGCAGCAGTTTCGAAAACGGGAAGCAAGCAGGGGGTAGAATCAAATATGTTTGGCTGTTCGGAATTATCGGAGGGTTTGTATTGCTTTTGGCCTGTATCAATTTTATGAATCTCAGTACCGCCCGTTCGGAGAAAAGGGCAAAGGAGGTGGGGATCAGAAAATCCATTGGGTCTCAGCGCTCCCAATTGATCAACCAGTTTTTGGGCGAGTCCTTTTTGGTGGTATCATTTGCCTTTGCAATTGCTGTATTGATCGTTGTGGCGTCCTTGAACGGGTTCAATAATTTGGCAAGAAAAGAAATATCCTTCCCTTGGGGCTCCCTTGCATTTTGGGGTGTTTCTTTGGTCTTTATAACGGTCACAGCTCTTTTGGCGGGCAGCTATCCAGCTCTTTATTTATCCTCGTTCAGACCAGTGGATGTCTTAAAGGGAACTTTCAAGGCAGGCAAGCATTCCGGTTTACCAAGAAAGATTTTGGTTGTAGTCCAGTTCACGGTTTCCGTAGCGTTCATCATCGGAACCGTGATAGTAATGCAACAGATCAATTATGCTAAAAACAGACCCATTGGGTACGATAAGGAGGGTCTGGTCCAGATTCCGACGATGAGCCAGGATTTTACGGGCAAGTTTGAATTGATGCGGGATGAATTCATCAATTCAGGAGCGGTTGTGGAAATGTCCACATCCAGCGCCCCGACCACTAACATTTGGTCCAACCGGAGCGGATTTGTTTGGGAGGGCAAACCAGAAGGTTTCCAAGAAGATTTGGCATGGACCGAAGTGTCCCCTGAATATGCCAAAAGTCTCAACTTAAAGATTGTGGAGGGAAGGGATTTTTCACGGGAGTTCCCCTCGGACTCCAATGCCGTGCTGATCAATGAAACGGCCGTGAAATATATGGGGCTCAAGAATCCAATAGGAAAGTTTATTAAGGACGATGATGAGGAAGACCCATCACCACCTTTAAAGATAATAGGCGTGGTTCAGGATATGATCGCACAGTCGCCGTACGAACCAGTGAAACAAGGCATGTACGTTTTTGATAAATACGGCAATGCTTCCTATTACAATATGAGATTGAATCCATCCCAGAGTGCAAGCCAGAACATTGCAGTAATCGAGAGGGTATTCAAAGAGCATTTCCCGAACATTCCCTTTCAATACGATTTTGTGGACGAGGAATATGCTGAAAAATTTGCATCTGAAGAACGGATTGGCACCCTATCAGGGATTTTCACCGCACTTGCCATTTTAATAAGCTGTTTGGGACTATTTGGTCTCACCTCTTTTGTTGCAGAACAGCGCACCAAGGAGATAGGGGTGCGAAAAGTGCTGGGCGCATCGGTATTTAATGTTTGGAACATGTTGTCCAAGGACTTTTTAAAACTGGTTATTATCTCCTGTTTTATCGCGGTGCCCATTGCCTATTATGTAATGAACGGATGGTTGCAAGAATATCCGTATAGAGTGATTTTGAAATGGTGGATTTTTGCCCTGGCCATGCTCGGAGCCCTCGCGGTAACGGTGCTCACGGTAAGTTTTCAGGCCATACGGGCAGCAAAATCCAACCCGGTCAAGAGTTTGAGAACGGAATAAGAACAGGATCATGATCAAGAACTATCTAAAAATAGCTTGGAGAGGGCTTGTTAGGAGCAAGGTTTATTCAACAATAAACATTGTCGGCCTATCCATGGGACTTGCCGCCTGTATGCTGATAGTCCTTTATGTGGGACATGAGCTGAGCTATGATAAGTTTCATGACGATGCCAGTAACATTTATCAAGCGGAAACTAAGATAACCTTTGGTAAGGACCCCATCTATATACCGTATTTGGATTATTCCGATGCCCCGGAAGGTAAAGGAAGTGTAGCAGGAATCCAAGAATACCTAAGATATCAAAAGGTTTCCGAAAATGTTATGGTTACAAATACAGAGAACCCTTCGTTAAAGTTTTCCGAGGATAACATTTTGTTCGCAGATCCAAACTTTTTTGAGTTCTTCAGTTTTAATCTGATAAAAGGAAACAGCGGTGAGGCCTTGATCAACCCCAACAGTATTGTTATTTCCGAAAGGACTGCCACAAAGTATTTTGCAGACAGCGATCCTATTGGAAGACCACTACAGCTTTTTGGTGATGAGATATTTACGGTTACAGGGGTCTCAGCCGACCCACCTTCGAATTCAAGCATAGACTTTGATTTTATCCTGCCCATTTCCAGTATGTTGGGAATGGAAAAATATAAGGAGGATATTGAACAAGGGCACTTGAACTTCACCACACTTTTCCTGTTGGATGAATCGGCCGACCCTAAAATGGTCGAGGTAGGCCTGCTAAATTCCTTTGGAAAGAACGCAAGTGATGATGTCCAAAAAAAATACCTGTTGAAGCCACTGCAGAGTCTACATTTAGGTGAGGATTGGGCCAAAAACAAATACATCAGAATATTTCCACTGGTAGCACTTTTGATTTTGATACTGGCACTTGTAAACTATGCAAGTCTATCCACTGCCCGCTCTACAACACGTTCAAAGGAGGTCGGAGTGAGAAAAGTAATGGGAGCCCCTAGAAAGGCCATTGCACAACAATTCTATTTCGAATCCGCGCTTTACACGATCATATCGTTCGTTTTGGGCTATTTTTTATGTCTTACACTACAACCCAAATTCTTTGAACTTCTTGGAGTCAAAGTGGACAAAGCTTTCATCTTTAGTCCCGAAATGTTGCTATCACTTTTACTGCTTTTGTTACTAACCATTTTTTTGGCAGCGGCATATCCAGCCATTTTACTTTCATCGTTTAAGCCCATTGTGGTACTACAGGGAAAATTGAGCAAGCAGCAAGGAGGAATAGTGCTAAGAAAGTTTTTCACTGTTTTCCAGTTCGGTATATCGGTAGCTCTTATTATTTGTGCATTTGTAATGGATAGGCAGCTGGATTATTTCAGGCATGCCGATACAGGCGTAAATAGGGAAAATATTGTAATGCTTCCATTTTCCGAAAAGCTCGGCAAACACTTTGGTGCATTTCAGGAGGAAGTCAGTTCACTTCCGGAAATAGTGGAAACCAGCTCTGGAATTCTACCACTTTACAAAGGCCATAACATGATGAGCGCCCAAAGCGATAATAGCGATGAGATGATTTTTTTGCCAACGCTTACCATAAACAAAGACTTTGTTTCAATGATGGGCCTTTCTTGGGCAATTCCTCCTACAGACTCTATTATAAAAATGGGGGATAAATCTGCCGTGATAATCAATCAAGCAGCTGTTGCCAGATTAAACCTAGAAGAAGACCCAGTTCATCAAAAAATTAATGGTCAGTATGAAATCAAAGGTGTTTTGAAAGATTTTAATTACTCTTCGTTGCACCACAAGATAGGCGCGTTATGCCTGTTTATAAAAAATGACCCTTCTTACAAATGGCTTGAAAAAGGGGGGGTGCTCTATGCCAAGGTTGGACCAAAAACCAATATTCCAACAATGTTGGATGGACTAAAGGCCAAATATCAGAAATATGACAACGAGCAGCCATTCGAATATTATTTTCTCGACGATGTTTTTGACTCACAGTATAAAGCAGAAGACCGTTTGGCAAAGATTTTTGGAGTCTTTACGGGCTTTGCCATGTTGATTGCTGTAATGGGACTTTTCGGCTTGGCCACTTTCACGGCATTGCAACGAAGAAAAGAAATCGGGATTAGAAAAGTATTGGGCGCTTCGGTAGAAAACGTAACCACATTATTATCCAAGGATTTCTTAAAACTGGTGCTTTTTGCCATTTGCTTAGCCTCACCATTTGCATACTGGTTTATGGATAAATGGTTGGAAAACTTTGCTTATAGGGCTCCCATGTCATGGTGGATATTCGTTTTGGCCGCATTAGGAACTTTGTCGGCCGCCATATTAACGATTGGTTACCATGCCATTAGAGCGGCCAGTGCAAATCCAATAAAGAGCCTCAGAACGGAATAAATCAATCAAAAAACGAGAATCATGTTCAAAAACAACATCAAAATAGCATGGAGAAGCCTAAAAAAGCAGCCATTCTTCACCTTCCTTAACATATTTGGATTAGCAATAGGAATGGCTGGTGGGCTTTTGCTCGGCCTTTACATTTGGGACGATCTTAACCACGATAACATGTTCACGGATGCGGAACGCATTTATCGTATTAATGCCGACACGAAATTTGGGGGCGCCGAAGAAAATGTTTCGGAGATATCCGCACCCATGGCCCGGGCAATGGTAAACGACATCCCACAAGTTGAAATGGCCACAAGGTTCAGAAATATTGGGAGCGTATTTATTCGACCACAAGATGAAATGGATAACGTTAGGGAGTCCCATGTTTCGTATGCCGACTCTACGTTTTTTGATATGTTCGGAATCAATCTTTTGTACGGGGATAGACATACGGCATTAGTGGAGCCCAATACATTGGTTATGACACGTACTGCTGCAGAAAAACATTTTCCTATTGGTCAAGCAGTCGGAAAAACACTGATAATCAATGATGAGGATGTTTATACGGTCTCAGGGGTATTGGAAGACCTACCAAAGAACTCGATATTTAAGGACAAACCCATTTTTTTGGCCATGTCCGGTTATGAAGATGCTCTACAGGCAGAATGGGGCAGTCACAACTACTATACGTTCGTAAAGTTAACCCCCGGTGTTTCTGGCGAAGACATTCAGGACCAAATGCAGGCCATGGTCGGGAGGTATGTTATTCCTTATGCACAAAAATTCTTTCCCGGTATCACCGAACAACAATTTTTGGAGTCGGGGAATTACATTAACTATTCCACCATTCCCTTAAAGGATATTCATTTATACTCCAAAAGAAGCCCGGAGTTCAGCACTGTCAGCGATATCAAGAATGTGTACATCCTTGGGGCAATCGCTTTGATACTTTTGGTATTGGCTAGCGTGAATTTCATGAACCTGTCCACGGCTCATTCCCTTAAACGGTCAAAAGAAGTGGGTATCCGAAAAACATTGGGATCCCAGCGTAGTGGATTAATCGGCCAGTTTTTGACCGAATCCGGACTGATCGCCGTGGGCTCATTGATTTTTGCCTTGTTGATCGCGGCCCTTGTAATGCCACTGTACAATGACCTTTCCGGGAAAGAATTGTCCATACCCTATGCCAATCCTGTTTTTTGGTTGATTTTGATCGTAGCAGCATTGGTCCTTGGTCTGTTCTCTGGAAGTTACCCCGCATTCTTCATGTCGCGTTTTGTTGCTGCAAAAGTACTGAAAGGTCAAGGGGACAACTCCATTGGAGGCGGTAGGGTAAGAAATGCATTGGTCATTTTTCAATTTAGCATATCCGTATTTCTGATTATGGGGACCCTGACGGTATTTCAGCAGCTTCGCTTTATACAGGGCAAGGACCTTGGGTATGGAAAAAACCAAGTACTGGTCATTAGTGGGGTAAGTTCCCTCGAAGGAAAAAAACAGGCTTTCAAAGATGCCGTGCTTCGCATTGGCCAAGTGAACAATGCCACGCTGAGCAGCTATTTGCCCACGCCATCATCCCGCAGCAGCGGAACCTATATGCTGGCAGAGGATAGGAGCCAAGAAAGATCCATCAATATGCAGCAATGGAATGTTGACGATGATTATATCTCCACAATCAACCTTTCCCTTGTTTATGGAAGGGACTTTGATGTGACAAAATTCCCGACCGATTCATCTGCGGTCATATTAAATGAAAAAGCTGTGGCCGTTTTGGGAAAAACTCCTGAAAGTGTTATTGGAACCCAATTTGTCAATGACTTTGAGAACGGGTCTTTGTCGACCGTAGTCGGAGTGGTCAAGAATTTTCATTTTGAGACACTTAAGGAAGAGGTAGGGGCCCTGGCTCTTTTCAATGGCGGCGGAAATGCGGATAATTTGGCCATCAAGCTCGAAGGAGGAGATGTGACAAGAACCGTGGCAGCAGTGGAGAATATATGGAGGGAGATGGCACCTACACAGCCCTTTGAACATTATTTTATGGACGATTCCTTCAACAATAGTTATGAAGCGGAGCAGCGATTGGGGCAGATCTTCATGGTTTTTACCCTGCTGTCCATCATAATAGCCTGCTTGGGCCTGCTTGGGCTTGCCGCTTTCAATGCCCAAAAACGGGTGAAGGAAATCGGAGTGAGAAAAGTTTTGGGCGCGGGTGTCGGACAGATTGTCTACCGGTTGTCCGCGGACTTTTTAAAATTGGTCGGACTAGCCATAGTTATTGCATTGCCCTTGGGGTGGTATGCCATGGACCGATGGCTTCAGGACTTCTCGTACCGAATAGAGATACCATGGTGGATATTTGCCCTGTCCGCATTATTGGCCATTGGAGTTGCCATAGTAACCGTTAGTTACCAAAGTATAAAGGCGGCCGTAGTGAATCCCGTCAAAAGCTTACGAACAGAATAACCAACCACAAAAAGCAAAGCACATGTTGATCAATCATCTTAAAATAGCCTGGCGAAGTATCTTAAAGAACAAATTGTTTTCCTTCATCAATGTGGTTGGTCTTTCCATTGGCCTCTGCTCCGCATTGGTCATCGGGGCCATTATTTATTTCGATTTTTCGTTCGACACCTTCCATAAGGACAAGGATAGGATATATCGGGTCACATCGCTTTTCAAGTCCGGAAACGATGAGTTTACCAATAGAGGTGTCCCTGTTCCCTTGATGCAGACCTTCAAGGACGGGGTTTCGGGAGTTGAGGTCGCGGCACCTTTTATGAGCGCGAATTTTTCAAAAGTTGAAAACAAAAGTCAGGAGGTGATTCTCAAAAATGTGAACGATGGTATTTTTGCCGACGAGGGCTATTTTCAATTATTTGATTACCAATGGCTGGCGGGCAATTCGCAAACTGCACTATCAGAACCCGCACAAGTTGTGCTGACCAAGAATACCGCAGCAAAATATTTCCCCAAAAAAAGTCCTACAGATGTGATTGGAAGCACCTTGGTCTACAACGACTCCATCAATGTGAAGGTTTCGGGAGTTGTTGCTGATTTTGAAAAAAACACCGATTTAAAGTTTACGGATTTCATGTCCATGAGCTCCGCAAAAATGTTCGGCGAAAAAGAAATTGCGACCAGTGATCAGTGGAACAACACAAGCTCTGGAGATCAATTGTTCTTCAAGGTCAGAGAAGGGGTCGATATGGCCGCCATACAGTCCCGATTGGATGCTTTGGCCAAAGAACACAAAAACACTGCAGCCTGGGCTGTGGATGATGAAAGGTTGTTCGTGCTGCAAAGCTTGCCTGAAATTCATTTTGGGGGCAAAAGCGGCGATTACCCATTCAATAACTCAGACCATGTGGCCAGCAAGACCGTTTTGACAAGCCTATCCTTTGTAGCATTGTTTTTATTGTTGTTGGGCTGCGCCAACTTCATCAACCTAAATTCGGCCCAAGCACTCACGCGCGCAAAGGAAATCGGAATTCGAAAAACCTTGGGGAGCTCCAAAAAGCAAGTGGTGCGCCAATTTTTGGGAGAGACCTTCATTTTGACCGTTCTGGCGACGCTCCTATCTCTTTTGATGGCTCCTTTCCTGTTGCAACAGTTTTTCGAGTTTTTACCAAATGGAATCGACCTTTCCGTTTTATATAGTATGCAAGGGATACTTGGAATTATTTTGTTGGTGACCATTGTAAGTATATTATCGGGCTTCTATCCCGCATTTGTGCTTTCGAAGTTTAGACCGGTTGCCGTGTTAAAGGGACAGTTTACAAAAGGAGACAAAGGCACGCGTTTGCGCAAGACCCTTACGGTTTTTCAATTTGTGGTCGCCCAAGTATTTGTAATCGCAACGATGTTGGTCACCAAACAGCTTCATTTTGTGATGAACAAGGACATGGGCATCAAGACCGAGGCGGTGGCCTATGTGCGCCTTCCATGGAACGATAAGTCCGAAGTAAAAAAAGAAAGGTTGTTTTCCCAAATGGAGAAGATAAAGGGACTTTCCAAAGTAAGCTGGGGCGGAAACCCTCCCACTTCCAACAATATATCATCCACAATTTTGACCTATTTCAAGGAAGAAAACGAGATGCACCAAGAAACCGAAATGCTCTGGGGGGACATAACCTATCTTAAAACCTACGGAATACCCCTGTTGGCGGGCAGGGAAAGATTGAACGACAGTGTAAAGGAGTACATTGTAAACGAAAGGTTTGCCAAGGCTTTGGGCTTTCAAGATCCCGCTGAGGTCGTGGGCACTTTTCTAAAGATGGACAGCACACAAATTCCTGTAGTGGGACTAATGCGAGATTTTAACCAAAGGTCGTTAAGGTCGGACATTAAACCATTGGCTCTGACCGGGGATTGGGGCAACAGCAATTATTCCAGCTTTAATGCCATTCATTTTGACCTTGGCAATAATACCGATAATTGGAACGAAACCATTGAAGGCGTAGAACAGGCATGGGCTTCGGTTTATCCCGATGAAGAGATTCAGGTAGAGTTCATGGACGAATTGGTGGAAGGCTTTTATCGAAGGGAAAGAAGTACGGTACAGCTTTTAAAATGGGCCACAGGTCTGGCCATAGCAATCAGTTGCATGGGATTACTGGGTCTGGTCGTTTACACCACCGAGCGCAGGGTCAAGGAAATTGGCGTCCGCAAGGTGCTCGGGGCGAATTTGGCACAATTGAACCTGCTGTTGTGCAAGGAGTTCCTGGTTTTGGTAGGCATTGCATTTGCCATTGCCGCACCCATATCATGGTACTTGGTCAATGAATGGATGCAAAGATTTGCCTATAAAACCCAGCTGAGCTGGTGGGTGTTTATATCCAGTGGTCTGGGCATGGTATTGGTTGCCTTGGCGGTAATCGGTGCCAGAACGTACAAAACGGCCAACATAAACCCTGTGGAAAGCCTTAGAAACGAATAATACTTAAACGTTAATAATCACGATAATGATGAATTCTTTAAAAATGGCGTTCCGTAGGCTGTTCCGAAAAGGAGAGCATGCCCTAACAAGAATCATTTCATTGACAGCTGGATTGGCTTTTGGAATACTATTGCTTTCAGAAGTGCTCTACTATTTCAGCTACGATAGTATTTATCCGGACGCGGACCGAATTTATCTGGTAGAAGAAAACTTTAAGACAGATAAATCTTCTGAAGAGCTTGAGAATTATCCAAGGGTAAGTGGGGCCATTGCCCCAGGGCTGAAAGCAGAAGTGCCCGGTGTGGAGGCAGCTACCCGACTTAATTCTATTGGAGATAATATCATCTACACGGAAGACCTCAAAAGTTATGATGCGAAGATATCACTGGCAGACGAACATTTATTTGATGTGCTTCCTGTCCCTATGGTGAGCGGAAATCCAGAGGAGATACTAAGGAGCCCAATGAGCTGTATGATTTCCGAAGAAATAGCGGAGAACATGGGGGGCGATGTGATTGGAAAGGTCATAGGCATAAAAGCTTATCCCGACAAAAAATTAACCATTGCAGGTGTGTTCAAAACCTTACCGGACAACGTGAATTACAAGTATGACCTGCTTATATCCATGGTCTCAACAGAACATTTTACTTGGGATGGCACGGATAATTGGATGGGAAACGATAGATATTATGCCTGTGTAAAGTTAAGTCCCGGGGTAATACCGGAAGACTTGGCACCAGCGGTTCGGGCCATGCAGGTAAAACACCAGGATATTGAAAATTTGGAAGAAAAAAATGGTGGATTGGTATTGGAGTATTCTTTCAAACCCATTCAAGAAATAAAGGTGGACAATGTTTGGGACATGATCTTGATTTTGTCCACAATAGCCCTTGCAGTACTGTTCGTTTCATTGATGAACTACATTTTGTTGACCATGGGAACGCTCATAACCCGCGCCAAAAGTTCGGCCATACATAAAACATGTGGAGCAGCGACCAGGAACCTACAACAGATGATTTTTTCAGAAACAGTAGTACTGTTCTTTATTTCCATTGTTGGGGCAATCCTTTTGATATGGGCCTTAAAACCTATGGCAGAGGCACAATGGGGCCACAGCCTTATATCCGTGCTCAACCCCTACGTTATTTTGCCACTGGCGTTGTTGATACTTGTATTGATATTTGTGACCAGTTATTTTCCTGGTCGCTTTTATTCCCGCATTCCAGTAGCTACCGCCTTTAGAAGCTATAAACAGAAAAAAGGCAAATGGAAACTGGTGCTATTGTCCTTTCAATTTTTAGGGGCCACGTTCATTCTCACGGTTTTGGTCATTGTAACCCTGCAATACAACAGCATGAAGACTGCGGACCATGGTTATATTACCGACGGAGTATATTATGCGTCGACCGCCGGTATGGATGGAAACAAAATAGGCCTTGTGTTGAACGAGCTCAGGGCCATGCCCGAAATTGAAAAAGTGGGAATGGGGTACGATGTGCCCATTAGCGGCGCGTCCGGGAACAACGTCATCTCACCGGACGGGGAAAAAGAATTGTTCAATGTGGCCGATTTTTACGAAGTGGACGAAAACTATCTTTCCATACTCGGACTCCAAGTTGATCAAGGGGAAGGTTTTTCAAACGGAAACGCTATTACCAACGATATAATAATCAGCAAAAAAGGAAGTGAGCTATTAAAACTGAACAACGGTTGGTCCGGAGATGTCACAGGAAGGCAAGTGACTCTTACCGCACATGACAATGCAACCATCCGTGGAGTTTATCCTGATTTTGTGATACGATCCATTTCAGAACCCGATTTACGTCCGTCCGTTTTTTTCTATCAGCCCGAAGAGCGGTTTGAAGAACTCAAAATAGAAGACCCTTCCATGTCATTTAATATTCTGGTAGCTGTCAATGAAGGTGCCCAAGAAGGAATTGTGGATAAACTTACGGAGGTTCTCAATCTAGGATTTCCTTATGATGATGCACAGGTCAAGAGTTTGGAAACAGAGCAATTAAAGGCATACAAGGGCCAAAAAGGGTTTCGGAACGCCATGTTGATCGGAAACCTCATCATTTTGATGGTTACCATTATAGGATTGTTGGGCTATACCTATAACGAATCGGTTCGTCGAAGAAAGGAACTAGCGATAAGAAGAATAAACGGGGCAACATTGGCAGATATCCTAAAGGCATTTGTTTCTGACTTGGAATATGTTGCTGTTCCAGCGGTTTTGTTGGGGTTGGTCGCTGCATGGCTAACGGCGGACAAATGGATGCAGAATTTTGCTTTCAAAATGCAGATGCACTGGGGAATATTCGCAGCCTGTAGTCTTTTTATTTTGGTATTGGTGGCATTGATAGCCACAATCAATTATACACGAACTGCAAATCAGAATCCTGTGGATGCCCTAAGGCAGGAATAAATCATCAAACAAAAACGAAAACCATGATCAAGAATTATTTAAAAATTGCCTGGAGAAACCTTATCAAAAACAAGGTCTTTACAATAGCAAATATTGTTGGATTGACCTGCGCATTTACCGTGGCCATTCTTTTGGTAATGACGGCGTTGTTCGAGCTTTCCTTTGATCAGTTCCATAAAAGTAAGGGGGCCACGTACCAACTATATATTTCCAACCAAACACCTAGGGGCACCGAAGTATCCACTTCCAACCCTGTGCCCTTGGCGCCTGCGCTTATGGAAGAGGTTCCGGGGATAAAAAAAATAGCCCGTTCTATTAGCGAGGACGCTTTGGTGACTTACAAGGAAAAGGACCTTAACCTTGACGCGGAATATTCCGATGCCAGTTTTTTTGAGGTTTTTAATTTTCCTGCTCTTTCCGGGAATATCGAAAACCCTATTCCGAACAAAAACGCGGTTGCATTGACGCGGGAAGCGGCCGACAAACTATTTGCAAAAGAGGACCCCATAGGAAAAACCGTAACTCTCCAAATAGGCGGGGAGGAAAAACCTTTCATAGTGGCCTCCATTTTGGAAGAAACCCCCGCGAACAGCAGTTTGGATTTTGAAATTATAATCCCTTTTGAAAACCATCCGGAATATGCATCCAGTCAGGATGTATGGGATTCACAGTTTTTACCGGTCTATCTTCAATTGGAAGAAGGAATGTCCATTTCCCAATTTGAAGAGAACACCCGGTCGTTTGCAAACCTTCATTACAAAGGAAGTATTGAAAGCAGTAAAAGAGATGGCGCCGTCCCCGATGCCAATGGACAGTACAAACAGTTTCATTTGATGCCGGTGACCGACCTACATTTTGCCACATATCAAGGAGGAGTAGCAAGGGCCCCTCGCACTTTTCCCTTGATTATCTTGGGAATAGCCTTGGTCATTATTTTTATCGTAAGTGCCAATTTCATCAACATGAACATCGCATTGAGCGAAAAGCGCCTGAAGGAAATAGGAATGCGAAAAACACTAGGCGCCGTAAAAAAGCAACTGTTCTTTCAATTTTGGTTGGAGAGTATCCTGGTATTTTTAACGTCCATTTCACTGGGCCTTGTTGCCAGCAATCTGTTGCTCGAGCCGTTCAAGACCCTATTTAAGACCAAGGCCACATTTGCCGATGTAGCACAACCGAACGTAATTCTGCTATTTGCCGTTGCCATTTTTTGCATCACCTTGATCGCGGGGGGATATCCTGCCCTTATTATGAGCAGACTGGGCACCCTTAAGGCACTAAAGGGGAAATTAGACCTTGGAAAAAATCGCTTGCGCAACAGTTTGATCGTGCTTCAGTTTGCCATTGCCATCATCTTGATTAGTGGAACCCTGGTACTCCATGGCCAAATAGACTTTATGCGCAATAAGGACCTGGGCTTCAACAAGGAGCAAGTGGTATCTATACCTCTCACTGGCAAAAAGAACAGCTATACCGTCGTAAATCTATTGCGAGAAGAACTGAAGGACAATCCACAAGTGCTGAGTGTAACCGGGGCGGACAACAACTTGGGAATGGGCCGCGATGGTAGCCTTTACTCAAGTATGATGGGCTTTGATTATAAAGGAAGGGGCGTGGTCACCAATGCATTGACGGTAGACTATGAATACGCCAAAACACTGGGTCTGGAATTGATTGCAGGAAGAATGTTCGATAGGGATTATGCCATTGACAGCCTTAGCTTGGTGATCAATGAGACCATGGCCAAACAATTGGGCGAGGAAGACCCGCTTTCGGTACGTATTCCCATGGACGATGGCATCACCTATTCCGTAATAGGTGTGGTCAAAGACTATAATTTCCAAGAAATCAGCAAAACCATACAGCCCCTTACCCTATTCATGAACAAAGATTGGGACCTGTACTACGCCTATGTAAAAATTGCTTCGACCCAACAGGCCCGCTCCTTTGATGCCATAAAAAGTACTTGGGAAAAGATAGAACCGCAAGCGGAGTTCCTGGGGTCCTTCTTGGACGAGAATGTGGACAGGACATTCCGAAGGGAAAAGAACATGGCCACCATTATCACCAGTGGCAGTGTATTGGGAATCATACTGAGCTGTTTGGGATTATTTGCCATTTCCATGTTGGTGGTTGCACAGCGAACCAAGGAAATAGGGGTTCGCAAGGTTATTGGCGCCAGTGTTTCTTCCGTTGCCCTGTTACTGACCAAGGATTTTTTAAAGCTGGTGGGACTTGCCTTTATCATTGCTACGCCGATTGCTTGGTATTTTTTGAACGAATGGCTTCAGAACTACGCCTTTCATGTAAGCCTGAGCCCTTTGTTTTTTGTGGTAGCAGGGCTAATGGCCGTTCTGATAGCTTTCATTACGGTGGGAACAAGGACCATAAAAGCGGCATCTGCAAACCCCGTAAAAAGTTTACGAACTGAGTAATTCCTCATTGAAACAATTAAGCTATGTTCAAAAACTATCTAAAAATCGCTCTAAGGTACTTGCTGAAGAACAAGTTGTATTCTATCATCAACATTTTTGGCCTTGCTCTGGGAGTGGCCTCATTTGTGCTTATAATGCTCTATGTTAATTACGAAAAGAGTTATGACACATTCGAAGGTTCTGAAAATGTCTATAGAACATACATGGATTATCTTGAAGGGGACACTTATGTGGCGGGTGATGCAGCAACATACAATGCCTCTGGCCCTGCCTTAAAGGAAAAGTTTCCAGAAATAGTGGACTATGTACGCTTTTATTATTTTGAAAAATTAGCCTTTAAAGTTGGAGAAAAAATCTTGGAGCAGCCATTGGGGTCATTGGCAGACCCTTCCTACTTCGATATTTTCAATCAACCTTTGATCAAGGGAGATGCGGAAACCGCTCTAACAGAACCTAATTCGATTGTACTTTCAAAATCTTTTGCCGAAAAACTTTTTGGACAGGAGAACCCTATGAGAAAACCAATTTCCGTATTTGAAGATGGCCAAGAGACGCAACTGACCGTTACGGGTATTATGGAAAATGTTCCGAAAAACACCCATTATAGAAATTCGTTTCTCATCTCGTTTGAGACGGAAAAAACTTTGACGGATTTTGGGCCTACGGCCCATGTGCTAAATTGGAACATGAACAACTATTACACCTATTTGAAGTTGGCTCCAAACACCAATATTGATGTCTTGCGTCAAAAAATAATTGACAGCGATATTGAAAAAAGTGAAACCGAAAGACATAACATAGAACCTATTGAGGATATTCATTTATATTCCGATAAGCCTTATGAAGTCACAGTCAATGGTAGTATTTTGAGAATAAAATTCTTAACGGCCATCGCTTTTATAATACTTGTTCTTTCTTGGTTGAACTATGTAAACCTTTCGACGACAAAGTCGATGGAGCGGGCGAAGGAAGCAGGCATAAGAAAAGTTGCCGGCGCAAAAAGATCGCAGCTCATTGTCCAATCTTTAATGGAGTCCGTATTGCTCAACTTTATTGCCATTGCCATAGCCCTGTTGATGATTTTTGGGGCAATGCCTCTCTACAACAACATTACCGGAAATGAGCTCAATCTTGATTGGGGTGTCATGGTAAGTTTTATCCCTTATTTTATTTTTATAATAGGAGGTGTGATTTTGGCCGGACTTTATCCCGCTTTCTTGCTCAGCAGATATTCACCGGCCAAAGCATTAAAAGGAAAGGTAAGGACTTCTACGGAAGGCATCGGGCTACGAAAAGGACTTATCGTCACACAGTTTTTTGCTACAATTGTCTTATTGACCGGGACATTCATTATCTCCAAACAAATTAATTTTTTGGATAATCAACCTATTGGTGCCGATGTTGGTCAAATTATTGCCCTGCACGGAACGGTGGTCTCGACCAAGTCGGATTCTTTGGTAAATAATGATTTTAGGGTGTTGAAAGAACAATTGGAGGACTTCCCCTTTATAGAGAAAACGGCTATTGCAGATACGTATCCAGGGGATAGTTTTGACAATCTCTCCTCTTCCCGAGGAATTTGGTTGCCTGACGGGAGAAGTGATGAGGTCAATATTTTCTATACCTACCGTGCCCAACCAGAATATTTTGACTTGATGGACATTGAATTTTTGGTAGGGGGAACCTTTGTGAAGAATGCTAATTTGGAGAGCAATCAAATCGTAGTTAACGAGACATTTTTAAAAGTTTTGGGAATCTCTTCTCCTGAGGAAGTATTGGACAAAACGGTAACTTTTTGGGGAAACAATAAATGGAAAGTTATGGGCATCATTAAGGATTATTATCATTTCGGACTAAAAACACCTGTTTTGCCCATGGTTATTAGATATGAAAATAATATGAGCAACCTGTTGGTGAAAATCGATAAATCTTCCACCTCAATTGCAGGGATTGAAACCGCGCTAAGCCAAGTTCAAAACAAATGGCAAGAGGTCTTTCCCGAAAGTACTTTCAACTATACCTTTTTGGACGAAAAGTTTGAAGCCCAATATGAACAGGACAAAGCATTTGGAATGGCCTTTCAGATTTTCACCGTTCTTTCCATTCTTATAGCCTCATTGGGACTTTTTGGTCTTACGGCATATACCGTTGTGCTGCGAAAAAAGGAAATAGGCATAAGAAAGGTAAACGGCGCCACTATAACGCAAGTACTAACTTTATTGAACAAAGACTTTGTAAAATTGTTAGGATTGGCCTTCATTATTGCGATACCAAGTTCTTGGTACGTAATGAACCAATGGTTGGAAGGATTTACGTATAGAACAAATTTCAGTTGGTGGATATTCGCTTTGGCGGGAACAACAGCACTTCTGATTACTTTTTTAACGGTAAGCTGGCAGAGTTTTAAAGCTGCTATAGCCAATCCAGTGGAATCATTAAAAGACGAATAAATAAACATACTATGCTATTACAACTCAACAACATATTCAAATGGGTCACTACGGGAGGCCAACGTATTTTTTTGCTGAAAGACATCAATCTGGAAGTGGAAGAAGGAGAGTTTATTTCAATAATGGGACCTTCTGGATCGGGAAAATCCACATTGCTCAACGTCATCGGGATGCTTGATAATTTTGATGAAGGAGAATACAATTTTATGGATGAATCCGTTCATTCCCTCAAAGAAAAACATAGGTCCAATCTGTACAAACAATACATCGGATTTGTATTCCAATCCTATCATTTGTTGGATGAGCTTACGGTAAAAGAAAACTTGGAAATGCCATTGATCTATAAAAAAATCAAAGGCTCCGAACGTAAGGCCATGGTGGCCGATATGCTGGACCGTTTCAATATTGTGGGCAAAAAAGACCTTTTCCCCGCTCAACTTAGTGGTGGCCAGCAACAGCTGGTCGGGGTAGCGAGGGCTTTGATTGCCAGCCCAAAATTGATTTTGGCAGACGAGCCCACAGGTAACCTCAATTCCAAACAGGGCGAGGAAATCATGGAACTCTTCAAACAACTCAACGATGAAGGGGTGACCATAATCCAAGTGACGCATTCCGAGAAAAACGCCGAATATGGCTCCAGAATCATCAATTTGTTGGACGGAAGAATGGTTTGATTTATAATACCAAAAGTAAAGTTCAAACTCAATACAGAAAAATTATTGATTCTTGAACTCGTTGTTTGCTCTTGATTTTTATTGATTGGCTAAATCCGCAAGTTCTTGGCCAACAAGGCTGCCGAGTGCCACACCCATTCCGCCCAAACGGACCCCACAGTAAACAGAATCTGAAACTTGTTTCACTATGGGCGACTTTTGGGCACCAACACCCATAATGCCGCTCCATCTGCGTTCGATTTGTATGTGTTGTTGAGGTAAAATCATTTTTTGGAGCAGTTCTTCCAACTTGTTTTGGATAATTTCCGTTTCCCCAAACTCCATGGTTTCCTCAGTGTCAAAATCAAGGTTTCTACCCCCACCAAATAGAATCCGCTCATCAATATTTCGGAAATAGTAATAGCCTTCATCAAAATGGAAGGTACCTTTTATATGTAGATTTTTGATGGGCTCCGTGATCAGCACTTGGGCGCGAGCAGGCTTTATCGTTTCTGATTTCAAAAGTTTTGATGCAAACCCGTTGGTGGCCACAAAAACTTTTTTGGATGCAAAATCAAAATCGGCTGTCCTGATGATGGCTTTTTGATTGGCTTCAACTACGTCTTTGACCATAACCCCATTTAAAATAGGGATTCCCATGGACAAGCATTTTTGAATCAAGGAACGCATCATCTTCCCCGTATCCAATTGCCCTTCCAGCTGGTGCGTGATGTATTTTTCCTGAATGTTGGAGAACCCGAAGAAATTGGAATTGGTGACAAAAGGGTTTTTGGCAAAAATCGGCTCCATCAAACGGTTGAGATAAGGAATGGATTCCAAGCATTTTTCATAAAACTCAGGTTTTTCCAAAGGAAAAAGTTCGTGACTTCCGTTGAGCTCGAATCCTATGGCCCTGTCTCCCAAAAGATGTCGTAGTCTCTGAATCCCGTTCCAGCGTTTTTGGACGAGTTTCGCCACTTCTTCTTCTGTATGCTGCTCCAGGTCGGATAAAATTTCGGAAACGCTGCCAAAACAGGCAAAACCTGCATTTTTGGTGCTGGCGCCTTGTGGCAAACTTCCTTTTTCTAGAATTAAAATGTTGCTTTTGGGGTACTTTTCCTTCAGGCTGATAGCACAGTTTAGGCCAACAATGCCACTGCCGACAATGGTAAAATCGACATCGGAAAACCAGCTTTTATATTCCCAATAGCTTAATTGCATAAAAGAAAACCCCGATTTTATCGGGGCTTTGTTTAATGTTCGTTTAGATATTTTGGATCCATTTTAAAATCCTCCATGAATTTGGTGGTATAATTACCTGCCAAATAATCAGGATGGTCCATCAATTGACGGTGAAATGGAATCGTAGTCTTTATACCTTCAATTACGAATTCGTCCAAGGCCCTTCTCATTTTGTTTATGGCCTCTTCCCTGGTCTGTGCCGTGGTGATCAATTTGGCGATCATGGAATCGTAGTTCGGAGGAATCATATATCCACTGTACACATGGGTATCCAAACGAACACCGTGCCCACCTGGAATATGAAGGGTGGTAATCTTCCCTGGGGAAGGCCTGAATCCATTATAGGGATCCTCTGCGTTGATCCTGCACTCAATAGAGTGCAATTTTGGGTAGTAATTTTTTCCTGAAATTGGAACACCTCCCGCAACCAAGATTTGTTCACGGATCAAATCATAGTCCACTACCTGTTCCGTAATGGGGTGCTCTACCTGAATACGGGTGTTCATCTCCATAAAATAGAAATTACGGTGTTTGTCCACCAAAAACTCGATGGTTCCCGCACCTTCGTATTTAATGTATTCTGCAGCTTTCACAGCGGCTTTCCCCATATCTTCACGGAGTTTGTCCGTCATAAAAGGAGAAGGGGTCTCTTCGGTAAGCTTTTGGTGCCTACGCTGTACGGAACAATCCCTTTCGGACAGGTGGCAAGCTTTGCCGTACTGGTCCCCTACCACTTGGATTTCGATATGGCGAGGTTCCTCGATAAGCTTTTCCATGTACATTCCGCCATTTCCAAAAGCTGCAGTTGCTTCGGTAACAGCACTATTAAAGCTCTTCTCCATTTCGTCTTCGGACCAAATGGCGCGCATACCCTTACCACCACCACCTGCAGTGGCCTTGATCATAACGGGATAGCCCATTTTTTTGGCCTCTTTCTTGGCGTGTTCCACATCTTTCAACAGGCCTTGTGATCCGGGAACGGTTGGAACCCCGGCTTTTCTCATGGTCTCCTTTGCGGTGGCCTTGTCGCCCATTTTTTCAATCTGCTCTCCAGAGGCGCCTATGAACTTGATATCATGCTCGGCACATATCTTGGAGAACTTGGCATTTTCCGAAAGAAATCCATATCCTGGGTGAATGGCATCCGCATTGGTAATTTCCGCGGCCGCTATAATATTTGGAATTTTTAAGTAGGACTCGCTGCTGGGCGGAGGACCGATACAAACTGCTTCATCTGCAAACCTCACATGAAGGCTTTCCTCGTCGGCCTTGGAGTAGACCGCCACGGTTTTAATTCCCATTTCCTTGCAGGTCCTTATGATTCTTAAGGCAATTTCACCCCTATTTGCAATCAATATTTTTTTAAACATAGAATACGATCTTAAATTCTGAATTCTAAATCTTAAATGTCCCTTGAACTATGGATACTGTTCAAAAAGAACCATTCAAAATCACTATGAAGGGTCTACCAAGAACAATGGTTGGTCAAACTCGACGGGAGAGGAATCATCAACCAATATCTTGACGATTTTACCTGAAACTTCTGATTCAATATCATTAAAGAGTTTCATGGCCTCTATCACACAAAGTACATCTCCCTTATTGATGGAACTGCCAACCTCCACAAATGCCGGTTTGTCCGGAGAAGGCTTTCTGTAAAATGTTCCGATTATTGGGGATTTGATGGTGATGTATTTGGAATCGTCCGATTTTTTGGACTCGGTTGCGGCCGGCGCAGGTGATTCCTGACTTGCAGCTGGTGCTTGGGCTACCGGTGCTTGAGCGGCAGGGGACTGAGCCACTGGTATTTGTTGAACAATGGTGGTTTCTGGAGTGCCCGATCCAGTGCTTCCCGTTCGAATGGTGATCTTGATATCCTCCATTTCCAGCTTCACCTCGCTAGCACCCGATTTAGCAACAAACTTGATTAAACTCTGAATTTCTTTAATGTCCATGGAATATAATTTTGTTAGTTGTGTGATTATGAATTATAGGCCCATTTTAAATAAATGGAACCCCATGTAAAGCCTCCTCCAAAGGCGGCAAAAATAATATTATCTCCTTTTTTCAACTGCTTCTCGTAATCGTATAGCAACAAGGGCAGGGTGGCGGAAGTGGTGTTTCCGTAACGGTCAATGTTCATTAGGACCTTTTCGGGCGCTACTCCCATTCTATTTGCCGTGGCATCGATTATACGCTTGTTGGCCTGGTGTGGAGCCAACCATTGTACATCGTCCTTTGTTAAATTGTTCCGCTCCATGATCAATGCCGATACATCTGCCATATTGGAAACGGCAAATTTAAATACGGACTTTCCATCTTGGTAAACGAAATGCTGTTTGTTCTTTACGGTTTCTTCTGATGCGGGCAAAATGGAACCTCCTGCATCGATTTTTAAGAACTGGCGGCCAATTCCGTCCGATCGGAGGTATTCGTCCTGTAGACCCAAACCTTCCTCATTCGGCTCAAAAAGCACCGCTCCGGCACCATCACCAAAAATAATACACGTAGTTCTATCGGTATAGTCTATAATGGACGACATTTTATCCGCCCCAATGACCAAAACTTTTTTATATCTGCCCGATTCTATATAACTCGCTGCGGTGGACATGCCATATAAAAAACTGGAACATGCTGCCTGCAGGTCGTAGGCAAAAGCGTTAACAGCGCCAATTTCCGAAGCTACATAAGCTGCGGTGGAAGCAACCGGTAAATCCGGTGTTGCAGTGGCGACAAGTACAAAATCGATTTCTGAAGCATCAATGCCTCTTTTTTGGAGTAGATCTTCAGCAGCTTTGATTGCCATGTAAGATGTTCCCGCGTTTTCCTCTTTTAAGATTCTTCGTTCCTTGATTCCGGTTCTTGTGGTGATCCATTCATCGTTGGTATCCACCATGGTTTCCAATAGTTTATTGGAAAGAACAAAATCGGGAACGTACCCTCCTACAGCTGTTATTGCTGCTGTTGTTTTTTTCATTTTAGCCTCTCTTTATTGTCAAAAACATTGAAATTTGACCCAAAAGCGGTGAAAATTAGTCATTTTATATGACTTTCTTGTCAAAATTGGGTCGATTTTGAGTGTTAACAGTGACCCATAAAAAAACTCCCGTCAAAATGAAACGGGAGTTGCTTTATTTTTAGGGATTTGCGATTAGGCCGCAGTTTCCTCTTCTGTCTTGTCGATCAGTACTTGACCTCTGTAGTACAATTTGCCTTCGTGCCAGTGCGCTCTATGGAACAAGTGCATTTCACCTGTAGTAGAGTCCTTGGCAATTGTTGGCGCAACTGCTTTGTAATGGGTTCTTCTTTTGTCCCTTCTGGTTTTTGATGTTTTTCTTTTAGGATGTGCCATTATAAACCTATTTATCCGTTAGTAACTTTTTTAAATCGTCCCATCTGGGATCGGTGTTTTCTGATGGTTTCTTGTTCTCTTTTGGCTGTAATTCTTCGAGCTTGTCCAAAATATCGGATTCCAATGTTCCGTCTTCGACCCCGGGATGAACCCTTTTGGGAGGAACGGCCAGCACCAACATTTCGTAAATGTACTGTGCTATATTGAATTGGTGCTCCCCATGTGGAATGATCAAGATTTCATCATCTTCATCATTGTACTCTTCACCAAACTTGATGATGAGTTTTAAATTGGAAGCAATGGGCTGGTCAAAAGGCTCGCCCGTTACATCGCAATCCACATTTATGGTGCCTTTCGCTTCAATCTCGAGTTCCATCATTGTGCTCATTTTTTCCAAAATGGCATCAATTTGAACGGAGGCCCCGTTAAATTCTTGGTAGTCAAAAGATTCAAAGAACGCATCATCAATCTCGTACACAAAGTTATGTTTTCCCAATTTCAGACCTGAAAAAGGGATATTAAACTCTTTCAGCTTCATCATTTCTACACTTAAGGTTTGTGTACCAGCCTTTAAAGGCGGGTGCAAAGATACTACTAATTTACAAAACTGCAATTCCTTCCACAACAAATATCCAAAATGCAGTCAACTTTTTATCCGCCTCGCTTTATTTTCTGCTTTTGCAAGGGGTTTTTGGTGAGTTCCAAATACTCCGTCCTGTTTTTGAACACTTGTAGCGCGGTAAAAACGGCTTCTTTAAAGGAACTCTCGTCGGCCACTCCTTTTCCGGCAATTTCATAAGCGGTTCCATGGTCTGGTGAGGTACGTATTTTATCCAGGCCGGCCGTATAATTTACGCCTTTTCCAAAGGAAAGGGTCTTAAAGGGAATCAATCCCTGATCATGGTAGGCGGCCAAAATGGCATCGAAATTCTGATGGCTGTTGGAACCAAAAAAACTGTCGGCCGAATAGGGTCCGTATACCAAGGTCCCCTTGTTGAAAAGCTCCTTAATGGTCGGTTTCAAAATCTTATCATCTTCTTCTCCAATGGTGCCGTTATCCCCGCTATGCGGATTGATTCCCAGAATGGCAATCTTGGGCCTACGGATGCCAAAATCCATTTGAAGGGATTTTTCCATGATGGCCACTTTGTTTCGGATGAGCTTTGGGGTAATGGCCTTGGCGACATCCTTGACCGCAATGTGATCGGTAAGGAGACCCACCCTGAGTTTATTGGTTACCATAAACATCAAGCTTTCTCCTTGGAGCTCTTGGGCCAGATAATCGGTGTGGCCAGGAAACTTGAAGTCTTCCGACTGTATATTGTTTTTGTTGATGGGAGCTGTGACCAGCACATCAATTTTGCCATCTTTCAATGCGGCGACAGCGGCTTTCAAGGATTTTATCGCAAAACTTCCCCCTTCCTTGGTGGCCTGTCCGTACTCCACGGTAGGAACCTCTTTCCAAACATTTACAATATTTACCTTGCCCTCTAGGGCTTGATCGGCATCCCGGACCCCGTTGAATTTTAAATCCATTCCTAGATTTGAAATTTCGTGGGAAACGGTTTTGTTGGATGCAAATATAACGGGGGTGCAAAAATCCAACATTCTTGCGTCCTCAAATGTTTTGAGTGCTACCTCGCACCCGATACCGTTAATGTCCCCTATGGAAATCCCTAACTTTATTTTTTGCTCTTCCTTCATAAAATGAATGCCGTTATGGCTACTTTTGCATTACAAAACTAGTCAATTAATAAGACACATGTTCACAGGGATCATAGAGACTTTGGGGAAAGTTGAAAAGCTAGAAAAAGAGGGAGGAAATCTTCATATCACAGTTAGTTCGAACATTACTTCGGAATTGAAAATAGACCAGAGCGTTTCACACAATGGGGTGTGTCTTACAGTGGTTTCCATTGATGGCGAAAACTATACGGTAACTGCCATTGAGGAGACGTTGAACAAGACCAATCTTAGTGATTTGAAGGTCGGCGAAGTCGTAAACCTCGAGCGCGCCATGTTGCTCGGTGCCCGTTTGGACGGACATATTGTTCAAGGACATGTGGACCAGACCGCGGTTTGCAGATCCATCGAGGAGAAAGATGGAAGTTGGGTTTATTCCTTTGCGTATGACCCAAAGTTGAACAATGTCACCATAGAAAAAGGTTCCATTACCGTGGATGGCGTAAGCTTGACCGTTGTCAACTCCCAGAAGGATAGCTTCAGTGTTGCCATTATTCCGTACACTCACCAGCACACCCGCTTCCACACCTACAAAGTAGGAGACACCATAAACCTAGAGTTTGATGTGGTCGGGAAATATTTGGCGAGATTGCTGGAGTTGAGGGGTTAGTGCCCATCAAAATACATTTCTCATCCCGCGCCAAATTCGCAAGAGCACAAAGGTGGCTATCAATACCAAAATAGTAAGGCCTATGGCCAACGGATAGTTGCCATAAATCCAGTTTCCTGTGGCAAATAGGCACCCATACACCAAAATACACCCTACGATCATGGCCAGAACACCGGATGGTACACTCCATTTTACATTGCCATCCTCCAGGGATATTCCTTCTGCTTTGGCTTCTTCGTGAATTTTTTTCCATCCGGGACCTCCCGGTTTTGTAATCTTATAGAAACGGTAGAGTACTTTGTTCTCCTCCGGTTTGGTCAAAAATGTGGTTGCCAGCCAAAGAACGGTAGTGATCAGCACCACCAAGGGAAACTTGCTCCATGTTGGAAATGGTGCGCTTTCTGCCAAAAACAATGGTTCTTCCAGCTTCCAAAAAACAATCGAAATGATTCCTGATGAAAACATGGCAACAATTTCGCTCCATGCATTGATCCGCCACCAGAACCATCTCAATAAAAAGATGAGGCCGGTACCAGCCCCAAACATGATAATGATATCAAAAAGCTGCGTGGCATTATTTAGTTCCAAGGCAAACAAACTACTTAGTATCATCAGAACAACCGTCGAAATCCTACCCACGTTCACCAATTCTTTTTCAGAAGCGTTTTTATTGATCTGTTGTTTGTAGAAATCATTTACAATATAAGAGGAGCCCCAATTGAGGTGGGTTGAAATAGTTGACATATAGGCGGCACCCAAAGAGGCCATTACCAGACCCAATAAGCCCGTGGGCAACATGGTCAGCATGGCGGAATAGGCCAAGTCGTTTTTAAGAATGTTCTCCGGCACATTGGGGAATGCCTGCTGGATGCTTTCCAGGTCAGGGAATACCACAATAGATGCCAAGGCCACCAAAATCCACGGCCAAGGTCTAAGCGCATAATGCAATATGTTGAAAAAGAACGTAGCTCCAATGGCATGGTTCTCATTTTTTGCGGCCAACATACGCTGTGCGATGTAGCCACCACCACCTGGTTCACCGCCAGGGTACCATGCGCTCCACCACTGCACGGCCAAAGGAATGATCAACAGTCCAATCAGCGCGTCGGTATCCGAAAAATCGGGAAGGATGGACATTTTTTCCTGTACCTGTGCATTGGCCAAAATATTGTCCAATCCACCAACTTCGGGCATGTTCACCAAATAAATCGCAGCACCAATGGCCCCGCCCATGGCGACGAAAAACAGCAGAAAGTCTGTATAAACCACTCCTCTAAATCCACCAACGGCACTAAATATTACCGTAATGGTTCCTCCCAGCAGTACGGTTTCAATTGGCTCCAAGCCAAGCATTACCTGTCCAATTTTGATGGCGGCCAACGTTACCGCCGACATGGCCATCACATTAAATACGACACCTAAATATAATGACCGAAACCCTCGGAGAAAATGAGCAGGTTTTCCACCGTACCGTAAATCATAAAACTCCATATCCGTGGAAACATTGGATTTTCTCCAAAGCTTCGCATACACAAATACGGTGAGCAAGCCAGTGAGCAAAAAGGCCCACCATCCCCAGTTACCGGAGACGCCATCGGTACGCACAAAATCGGTTACCAGATTGGGCGTGTCCGTGGAGAAAGTGGTGGCCACCATGGAAAAGCCCAAAAGCCACCAGGGCATGCTACGGCCGGACAAAAAGTATTCTGCTGTGTTTTTCCCTGATTTTTTGGAAACATAGATCCCGATAAAAAGGACAATTGCAAAGAATCCAAAAATGATGATGTAATCTAAAAGTTCTAGTTTCATTTGATTAGTTTGGCTGGAGCTAAAGATAGCTTTTTTGGGTTACTTTTGTGAACCATTAAAAAGTCTTCATGTTTCTTTCTGCTTATTCAGATATTTCCGTTGCCGCATGGACCATGGCTGCCACTGCCGTTTTTTTAATGGGGGTTTCCAAAGCAGGGCTCAAGGGAATGTCCATCTTTAATGTAACGCTAATGGCACTGGCCTTTGGTTCCAAGGCATCGACCGGACTTTTTATTCCTTTGCTCATCGTTGGGGACACCTTTGCCGTGATTTACTATAATAGGCATACACAATGGAAATATATCTTTAAGTTTTTGCCTTGGATGATCCTGGGGATACTTATCGGCGTTTTCATAGGTAAGGATCTTCCTGAACGGGAATTCAAATGGGCGATGGTCGTAGTGATATTCATCAGTTTGGGCATGTTGGTTTTTTGGGACCGCAGAAAGTCGGAAAAAGTACCAACCCATTGGTTGTTTTCGGGGTTTATGGGCGTTTTCTCTGGTATTTGTACCATGATCGGAAACTTGGCGGGAGCATTTACCAATATTTTCTTTTTGGCCATGCGCTTGCCCAAAAATGAGTTTGTGGGCACCGCAGCGTGGTTATTTTTTATCACCAATCTATTTAAAATGCCGTTCCATGTGTTTGTTTGGAAAACAATCACAGTGGAAAGTCTGTTGATCAATTTACGATTGCTCCCAGCCATATTTGTGGGATTGTTCTTGGGTGTTTTCTTGGTAAAAAAAATCAACGAAAAGAATTATAAGCGCTTTATTTTGATCGTGACGGCAATCGGTGCGGTGGCGATTTTGTTTAAATAACCTTTTTACCTTTGCTTTTTTTGAAAAGGTATTTCTTCAAAAATGATTCGTTCATGAAGATTCCGCAGGAGTTGGCCATGGACCACAGCAAAGAATTGTCTAGTCGGATGGGAATTTCAAGAAAATGGTCGAACCAATCCGTAGAGTAGTGGACAAGGCGCATGCCGATAGATATTTATGTAAGAATGAATGTGTTGGGGACCAAGATAAAATACCAAAGGCTCGAGGGTTAATTTCGAAAGTTGTAAATTTCAAGTAAAATAGAAATCACAATAGAACCTAACCAATTATGGCAAAATTTTACGATACAAAATATTTAAAAGGCGATTTTACTGGTGGACTCGTGGCGGGCATCGTAGCGCTACCGTTGGCATTGGCTTTTGGTGTGCAATCCGGTCTCGGTGCAATCTCAGGGCTGTACGGTGCAATCGCAATTGGAATACTTGCCGCCTTGTTTGGGGGAACAAAAACACAAGCTAGCGGCCCTACCGGACCAATGACCGTGGTTTCAGCTGCTTTGGTGGCCAGTGCCGTTGATTTGACGGGAAGCCTGGAAAGTGCAATGGGCATCATTATTCTGAGTTTCTTTGTCGGCGGTGTTTTACAGATAATTTTCGGGCTTGTAAACATTGCCGGATATATCAAATATTTTCCCTATCCCGTAATTTCAGGCTTTATGAGCGGTGTAGGACTCATTATCATCATCCTGCAAATATTCCCGTTCGTTGGTTTGGATTCGGCAAAATCTACTATAAAGGTAATGTCGGATCTGCCCAGATTATTTTCAGAGTTTAATTGGCAGGCCATGGTTTTGGGGGCAATGACGGTGATAATTTATTACCTCTTTCCAAAAATCAATAAGACCGTGCCCAGTGCTCTAGTGGCCTTGATTGCGGTATCCATCTTTTCCTATTTCATAAATTGGGATGTTCCTATCATTGGTGAAATACCTTCGGGATTACCGTCATTGCAAATAGATGGCCTTTTCAGTATTGATAGTGAAGCCTATTTTATGGTTTTGGAATATGGACTCGTCTTGGCGGTTTTGGGTTCAATTGACTCACTATTGACCTCGGTAATTGCAGATAACATGACCAAGACCAAACATAATAGCAATCGCGAGCTAATTGGCCAAGGTATTGGCAATATGGTAGCAGCATTGATTGGGGGCATACCTGGTGCAGGAGCTACGAAGGGTACCGTGGTAAATATCAATAATGGTGGTAAAACCAGGCTTTCAGGAGCCTTGCACGGAACATTTCTCTTGGCCGTTTTATTGGGACTAAGTTCGCTGGCGGCTTATATTCCCTTGGCCGTACTGGCAGGAATATTGATTCCTATTGGATTTAAGATTATAGATAAACGTGGTATCAGGCACATGAAGGTTATGCCCAAGGCTGACTCTGTGGTGCTGATCATCGTCTTACTATGGACCACATTTGGCAGTCTGATCCAAGCAGTTGGAGTCGGGGTAACCTTGGCGGCATTGTTGTTTATGAAACGCGCTAGCGATATTGGAGAAAAAGGCATGGACGTTGGTACCATTGCAGGTTTTGAGGGTGAAAAGCCTTGGCTTGACGAGGAGAATTTTTACGAGAGATACAAGGACCGTGTATACATCAAACATTTAAACGGGCCGTTGTTTTTTGGTTTTTCCACCTTTTTTCAGGATCAGATAAAAAATATTGACGAGAATATAAAAATACTGGTTATACGTATGGATCGTGTGCCCCATATTGACCAGTCCGGGGTCTATGCCTTGGAGAATATTATATTCGAATTATCCAAGAAAAACGTGAAAACCGTTCTAACAGGTTTGAGGGAACAGCCCAAACAACTTATTGAAAATATTGACATTATTCCCGATTTGGTTCCGATAGAACAAGTTTTTCCTAAGGTTCAGGACAGTTTTGCTTGGATTGCAAGGGAACTGGAGGGCGAAAGCCATTCATAGTTTAGTCAGAGCTTTTGGCCAATGCAGTTAAATGCTTGGGTTTTGAATGTCTTTTTAATGAAGAAATTACAAACACGATATTATGATTGTGAAGGCAATCGGTTGGGTAGCTTTTGTTTAATGATGGTATTATTCCTGTGTGATTAATTGTCTAATATAATCATCCTTTTGTTTTGGGATAATTTTGCTTCGCATAACTTCTTTATCATCAAACACTCTTGAAATATTCATCAAGGTCTCACGATAGTTGTCATTTCCATCCTCATATTTATTGTAAAAGATTCTAATCTGCTTGCAGTTTTCTTTTTGCATGATTGTATTCAACAAAATTTGATCAGACAACCCACAAGAAAGACCATACACATAGACTTCATAAGGACTGTTCAATTGAATCTCTAGGTCTCTATAATGAGTACTGTTAAAATAATGAGTCGATTTTATGTTTTCTAAATAATCATTTCCCAAGCCTTCCAACTTAGAATAATTTTCACCAGTTTCATTTCCATAACCAAATATTATAGGAAATTCAGATAAGTCTCCATGAATATGATTTATTGTATTATCATTTTCAGCGTACTCTGGGGCATATTCCATTAAATGGGTTAAAAACTTAGTATAGTTAAAATTCACAAAATAAAAATGAGTAGGTATTTCCTCTGCTTCTTCATAAATTTTCAGGGACGAATCATACTTAAGAATTTTTCCAAAAAAGTGTTTTTTATAGATTGACATGATTTCATCTCCTTTATGTCGATTAATTTCTAGTGTCTTCAGGTATTTGAGTAGTTCTTCCTTCACCAGCTCAAAGTATTGGTGAAACTGACGTATATCATGTTTGCCTGTTTTTAAAAGCCTATCAAAATACATTTGTTCAATATCGACCCATTTATGTTTAGAATCAAAGTTTAAAAGCTCGGTTATGAATGGGTGTTTGGGACTTATAGAAAGTTTAAATAAATATTCTCGTTTTTGTGATAGTTTCTTTTCTAAACTTGAAAATGAGTTTACATTTTTTATAGCTTCATTTAACCAATTAGCTGTAGCTTTATTTGTAGTGATTTGAAACAAAGCGGTTTCGAATCGGAACTCTTGATGCTCCAATCTTAACGAGGGTTTATTTTCCAATGCATTTTTAATAGCCTGTAATCTTGACCAATCAAGAAAATGAGAATAGGATGTTGGCATTGCCAATGAACGGTCAAACCCGTTTCCAATTAAAATTATCCTGCTCAGCTTTGATTTTTCTTCCATAGAAACATTTTAGTAAATCAAATTACAAAAAAAGCCACATCAATTTGATGTGGCTTTTCTTTATACACTAATATGTTCCGCTATTCCGAAGCGCCTTCGTAAATCGCGTTAAAAATCAATTTGTAAGTGCCGCGAGGCTGCGCCCTAAATTGTGGACGGAACGCAAACAAGATGGCGGAACCTTTTCCATACTTTGCTTTTACCATGGCTGGCTTTTTGGCAATGTACTTGTCCTCTCCCATGGCCCAACCACTCATCAGTAGGTCTTTGGCGGCATAGGTGGCTATTACCTCAACATCGGGTGCGGGAGCATCTTTGATGTCCTCTGTTCCTCCTTCACCTGTTTTCCGTTGTTTATCAATGGTAAAGGCCCTACTTCGGTTAAATGAAACTGCAACCGTATCCTTCATACCAAAGGCCAACGGATGGGACGTGTCCACACCAGCCTTGATCAAAGATCCTGGAATAAAGAAATCTTTGCTGTCCGCACCTTCAACGGCATCGCGCAATGGCAACCCGAATTGTTCAATTACAAAGTCACTTGCTTCATCAAAAGCGATCAAGGTTCCACCCGCATCCACATAGTCGCTCAGCGCCATGGACCCTTTTAGGCCAATGCCACCTGTGAATTTTTCGGGCATGCTCAAATTGCTATGTCCATGTAAAATGGAACTTGGTCTTTGAGATGGAATGATGATGGCATCATATTGCGAGAGATCTTTGGTCTTGATGTCCGCATCGTGCAAAGTATCCATATCAAATTCGTACTCGTCCATTACAAAACGGGTCCATCCTTCGTCCATATTGGCCACCCAGGATTTGTACAGACCTACTTTGGGCAGATGGATTTTCTTCAATTGCACCTCTGGTTTAGCTGCTAAACCTGTGAATTCAAGACCGTACTCGTCTGCAAGGGATTCTATCATTTCTTTGTCCCCGGAAACAATATAAGACCCAGCGGGCAACGTTTCTTTTCCTGCTTTGAATTCGCCCATGCTCTTGTATGCCGTGCCTCCTGCCTTCAAAACCTTGTTGGTTGCCGCCACGGAAGCATTTGTGTTTGCACTAAGGGCATATCCAAAGGAGCCGTTCCTATTTACTTCGCCATCGTAATACGATACGAGACCATTGACTTTCTCGGTCGGAGCTTTGAATGGTTCTTCAATTTTATCCACATCGATGCCCATTTGCATTGGCAATGTCCATCCGGCTAAATCGTATGGAGTATCGGGAGGACCGCCGGGGTATTGGAAACGTGTTGGATAATTTTGTTTTTCCATAAGGTCCATCAGGTAAGGTCTAAAGGCTTGTGCTGTGTAGATTACATAGGAACCTTCTTCGTATTCTTTGCCATTGACGGTAAAATCTTTTGTGGCTTTTTCGACCTCGATTCCTCCTTGGAGCAATACGTTGACAAGATTTACGGCTTCAAAAGAATCCCATTGTTCCTTGCTTATGATGTAGGCGAACAACCCTTCGCTCTTTCCTTTTTCAACAGCCGATTTACCCATTTTATAGATGTTGTACAGGTAATTGCTCTTGCGGTCGGCAGCAAGGTCCAAAGTGGCCCAAGTGGCGGTCAGCATATAATCCACGGCATCCCTAAAGTGGGATTCGCCACCTTTCCATGGGTCTGGGTACATAATATCGGTTCCGTCCGTAGGGGTGCCACCCGCTACAGTTTTTGGCAGTTTTTCGGGGTCATAGAATCGAGGGGTTGGTGTGGTATGTCCCGTTTCGGTCAGAATACCGATCATATTATGGTAATATGGCACGGTGCGCCCACCACCGTTCCAGAACATGGTGTAAAAATTATCGGCAATGGCGCCGGGCATATTTTCCAAAGAAAAACGCTTGGACATTGCGGAACCTACTTCGCTCACTGCAGCAGTTATTGCCGGGTGAATTTTTGGGTTTACAGGATCTGCATAGGGTGGAATGGAGATCTTGGTCCAAGATGGGGACGATTGGTGATGATTGTAAACAATCTGTGGGTACCATTCGTTATAGAGAATTTTTGTTACGTTGTACGTTTCGGGCATAATGTTCATAAACCAGTCCCTGTTGTTATCATGGCCCATATAATAATGGTATAGAATCGGAGGGCGAGAAGTTTCATAGGCGGTTCCCATATTCTTGCGATACCAATCAACAACGATGTCCAATCCATCTGGATTCATTACAGGCATTAAAAGGGTGATAACATTTTCCCTGATCTTTTGCATTTCCGGGGTTTCTGAAGTAGCCAAGGTATAGGCCAGTTCGGAAGTCATTTGACCGTGGGCCAATTCCGTGGAGTGCATCCCACCATCGATCCAGACGATGGCTTTTCCTTCTTGGGAAAGTTTCAAAGCTTCGTCATCGCTCACTTGAACACGGGCAAGCTTGGTACTGATGTCCTTCCACTTGTCCAGCTGGGCAAGGTTTTCTTCCGTAGAGATGAACATCATGTACATTTTACGGCCAAGTACCGTTTCTCCTATCTCAATTTTTTTGACCCTATTGGAAGCAGCGTCCAATTTGGACAAATAGTCTTCAATTTGGGAATAATCGGCCAATTTGTAATCGGCTCCCACCCTAAATCCGTAAACGTCCTCGGGAGAAGGAACACTTTGTGCCACGGAAAACGCTGCACAAGACAAAAACATGGCAACGGAGAGCAACCATGCTTTGAGGTTTGCATTTTTAGAAATCATTTTTTTGAATTAGTTATAATTTGACTGAAAATTAAGCATTTGTGTCGAGGATACTAAATCTGGCGTACGGGAATTATAACCAAGGGTCATTTTTTAAAATGTTTATAATCGTGGCTGTTCAAAATCAACAAATCCATATTTGGTCTTATCTGATTTTCCAAAACATAAATTTTACGGATTAACTAGGGCACTTTGGTGTGTGAGAAACATCATAATAGTACCTGTTATACCTATTTTGATAGGTGATTTGGGACTTAATTTTAATTAACATGTTGAAAAATAGTGCATTTCATCGAAAAAATTATAGGCAAAACATCTAAAACAGAGATTCGTCCGTAGATTTGGAATCTAATCAATGCATTTTAACGACATAATAGTTCACTTTAACGACTTTTTTTGATTTAACGATTTTCAAAAAATTAACCCCATTTCAAAAATCGAACCCCATGAATCCATTTCTAATAAATCGTAATATGTTAATCATCCTATCAGCATTTATTGTCTTTATTACGTCTTGCAATAAAGACAACGATTTGTTCATAGAGGCTGTTTTGGATGAAGAAAAAGAAGAAGTCCAGGAAATTGACGAAGAGATCGACACCCCAGAAGATGAGGATGATACCCCGGATGAGCAAGTAGGGGAAGAAAGTGGATACTATCAGGTGATGTTTACCGATGCACAGATAAATACGATGGTTTCCAGATTTGAATCAGGATTTTCAAAACCGGGAACAAATGGAGAGGACATCGCTAGAATGATCAGTGAAGCGCAGGATTTTCTTTCTGACCCAAATTCCGGACGCTTGGACTGGATGCCCTCCAGTGGCATTAGGGAATGTAGGATAGGTTGTGATCCGGTTCCTATCAATGTAGTCAATGGTGCCCATTATGTATCCGATAACATATTTTATGCCGGAATGTATGCCTTTATTCTGGCAAATCGCAATCAAGGCGGAGATATGGCCTATGCCGAACAATTGTCCAGGGCAATAGCGAATCAAACTTTGAAAAGGGCCAACGATCCCAATCTCGATTTTACCAATAGGAGTTCGTGGTTGGATGGAGTGGAAACCAATCCATTTTTCCTTACCGCGGCATGGCTCGAAAAGACATTGAACAATTGGTCCCTTATAAAGGCAATGAACTTGGACACTGGATTGACCGGAGAGGAAGAAGCTAGAGTGGAGAATTGGTTTAAAGATGGCAGGGATTGGCTGTTTGATAAATTGACAAATCATTATGAGGATGGATTTGGTTCCAATTGGAAATCTTCTGCGGCCGACACCGGGTACAATATGAAATACTCCGGAACGAACAATGCGGTTATTGCCGTCAATGGTGTGGAACAGACCGATTATACGGTAAACCATGCTGCTGTGCTACCACATTGGAATGTCCCCTCAAAATATGCCAGTTTTCTTCACTATTATGGATTGATATTTAAAGATAAGGACGCTTTGGACTTAACGGAAAGATGGTTTAAGGACGTTTTCAAATTGAGTGTGTTTCCTGATGGAACTACCACTGAATTGAAAAGGGCTTCCTCGGATATTCCGGGCCAAGGCCTTCAGTATTGGTGCATTACAATGTCGTCTTTAACGAGTATGGCACATAGTCACGCCGTTGCGGTTTTGCAAAATAACCCTATTGTACAGGGCTATAGCTACTCCTACTTCTACGATTATACGACAAGTGAAGGGTTGAGCGATTATCTGCCTACTTATGCAGGTAGCGATACTAAAGGGGGTAGCAAAGGATTGGAAAGTTACTTGCTTGCCTTTACCAAATATTTGGGCCAATCCACCGGATTATATGGATGGGGAGAGGTGAGACAGGTAAACGATGGCAACTACCCAGCACATGAGATGACCAGTAAGTTCCATTATATGGTTCCCCTGGCCCAAGCAAATGCATACTACAATAATTCTACCTTGCAAAATGCATATAGTGGCAATGGAGGTTTTCAAAGGCCACTTACAAAGTCCGAGGGTGCGGACTGGATTGGGGCATGGCGGGAATCCTACATGGGCGGATTCGGAAAATATTTGATTGCTTTTCCATATTTGGAAACAGAAGGGATATCCTATTAACCTTTAGTCCAGAAACATTATTTCATTTTTGAAACAGTTGAGGCTGTCTTAATTGGACCAATCAGGTCTCTTTCGGGCAGCCTTTTTATCTGCCGTAATTTTTTTGGATTTCAATCTTTTTTCTTTGGAAGATTTAGTGGGTTTGGTAGGCTTTCTTTTTTTTGGGACTACGAGCGCATTTTTTAGAATATCAAAAAAACGCTTCACGACGAGGTCTTTGTTTCGGTGCTGGCTCCTTGCCTCATCACATTGAAGAACCAAAGCTCCATCATTGGTCAATCGGGATTGTAGTTTAAGGAAAATCCGACCTTTTTCCCTATCCGAAAGTCCTTCTGATTCACTAATGTTAAAAGTGAGTTCTACTTTGGACGAAACCTTGTTCACATGTTGGCCTCCTGCGCCACTACTGCGCATGGCCTTGAACTGAAGTTCCCTATGTATCTGCTTTTTGTCCAACCTGAAGCCTTTTATTAATGGTATTCAAAGATACATTAAGAAAAATGGTCGCTCCTTTTTCCTGTTCTTTCTCCGAATTGAAAAAAACCACAGTACCATCTTCCGCCATACCTTCATTGAGGTAGTGGGTTCCCTTAAAAAAAGAATTCATAACCTCTACCTTAAGCCCCGACGAATCGGAAAATTTGAACTCATGGGGATAGACCAGAATCGACCTTTCAATTTCAGAATAGGATTTTAACAGCTTCATCGGGATTTGGTTTACTTGCCCGAACAATGATGCCGTGTAGTAATCAGGAGGATTTTTGTAGAGGTCTTGGGTATTTTTGTCTGCAATGACACGTCCTTGCTGTAATATCAAGGTGCGCTCTGCAAAAGGGAGCACATCGCTAGGGTCGTGGCTTGCGGTAAGCACGGTAATGCCCTGCTTTTTTAGATATAGGAACAGATTTCTTCTTAATGAAATCCGCTTAAAGTTGTCAATATGGCCGAAGGGTTCGTCCAAAAGCAAAATCTCCGGCTCTTGAGCCAATACACGTGCAAGTGCTACCCGCTGTTGTTGACCACCGCTGAGGTATTTTACTTTCGTTCTCGCAAACGATTTCATTTCGATGAGGTCTAGGAGTTCATCAATGCGTTCTTGATGGGTGTCGCGTTCAAAAACCGAAAGAAACTGACCTATGTTCTCTTCTACGGAAATAAAAGGCATCAAATCAAAATCCTGGGCCAAATACTTCATATAAGGTTCTCCGGGAACCAGATTAAAATTGGGTCCGAGCGCTTCTGTATTGCCCCAAAAAATGGAGCCATCCTCCACATGAAGGAGACCATAAACAATTTTTAACAACGTACTTTTTCCCGAACCACTTTCGCCCATCAATGCCACATGTTCCCCAGGGGCCACTTCAAAAGAAATGTCCCTTAAAATGGTCTGGTCTTGGTAACCAAAAGAATCTACATGGACTTTTAGCATAAACGTGTAAAAAGCTGTTCAGAAGGTAGGTTTGTCAACCTGAACTTGTTTCAGGTTCCCACATCATTTGTTTTTAATGGATGAGATTCTGAAATACCTTGCCTGCTGGCAGGAGTTCATAATGACATTTTAAGTTACTTTCTGAACAGCTAATAATATATCAATCTTTAAACTCCTTGAGCACGGCTTGGTTGGGAAGTTCCTCGTATCCCATATTATAAAAAGTGAACCCGAAAATGTCGGCATATTGCTCTATGGTTTTGCTCACCGGCGTTCCCGCTCCATGACCTGCGTTGGTCTCGATTCGTATAAGCGTAGGCTGATTACCAGCCTGCTTTTCCTGTAGTTCCGCAGCAAACTTAAAGCTATGGGCAGGGACCACTCGATCATCATGATCTCCTGTGGTCACTAAGGTGGCCGGATATTCCGTTCCTTCCTTTACATTGTGCACAGGGGAATAGCCCTTAATGTAGTTGAACATTTCCTCACTGTCCTCGGAAGTTCCATAATCATAGGCCCATCCGGCTCCGGCGGTAAAGGTGTGGTAACGGAGCATATCCATTACCCCTACGGCCGGCAATGCCACCTGCATCAGGTCCGGACGCTGGGTCATGGTGGCGCCCACCAATAAGCCTCCATTGGAACCCCCACGAATTGCGAGATACTCTTTTGAGGTGTATTTGTTTTCGATCAGGTATTCGGCAGCCGCGATGAAGTCATCAAATACATTCTGTTTACTGAGCTTTGTTCCGGCAATGTGCCATTTTTTACCGTATTCGCCACCACCGCGAAGGTTGGGAACGGCATATACACCGCCTTGTTCCATCCAAACGGCATTCACAATACTGAAAGAGGGTGTTAAACTGATATTGAAACCTCCATAGCCATAAAGAATGGTAGGGTTTTTACCGTTCAGTTCCGTACCTTTTTTATAAGTGATGATCATGGGCACCTTTGTACCATCTTTTGAATTGTAGAATACTTGTTTCGACTCGTAATCATCTGGATTAAAATCGATTTGAGGCTTCCAATATTGTTCGTACTCACCGGTTTCTACATCATATTTATACAAGGAACCAGGTGTATTGTAGTTGGTAAAGGAGAAATAGAATTCCTTATCCTCTTTTTTGCCACCAAAACCACCGGCGCTTCCTACTCCCGGCAACTTAACTTCGCGCACTAGTTTTCCTTCATAATCATATTGAAGCACTTTGGAAATCGCATCCACCATATATTCCGCAAAAAAGTATCCTCCTCCCGTTCCGGCGGTCAATACATTTTCTGTTTCGGGAATCAGGTCTTTCCAATTGTCCGGGGTTGGATTGGAGGCGTCTACGGTCACAACTTTTTTATTCGGCGCATCCCTATCTGTAACCAAATAAAGTTTGGAGCCTTCATTTTCTATAGGGTAGGTGTCGGAATCCGTATCATCCAATATGGTGACCAGTTCAGGGTTTTCTTTGGAAAGATCCATCATAAACAACTTGTTTCCCGATGTTGAGACAGATGCTGTTATAAATAGATATTTCTGGTCTTCGGAAACGGAACCGCCTACGTAGCGGTGTTTTTCTTCGGGTGTACCTCCAAAGATGATTTTATCTTCGGACTGTGGCGTTCCCAATTTGTGATAGTATAATTTATGCTGATCTGTTTTCGCGGATAGTTCGCTTCCTTCCGGTTTGTCGTAGCTGGAATAGAAGAAGCCATCGTTTCCTTTCCAAGAGATACCGCTAAACTTGATATCCACCAAGGTGTCCTCCACAATTTCCATGGATTCCGCATCGATAACAATGCCTTTGCGCCAATCGCTTCCGCCCTCGGAAATAAGGTATGCAGCTTTGGAACCGTCTTTGGTGAAGCTAAGTCCCATCAAAGAGGTGGTGCCATCCTCGGAAAACGTATTGGGATCCAAAAACACCTCTTCTTCGCCATCATCCTTTTTGCGGTAGACCACATATTGGTTCTGTAGCCCGTTGTTTTTGTAATAATAGGTGTAATCGCCTTCTTTAAAAGGGGAACCGACTTTTTCGTAGTTCCAGAGTTTTTCCAATCGGTTTTTTAGGTCTTCGCGAAAAGGGATTTTTTCCAAATATCCGAATGTGACCGCATTCTGCTTTTTCACCCAGGCTTCGGTCTCCTCGCTACGATCGTCTTCCAGCCAGCGATAAGGGTCTGGGACCTCTGTTCCAAAATAATTATCTACAGTATCAACTTTTTTGGTAGTGGGGTAGTTCACAGTAATAGGTTCTCTGTTTTTAGATTCTTCTTTGCAGGCCGCGAATAAAACCAAAGCAGCCAACAGACTTATGTTTTTCATGTTTTCTCGGATTGATTCCGATAAAAATACCACAAAAGACACAAACCTATTGGCTGCAATCGATGCTTTAACGAATTTTATGAAATAGCTTCAGAAGTATTTGAAACTAAACTGTTCTCCACCAAATACTCCGCGATCTGTACCGCATTGGTAGCGGCTCCTTTTCTTAGGTTGTCCGCCACGATCCACATGTTCAAGGTGTTGGGCTGGGTTTCGTCCCGACGGATTCTGCCCACAAAAACATCGTCCTTGCCGTTGGCAAAGGCTGGCATGGGATAGGTGTTGGTTTCAGGATTGTCTTGCACCACAATTCCAGGTGTTTCGCTTAGAAGCTGTCTTACTTCTGCGAGATCAAAATCCTTGTGGAACTCCACGTTTACGGATTCGGAGTGTCCTCCAGCAGTCGGGATACGTACAGCAGTGGCGGTAACCGAAAATGTACGGTCATCCAATATTTTTTGCGGCTCACGGGCCAATTTCATCTCTTCTTTGGTGTACCCGTTTTCCAAGAACACATCGCAATGCGGCAATGCATTTCGGTTAATGGGGTAAGGATAGGCCATTTCACCTTCGATTCCTGCGGCTTCGTTCTCCATTTGTTGCACCGCTTTTACGCCAGTACCCGAAACGGACTGGTAGGTGGAAACGACCACACGTTTCATTTGATATTTTTTGTGCAATGGATTTAAGGCCAAAACCATTTGGATGGTGGAGCAGTTGGGATTCGCAATGATTTTATCTTCAACGGTCAATTCATTCGCATTGATTTCAGGTACTACTAGTTTTTTGGTCGGGTCCATTCGCCATGCTGATGAATTATCGATCACAGTGGTACCCACCTCTGCAAATTTTGGGGCCCACTCCAAAGAGGTGTCCCCTCCTGCGGAAAAAATGGCGATATCAGGCTGGGCAGCCACGGCATCTGCCAAACCGATTACGGTGTATTCATCGTTTTTATAAGTGAGTTTTTTGCCCACGGAACGCTCCGAGGCTACCAACAACAATTCTGAAATAGGGAAGTTACGTTCTTCCAATACTTTCAACATTACCTCGCCTACCATTCCGGTGGCACCAACAACTGCTACTTTCATTATAAAAATATTTCTTGCCGCAAAGGTACTTTAGTCAGCGAGTTAAACAAGCTTTTTTATCCCCAATCAATAAAAAATAACAAAATGTTATAAATAAAACAACCGTCAACATGTTAGCGAAAACAGATTGACGGTTTTTAAAGGTTATTGTGATGTAGCGGTCGTACCGAAAAACTTCATCAGTACTATTATTGTTTTTTCAATAAATCGCGTATTTCTGCCAACAGTTCCTCTTGGGTCGGACCTTTTGGAGCTGCAGGAGTTGGTTCTTCCTTTTTCTTCATTTTGTTCACACTTTTTACGATGATAAACATCACAAAGGCCACTATCAGGAAGTCGATTACATTGGTAAGGAAGGCGCCGTACAGCACAGCGATTTCCCCGACCGTTTCCCCGGCATCGTTCACCGTTCCTTCGGTAATGACATATTTCAAATCGTTGAAATCTGATTTGAACAACAATCCGATCAAGGGGGAAACAATTCCTCCCGTGAACGAAGACACCACTTTGTTGAATGCGGCACCCATAACGAAACCTACAGCGATATCCACCAGGTTTCCTTTCATGGCAAAGTCCTTAAATTCTTTTAAAAATCCCATTTATAGTTGAGTATTGGTTAATCAGAAACAAATTAAGAAAAAAAGTGGTACACTTATTTATTGGAATCAAATTTTCATGTGTTTATCACCTCTCGTTTTACACGTTGCGATATGGCGGTTAGGATTTCGTAGGATATGGTATTTGCCGTCGCGGCAAAATTTTCAGCAGACTTGTTTGGACCAAAAACAATCGCTTCGTCCCCTTCCTTACAATCGATTTCGGTAACATCCACCATAATCATGTCCATGCACACGTTCCCCAGAATAAGGGCTTTTTTTCCATTGATGGTCACAAATCCTTTTCCTTTCCCATATTGGCGCCCTATACCATCGGCATGTCCAATGGGCAACGTGGCACTTTTTATATTGTGGCTCGATTTGAATGCTCGGTTATACCCTACGGATTGATTGGCCCCGATCTCATGTATCTGAGAAATAATGGTCTTTAGGCTTGCCACCGGCCTTAACTGTTCATCTACCTTGGCCTGGTTGCCATACCCATAAAGTCCAATTCCGCTTCGGACCATCTCAAACTGTGCTTCTGGGTAATTTATGATTCCAGAAGTATTCAACATATGTCGCATGGGAGCATAGCCCAGAGTATCCATAAGCGCACCGCTTAAATTTTTGAAAGATGCGATTTGATTCAGGCTAAAATCCCGCTCATTAATATCTTCGGATGCCGCTAGATGTGAAAAACAAGAAACTATTCTGATGCATTCGTTATGCTTGGTTTCTTCAGCGATAAAATTTACATCGGCCTCTGAGAAACCCAAACGGTTCAATCCGGTATTGAATTTAATGTGGACCGGATAATCCTTTTGGTTCTTGGCGTTCGCAGCTCCAAGGAACTGGTTCAGGATGTTTCTCGAATAAAGGCTCGGCTCCAAATGATGCTCGATCAAATCCTCAAAATTGGAAGGCAAAGGGTGCAATACCAAAATGGGAAGTTGAATTCCGGCTTCCCGCAACAAAACCCCTTCGCTTACATAGGCAACGGCCAAATAATCGGCACCCAATTGTTCCAGTTTACGGGCAATGGTCACAGTGTCGCTGCCATAGGCAAAAGCTTTGACTACACCCAAAAACTTGGTTTCTTGCTTTATTTTGGACCTGAGGTAACGGTAGTTGTGTTCCAGGGCGGATAAGTCCAGGATCAGTGTAGTTTCTCCCACCCTATTCATTAGTCTCCTTTTTTTTGGCACTAACTTCTTCGGATTTTACGTCCATATCCCTGATTTTTTCACGCAACATGGCCTTGTAAAATGCAGCACGGCTCAATGGTTCGTACTCTTCCGTCTCTCCCAATAACACCAATTTGTCGTTGTGCGACTTTCTAAAGCTATAATTGGCGAGATTGCCCGTTCTGGTGCAAACGGCGTGTACCTTGGTCACGTATTCTGCTGTGGCCATCAGTGCGGGCATGGGACCAAAGGGGTTGCCCTTAAAATCCATGTCCAGTCCGGCCACCACCACACGGACCCCACGGTTGGCCAGATCGTTGCAAACAGTAATGATTTCCTCATCAAAAAACTGGGCCTCATCAATACCGACCACATCACAATCGTCCGCCAAAAGCCGGATATTTGCGGCCGCAGGAACAGGAGTGGACCTGATTTCATTGGCATCGTGGGATACCACCATTTCTTCATGATAACGCGTATCCACAATGGGCTTGAATATTTCCACTTTTTGCTTGGCAAACTGGGCGCGCTTCAGTCTTCGGATCAACTCTTCGGTCTTTCCAGAAAACATGGAGCCGCAGATAACCTCAATCCATCCAAACTGTTCTTTAGGGTTGACCGTGTTTTCGAGAAACATACCGTATTTTTGAAAGAAATTGTTGGTTTTCCCGTTATATTGGGACAAGCACAAAGCTACTAAAAAAATACACCCCTGTTTTCAATAAGATTTTAACCTTTTGTTGATAGGGTATTCATGAAATCATTATATTTTTATAGTAAAGTAGAAAAGCTATGATACAGAAGTTGAGGGAAGAGTTGATCAAATTGTCCACCGAAATTATTACGGCCAGGGAAGACACCGATCTGGCGGCACTATATGACAAGTCCAGAAGGATCTACGAAAAGTTGGCGGTGCTAAAGTTTATCGATGAGAAATTGAACGATGTGGAGGTAGATGTCTCCCAGAACGTGATAGCTTCAAGATTTGAAAAAATGGCCAATGCCGTTTTGAGCGGGAACACCTCGGTACCCGAGAGCAACCCGCACCAAGAAGATATTATGACACCGGGTATGGATACCATCAAGGACATGGTTTCCGAAATGCCTTCCAATGCCGACTTGGAAAGAGTGTTTGCCGAGTTCGTGGCCAAGCCCGACTTTATGAAGAACGACAAGGATAATTTGTCGGCCGGGGAAGATAACGGAGTGTCCACACAGTTGAAAAAGGCAAAATCTTTGAACGATAGATTGGCCAAGGATTTTCAAGTTGGGCTGAATGATAAGCTTGCTTTTGTTAAGCACCTTTTTAACAACAGTATGGAGGATTATACCCGCGTACTTTCCCAGCTCACTACCATAGATTCTGAGGAACGGTCCATATCCTTCATCAACAATATGGTAAAGCCCGAGTACAACAATTGGGAGGGCAAGGAAGAGTACGAAGCCCGTTTCTTGGCACTTATTGAGAGAAGGTTCGCATAAATCCATTTTTTCAATTTTATTTTGATTGTAAGACCTTAACTTTGGTCCATGGGAAAGCTATATCTGGTTCCGACGCCAATAGGAAATCTTGAGGACATTACCCTCCGGGCCATTAAAGTGCTCAAAGAAGTGGATGTGGTTTTGGCAGAAGATACCCGGACCAGCGGTAAATTGCTGAAACATTTTGAGATCAACACGCATCTACAGAGCCATCACATGCACAACGAGCACAAACAGATTGATGGTTTGGTGCAAAAAATGAAAGAAGGAACAACTTACGCACTCATTTCGGACGCAGGTACGCCGGCTATTTCCGATCCTGGATTTCTATTGACCCGTGCCTGCCTTGAAAACGATATTGAGGTAGAGTGTTTGCCCGGGGCAACTGCCTTTGTTCCCGCTCTAGTGAATAGCGGATTGCCCAACGACCGATTTGTTTTTGAAGGATTTTTGCCTGTAAAAAAAGGCCGCCAGACCCGACTTTTGGAACTTGCCGAAGAAACCAGAACCATGGTTTTTTATGAGTCGCCCCATAAGCTACTTAAAACTTTGGCCCATTTTGCCGAGTATTTTGGAGAAGACCGGCCCATTTCTGTTTCCAGGGAATTGACCAAATTATATGAAGAGACCGTTCGCGGAACTGTTACAGAGGTATTAGAGCATTTCAACAATAAGGCACCAAAAGGCGAATTTGTGATTGTGGTCGGTGGGAAGAAATAGTTGTTAACTTCAACACAACTTTACGACCCAGTACATTAGATGGACCAACTACTATTCCAAATACGGAGCTGCACACATTGTGAGGAGCATTTGCCCTTAGGGCCCAGACCCATTGTTGCTGCCCATCCAGAATCAAAAATTGCGATTATTGGGCAGGCGCCCGGCACCAAAGTCCACCAAACAGGGGTTCCATGGGATGACCCTAGCGGAAGGCAGCTAAGAAAATGGCTGGGTGTAACGGATGAACAATTTTATAATGAACAACTTTTTGCCCTGATCCCAATGGGTTTTTGTTATCCGGGTAAAGGAAAATCAGGGGATTTACCTCCGCGTCCAGAGTGTGCTCCCTTATGGCATGAGTCGCTTATAAATCAAATGCCAAACTTGACACTGACTGTCTTGATAGGTCAATATGCGCAAAACTACTATTTGGGCAATACGATGAAGCGAAATTTGACGGAAACAGTGAAACACTACCAAGAATATTTGCCCGATTATTTTGTGTTGCCGCATCCATCGCCAAGAAATCGGTTTTGGTTGAGCAAAAATCCTTGGTTTGAGGAAGAAGTTTTATCAGATTTGCGAGAAAAGGTTTCCGGGAGTCTGGATTATTGAGTCTATTTAATATATGGATCCATCATGCTTCCCTTTTTGCCAGCCCACTTCCCCCAAATATTTTTCCGCACTTTCCACGGCTCCATCTTCGATATCCGTGCCCATGGAATCGTTCCAGCGGTTGAGGTACCCAAAAAGTGAAATGACCCCCATCATTTCTACAATTTCGCCATCGTTCCAATGTTTGTACAATTCCTTTTTAATGTCGGTATTCACTGTATTTGGCACTTGGGAAGCGGCCAAGGCAAAATCCAAAGCAGCCTTTTCTGCTTCTGAGAAAGCGTTATGCGTCCGGTATTCCCAAATGTTGTCCAATTGTTCCTGTTTGGCACCGTAACGTTCCGCAGCCCGGATGGCATGTGCCTGGCAATACCGGCAACCCGTGGCATTGCTGCTTACCCACGCAATCATTCGTTTTAAGGCAGAAGTTACGCGCCCTTCATTGGCCATTACAGCTTTATTCAGATTGATAAAAGCCTTGGAAATCGCTGGTCTATGCTGCATGGTCAGCACGGAATTTGGGCAAAACCCAAGCGTTTCATTAAAGAACTCGGCCAGTTCTTTCGTTTGGGGATCGTGATCGGGAGATAGGGGATTTACTAAGGGCATGATTGCGATTATAAATTGTATTTTTGAACCCTACAAGAAACAAAAATTAAACGTCATGACAAATCACATAACTACCAAATGGTTGGGAGAGATGGCTTTTGAGAGCAACAATCCATCTGGACATACTGTACGAATCGATGCCGGTGAAGATAGTGGCGGGTCGGGAGCAGGGTTGCGTCCCAAGGCCCTAATGTTGTCATCTTTGGCAGGTTGTTCGGGTTTGGATGTGGCTTTGCTCATTAAAAAGATGAAATTGGAAGTGGACGATTTTAAAATAGAGACCATAGCCAACCTTACCGATGAGCATCCGAAATATTATGATTCCGTAGTAATCGAGTATCATTTTACGGGGGCCAACTTAAATGAAGATAAGCTTAAAAAAGCGGTAGACCTTTCCGTGGAAAAATATTGTGGAGTTATGGAAATGTTCAGAAAATTTGCCGAATTGGACATCAAGACCATTTTTCATCATAAATAAGAGGCAAACAAAAGAACAGGCTCAAGAACAAAACACAAGTTCAATTACCAAATAATCAATTATATTTAAGAATTAGGTCAACCTCAGGATCAATTTTTAAAATATGAACGAAAAGAAATTCGATCTAGAGGAACGATTTGTGGATTTGGCAGCCAGTATCGCTACTTTTTGCCACGATTTATCCAACGATTTTACAGGACAATATTACGGAAATCAATTACTTCGTTCCGCTGGAAGTGCTGCTTTGAACTTTGGAGAGGCTCAAGGAACAAACACCAACAAAGATTTTGTTTATAGGGCTACCATTACATTAAGGGAATTGAAAGAATCGAGGGTAAACCTAAAGATTCTGAAAAAGATAAACTATGGCAATGAAGGAGTTTGCATTGGTTTATTGGATGAAGTTGAACAATTGATTAAAATCACTGCTACCGTAATCAAAAGGAAGAAGTAACTCGAAATTTGAGCTTGAGCTTGAATTTTGCACTTGAACTTTTAAAACTATGCGCTGGACCATAAAGCCAAAACCCGAACAAGAATCCATTGACCAATTGTCCAAAGCATTGGGCGTTGATGATTTGGTAGCGCAGCTCCTAATTCAAAGGGGAATAACCAATTACGAAGAGGCGAAAGCATTCTTCCGGCCCGAGTTGAATCATCTGCACGATCCTTTTTTGATGAAGGACATGCGCAAAGCAGTGGAACGGATTGAAGAAGCCATCAACAAAGGAGAGAACATTTTGGTCTATGGCGATTACGATGTAGATGGGACCACATCCGTAGCGCTAATGAGCGCCTATTTGATGGAAACCTACCCCAATGTGGCCACCTACATTCCCGACCGTTATTTGGAAGGTTACGGCATTTCCTTAAAAGGCATTGATTTTGCCTCGGACAACGACATATCTTTGATTATAGCGCTGGATTGCGGAATCAAGGCCATTGACCAGATAAAATATGCCAAGGAAAAAGGCATCGATGTTATCGTTTGCGATCATCACCGACCAGGCTCAGAACTGCCCGAGGCTATTGCGGTACTGGATCCCAAACAGGAAGATTGCGAATACCCGTACAAAGAACTTTGCGGTTGCGGGGTCGGTTTTAAACTGATTCAAGCCCTGGGCTCCAAGCACGGCAAGACCATCGATGACCTGATACTATATCTGGATTTGGTGGCCACCGCCATTGCTGCTGATATTGTTCCGATTACGGGAGAAAATCGGGTGCTTGCCTATTATGGGTTGATGGTCATCAACGAAAATCCAAGAATCGGAATCAAGGCCTTGATCGATCAGACCAAAAAACGGGAACTTACCATTACCGATGTGGTGTTCATTATTGCCCCGCGAATCAATGCGGCCGGAAGGATGAAACATGGCCAACACGCCGTTGACCTGCTTACCGAAACCAATTTAGCCCAAGCACAGCAATTCGCATCTGAAATTGAACTTTTCAATGCCGAACGAAGGAGCTTGGACCAAGAAATCACACAAGAGGCCTTGGTCCAAATTCAAGAAAACCGGGAAGAAGGCAGGGTCACCTCAGTGGTCTATAACGAAAACTGGCACAAAGGCGTGATCGGTATCGTGGCATCTCGACTAACGGAGACGTACTACCGGCCAACCTTGGTCTTCACCAAAAGCGGGGATAAATTGGCCGCTTCCGCAAGATCTGTCAAAGGGTTCGATATCTACAATGCACTGGAGGGATGTTCCGATTGTTTGGAGCAGTTCGGCGGTCACATGTATGCAGCGGGACTCACGTTGTTGGAAGAGCAGTATGAAACGTTCAAGAGCCAGTTTGAAAGGGTGGTTTCTGAAACCATCGACCCAAAACTCTTGCAGCCCGAAATTTCCATTGATGCCAAAATTAAAATGGACCAGATTACCCCAAAACTGATGCGCATTCTAAAGCAATTTGCGCCATTTGGTCCCGGCAACATGACCCCCGTTTTTATGGCCGAAGGATTAAAGGATACGGGGTATGCCCGTGGAGTTGGCGAAGGCGAGAAACACTTAAAATGCAGCCTCTATCAACTAGGTTCGGAACCTATTGGCGGCATAGGATTTAATTTGGGCGATAAATTGGATGTGGTTAAGCGAATAAAACCTTTTGATGCCGTATTTTCGTTGGATGAAAATGAATGGAACGGAACGGTGAGCCTTCAACTAAAACTAAGAGATATTCGCTAGCTATTTATGGACCCCTACGCAGCACTACGCTATAAGGAATTCAACATATTTTTATTGGTGCGTTTTGCCATGGTCTTTGCATGGTCCATGCAGTTTATCGTAATTGAATGGCAAGTATATTCCTTGACCAAGGACCCGCTTTCTTTGGGTATAATCGGTTTGATGGAAGTGGTACCTGCCGTGAGCATGGCCCTCTTCGCAGGTCATATTGTGGACCAAAAGGAAAAACGGAACCTTTTGGTGGTCTGTATCGCCGGGTTCTCGGTGATAAGCTTCGGATTGTTTGTATTGAGCTGGCCCGGATTGGAAGATTCATGGGAATCCACCACCATATTGTACTCCATTTATGCCCTGGTGTTTTTGGGAGGATTTGTACGTTCGTTTTTAGGCCCGACCATTTTTTCGTTGATTGCCTTGATCGTTCCCAAGAAAATATATCCGAATGCGGCCACTTGGAGCAGTTCCACTTGGCAATTGGCATCGGTTTTGGGACCTGCCTTGGCCGGATTCTCCATAAGCTGGATCGGGGTGCATTGGAGTATGTGCGTCATTTTTGGATTTTCCTTGATGGCGTTGATCTTCCTCTTCCAAATTCCCAAAAAACCTATTATGAACCCTAAAATCGGGGAGCCCGTTTTCCAAAGCCTACGTGATGGACTCAAGTTTGTTTTTGGCAACAAGGCCATTTTTGGGGCACTGACCTTGGATATGATCGCGGTACTTTTTGGTGGCGCCGTGGCGCTATTGCCCGTTTATGCCCAGGATATTTTGCATGTGGGCTCCGAGGGTTTTGGTGTATTGAGGGCAGCGCCAGCGGTAGGGGCATCCATCACCATGTTGGGTTCCACTAAGTTTCCGTTGCACAAAAATGCGGGCAAAAAATTGTTGATGGCAGTCTTTGCCTTCGGAATCTGTATTATCGTCTTCGGGTTGTCGGAACTTTTTTGGTTATCCGTGATCGCTTTGTTTGTAAGTGGGGCAGTGGATGGTATCTCCATGATCATTCGACAGACCATTTTGCAAATAAAGACACCGGACAATATGCGCGGTAGGGTAGCTTCGGTAAATTCTATGTTCGTGGGCTCCTCCAACGAGTTGGGCGCTTTTGAAAGTGGGTTGACGGCCAAACTAATGGGAACCGTGACAGCGGTGGTCTTTGGTGGATGCATGACGCTGCTCACCGTAAGTGCAACAGCAATTGCTTCCCCCACATTTAGGCGATTGGACCTTCAAAAAGATATTGACGAACACGAGAGGGAAGATTAATCCTCCAGTTTTTCCAAGGTCAATTTTTCCCCATCAAAAACAGCGTAGGTAAAAAAGGAGATCCAATCCCCGAGATTGGTATAGGTCGAGGTATCGTTCAGTTTGATTTCCAACGGTAAATGACGATGACCAAAAATAAAATGGTCAAAATGTTGCTCTTCCAACTTGCGCATGGCATACAGAATGAGCCATTCCTTGTCCTCGCCCAAGAATTTGGCATCCGCTTCGCCAGAAATTATCTTGTTGTTTACGGACAGATGTTGTCCCAAACGAACGCCTAAATCCGGGTGCAACCATTTAAAGAACCACTGGGCCACGGGATTGGTGAATACTTTTTTCATCCGTTTAAAACCCTTGTCATGTGGGCCCAGTCCATCACCGTGCCCAATAAAAAAGGAAGTGTCATTGATCAGGAACTGCTGCGGTTTATGGTACACTGGAATATTTAGTTCTTCTTCAAAATAACCGTTCATCCAAAGATCATGGTTGCCCACAAAATAAGTAATGGGAATGCCCATATCCGATAGTTCGGCCAGTTTGCCAAGCGTTCGTGTAAAGCCTTTGGGCACCACGGTTTTATACTCGAACCAAAAATCAAAAAGGTCGCCCATTAAAAAAATGGCCGCAGCATCCTTCTTAATGGAATCCAGCCAGGTCACAAATTTTTTCTCACGGGGCAAACTGTCCTTTCGGGTGGGAGCCCCTAGGTGGTTATCGCTCGCGAAATAGACTTTTTTGCCTTTAGGAAGTGAAATATTGTCCAATGGGTCTAAGGAAAAAGTTTATATATGTCATTTCGTTTTACAAAACGAGACAATATTAAGGTATTGTTTTCGCAATAAAAACCAAGTCGGTATGTACCGACTCTTATTCTGAAGGCATTCGGGTGTCCTGCTAACTTCTTGACGGACTTAAGCTCGTCCAAAACCTCAGCTTCTTTGATTTCGAGAATGATGAGCTTCAATTTTTGCTTTATCTTTTTATCATTAATCTTTCTTAAATCTTTTTCAAGTGATTTATGATATTTGATTTTCATTCATCAAGAATTTTAAAGACATCTTCCTCACTGACAAAGTCCTCTTTGTCTGTTTGCTGCATCAAAAGTAGAAGACCAAGGTCTTCCTTCTCTTCTTCTGATAGCTTTTCAAAACGCTCCAGCTCCTTGTTTTTCACATACTCGACCACGGCCTTTTCCATCAAGGCCTTAACGCTCAAGTTTTCAAAAGCGGAAAGCACTTTGAGTTTTACTACCAGTGACTTATCGACTTCAATGAGTTTTTTGACATGTTCCATAAAACGTGGTCTCTCAAATTATATACCAGCAAATATATAAAATATATATTTTATATATTATTTTTTGTAACGACGATTGCTACGTATTCTATTGACTACATACACCACGACTACAAAAAGGGCCAATATGGGAAAAATCAAATCATTCATAACTGCTTTTATTTTTTAAACTTCTCCAATGCTTTTTTGGTATTTGGCGATAGTGCCAACTTTCCGGATGCTTCAGCACGTTCCAACAATAGGTCGTCCCAATGCTCGGTTCCTTCCCAAAGAACTTTCTTCATTTTTTCCAGAGCTTCGGGGTTATAGGTGGCTAGTTTTTGAACATGGATTTCCAGTTCCCTGTCCATTTCGGTAATGGAATCGTACACTTTTGCGTATAAACCGTTTTCTTTGGCCCAATAGGCATTTTTCCACTCTGTGGGATACAAAGTGAGCTCTGCCAAAGCGGCTTTTCCCATTTTGCGCTCTACCGCCGGGGCAATGACGAACGGGCCTATTCCTATGGATATTTCCGATAATTTGATGGCAGCTTCTACCGTAGCATGCACATAATCGCAGGCCGATGCCAAGCCGACACCACCACCAACAGTTTTGCCCTGTACTCGTCCAATAATCGGCTTGGGACACTTGCGCATGGCATTGATGATGTTTGCAAAACCACTAAAAAACGCCTTCCCCTCTTCCAGATTGGAAACTGCCACTAATTCATCAAAAGAGGCTCCGGCACAAAATGCCCTTTCTCCCTCGGACTTTAACACAATTACAGAAACGTCATCGTTTTTGCCCACTTTATCAAACTCCTTTGTAAGCCGCACCAAAAGTTCGGAAACAAAGGAATTGCTTGCAGGGTGACCAAATTCTATGGTCGCTACCTTGTTTTCAATTTTGGTGTATAGGCTGCCGTTGATTCTATGGGTGGACATTTATTTTCAGTTATCAGTTGTTGTAAACCTGTATTCCGTGAGCACTAAATTAAGGGTTTTGTACCAAGGGTTGGAATTTTCTCCTAAATTTCCAGACGAGGGAAAATCCACGAATCATCATCCAGACCACAAATGCGATCCAAATGGCATATAGCCCCCAACCTAGATAAATGCCCAGATAGAGGCATGGAATGAACCCCAAGAAGGTGGCTGCCAACAGTACGTTCCTTAAATACTTCATTTCGCCCATTCCCTTGAAAAGCCCATCAAAAACAAAGGCCAACGTATTCATCGGCAAACCGATGATTACAATGTAAAAAATGTTGTAGAAGGTTTCCAGAACCACGGTTTCGTTGGAAAAAATCCGGCCAATGGGCCTGTAAAAAATAAATCCGAACGCCATAAGTCCAAGGCTTACAATAGTGCCATACTTCATTATTTTTTTGGCCAATTCCCAAAGACCGTTATAGTCTTGGGCACCGAGCAGTCTTCCGCCAATACTGTTTCCTGCGGCGGCAAATCCATCAATAAAGAAAGCGGAGAACAACCAAAGGTTGATGGCTATGGTATGTGCCCCTATGAACTGGTCGCCCAAGGAGGTGGCCTCGCGTACGGCAAGCATGAGTGCAGCGTTGAGGGCAAGCGTGCGCACAAAGAGGTTTAGGCTCATAAATACCACACGCTTCATTTCTTTGTTGAGCGGAAAAACCAGTTTCATGCTGATTTCCGTCTTTTTCAATAATAGGACAAGGGCGATAATGGCCATGATAGCTTGCGATATCAAGCTTGCCCAAGCGGCTCCTTCCAAGTAAAGGGCGGGCACCCATCCATCGATACCATAAACAAGAACAAAATCCAGTAAAATGTTGAGGCCTGCACCCAACATGGCAATTAGCATGGGGTAAAAAGTATTCTGCAATCCACGAAATATCCCGAAAACGGCAAAGGTGAAAAGTGTAAGCGGAAAGCCCCACACCCTAATGGCATAATAGGATATACAGTACTCTAGAATTTTACCGGATGCGTTGAACAGGGCAAAGATTTCTTCTATGAGAAAAACGGTGGATAAAAGGACCACGATACTGAGCAGAATGTTGAAGAAAATAGCCTGTGCCGGCAAATCTTTTACCTCCGTTAACCGTCCGGCACCCAAGTACTGGGAAATAATGGCGGAAATGGAGCTTCGTGTTTGACCGAGCACCCAAATGAGCATGGACAAAAAGGAACCCACAATTCCCGCTGCTGCCAACGACTCCAACCCGTCCACAGGAATGTTGCCCACGATGGCGGTATCCGTTAAGGAGAGAATAGGTTCCGCAATTCCCGAGATAGTGGCGGGAATGGCCAGTTGGTTGATGCTCTTAAAATTTACCTGCGTGCTCAAATCGGGCGCAAGTTACAGCACTAATTCATAACAATGAAAAGGATGCTGGCTTTGTTTGGGGAAATAGATATCGCCAAGTTTTTGATACCCTCTTTGCTCGTAAAAACGTTGGTTTCTTTTATTCTGTGAAAAAGTATCCAGCCGCACCGAAGCGAAATTATTTTTCCTGGAATAATTTTCTGCAAAATCCATCATTTCTTGGGCCAAGCCCTTTCTTTGAAGGTCTGGATGAACGGAAAGTCGGTGGATATAGGTGCTGTTACCGTTGGGGGTCAGCCATTGGATGGGTTTGTACTCTTCGTCCATCAATGTGGATATGACGATGGTTCCTTGGATAGTCTTGTTTTCCTCTATGACGAAAAGTTCTTCTCGTTCAATGTCCTTGATGAAGGCTGCTGCGGAAGGATAATGCTCGTTCCACTGATAAATGCCGTTCTCCTGCATTTTTTTGGCGCAGGCTTGGGTGATGGTCAAGATATCGGGGATTTCGGATATCTTTGCGCGTCTTATCATTGATTCATTTCAATTTAATTGTAAATTTAAGGTTTAATCATAATCACCAAACCATGAACAATATACTTGTACCTATTGGAACTTCTCCAGATTCTTCTAAAACATTACAATATGCCATTGACTTTGCGTCCGAATTTGGAGCTAAGGTCTTTGTAATGGATGTGTTCTCGGTGACCACGGCCATGGGGAGCTTGGCCAATGTGGAGGAGAAAGTGGCAAAGAGCAGCAAGGAACATTTAAAGGAGGTGATAGACCAAGTGGACACTAAAAATGTCGACTTAAAGATGGCAACCTACAATGGTGATATTATTGATGGGTTAAAGAGCATCAACAAAGAACTTGGTATTGATTTGATAATCATTGCTCCAAAAAGTAACGATATACAGGAGGAACTTTACTTGGGGAACACTTCGGGTAGAATCATAAAGCAGACTGAAATTCCAACCTTGATCGTGCCCAAAGGAACTGTTTTTAAACCTGCAAAAAAGATATTGACCGCTTTTGGGTCGGGCATTTTGAAGCGAAGCAGTATTTTGAATCCTTTGATCATTATCAAGAACAAGTTTAGATCTGAAGTGAGCTTGTTATTGGTAAAAAGACCGGGATACACGGAGGATGACCTTAAGGTCAACACCGCTTTGATGGACTTGAGTTCACAATTGACGATTACAGAAAACGGCACCACCTATTTAGGGGTGACGGAGTATTTCCAAAAAGAGCATCCGGACATGTTGTGCGTGTTCCGCAGAAAGCGTGGATTCTTTAAAAAGTTATGGGAAAAGAACACAATCCAGAAATCGGAATTCTTTGTAAAGATTCCCGTATTGGTACTCAGCGTTAAAAAAGATTAAGGAAAGGGCGCAATTTTTGATACTTTGGGAAAAAAGTATTTCCTTTGCGCTCTCTTTGGGGGATTAGCTCAGTTGGCTAGAGCGCTTGCCTGGCAGGCAAGAGGTCACCGGTTCGAATCCGGTATTCTCCACAGTAACAGTAAGGCTTCAAGAGTTTTTAACTTTTGGAGCTTTTTTCATTTGCACGCAATTTGCACGCAAAACTGGTTTTAAATTAAGCTCGGTATTATTTGATTCAAATTGGGCTATTTCTATGCTTTTTAATCCTTTATAGCATAATTTTTTGAAAAAGTATCACATTTATTACATGCGTTAGCTTCAGTATTAGATTTATGAATCTAAGTCCCATAAAAGGTCAATTAACGAAACAAATAAAAGAGACCACAAATGTGACCGAATGACAACAGAATTTTTGAAATAGAAAAGAAGTTCAAAAAAAGGGCCGTTAAAATGAACTGTTTTTAAATGCACCGAAAAAGTTTTCTTTTACTAGAGAACTGTGTAGGCAATCAATCAGCAACAATCTTCGTTATTCTGAATAGGTGGACAAGCGACAGTACCGTAGGAACAAAAGACACAACAATCCCCTTCTTTTGGCTTAAGGACTTTTTTGCAATTGTCACATTCATAAAAGAATTGACAGGCCGTTGTTGGCATTTCCTCTTCTTTTTCAAGCCCGCAATTTGGGCAAGTAATTGTTGATATTAACTGAGGTCTCATTATTTGACTACTTTATAAGCTGTACTGTTTATGGCTTTTTTGATTGCGGGCAAATCGGTTTTGGTCTTGTCAAATTCCACTATGGTGTTGGCATTTTCGTAGCTGGTTTTTACCGAAATAATTCCATCCAACTTATTGACTTCACTTTCTACGTGTGCCTCACAACCCACACAAGTCATTCCCTCAACATAAAACGTGTGCTTTTCGATATTGGATTGAGAGACATAGACGATGTCCTTTGTGGGCTGTGCATAAAATAAGTTGGAATAGTACGGGAAGGCCAGCATCAATCCCGAAAATACGGTTACGATGAACAAAAATTGTTTGGATTGCCAAAATGTAGGTTTCGCATCATCGTCACAGGCACAATCTATTTCTTCCTTTGTTTTTGGCCGTAATTTCTGATACCATGCAAATACCAAAACAATAATGGTCAAGCCGATAAAATAGGGTCTAAACGGCTCGACCCAGGAAAAGGTAGATGCAATGCCGCTTGTTCCAGCAATCAGTGCCAAGACAGGGGTAATACAGCATATTGATGCTGCAACTGCGGTAAAAATACTGGTATAGGCCGCGGTGTTTGAAGTATTATTCGATGCCATAATTTAAACTTTCTAAGCTGTTTTCTTTCTTATCGAAATTGAACTGAAAATTCCATTTAAAACATTATCCTCACTCTTTACCAACGAATAATATAATGTTTGACCTTCACGTCTCGATGTGATAATTCCTGCATCCTTCATTTTACGGATATGTTGGGATACCGCGGGGACACTCATTTCAAGAATGTCAGCAATATCGCAAGGACACAATTCATTTTCTATGTTCAAAAGAAATAGGATTTTCAGTCGTACCTCACTTCCGGCAAGGGCCAAAATTTTGCTCATGGCCTTAAAACTATCGGAAGAATTTTCTATTGTCCTCTTGCACCGTGATATTTGTTTATGGTCGGCTTCATTCCGGGTACAGGTTATTTCCAAGCTCATCAATTTTAACTTAACGCGTCTACAAATATATCATTATTTAAGCAAATACTTATATACTAAAACTGTAGACATATTATTTAGGAAGTTGGATTGGTTCTTTGTTTTAGTTTTTATAGACGAATGCCTACCGAGTTTTTGTAGCACCAGTGAAAAAAATAGGGGACTATGATATTTCTATTTCGGATTCTGATTCCAATGTCCGGCAGCAATAAGTAGCCTTTTCATTTGAATAAGTTGGTCTTCATCTTTGAAATATTCATGACTTAGCATTTTTCTCAGTTGACCAACGGTTTCTTTTGAAGTTAATCCCTTTTTTTCAAAAAGTTCGGTAAATTTCTGAAGTTGCTCTAACTTGTACTTTGCCTTTTCAACAAATTGTTCCCCATTTTCAGAATCCTCGTAACTCGATTGAATTTCAAAATGTCGTTCTATCGTACCCGGTTTTCCAATTATCAATTTCTCAGCATTAATCTGAACGATTCCATTTGTAGTAAAAACATAGTCCCTATCGTGAACCATCCTATTAATTCTGGTTTGACCATCAGCAATACTGTTTGGAAAGATTTCTAAGTAGTATTTGGTATCTAAAGGCAAAGTTATTACTGAGTCAGGATTAAAAAGGCCTTCAAATCGAGTTGATTTTACGCCGCGTATTGATACCGGATTATCGCAAGTAATTAATGGTGCATCCTCATCATTGATTCGGTGGACATTTATAGTACAATCATATTTGAAATCCACAAATTCTTTCCATTTTTCCAAATGTTGAACCAAGAATTTAATCCTGTTACGCTCTTTAAATTCGTGTCTAACTTTACCAATATCCTTAATATTGAATTCGTGCTTTTCTTCTTCAAATGTAAATTTCACATCGCCGTTTTCGTCGGCGTACAATAACATTCTATCTAAAATTTGGTCGGTAAATGCGTTCTGATGATTAAGAAACCTCGGGGTTCTAAAATAAAGGGATAGGCAGACGTATAGTACTTGCCTTTTTTGCTCAGAGGTCAATATCTTCACATTTTCATCGACAAGTAGTTTATAAATCTTAGGGAATTCAGAATCGACGTGTTCGGCATAATGATATTCCAAATCGTATTTCCTATCAATCTCGGCATTCGGAATCGTATAAAGATTTTTCTGAAAGCAAATACTTTTTGTACTAATCTGTTCAAGAAGCAAATCATCTTCCAATCTGTAAGCATCAACAAAATAGTTGCCGTTATTACCTTCAACACCAAAATTTTTCAGGTAAGACCGTGGTATGTATTGTTGCTTGATGGGTTCGTTTTTAGCCATACATGAAATAATGAATTTTCATGAATGTACTAATTCCATTCCATCTTCTGCAATCGTATCGCATTCAATATAGCCAAAAACGCCACACCCACATCAGCAAAAACAGCTTCCCACATTGTCGCTAATCCACCTGCACCGAGAATGAGGACTATGACCTTGACACCAAATGCAAGCGCAATATTTTGCCAGACAATTCGTCGCGTTGAACGACCAATTTTAATCGCTCTTGCAATCTTACTGGGTTGGTCGGTCTGTATGATAACATCGGCTGTTTCTATAGCAACGTCGCTACCCAAACCACCCATTGCAATACCTACACCACTTGCTGCCAAAACGGGTGCATCGTTAATACCATCGCCAATAAATGCTACTTTGGTTTCGGGTTGCTTTTTGAGCTCTTCAACCTCATTGAGTTTATCTTCAGGCAACAGTCCGCCTTTTGCCCAATCGATTTTCAACTCTTTTGCAACCTGTTGTGTAATTGAGTCTTTGTCACCCGATAGCATTATAATTTTGGAAATTCCTGCATCCCTAATTTGTTTAATGGCTTGGTGCGCATCATCCTTTAATTCATCTGCAATGGTAACATAACCTGCAAATGTTCCATCTATGGACACCATAACGATTGATTCTACAATACCATCTGTTTCCGAAGGGACTTCTATGCTGTTTGAGGTCATCAAGGCTTTGTTACCTACCAATACCGTTTTCCCGTTGACCTTTCCTTTCAATCCCTTTCCGGCAACTTCCGATACATCTGTCGCTTCATAATCTGACCCGTCCGCTTTGTATTCGAGAATTGCTTTTGCGATGGGATGAGTAGATTGTTCTTCCATCGCCATCAGGTATTTCATAAATTCGGCTTCCTCAAATGTGATGGAATTGATTTCCTTGATTTTAAAAACGCCTTTGGTAACGGTTCCTGTTTTGTCCATTACGACCGTGTTTACTTGGGTCATTGCATCCAAAAAGGATGCACCCTTGAATAGAATACCGTTTCGCGATGCCGCACCCAATCCGCCAAAATAGCCCAGAGGAATGGAAATGACCAGCGCACAAGGGCAGGAAATTACGAGGAATATCAATGCTCGATAGAGCCAATCCCTAAATACATAATCATCTATAAAAAAGTAAGGCAGAAAAGTAAGTCCGATAGCGAGGAATACCACGATTGGTGTATAAATCCGTGCAAATTTTCTAATGAACAATTCGGTCTTTGATTTTCTGGCGGTTGCATTCTGCACCATATCCAAAATTCGTGCAATGGAACTGTCTTTAAATTCTTTTGTGGTTTCAATCTCGATTACGCCATCAAGATTTATGCTTCCTGCAAAAACAGTATCACCTTTAGCAATAGTATCAGGTTTGCTTTCGCCTGTCAAGGCAGCAGTATTAAAAGAACCCTTTTCAGAAAGCAGAATGCCATCAAGCGGAACTTTTTCGCCTACACGCACCTGTATCTTTTCGCCAATCTCAACAGTCTCGGGATTTACTGAAACAAAATCATCATCACGATAAACCAAAGCCTCATTGGGTCTTACATCGAGTAAGGCTTTTATATTTCCCTTAGCACGGTTAACGGCCGCATTTTGGAAGAGTTCGCCCACGGCATAAAATAGCATAACGGCTACACCTTCAGGGTATTCGCCTATGGCAAAAGCACCGAGGGTTGCAATGGACATTAAGAAGAATTCAGTAAAGAAATCCCCCTTTTTAATACTTTCCCAGCCTTCCTTTATTACAGGGAATCCCACAGGGATATAGGCTACCGTGTACCATACTACGCGAATCCATCCTTTGAAGAAAGGAAACGCATCAAAGTAATCAATAGCAATTCCGGCTATCAACATTACGAAGCTGAAAATAGCCGGTAGATAGGTTCTGAAATTTGAAATTTCTTCAGGGCTGCTATGGTTATGGCCATCGTCGTGACTGTGCTCGCCTTGTTGTTTTTTTGGTTCTAAGTCACGTAAGTTTATTTTTTTCTTTTTCATATGTTCTAATCAAGTTTGATATCATTTTAAAAACTACTTCGATAATTTCAATATTCTCAATGCACCGCGCATTACAAAAGTGAAAACGATGCCGCCAATCACTAAATCGGGCCATTTACTATTCAGAAAATAAACCAGCACCCCAGCTACTATAACACCACCATTAACAATAATATCATTGGATGTAAAAATGGCACTTGCCTGCATATGAGCCTCTTGACTCTTTGCCTTGTTGATGAGCCAGAGCGATATCAAATTACCTGCCAATGCGAAAATTGAAACGATAATCATCCATTGAAACAAGGGTGTTTCGGTATTGCTAAAAAACCTTCTCAAGACCTCTGCAAACCCAAGTGTTGCCAATGCCATCTGAAAGTATCCGCTGTATTTCGCAACCTTCTTTTTTCTTGAAATGGCACCGCCTACCGCAAATAGGCTTAATGCATATACGATGGAATCTGCCAGCATATCTAATGAGTCTGCCACAAGACCCATCGAAGAAGAAATCCAACCGGTGGTCATTTCGATAACGAAAAAGCCAAAGTTGATGCCCAAGACCCACCATAGGATTCTTTTTTGTTTGGATTGGTCTTCCATTACGGGTGGTTCGGCTTCTGTGGTTCCTTCTAAGGAATCCCCAAGTTTTAAGCTGGCTATAGACGTTTTTATCGCCTTGACGTCGTCCACGTGATATACTTCCAATTTTCTGTTTGGAATATCAAAATCCAAGTGTTTTACTTGAGCATAAGACTCTAACTTCATCCGAATCATCTGCTCTTCTGAAGGGCAGTCCATTTTAGTTATTATAAAAGTGCTTTTTTTCAAAATCAATCTAATTTGTTCGTTTGTTTATTAAAGTAAATTACTGCTGCATTTTTCGCATATTCCCGTAACCACGAGATTAACATCCTCTGCCAAATATCCATCTGGCAAATTGATATGCGGGATTTTTAGTTCCGTTAAACAAACTGTTTCGTCACAGTTAGTGCAATGAAAATGTAAATGCAAATCCTGTTCTATTTCACAATTACAGCCTTCTTCACAAAGTGCGTATTTAGAGATTCCAGTTCCGTCATCTATGTGATGCACCACGTTTTTTTCTTCAAACGTTTTTAGGGTTCGGTACAATGTGGTTCTATCCGCTTTTGCGAAAGCATTCTCAATATCAGTCAGGGCGATGGCGGCATCCCTATCGGCCATATACTTATAAATCAAGATGCGCATTGCGGTGGGACGCACGTTATGGTCATTTAATGTTTTTTCAATTTCAGTCATTTTGTGCGGTGTTATAATTGATATTTTTAGCTTTATTGTAGGCTTCATAGCCTTCTTTTGCAGCGTACGGAACGATAAGTAATGCCGCCACAGGATCTGCCCACCACCAGCCTAACCAGTTGACCAATAGCAATCCTATAAGTACGACCACGGTTTGGTATAAGCAAATAAAGGTGTCTTTAGCATCAGCCAGCAAGGCTGGACTGTCTAATTTCTTTCCATACTTTCTTTTGAAATAGATCAGGATAGGATTTACAACCAGGGAAACCAATAATATAATCAGTCCCATCGTGCTCCAGTTTGCGGTTTCTTTATTTATAAGCTTTGTAATGGAATCGTAGGAAATGAAAATACAGATGAGCGTAAAGGAAACTGCAATTACGTTTAACGTGATTTTTTGTCTTCGTTTTACTTTTTCTTCATCGATACCTTTAATCTCGCCGTGTAGTCGCCAGCCTAATGTTCCCGCACTAACCACTTCAATCGTGCTGTCCAATCCCCAACCTATCAGAGCCGAACTATTTGCTGTAAATCCAGCAATAAGCGAGACCGCAACTTCAATAACATCGTAGATGACGTTCCAAATCTGTAAGGTTCTTGCTACTTTTAAGTTTTTCTTTCTTTTTTCTTTCATTCCATTTTAATCATCGTCACCAAGTTCCCCTTTTTTCATCTCTCCCATAAGGTAATAGGCATTATTAAAGGCAAAATGAGTATTTGGGTCTGGGGTTTCAAAAAAACGTATGGCTATCCAGTCACCATCCTTCTCGCCCGTAGTGACTTCTACTGGTATAAAACTCCAAGTGTTGCCTTCCCTTTGCGCTTTAAACACATAATCCCTACCACCTTCTGTAATAATGGCACTTTCTGGTAATGCGGTTTCAGCGGTTTCATCGTTATCAACTTCAATCCTACCTTTAATGTACATTCCTGAGATAAGACCACCACCTTTGTTCTCAATTTCTGCGTGTACGTGCACCGCTTTAGGATCTTGCTCGAAGGTTTTTCCTACTGAATAAATTTCGGCAACGAGTTCCGTTCCTGGTCTTGATTGAACGCTAAATCGTACTTGTTGACCTTTCTTTACCCTATCAACATCTTTTTCGAAAACCATTAAATCTGCGTGTACGTGGTCTGTATCTACTATTTCCATTAGGTTGGTCTGTGGCTCCACATATTGTCCAGTTTTTATAAAAACTTTTTCTACAACCCCTGCAATGGGACTGCGCAATGCAACACGCTGGTAGATAGTGCCATTGCGCACGCCATTCACATTGATGTTGTACTGTCGCAATTGTGCTTCCAGCCCGTTTACCATTGCGGTAGATGACTGATAGTCTGCCGTTGCCTTTTGGAAATTCATACCAGATGCCACACCAGCTTCATAAAGCCTTTTTTGACGTTCGTATTCTTGTTTTAAAAACCGACTGTTGCTGTGTGCATTTAAGTAATCGCTCTGTATCTGTATGATGCTGGGATGTGAGAGATAGGCAACCGCTTGATTTTTTTTCACTTCATCACCTTCTATTACTTCTATGGATGCCACATTTGCTCCTGTTATGGCAGTAATGGATGCTTCGTTTTGGGGTGGTACTTCCAGCGTGCCATTTGCTTCTACATAACCGCTCATATAACGTTGTGAGAGCGTGTCAATTTCCATCTGTAAGGCTTCAAACTGCTGTGCCGTGAGCATTACTTCCTTAGTTTCGCCTTCCATATTATCTTCTTCATCTTCCCCTTCAGAGTGATTTTCTTCTGTTTCAGAATGGGTGGCTTCATCGTGGCCATCTTCAGTTTTTGACTCGCCACAGCTGAATAATGTCAATGCCATAAGCATTGTGGTAATCGGTATATATTTTAATTTTTTCATCTTTTTTTAGTTTTGGAAATATTGTAGTTTAAACAAGGCTTCTAAATAATTATCGAGTGCGTCCAGCGCATCCATTTCGGTCTGTATGGCATCACGTATAATTTGCGTGAATGCTGCATAATCAAGCGCACCTTCTTTGTAGGCGAGCAATGCGCCTTTGCGCTGGTCTATGGCAAGTGGCAGAGCTTCGGTTTTATAGAAAAACCAAGTATCTCGCCATCGTGTATAATTTTGCTGTGCTTGTGTATATTGGGATTGCAGCTCGCGTTGTTTGAATGCGGCATTGGTTTCTGCAATCTGTGCATCCAGTTTAGCAGCTTTTGCGCGGCTGCGGTCTGGGCCAGAAAACAGCGGTATGGAAATCCCTGCCTGATAGGTGTAGAAACCACTATCGCCATTTACACGTTGCAGGCCACCTTGCAGATTAAACTGGGGCAGTAAGCTTGCCCTTGCTGCATCATAGCTTGCTTGTGCTTCGTCTATACGCTTTCGCGAAAGCGATAACTCGGGATGTTCATCCAATGTATCATCAGTCTCTAACACCGAAATTTCGGTAGCTTCAAATTCATCAGCTACGGTGTACATCGTATCTGGTGTCAACCAAAGATTGAGTTTTTGTAATGCGATTAAATAATCTGTTTCTGCCTGCTGAAACCTGTTGGTTATCTGTAACGCTTGATTGCGCGCAGCAGCATATTCCAGTCTCGAAATGGCTTCGACTTCAAAATTGAGTTCTACAGATTGTGCAAATTGACCATAAATGCTGTCCAGTTCTCGATAAAGAACAAATTTCTTCTTTGCCTGAAAAGCTTCTGACCAGGCTTTTTTGACTTCCAGTTCTATCTGGATTTCAGATAGGTCAAAAGCTGTTTCGGCTAACTGGATGCGTTGTTGTTGCAAGCGTTTTTTGGCACCTATTCCCAATAGATCAATATTTTGTTGCCCGATACCTATCAAGGTATAAATGCCCTGACCATCTGCCACTTCTTCGCCACCTGTAAATACTTTAGTATTACCGAAGTCATAGGCATTGCCCGTGAGTGCGCTCTGTCTTTCTATTTCGAGTTGGCTCGTCTTGAGTGCTGGATAATTCTCTTTGGCAATTTCTACAGCCCGAGATAAGGTAATGGGTGTAATGCTATCCTGAACAATGAGGTCTGGCACAGGTGCTTGTGTTTGTTGCGCTTTCGCCAAAGCGGTACCACCTAACATAAAACCAAGTATTAAAATCGTGGTCAATGCTTGCGGATTAAACGAACCAATCTTGTTCTGGTCTTTGCGCTCACGTCGCTTTTCTATAAAGATATAGAGTACAGGAAGTACTATCAACGTGAGTAGGGTGGCCGTAAGCATCCCACCAATAACTACCGTAGCGAGCGGTTGTTGCACCTCTGCACCGGCTGATGTGGAAAATGCCATAGGTAAAAACCCAAAAATATCTGTGGTAGCCGTGAGCATAATGGGGCGAATACGTTCTTTAGTCCCTTGAAATATTCTATCCTTTATGCTTGTAACACCTTCTTCCTTTAAAGAATTAAATCGGTTAATAAGTACCAGCCCGTTAAGAACTGCGACACCAAATAGCACAATAAATCCTACACCTGCCGAAATACTAAATGGCATATCTCGAAGCCATAAAGCAAACACACCACCAATGGCCGCCAAGGGAATCGCGATGTAAATCATTAGCGATTGTGAAAAGGATTTTAAGGCAAAGTATAACAGTACAAATATCAAGAACAGGGCGATGGGCACAACAATTGTTAAACGATCCTTAGCGCTTTGTAGGTTTTCAAACTCTCCACCATAGGTAATATAATATCCTGATGGCAAGTCCAGTTCTTCATCTAACTTTTGTTGTATATCTTTTACAACAGACTCCACATCTCTGCCTCGTGCATTTACACCTACATAGGTTCTTCTATACGTATTGTCACGTGAGATTTGCATAGGTCCAGGCACGTATTCAATCTCTGCTATTTCAATAATGGGTACCTGGCTTCCATCCTTAAGATCGATGTACATCGTGCGCAGGTCATCAATACTTTTTCTATGGCTTTCATCAAATCGTACCACCAGATCAAATCGTTTCTCGCCTTCAAAAATGACGCCAGCGGTACCACCTGCAAAAGCAGTACTTATGTAATCATTTACTTTTTGAATATCCAGTCCATATTGCGCCATTTTATCTCGTCTGAACTTTACGGTCATTTGTGGTAGTCCAGCTGTACGTTCTGCACTCACATCGCCCGCGCCAGGAACGGTCTTTATAATAGCTGCCATTTCCTGAACCTTGTCTGATAACACCTCTAAATCTTCGCCATATAGCTTTACTGCAATATCCTCTCTTACGCCTTCTAAAAGCTCATTAAATCTTAATTCGACCGGTTGGGTAAATGATAAATTAACCCCGACGAGTTCATCATCCAGTTTATCCCTTATGGCTTCAATCAAACCTTCTTTAGTAGAAGCAGTTGTCCACTCGTCCATATCCTTATTAAGGATGATATACATATCTGCAATATCCATAGGCATAGGATCTGTAGGTATATCTGCCACACCCATACGTGCTGTTACCGTTTTAATTTCAGGAAAATTTTCTAATAGGATAGTTTCTATTTTCTTTGAAACTTCAATGGATTCTGTGAGCGAGCTTCCTGGTCTTATAAACGCCTGCATTGCTATATCTCCTTCATCGAGCTGCGGCACAAATTCTCCACCCATATTAGAAAATATAAATCCAGCAATAATAAGCAGAACAGCAGCAGATGATAACACGATAAGCTTAAGCCGTAGTGCGCCTTTTAATAATGGCTTATAAGCATTATGTATAGCACCAATAATTTTATCACTTATCTTTTCAAGCCAACGCTCAAATTTGCCAAACCAGCTTTTGGTGTTTTGAACTGGTTTCATAAAAAGCGCAGACATCATTGGGACATACGTAAGACACAGAATAATTGCACCTATCATAGCAAAACCAAAGGTGTATGCCATCGGTTTGAACATTTTACCCTCTACACCTGTAAGGAAAAGTATAGGTGTAAAAACTATAAGTATAATGATCTGCCCGAAAAAAGCAGAACCCATCATCGTGGTTCCGGCATCATAGGCTACTTTATCCATTACGCCTTGATTGAATTTTAGCTTTCCAGACCTAATCCGTTTTTGGATCTCATACACCGTTCCTTCTATAATAATCACGGCACCATCTATAATAATCCCAAAGTCTATAGCTCCCAAGCTCATTAAGTTTGCCCATACATTAAATTGCTTCATTAAGATAAAGGCAAAAAGCAAGGACAACGGTATGGTCGTGGCCGTTATGATGCCACCTCTTAAACTACCCAACAATAAAACAAGGGCAAATATCACGATTAGGGCACCTTCCAGTAAATTGGTTTTAACGGTATCGGTCGTTCTGGCAATTAGCTCACTACGATCAATGATAGGGGCGATAGTGAGACCTTCTGGCAGGGATTTTTCAATTTCTGCCATACGATTCTTAACATTTTGAATAACCGCATTAGGGTTTGAACCTTTTAGCATCATTATTATTCCTCCCACGGCTTCCTTACCGTCTTGCGTAAAAGCACCATAACGTACCTGATTCCCAAAATGGACGCGTGTTGCAACATCTCCAATAGTTACGGGAATGTTGCCCTCGTTAATAATCGAAATATCTTTAATGTCTTCCAAAGAGCGAATAAGACCTTCACCTCTTATGAAATTTGACATTTTATTTTTTTCTATGTAAGCACCGCCTGTATTCACATTGTTCCGAGCGAGAGCCTCATACACTTGTGAAATACTAATACCCAAACTATTCAACTTATCTGGGTTGACAGCGACCTCATACTGTTTAATACTGCCTCCATAAGAGTTGACCTCTACCACGCCTTCCAGTAATGTGAGTTGTCGTTTGATAACCCAATCTTGCACGGTGCGCAGTTCCATAGGCGAATACTTGTTTTCAAAACCCTCCTCTGGCTTTATAGTGTATTCATAGATCTGACCTAAACCAGTAGAGATGGGACCCATAGATGGACTTCCAAATTTTTCAGGGATAGATTCGCCCAGTTCGTTTAGTTTTTCCTGTACCAGCTGTCGAGGAAGATAGGTTCCCATATCGTCTTCAAAAACGATAGTAACTACGGAAAGGCCAAAGCGTGAGATAGATCTTATTTCTGTAACGCCTGGTAAATTACCCATAGATAGTTCTACGGGATAGGTTACGAACTGTTCAATATCTTCCGTTCCCAAATTGGGCGATTGTGTGATGACTTGCACTTGATTATTGGTAATATCTGGCACAGACCCAAGATTTACCGTTGCCATTGACCAGATACCGACACCTATAAGAGTCAATGTAAACAGACCGATTATAAATTTGTTATTGATTGAAAAATCAATGATTTTGTTAATCATAGATAAGGATGTTAATTCAGTTGAAATTCTTGTTGAGCACATTGAATAAAAAGCAATGCACAATGTTGACGAATCCAATAGATGGACACGTCAAAACAGGATATAGCTATCCTATGAAAACTGGATTATGCCCGAGGTGGCTGTAAAAGGGAAAGTGAAATATCCTTGCCCAAACTATCGAAGTGGATAAAATTTTCTAGCGAAACGATAGGCTCGATGGGTTCAAAAATAGCCAAACGGAAATCGATGGTATGTGAATGACAGCATTGGCACTGGCAGAATGGGGAACACAGTTCACAGTCTTGTCCGTGTTCGCCATCGAAATCCATTACAGAAACGACCTGTGTGCCTTCATCAACACTGCTGGCATCGCTACAAGGCACGAAATTGAGTGCCAGAAAGTAGATGGATAATATAATCGCAAAAAATTTCACCTTGCAAAGGTAAAAGAATTATAGTGCAATTGGGTTGCAAAGAATGGCTTTGAGCGTAGTTTTTTAAAAGGAACGATTTTCAAGACAGTATTTTTCAAAAAAGCACTAGACTTTCTTAAAGTAGTATCAAAGTATCAGACTTCATTAAGACAATCCAAAGATTAAAACATGCTTTTTTAAAGTGCCTATTTTCTAACTCCCCTAGTCTTAATTGTTGATAACTCTGCTTTCTTCCATTAAACCACCTATTTGCCCAAAATAAGAACAGTTCCATTTGGTATCAAATGAAACCAAATAAAACTAAGGGTTTATCAATACCATTATATTTGAACTATTTTAACATAAAAAACTGTATATCAATTATTTGTGAATAAAATCAATCGGTCAATCTTACTTTCCCTCCTCCTTATTTTTATCTTTATCCAAAGAATTCTTCAAAAGAAAACAAAAGCGCTTTTGTTCATTTCTAATCTTTAAAAAGAAATAAAATGGACAATTTTTTAATACTGGAACGGCTCGACCGTTTGGAAAGGCTATTGATCGCCAATAAAGAAGTGCTGACCTTCGATGAGACCTGTGACTATACCGGCATATCAAGAAGCTATCTGTACAAGCTTACCGCTGCGGGGCATATCCCGCACTCCAAGCCCAATGGAAAACTGATTTTCTTCGAAAGGAAAAAGATAGTGCGTTGGCTGCTGCAGAACCAACAGAAGCCTTTACCGGAAAGCAAAACGATCGGGGATTCGATTCCCTAGTCGAATTCCTCTTTAAATTATTTGTGGACTCACGATAATTTCATAGAAACCCTAAGATTTCAAAAATTTCAAAATATGAAAATAGTACCTTATATAAGGGTGGGCACGTCTTTCTATAAAATTGTAAAGTATCCTACCATTTCGGGACATTTCAACGAGCAGCTGGTTCCGTGGAACGAGCATATCATCAAGCAGGACCATGGCAAGGACTATCTGGGCAAGGTGCCCAAATATGACGGGTTCGCCTGTATTCCTTGCCATGTGAATTTTAAAAAGGAACACCATGGTTTCTACAATACCTATTCCCCTTTGACGCATGAACCGAAAGAGGGATGTATAATAAGGACACGGGGCTTTTTGAAGCATATCTTCGGAAATCAACTGGAGCTGGGACTGGACTATCTGAAACTCCTGTACCAAAGACCGGTGCAGGTGCTCCCCATCCTCTGTCTGGTATCCACCGAAAGAAACACCGGGAAAAGCACCTTTCTCAAATGGCTCAAGGAAATCTTTGGCAACAACCTGACCTATCTGACCAACGACAGCTTTGCAAGCCAGTTCAATGCGGACTGGGCCAACAAGTTGCTGATATGCGTCGACGAGGTACTGTTCAACAAGGAGGAACTCACCGAGCGAATCAAGTACCTGAGCACCACCAACCGGAACAAGCTTGAGGCCAAGGGCAAGGACAAACGGGAAGTGGAATTCTTCGGAAAATTTATTCTCTGCAGCAACAACGAGGACAGTTTTATCAAGATCGATGCCCATGAGACACGGTTCTGGGTGAGGAAGATCCCATCCCTTAAAAGGGAGGACACCGATTTCTTGGACCAACTGGCCCGGGAGGTGCCCGCTTTTTTGGATTTCCTTTCAAAAAGGGAATACAGTACCAAGCAAAGAACACGAATGTGGTTCACTCCAAAACAGGTGCATACACCAGCGCTGAAGAAACTGGTAAACAATAACCGGAACAGGGTGGAGAAGGAACTGGCCAGTCTACTGCTCAGTGCCATGGAAAAGTTCGAGATGGACTCCGTGGACCTTTGTCCCATCGATGCCCTGCACATGCTCAACCGCACAAGGGTCAAGACCGACCTGACCCAATTGAGGCGGTTGCTGAAAAATGATTGGAAACTGGACAACCAGCCCAATTCCAACAAGTACCAAAAGATCACCATCTGGAACAACGGTGAGATCAACACCGAGGACGCAAAAGGGAGGTACTTTACCATAAAAAAGAATTTTTTGGTCCAAAATTTTGATGATTTGATGACAGATTGATATAAGCCCAGTATTTATAAGGGTTTAGGCTGTCATCACTTTGTCATCATTCTGTCATCAAAATAAAAAATGATGACAGGTACTATGAAGAAAAAAACAAAAACGATGAAACGATGACAAAATGATGACGGGGAAACTACCAGTATTTAAAGGGCCTCCCAGAGGTTTGTCATCAAATCATCAAAAATCGATTAAAAACAGAACCATGAAAGAAAAAAGAATGGACTGCGAAAAAGCCCGCAACATTGACATCGTTTCCACGCTGGCCAAGTTGGGGCACTTTCCAGTCCGGAAAACGGAAAAAGAAGCTTGGTTCCTCAGCCCGTTCCGGATCGAGACCCAAGCCTCTTTCAAGGTATCATTGAAACAGAACTATTGGATAGACTTCGGAACCTTTGAGGGGGGAAGTACCATAGACCTGGTCATGAAAATGGAGAACTGTTCCGTAAAGGAGGCATTGGAACGATTGTCCGGGAACATGGACCATTTTTCTTTTCACCGGCGGCCGAATCCAACCAAAGCGGAACATAGAGTCAACCCGATTGAAATCATCGAGGAAAAGGAAATCGAGCACAGGGCCCTGCAAAACTATCTAAGCTCCAGAAGTATCTCGATCAAAACCGCAAGAATACTTTGCAAGGAAATCCATTATCGAATAGGAGGACGGACATACTTTGGCATCGGACTCCAAAACAGGTCTGGAGGCTGGGAACTGCGGAACAGCTATTGGAAAGGCTCCACCTCGCCAAAGGATGTTTCGATGATGGGGAACAAATCAAAGAAATTGGCGATTACAGAAGGCATGTTCGATATGCTCACCCTAATTGAGCTGATGGCGGATATCGTAAACAGCCATGACCTTCTGGTATTGAACACAACTGCCTTTGTAAAACGGATGATAAAAGAAATAGAGGATTATGAAAATGTAAAACTGTTTCTTGATAGGGACAAAACGGGATTGGGGATGACGGAACTGTTACTGGAAAAGTGCCCGAACAGTAGGGATATATCCTTCCTCTATGAAGGTTTTAAAGATATAAACGAATGGAAGGTAAAAAGCGCGAAGGATGAAGTTCGGAAACGAATTCAAGATGTGTCATTGTCATGACAAATCTTGCTTTTGCTCCCGTAGGTCGCAAAAGATGATGTGAAAATGAAGAAAGAGTTCGTACAGTTCCGGTGCTCGGTCTACGAGAAGAAACTGCTGAGGATCAAGGCCCGGAAGAGCGGTCTTTCCATCAGTGAGTACTGCCGCCGTGCCGCATTCGATGATAGGATAGTTGAAAGGATGACGGACGAACAGATAGAGGCCTATAAGCTATTGGTCAAATACCAACGGAACTTCAAGCTGATCACCAACATGTTCCGCAAGCGTAACCCTAGATTGGCCGAGGAAACGGCCCAGTTGGCCAAAGAGATACGACAACACTTTTTAAATTTCAAGAAATGATAGGCATGGGCAAATCCATATCGCACACATCGGCCTCCATGAGCTACGGGATGAACCAGGAGAAGGGATCGGAGATTATCCACAGCCAATATCTGGCCGGGGAGACCCCGAGGGAGATCACCGAGGAGTTCAAGGTCATCCAAGAACAGAATGAACTCTGCCGGAAGAACACGCTCAGCTTTGTGCTGAGCCCCACCATCGAGGACGGCAGGAAACTGGAAAGCGAACGACTCAAGGAAATGACCGAACGGTTCCTCAAGGAAATGAACCTCAAGCAGCACCAGGCCATTGCCTTTGTCCATAGGGACAAAGAGCACGTGCACGTCCACCTGTATGCCAACCGGATAAACTTTCAGGGGAAGGCCTATAACGACAGCTTCATCGGCAAGCGGAGCCAACAAGTGGCGGAAAGGGTGGCCAAACAAATGGACCTGACCACGGTAAGGGAAGTTCAGCAGGAAAAACTGTACCGGATGCAATATGTCCGATCGGAAATACAGAAGATCCATGAAAAGGTCATGGCCAAGGAACGGCCAAGGGATTTTGACCAGTATATCAAATCGATGGAGCAGAACAATGTAAAAGTCATCCCGAGCATCAACAGGCAGAACCAGTTGCAGGGCTTCCGTTTTGAGCATAAGGGAACGAACCTAAAGGGAAGCGAGGTGCACCGGTCCATGTCCATGGGCAGGATCGCCCGTCAAATGAACTTTGAAAGGAACATGGCACAGCGGATTGCCAAGGACAAGAGCATGCAGCTTTTGGGGAGGACAGTGAATGTCCCAAAAAGTTTGACCCAGACCATCATAAAAAAGACCATCAAACTGGCCATCAAAGTGGTCAGGGACACTGGAATAGGAATCTAAACAAAACAATATGGCAAAACTGGACGAGATAGCGGAACTGTTGACTGAGGAGATCAACGGATTTGAAAAGAGTATCGGCCGATTGGAAAAGATTCATGAGGATTTCAAAAACCTTCCATTAAGGCCAGATACCAGCGAGTTAAATGCGCTTCTAGAGGAGTACGGCAACAATCAAAAAACCAATATTAAGGAACAACAAAGACTGATGGAAAGGATTCTTCATAAAGTAGAGCGGTCCGTTCTCTTGCCCAGTTGGGCCATAAAACTTACTTGGGGGTTGTTGGTCACGGTCCTTTTGGTCCTTGGTTTTTCAATCTACAAGGTGTCAAGGATATCCAAGAAAGAACAGGTTGCATATGTAGAAGGTCAAGATGATGCAATTGAACACTACAGGACATTCTTTGAAGAAAGCCCAGAGGCAAAGGAACTATATCAAAAATGGCTGGAGGATAATGGCCAAAAGTAGGACAGCGCCCTATCCTATTTTTGCTTTACGCTTATCTTCCCAAACACTGCAAAAATAGGCCAGGATCCATGCGCTGAAGTTGTGAGTAAGGATTTGGGACTAGGAAGGGTTAAGGTTACAGTTTAACCAATTTCTGATTATAATTGTCTAGTATATTATTCGGCAGGGACTTCAGATATATTTGAGTAGTTGATAGTCGATTATGGCCAAGCATGGAAGAAATAGCTTGTAAGGGAACGTCCTGCAGCATAGCTTGGGTTGCAAAACTATGACGAGATACATATGAGGTCAACCGCTGCTCTATCTTGCATTTTTTTGCAATTTCTTTAAGCCCTTTATTATATCTCTTCCGTGCCCATAAGACGTCTTTATATTGAAGTTCAAATGTGGCTCTTTTAATGATTGGAAATATAAATTCAGACCTCTCTTTATCCTTAAGATAAAACGAGAGGATTTCCTTTAACTGAGGCGTGATGTTAATATCATAAGGCTTTGACGTTTTTTTTCTTTGGAATTTAATTCGGTTGTCAATGATATTTTGAACCCTTAAAAAAGCCAAGTCCATAAAGGAAATACCATAAAGCATGTAAGAGGCAAGGAAGTAATTTCTATAGTGAAACAGACTATCCGTTTCTTCCAGTTTTAAAAGCATAATTGATTTGATGCTTTTAATGTCAAGCGCTCTTTTTTCTGTAGGAGTAGTTTTAATCTTATAATGTGTAAAAGGATAAGCATCTCTAGAAACAACATCAGACTTAATGGCCTTGTTAAAGACCGCTTTGATTGTTCTCATATACGTCGATAGACTGTTAACAGAATTACCTTTGGAAAAGTGCCAGTTCTCAAATCTTTTGAGAAAATCATAATTGATTTCGTTGAATTTGATATCATTTCCATCAGCGAATTTCTCCAATACCTTAATTACCGCGTAGTATGTGTTTGCATTACCATAACGTTCAGCTGCTTTTAACTCATCGACAATATCCTCGCTAAACTTAAAAAATGAATCCAATGATGCGGTTTTTACAATCTTCTTCTTCAGCTGCAAAATGGATAAAAAGTTAAGCTCGTCCTTTTCGTTCAGGTCATTAATTATGTCGACCGCTCTGGTCTTTTCTTTTAAGAGTTGATTATTGAGTTTACTAACTGATGAAGTTCCTTTGAATGCTCTTTTAACTTTCTCGTTTTTATTATCCCAAAATTCCTTTTTTATTGATTGCCCTAAGCTTATGGAAGTTGTTTTTCGAAAATGGGTTAACCGTAAAATAATAGGATAGGAGTCATCTTTTTTCTTCCTACGCGTATCTAAAGAAAGTTTTATATTGGTATTCATCCTAATCAAAGGTAAAAAAAATTTGCACGCAATTTGCACGCAAATGGGTGATTTTATTTGAAATTAAATGAATACGAAATTATTTAAAATACTGAAAAACAATTTATTATGTATTTATTTGTATTGGATTGATATGGTAATCCTCTTGCTGGCAGGCAAGAGGTCACCGGTTCGAATCCGGTATTCTCCACGATCAAGCGCAAGGGATTGCGTTTAAAACTAAGGAAAGCCGCCAAATGTATTTGAGCGGTTTTTGTGTTTTAAATGCCCAGGACCTAAGTCATGGCCCTTGCATTTGCAGTACTGGGTTTTACGGAACAATGCGTTAATCCGGTATTCTCCACCAAAATTAAAAAGCACCTCAAACGGGGTGCTTTTTTTATGGTATGTTTTGAGAGCAACTTTGATTATTTCCTTTTTATGAAGAGGAGTTCAAAGTAATTTTTCAAATGCCTGAGGTGGTCAGCTGTAAGATCTTTTCCTTTGTGCCCCTTGGATACTATGAAGGCCCCTTCAAAAATCACAAGAATATGGTCCGCCAAAGACTGAACGTCCACTTCCATTCGAGGCTCGTATTCTTCAAGGACATCATTGATCAGTTTTTCCATTGTTCGTCTCCATTGGAGCAGTGTGTCTGAAATCTGATCTAAAATATCTTGATCAAATTGATTGGGTTCATAAAGATAGGATGCATAAAGACAGCTGTACGGATCACCAAGACCGGACATCATATCGATAAACTCTTGAACAAACTGTAAAAGTCGGTTCAAGGAATCTCCGTCCAAATTCTCGGTTTTTATCAGCGCTTCGTTCATATGATGAATGTCCTCTAGGGCAAATTCATCTATCAATGCTTTTGCCAGGGCACTTTTCGTCTTAAAATGATAGAAGAATGCTCCTTTGGTGATTCCTGTTTTTTCCAAAATCTGATCAATGCTCGTACCTGAGAATCCATATTGAAAAACTAAGTCCTTGGACTCGGCCAAAATTTTATCACGAGTTGGTTTTCCACTTCTTGCCATAGGTTAAAAATAAAAAAACTAAACAAACTAGTTGGTATGTTTCTATAAAATTTTATATTTGTACCGACTAGTCTGTTATATAATTAGTTTAATCATCAAAAAATGAATCAATTATGGAAAGTTTTATTTCACAGTTACCAACTCCCTTTGAGTTGATTTTCAATCCAATATCCTACATCATATTTGGAATGTATGGAGGTTTAATGCTATGGGAAGCTGTTTTTCCCGCAAGAAAACTACCGCATGTTAAGTTTTGGAAGCTACGCGGCATCATAGCCTTTGTCTTCTTCTTTTTTCTTTCTTCATATCTGCCTATTATATGGGATGGATATTTTGCGGAGTATCAAATCTTTGACCTTACCGGTTTGGGAACAGGTTGGGGAGCGTTTGTAGGTGTAATGGTCTATGAACTTGGTGAATATGTATGGCACAGGACTATGCACAATAGTAATTTCCTTTGGAAAAGTATGCACCAGATGCACCATAGTGCGGAACGTTTGGATAGTTATGGGGCCTTTTACTTTAGTCCACTGGACATGGTAGGTTGGATCATTCTTAGCAGTATTTGTCTTGTACTTGTAACTGGCTTTACGCCAGAAGCAACAACTTTGATTATTTTAACAACAACTTTTCTGAGTATTTTTCAGCATAGTAACATAAAGACTCCGACATGGATCGGCTACTTGATTCAACGCCCCGAATCGCATACCATTCACCATGCTAAGGGTGTACATGCACACAATTATGCAGGAATAGCGTTGTACGATATTATTTTCGGGACATTCAAAAACCCAAAGGAATACAAGCACGAAACAGGTTTTTATCATGGAGCTTCCGCCAAAGTGAAGGAAATGCTTCTTTTTAAGGACATTTCCAAGGAGTCATAACTAAGCCAAAATAATATTACGGTAAAGGATGAGTAGCCACAAAGAAAATACTGTGACTTGGAACAAGATTGCTCAAGAGTATGCGGATAAGTTTATGGGTTTGGACCTATACAATGATACGTATGATGATTTCTTCAAAACCATAAAAAAGAAGCATGCATCCATCTTGGAAATTGGTTGTGGCCCTGGGAACATTACCCAATTTATCGCAAAAAGAAGCGCTGATTTTAAAATTGAAGCCATCGATATTTCCGAAAATATGATAGTGCTGGCCAAAAAGAATATTCCAGAAGCCAATTTTCACGTTATGGATTGCCGTAACGTCGCTCACCTCGAAATGAGTTTTGACGCCATTGTTTGTGGATTTACCATTCCATATTTATCGGAGGCAGATTGTTCAAAACTGCTATCGGATTGCTGTGACTTATTAAAGAAAAACGGAACTTTTTATTTGAGCTTCGTATCGGGCAAAGGAGAGGATTCAGGGTGTATTTATGGAAATCAAGGGGATACATTGTATTTCTATTATCATGATGGTCAATTAATCAAGCGGGAGCTTGAAAGAAACGGCTTCATTGTTATCAATGAATTTGAAAAGAAATATCAAAAGTCCGAGGATTCAGTGGAGAGGCACACTATTCTTTTTGCCAAAAAAACAAGGAACTATAATTAACATGGGCTTACCCTATCAAAATTCAAAAGCACCTCGGAAGGGGTGCTTTTTTGTGCTTTACAGATAGCTTTCTCTGAATTAATTTTTATTCAGCGATAATTCTGGAGTTAGAAACTCATAGACTTGTGCACCGACTTTTACGGTAATTACATCATCATGTATTTTGTTCAAGACATCATAGGGATTTTTCAAATCTAACCTTTTCACAAACAAAACGCGTTGTTGGATTCGATTTGCTTCACTATTTCCAATAGGCTCAGCTTTTTCAAAAAAGCCATTTTTACTTGATTCAACGGAAATAGGAATACCTTTTAAGGGTATACTAGACTTCGAGCTCATAGCGATTAGTACGATTAAAGAGTGTTTATAATTACCATATTCTCTCCAATATCCAGACATGACATTGATATCGGAATTAATATTAAACTTAACATTATAAAAATCACCTTGAATTTCATTGAAAGTTCCGTTTTTATTGAAAAACAAATATGGCATTATCCTGTAATAGGATTTTTTATAATTAGGATTTATTGCAGCTATACCGTTATCATTTAGTTGAGGTGCTGGAATTTCTGGCATTATCTCTGGTTTGGTAGGTCTTGGTACGCTTGAACAAGAGTAAACAAAGAGTAAAATGAAAAAGAAGGGAGCTATTTGCTTCAAATTAATAGGCCTATTTTAAAGTTAATGTGCAATATTGTTCAAACGCCTTTCAAATTTAATGAAAAATCTTCCCAAACTTCTCCGGAAGCTCATCAGTAATACGGATAGTTTCGTTGGTTAAGGGATGCTCAAAACCCAAGGCGTGGGCATGGAGGTACAAACCCTTCCCTTTTAAAATTAAGCCTTCCAGAGTATATTCTTTATCTCCGAGGATGGGATTCCCCAAACTGTACAAATGTTTCCGCAATTGGTGTCTTCTGCCTGTTTTAGGGTGTAATTTCACCAAATTCAGGATGCCGAAACGTTCCGAGGACACGGATTGTATCACTTCAAAATCTGACCGGGACGCTTTCCCGTCTATTTCCGAAGAGATGGTTCCACTTGGCTCCATATCACCAATGGCAACTGCGTAATAGGTTTTGGATATTAGTTTGTCCTCGAACATTTTGTTCAAAGCGCGGATGCTACTATTTGTTTTTCCTACCAAAACAATACCCGTAGTGGCAAAATCCAATCGGTGTATGGGTTGCGGTGTCGTGGTATCGGACATAGGGCTAGGCTTCAAGTTTTGCGGCAATGCATTTGCAATGGTCTTGAACTTATTGCCGCTTACTTCGATGCCCGCAGGTTTATGAATCGCAGCCAGATACTCGTTCTCCAACAATATTTTTATCGGAAAGTTGAACTGCTTTTTCAGCTTTTTTTCCTTTGGAATGGCAAGCGTTATTTCTTCTCCTCCATAAATAAAGGTTGCCGTGGTGGCAATGGCTCCATTAACGGAGATACACTTTTTCTTGAGCGCTTTTTTAAGGGCTGATTTGGTTGGAATGGCTTTAAATATGCCCACGCCATATTCTTGTAGCCGCTGGGGTTCGGGAATATCAGGAACGATATGGTTTTCTATATGGCTATTGATACTTCTATCCTTTATTTACGTCAGTTGATTTTCAATTGGGTCATATAAATTTTGCTCAGCCCATTATTGTTTTCGTAGATGTATTCTTGAAAATCCGACACAGAATCAAACTTCTTGGGGGATAAATTGTTCCGTCGGCTGGTAAAATAGAGTGTTTGGTTGGTCTCGTCGTAGAACGGACAATACTCCATATATTTTGTATTGATGGGAGTTCCAATGTTTTTTGCCTTTTCCCAGTTGCCCTTGTCATTCTTCAGGGAAATATAGAGGTCGCCACTTCCTATACCATCAGCTTCGTTATATCTTGAAAAAAGAATAAAATCCTCATTCTTGGAGACAAAGGCATTGAATTCATATCCGGAGCTATTGATGTTTTCATCCAATAATTGCGGGGTCGAATATGAACCATTTTCCCAGCGGGAAATGTAAATGTCGTCCTTTCCTAGTCCATTGGGCGACTCCAAGGTAAAGTACATGTTGTTGTTTTTACTTATTGAAGGATAAAACTCATTAAGGTCAGAATTAACGGGAGCACCGATGTTTTTAGGACTTGACCAATCTTTTTCGGGACCGCTTCGTTCCACATACCAAATATCAAAATCTTTTTTCTGATTAGAGGAATCATCCAAGGGCCTGTCGGAAACAAAGAACAATCGTTTTCCATCATGGGACAAAAAGGGTTCCAGGTCCATGTACAAAGTAGAAAAGGGCATGAGTTTGGGCTCTGTCCATTCGCCACCCTCTTTTTTGATATATGTGATTTGGGAAATATCCTGTAATGGGCTCTGAATGGTGAAAAATGCCTCGTTACCGTCTTCTGAGATACAGAAATCCCGAACGTTCAGGAATTTGTTCAGAGCACTGTTGAATTGCGTAATCTCGCCTTGATTTTGTGCGATTACTTGGTTTAGACAAAGCACCAGCAAAATCATCAACCTGTTTTTCATCATGGATTATCTATAAATCGTTTCACCAGCGGTAAATGTACCATATTTTACATCACGATTTTGTCCCTCCCTCTTTCTCGCATCAAACTTTACCATCCTTTTAATATCTATTTTTTGTATTTGCCCTGTGCTTTTTTGAACTTTACTACAAAACAAAATCAACATGAAATTAGAAGGAAAAGTAGCATACATCACAGGAGGAACCAAAGGTATTGGATATGGTATCGCTGAAAGCTTATTGGAGCAGGGCATGAAGGTCGCCATTAGCGGACGCAGCCAAGAAAGCGCCGATGAAGCTGTAAAGAGCTTAAACAAACCAGATAAGGTATTGGGGTTGGCATCTGACGTATCAAAATTGGACGATGAGAAAAAGGCTGTGGCCGCGATTCTTGACAAATGGGGACAGTTGGATGTGGTGATGGCCAATGCAGGCGTGGGACATTTTGCCCCAATCGATGAACTGGAAGACGAGAAATGGCACCAGATGATCAATACCAACCTCAATGGGGTGTACCATACACTAAAAGCATCCGTTGATGCCCTGAAAAAATCTGAAGGCTACTACATGACCTTGGCGAGTTTGGCAGGGACCAATTTCTTCGCCACGGCAGCGGGTTACAATGCCACAAAATTTGGGGTGGTCGGATTTACGCAGGCCGCTATGTTGGATTTAAGACAGTACAACATTAAAGTCACTACCATTATGCCAGGTTCGGTGGCAAGCCATTTTAACGACCACGAACCATCGGAAAAAGATGCATGGAAGATTCAACCGGAGGACATCGGGAAGCTTGTGGTGGATTTGTTGACGATGCACCCACGTACTTTACCGAGTAAAATAGAAGTACGTCCTACACGTCCCGATTTAAAGTAATCAATCAATTTTTTCGGTAAGTGGAACTGAAACATTACAGATTTCACGTATCAATTGGAACAGATAATTTTCAAAGGTGGAAAGGGTATCCGAATGTATTCGGGTATCCTTTTCCTCTGAAAATGAGAACAATCCTTTACTCAGATGCTTAAATGAGATAATTCCCGCCTGGACGTCACCAACACTGTGTTTTTTGGAATATAGGTAGGCATAACAGAGCAATTGGAACGCCTTGCTTTTATCATAATCGGCAATCAATGTTTCCCAATCCGTAATTTTTACGTTTTTTGCCTCTACCTTGCCCGTTTTGTAGTCAATAATGCGAACGGTACCGTCAAATTCATCTACACGATCTAAAGTTCCTTTTAGTTTGATGGGAAAATCAATCCCAGGAACCTTAATAAATTCTTCATAGCGTTCCTCGAGTGCCAATATTTTGATTTCATGGTGTTTGAGCTGTTGTAGCTCATCGTCCAAAAAGTTGTTCAGATATTTTAAGATGACATTGTACACCAAAAGAAATTTTCCTTTGGAAACATCCACTCCAGAAAGGTTCTTTTCGAAATGATGCAGTACTACCCCTTGCACTTGTGTTTTTAGTTTCTTGATGCTTGCCTCCGTTAATTCCTGATTAATTAGCGGGGTGTAAAGCTGCTCCAAGCTATCGTGAATAATGGTCCCAAAGGTGTTGGCCGCAATATTTTCCTCTACTTCCTCCAAATCATTGATTTTTAGAATATTTCTGGTATAAAAATCAATCGGGTTTCTGATGTAATTCGTCAACGAAGTGGGTGAAAAGCCGTTTTGGGCAAATGCCTTCAAGTCTTCCATAAACTTGTCGTCCTTTTCGATTTGTATCAGTGGTTTCGGATCAATGGAAATTTTTGGGGTTGCAATGGTATGCGTAATGTGGTTTTTTAGATTTTTATCCGTCAGTAATTGGGTTATCAATCGGCTTTTTTCGCCACCTTCAAGCACATCAGGTTCTGTGTTGTAGGTGATGTATATGTTCTTCGCGCGTTGAATCAATCGGTAAAAGTGGTACACATAAATGGCATCCTTTTCTTTGTAGGTGGGAAGTCCGTAATCCCGTTTTACATCAAAAGGAATAAAGGAATTGTTCGATTTTCCCGAAGGAAGGATGCCCTCGTTCACGGAAGTAATGATGACCGTTTCAAAATCTAGGTTTCGGCTCTCCAACATCCCCATAATTTGAAAGCCCATCAACGGTTGCCCGATAAAATCCAAGGTTTCCATGCTGGCCAATTGTTTGAACAGGTTTTTGATGGATTTAAGCTCTCCCATAAAATCCACCTTCTCCAAATATTGTCCCAATTGGTTGAAAAGCGCATAGAAGCGATACAGATATTCCAGCTCCAGTGCATTTTTTTCTTGTTGGTAGATATTCTTCAAACGATCTATGAGCATCAGACAGTTGTTTATCCAACGCATTGGCGATAGTGTTTCCTCCGGAAAAATGATGGCTAACAACTCCTTTGCCTTCGGATATTTTTCGAGTGTTTCCGTGTTGATGTAGAGTAGGTTGTTCTCTTTGATGTCCTTGGACAATCGTTGCGCGAAGCTCCCTTGCTTTTCCGAGGACAGTGTTAAAGTATAGGGATTGGAGATGAATTCCAAGACACGTTTAAAGAACCATCCCCGTTCAGAAACGTTGAGGTGTAGCTCTAAAAAATTTACAAAAAAGGAATAGAGCACCGTTTTGTTCAATGGCATCCCCATGGTTATGTTGACTTCGGGAATACTGCTAGGTACTGCATTGAGCATTGGGTTGAGCAAAGTCTCATCTGCCAAGACCAAGGCCGTTCTGGAGAGGTTAATGGATTCTTTGTTTCCGATTTCCTGTAGCAGTTGACCCACATACTTTGTTTGTGAGATGCTTTTGGGAACACCAGTGATTCTTATGTTCTTATCTTGAAGAAAATTGTTCTGTGACTCTATTTTATGGCCGTGCTTGTAATATGGCCAATTGTATTGGTAATCCCTGACAAACAAGCCAGCATCGTGAATGGGGTCGTTCAAAAAATAGGAATCGATATCCCAATAAATATGTGAGTTGCCTTGTTCCAGATAATACTGAATAATGGTCGACTCAGCTGCATTTAGGGCATTGAAACCTACAAATACTATGGGATTTTCATTGATTGCTGGTTGATTGACATTTTGAACGGCTTTGACGGCTTCTCGTTGAATCAATCCTTGGTAGCCTTTTTTTTGTTCAAGCAGGGCTTCATAAAAATTTTTGTAGATGGTTTCAAGATTCTTCCAGAGCTGTAAATAATTCTCGACCAGTTCTGTTTTCTCTTTACTGGCAGACCAATGGTTGATTTCTTTGATGGCGGAGAGGTAATTGAGAATATCTGTAGCAGGGATAAGGTAACCATCAATCTCATTAAAATCCTGTAAAAGGGTCTGTCCCCAATTGATGAAGGATGAGAAATCGTCATGATTATCGATTTCCGATTCCTTGTAAACTTGAAACAAAAGTAACAACAGATCAATATTCGATGCTTGGTTCAAATCGGATAGGTTTCCGATGAATTCTTGAATGGACAATACTTGGGGACTGAATATGTTTTTATCCAGTCTTTTGGACATGTGTTTTTTTAGGAACGTACCGGACCTTTTGCTCGGAATAATGAAAGTACACTTGGTAAAGTCCAACTGTTTGTTTTGGAGGTTGTCCAACACATATTCTAGGAAGGTATCATGCATGTATTAAAAATAAAAAAGGCCCCGCATTTGCGGAGCCTTTTTAAAGAAAACTTTAAAGTTTCTTATTCTTTTACCAAGTTGATTTCAACTCGTCTGTTTTGAGCTCTACCAGCTCTAGTATTGTTAGTTGCGATAGGCTTGGACTCACCGTAACCTTCAGCAGACAATCTGAACTCATCGATTCCTTTGTCTACCAAGAAGTCTTTTACAGAAAGTGCACGTGCCTCAGAAAGCTCTTGGTTCAATTTATCGCTACCTACACTGTCAGTGTGACCTTCTACGGTAAACTTAGCAGTAGGATACTCGTTCAAGATTTGGATGATGTCAACCATTACAGAAGTAGATTCTGCTTTGATAGAAGACTTACCAGTATCGAACAAGATAGTTCTAGCGTAATCGTTCAATTGCTTCTGAACTTCTTCAGTTACTTCAGGACAACCTTTGTTGGCTACAGTACCGGCAACTTCTGGACACTGATCGTCTTTGTCAAGTACTCCGTCACCATCAGAATCTGGCCAAGGGCATCCGTTGTTTGCAGCAGGACCTGCTTCGTTAGGACACTCGTCATCTTTATCGGCAACACCGTCACCATCAGCATCAGGACAACCAGCTAGTGCAGGAAGACCTGGAGTGCTTGGACAAGCATCATCTTTATCGGCAACACCGTCACCGTCAGAATCAGGACATCCGTTCATTTCTTTTGAACCTGCTTCGTTTGGACAAGCATCTTTTGCATCTTCGATACCATCACCGTCAGAATCAGGACATCCGTTGAATGCAGCCAAACCAGCTACTTCTGGACAAGCATCGTCTTTGTCGTAGATACCGTCACCATCTGTGTCAGTTCCACCGAACTTGATGCTGATACCAGCCATATGTTGGAAATGCTTAACCAAGTAATCTTCGAAAGCGTGCTTGTATTGTGTTTGTAGTGTTAAACCAAGGTTGTCAGTGAACCAAAAGTTTACACCAATACCACCGTTAACAGTACCAGCACCAATTTCATCAACCCAAGTATAACCACCACCGATTTCCAAGAAAGGATCTACAGTAGTGTTCTTAAGGAAATTGTACTTGATCGTACCATCTATAGCGTAGTGAGAAAGATCGTCAGCTTCGAAGTCTCCCAATTTTTCGATTCTGTTCAAAGAACCTCTTGCTCCAACGGAGAAACCATCACCAACATATTTGGAAACGGAAACATAAGAAACGGAAGGCAAAATGTTCCAGTGATCAGATACGTTAAAATACTCGTCGAACAACGTTGTGCTTGAATAAGGATTGTTCTCATCGTTGGTAGGATAGACGTCTATTGCATTGACCCCTATGCTAACCTGCCAGGGATTATTTTCGTCTTGCGCTTGTATGCTGTTGATCCCTACAAATACAAGAGCAACAACCAATAATTTGCTAAGATGTTTCATGCTCAAAATTTTAAGTTTAAGTGTTTATCAGCAGCAAATGTAAGTTGTTAAGACTTATTAACAAAATCTAAATTTCTTTTTTTTTGACTCATTTGCACTAAGAATTGTTGCATTTCGTCGAATTTAGATAACCTTTAACGACTTTCCTACCTTAATAAAAGCATTAATTGCATGGTCCAAATGCTCTTTTTCATGGGCTGCGGAGAGCTGTACCCTTATCCTTGCCTTGTCTTTCGGGACAACGGGATAAAAGAAGCCGATTACATAGATGCCCTCTTTTAAAAGCATATCGGCCATGTCTTGGGAAAGTTTGGCATCGTACAACATTACTGGAACAATCGCCGAATCACCATCAATAATATCGAATCCAGCTTCTTTCATTCCTTTTTTGAAGTATTCCGTGTTGCTTTGGAGCTTATCTCTTAGTGTAGTGTCGGTATCCAACATCTCAAAAACCTTGATGGATGCCCCAACAATGGCAGGAGCCAAGGAATTGGAGAACAGATAGGGCCTGGAGCGCTGGCGCAGCATCTCGATGATTTCTTTTTTGCCCGTGGTATAACCGCCCATGGCACCGCCCAAGGCCTTGCCCAGAGTTCCAGTGATAATATCGATTCGGTCCAAAACACCTTTTTCTTCCAAGGTACCGCGACCTGTTTCCCCGATAAATCCTGCGGCGTGGCATTCATCGATCATTACCATGGCGTCATATTTTTCCGCTAGGTCACATATTTTGTCCAACGGGGCCAACAAACCATCCATGGAGAACACTCCATCGGTAACGATTATTTTAAAGCGGGCACCATCGGCATTACTTTGTTTCAGCTTTTCTTCCAAATCGGCCATGTCGTTATTGGTGTAGCGGTACCTCATGGCCTTGCACAGGCGTACCCCATCAATAATCGACGCATGGTTCAACGAATCGGAGATAATGGCGTCCTCTGCGGTGAGCAAAGGCTCGAATACGCCTCCATTGGCATCAAAAGCAGCGGCATATAATATGGTATCCTCCGTGCCATAGAAATCGGCGATTTTTTGTTCCAGTTCTTTGTGGATGTCCTGCGTTCCGCAAATAAAGCGTACCGATGACATTCCAAAACCGTGGGTGTCCATCGCGTCCTTGGCGGCTTGGATCACCTCTGGATGAGAAGAGAGTCCCAAATAATTGTTCGCGCAAAAATTGATGACTTCCTCGCCTGTGGAGATTTTTATCACAGCATCTTGCGGAGAGGTAATGATGCGTTCTTTTTTAAATAGGCCAGCTTCTTCAATTTCCTTCAATTCTTTGGCCAAATGTTCTTTTATTTTTCCGTACATATCTTTAATTAGCTTTATACAAAAATAGGGTCTATTTCTTGGTCAATATAAACAATAATGGATTGTTTGATCTTAAAGTCCATATCTCTTAAAATATCGGCGTAGTTGGCAATCTGCTCCTTGTGCTTGGGCGATGGTTTTCCTGTTTTGTAATCAATGATGGTCGCCTCGTTTTCAGAGATAACGATTCTGTCCGGACGAAGGGAAAACCCATCGGTTGTCAAGATTTCCCTTTCATTTAAAACGTGAAGGTCGTCCAAGAACAAATCTTTCAACTTCGGATGGTTCACAACGGCCATTATTTTTTGTTTGATGTCGCCTGCCGCTTCTTTTGGAAAATGTCCCTCTATCTCCAAGCGTTCCAAAACAGCATCAACATCATTTATTGTTTCAATCTGGCTCAAGGCAAAGTGAATCACATTCCCCATTTCGATGGCCTCCAAGCGTTCATCGTCCCATAAACGGCTCGATTTGGTGGAAATCGTAAAGCCAGTATCATCTTTAGGTCGGGTCACGTAACGGATGTGGTTTTCGGTCGATTCCGAAGAAGATTCCACCATTTCTTTGGACGGAAATGCTCCTATCGTATAAACGCCACTCTCCTTTTCGGGAATATTGGCCTGTTTTACATACAATTGAAAAAGGTCGGAGTAGGATGAAGCTGCTTCAACGGAATCGACCTCTTTTTTGCTGGATTCAGTAATGACAAAGAGCCCTTTTACGGGACGTGTGAGGGCCACGTAGAGCACGTTCATGGAATCCAACAAGGTTTTTTGTTCTTCGGCCACATATTTTTGATGGGCCACCTCGTTGTATTCCAACATATCCTTATTGTTGTTGATCAAGAATTCTTCCAGTCCTAAAGCGCTATCATTTGTGGTAGCGGGCACCCAGGTCTTTTTCTTCTTCCGTTTGTCGTCCAGAATGGCATTGGCAAAAGGGAAAATCACAAATGGGAATTCAAGTCCTTTGGCCTTGTGAATCGTCATAATCTTTACGGCATCCACCCCATCTGGCGCGGCAATGGACAGGGATTCTTTTTTTACTTCCCAATAATTAAGGAAGGCATACACGCTGGGTCCCTCTCTTTTTTCCAAATCGAGCACTTCATCCATCAAAAATGAAATATGTGCCACAGAACCTTGATAAAGCTCAAACTGTACAATGGCAGTTTCCAAGATGGTCAATACAGGCTCCCCTTTTAATTTAATAATGTTGAAGTTATACTCGGCCGTCAAGAACGCCTCAATATCCTCAAGATTATTACTGATGAAGGTATGTTTGCCGTTTTCATGAGGGGATAGATACATTAATATATGGTATGCTGCCTCCTTATCTTTTGTATTTTCAAGAATTCGGAGGATGGATATCAAAAAAATGACTTTCTCATTCTTTGCCAACAACAGTGCATCCGAAGAAATAATGGGAATGTTCCGCTGTGCCAAAAAGTCCGCCAGCAGCATTCCTTTTTTATTGTCGCGCACCAACACACAGATATCCGAATAAGCATGATTTTCCGAAACTATGTGCTGGATGGATTTTAAGGTTTCTTCGCAATAAACCTCATCCTTGTCCTCCACATCCGCATCCAAAAAGGACATTTGAATATATCCTCCAGGTTTGTTGTTTGTTTTTTGATGGGAGTCGTTCAAAAAGAGGTTGTGATAATCCTCGTTGCCCAGCACAGGGGCCATTTTGGTGAAAAAGCTGTTGTTGAAGTCCACGATTTCATCATAGCTTCTCCAGTTGGTGTCCAAGGAATATATGCTAGGTTCTACCACGAACGGATGCGATTTTTTATTGATCAAATTGAGGAATTGCTCCGCTCGTCCCCCCCGCCAACGATAAATCGCTTGTTTTACATCGCCTACCAAAAAAAGAGATCCCCGTTCGTGTTTTTCGTCCTCGCTTTCCAAAGCATTGCCGATAAGGGGGACCAAGTTCTCCCATTGCATTTTGGAGGTGTCCTGGAACTCGTCTATAAAATAATGGCGGTATTTTTCGCCCATCCGTTCATAAATGAACGGGACGGGTTGGTTCTTGATTTCTTTGGACAGAATCGCATTTAGGGAGGAAATGGGAATGATATCCCTATCCAGCTCAATGTTCTTGATTTCCTTGGCGATTTCGTTCAAGACCGTCATCGGAACTATGTTGCCATACATGTTTTGGAGATAACTGTGCCGATACACAAGTCTTTTTATGATGAGGTAACTTTCCAAAAGGGTCACGGCCAATTGGGTAACATCTCTTTTGTCATTTGCCTTCAGCAATTTTCCCTCGACCAGATTGGGCTCCAAAGTTTTGGCAGCATACAATTTTTTTGGGTCGAGTTCTCCATCCACCATTTTTTTAAAATGATTGGGCAAGGTTTGTCTGGGGAAATCGGTGAAATCAAACCCATGGTTCTTTATTTCTTGAAGCACAGTTTGGGCCAATTGTTTTACCTTTTCCTCAATGGACTTGCTTTCTGACGCTATCCGTTCTTGGATCTTTTGAAAATCCCCGATGGATTTATCACGTAAAGGATCTATGTGTGCGGAATGGTTTTCTTGGAACAGAAGTTTGCCAATTTCGATAAGGTCGTAGGTGATGTTCCAACTTTTGTCATCATCTATTTTTTCGAGGGAAAAGGCAATCAGGACTTCGGTAAGCTTTTCATCGTTGCCCGCACGTTCCAAAAGTCTTCCCACGGCTTCTTCCAGCAACAGGTCGAGATTGAGTTCTACCTCAAAATTTTGTGATAGGTGTAGATCGCGGGCAAATGTTTTTATGATCTTATGGTTGAACTTGTCAATGGTCGAAATCTCAAAAAAGGAATAATTGTGGAGAATCCGTTTTAAAATGAGTTGGGACCGTTGCCGCAATTGCTCTTCGGTCAAGGAAAGTTCATCACAAAGGGATTGGAACAGGCTTTCTTGCTTTTCGGGAACCTGATCCTGACCAAAGGCGTAGAGGTTTTCCAAAATTCGAGTCTTCATTTCGTCCACTGCCTTATTGGTAAAGGTAATGGCCAAAATCTGTCTGAACTTTACGACAGAATTGTTGGAAAGCAGTAATTTGAGATATGCTTTTGCAAGGGCATAGGTTTTGCCCGAACCGGCCGAAGCACTGAATATTTTAAAATTGGAGTCCTCCAAACGACTTTTTCCTGCAAAATAAGGATTACTTGCCTGATGTTAACATGGTTTTAGGGGAATATAAATGTTAAAATCGTATTTTTACGTAAAAGAATTAATAACCTAAAAAAACAGAATATTATGGCTTTTGAATTACCAAAATTACCGTATGCATACGATGCATTGGAACCTCATATAGATGCAAGAACGATGGAAATCCATCATACCAAGCACCACAATGGCTACACAACCAAGTTGAACGGAGCTATTGAGGGAACCGATTTGGCAGGAAAAGGAATCGTTGAGATCTTGAAAGGATTGGACATGTCCAACAGTGCCGTTAGAAATAATGGAGGTGGATTTTTCAACCACAGTCTTTTCTGGGAAGTAATGTCGCCCAACGGTGGTGGAAAACCATCAGGTGAGTTGGCTTCTGCAATTGATGCCGCCTTTGGTTCTTTTGACGCTTTTAAAGAGAAATTTTCTTCAGCGGCCGCAACCCAATTTGGATCAGGTTGGGCCTGGTTGTGCGTGCACAAAGGAGGAAAATTGGAAATTTGCTCTACTCCAAACCAAGACAACCCCATTATGCCGGGAGTAGGTTGTGGTGGTTACCCAATTTTGGGATTGGATGTATGGGAACATGCTTACTATTTGAACTACCAAAACTTGAGACCAGATTACATTTCAGCATTTTTTAATGTGATCAATTGGGACAAAGTTTCCGAAAACTATGCGGCTAGCAAATAAGAACTAGTTGATTAATAATTAAAAAAGCCGTGCACTTAGTGCACGGCTTTTTTTGTGTTCAATTTTTTAAAATAGAAAAGGGTGAGGAAGCCCTCACCCTTTTCGTCCCAAATCTTACCATAAACTTAACCTACTTATGCTATGGCGAGACTAAAATACTGGTATTGTGTAAAATAACAAAGGGTTTTAAAAAATATTTTGCTTTTTGGAAGAAAAAGAAAACGTGCAGTTCGTCGATAAAATGGATAAAACCTTGGTAGTCAAACATAAAGAAGCCGGAGCATGCTCCGGCTTCTTTCCCCAAATCTTACCATGAACTTAACCTACTTATGCTATGGTTCTCCAAAAGTAAGCCAAGTGTTGTTTTTGTGCCCAAGCTTTTAGATGAAACTCCCTTTAATCAGTTGAAGTGTTCAACAGGGCCCGATTATTGATAAATGTCAAGAAAACAAAGGGAAACCAGAACGTTTTGGGAAGTGCAGAAAATAAAAAAGGTGGAATAGCTTCCACCTTTTTTGCCCCAAATCTTACCATGAACTTAACCTACTTATGCTATGGCAAGTACTAAAGTAGGTTTGTGGGTTTCTGTTTGTATAAAAACCCGCTATTCTGCTAGTTTCATCGATAAAATGCACGGTAATGTGCAATTTTATCGTGCTCCAATCTAATATGCCCTCTCTTTTTTGCCCTCAAAAAAGTTGACGAACGCCTTGTTTACCACCCTGTTGCCGCCCGGGGTTGGATAGTTTCCAGTGAAATACCAATCCCCAAGGTTTTTTGGGCAGGCACTGTGGAGGCCTTCAATAGTTTGATATATGATCTCAACTTCTGCATTGATGCCTTCCGGACTTAAGATTTCGCCAATTTTACGTGAAATCTGTTTAGCGCTGAACGGGGCATAAAACTCCTGCACATAGTTCACTGCATTTTTATTGGAAGGATTGGTCTGTGTGAGACACTTTTCATAAATCTCCTTTATTTTATGCGAAGTGCCGTGCTCTTCATGGAGCGCAAGCGCTGCCCTAAACGCTACAAAATCCTCCAATCGGGCCATATCGATCCCATAACAGTCTGGATATCGAATTTGTGGAGCAGAGGAGACTACAACTATTTTCTTGGGAGATAACCTGTCCAGAATTTTAAGGATGCTTCGTTTTAAGGTAGTTCCCCGAACAATACTATCATCTATAATGACGAGATTGTCCGTTGGTTTTACGGAACCGTACGAAATATCATAAACGTGGGTCACCAAATCGTCCCTGCTACTGTCTTGGGTGATAAAAGTTCGCAGTTTGGCATCTTTTATGGCCACTTTTTCAATACGCGGACGAATATTCAATATGTTATGAAGCTCTTCGGCCGTCATCTTGGAGCCCAATGCCAAAATTTGTTCTTCCTTCTTCTTGTTGAGGTAATTCTGGGCCTCTTTCACCATTCCAAAGAACGATGTCTCCGCCGTGTTGGGGATATAGGAGAAAACGGTGTTCTCCAAATCGTTGTCAATGGACTTCAATATTTCTGGGAACACAAGTTTCCCCAGTTTTTTTCTTTCCTGATAGATTTCCTTGTCACTGCCTCTTGAGAAATAAATGCGCTCAAAAGAACAGGCTTTGCGTTCGGTCGGCTCCAAGATTTTCTTTAAGGCCATGGAACCGCTCTTCTTCACGATTACGGCATGTCCAGGGTCCAGTTCGTGTACATCATCAAAATTAACATTGAACACGGTTTGTATCACCGGACGTTCCGATGCCACGACCACCACTTCATCATCTTGGTAATAATAAGCGGGCCGAATACCGGCAGGGTCACGCATTACAAAGGCATCACCGTGTCCGATAAGTCCGCTCATAGCGTATCCACCGTCCCAGTTTTTTGAAGCTTTTCTCAGAATTTTGGCTACGTTCAAGCGCTCGGCTATCAATGCAGAGGCTTCCCTTTTCGTATATCCTTCTTTTTTGATCTGCTTGTAAAGCTTGGCTACGGCATCATCCAAAAAGTGACCGATTTTTTCCATTACGGTAACCGTGTCGGCCTTTTCCTTGGGATGCTGTCCCAGTTCCACCAAATTGCCGAAGAGTTCATCCACGTTGGTCATGTTGAAGTTTCCGGCGACAATTAGGTTACGGTGCATCCAGTTGTTCTGCCTTAAAAAGGGATGAACGCTCTCGATGCTGTTCTTTCCGAAGGTGCCATAGCGAACATGCCCCATTAAAAGTTCGCCAATATAAGGTATGTTCTTTTTTTGCCAGTCAACATCGTTCTCGCGTTCCGGGTTTTCAGTCAATGCCGTATTGATACGGTTGTTGATTTGGGCAAAAATATCCTGAATGGGTTGCTGTTCTGCCGACCTTACACGGCTCATGTAGCGCTCACCGGGCTGCATGTCCATTTTTATACTTGCAAAACCGGCACCATCTTGTCCTCGGTTGTGCTGCTTCTCCATCATTAGGTACATCTTGTTTACGCCGTAAAAAGCCGTACCGTACTTTTCTTTGTAGTACTCCAGGGGTTTAAGCAAACGGATCAATGATATTCCGCATTCGTGCTTAATGGGATCACTCATAACAATACAAATAAAAAAGCCCCGAAACTTTCAGGGCAAACATTATGTTAATTCTATATTGAACTGCGTCAACTCTCTAAATTGTAACAAGCGGGCCTCGACCTCGCTCTTTTTTAAATCGACCATCCGGTCCGTGCCAAATTTTTCCACACAGAACGATGCCAAGTTGGAACCATGGATTATGGCATTTTTCATACTCTCAAAAGAAATGTTTTCCGACTCGGTCAAATACCCGGCAAAGCCACCTGCAAAGGTGTCTCCGGCACCGGTAGGGTCAAAAACCTCCTCCAAGGGCAGTGCAGGGGCAAAGAAAATATTGTCCTTGTGGAACAAAAGCGCACCGTGCTCCCCCTTTTTTATGACCACATATTTGGGGCCCATTTCCTGAATCTTTGCGGCGGCCTTGACCAAGGAATATTTGTTGGTCATCTGTCTCGCCTCTTCATCATTAATGGTAATCACATCGATTTTGGAAATTACCGCCATCAATTCGTCCCATGCGTTGTCCATCCAAAAATTCATGGTATCCAAAACTATTAGCTTTGGTCGTTTTTCCATCTGATTAATTACACTCAGTTGGATATTAGGGTGAAGATTGCCCAGCATCACGATATCTGCGGCCGCATATTCCTCAGGCACAACAGGGTTGAAGTCCGCCAAGGTATTCAACTCTGTGGCTAAAGTATCCCTGGAATTTAGGTCGTTATGGTACTTTCCTTTCCAAAAGAAGGTCTTGCCTCCTTTCACTATTTCAACACCTGAAAGGTCTATATTCCTATTTTTTAAAACATCCATGTAAGATTGGGGAAAGTCATCTCCCACTACGGATACAATTGCGGAGTCTATATTAAATTGAGAAGCTGCCAAACCGATAAAGGTGCCGGCACCCCCCAAAATTCTTCCTGTTTTCCCGAACGGTGTCTCAATGGCATCGAAAGCCATGGTCCCCACGATCAGTAATTTGCCCATTCCCTAATTTTTGCTGCAAATATACAGCATGGATGATCCAATTATCAAAAAATGGCTTCTTTGTTCGTGAAACGGATTATTTTCTCCCAAAATCAGCAGGAATTTCGCCCCAAGCTTTGGTCTCCCACTTTACGATCGGGGTGTTGAACCGATTTTTTTTGAGCCATTCCTCCGCCCTTGCGATCAATTCAAAAAGCTGCGCATTTTTGGCTGTTTTGTTCAATTTGGTGCCACATTTTTTCTTTCGCACCCAACCTATGGCAATCCTCGAATCGGAATACAGGATGCGGTCGCTTTTCTTTTGCTGCAAAAAAGCAAGACCATGGACCAGTGCCAAGAATTCCCCGACATTGCTGGTTCCCTGCTCAAAGGGACCTTGATGAAAAAGTACTTTTTTGCTTTTGGTGTCCACGCCGCGATATTCCATTTTCCCAGGGTTGCCGCTCGATGCAGCGTCCACGGCAATGGAATTATAATTGGGGTCTCCGATTTTTAACAATTCTTCTGGGCTAAGTTCGCTTTTGCCCTTGGACTTGCCCTTATATTCCAAATAATTGCCATTGTAGGCTTTTTTGGCTTCCTCGAAGGTGGCGAACGATTTGTATTGCGCCCCTTTTACACCTTCAATTTGGGCCTTGCAATCTGCCCAGGACTCAAAAATGCCTGGGTGTTTCCCTTGCCATACTACATAAAATTTCTTCTTTTTGGCCATTAGGACAACAGTTTTTCTATCACTTTAGGAAAATGTTCATATTCGAGTTGATGTACTTTTCGGGCAATGATGCTTGCATCGTCCGACGGCTCTACTAAAGTTTTTGCTTGAAAGATGATGGCGCCCTCGTCATAATTTTCATTTACATAATGTATGGTAATGCCGGTTTCGCTTTCATTATTATCTTTTACGGCTTGATGCACCCTGTCGCCGTACATGCCTTTTCCACCGTATTTGGGCAACAGGGCAGGGTGAATATTGATGATTTTATCGGGAAAGGCCTCGATAAGGTTCGATGGAATCTTCCAAAGAAAGCCGGCGAGCACGATCAAATCGGTTTGTAGCCCTTCAAGAAACTTAACTACTGCATTGGAATCCCTAAAAGCTGTTTTGTTAAAGTAAAAAGCCGGCACCTGTAGACGGTCGCAGCGTTCCAGAACCTTGGCCGAGCTCTTGTTGGTAAGCACGGCAACGACTTCCGCACCCGGTTTTTCACGAAAAAAGGAAATAATATTTTCTGCATTCGACCCACTGCCCGATGCGAAGATTACAATTCGTTTCATTCGTTAGGAATTGATGTGATTTTGGACTAAATTACATCGGCTAAAGTAAGGTACAGTATTTTAAAGTGTTTAATTTAAGGCACATTTTATCTACAAATAGTGTATTTAATCCAAAGTTTTATATTTTTGCCAACGATTTAAATTTTTAAAACCACAATAATTATGTCAGACATTGCATCAAGAGTAAAGGCTATCATCGTTGATAAACTAGGTGTAGATGAGAACGAAGTTGTAGCGGAAGCTAGCTTTACCAACGACTTAGGAGCGGATTCCTTGGACACTGTTGAACTTATCATGGAGTTTGAGAAAGAATTTGATATTCAAATACCAGACGACCAAGCAGAGAACATTGCCACTGTGGGTCAGGCCATTAGCTACATCGAAGAAGCTAAGTAATTATATGATATATCGCTAAAGATTATAAATTATCCATGTGGTGGTTATCGCATGGATAATTTTTTTTATAATTTAGGTCTAAAGGGTAAAAAGATAGTTCAATGCAGTTAAAGCGAGTTGTAGTTACTGGAATGGGAGCGTTAACGCCCATAGGTAACAATTTGGAAGCTTATTGGGAAGGACTACGGACCGGTAAGAGCGGTTCTGCCCCCATTACTTATTTCGATACCGAAAAATTTAAGACAAAGTTTGCTTGCGAGCTTAAGGGCTATGACTCTTCCGATTTTTTTGATCGTAAGGAAGCAAGAAAACTGGACAGGTTTGCACAGTATGCCTTGGTGTCTTCAGACGAAGCCATAGCAGATTCTGGAATAGACTTGAACGTAGTGGACAAGTTTCGGGTAGGTGTCGTATGGGGCGCCGGAATAGGTGGTTTGGAAACTTTCCAGAACGAAGTGATCGGGTATGCCGAAGGTGATGGCACTCCTCGGTTCAACCCATTCTTTATTCCCAAAATGATTGCCGATATAGCTCCGGGCAATATCTCCATAAAACATGGATTTATGGGCCCCAACTATACTACGGTATCTGCCTGTGCCTCTTCTGCCAATGCCATGATCGATGCTCTTAACTATATTAGGTTGGGTCATTGTGATGTAATCGTAACAGGCGGTAGTGAAGCCGCCGTGACCATTGCAGGTATGGGAGGATTTAACGCCATGCACGCACTTTCCACCAGAAACGAAAGCCCCGAAACCGCATCTAGGCCATTCGACGCTACACGCGACGGATTTGTGCTCGGAGAAGGAGGAGGAGCTCTTATCTTGGAAGAATACGAACATGCCAAAGCTCGTGGAGCTAAAATATATGCCGAGGTTTTAGGTGGAGGATTGTCAAGTGATGCCTATCACATGACCGCTCCTCATCCAGAAGGCATCGGAGTGGTAAAAGTGATGGAAAACTGTCTGCTGGACGCCGGATTGAAACCGGAAGATGTGGATGCCATCAACACCCACGGAACCTCGACACCGCTAGGGGATGTAGCCGAATTAAAGGCAATTTCCAAGGTGTTCGGAGATCATGCGCCAAAAATTAACATCAACTCCACCAAGTCCATGACAGGACACTTGTTGGGAGCAGCAGGAGCCATTGAGGCCATTGCATCCATTTTGGCCATGGAGCACAGTTTGGTGCCCCCTACGATCAATCACAGTGTTGTGGACGACCAAATAGACCCGTCGCTTAATTTGACCTTGAATAAGGCACAAGAGCGTGAGGTTAAGGTTGCTATGAGCAATACTTTTGGTTTTGGAGGCCACAATGCCTGTATATTATTCAAAAAAATAGGGTAGTTTTGTTCACATGAAACTCACTTCCAAAATATTCAATTCCCATCCTAGCTCGGATGGGGATTTTTTTTTGGGAATGAAAAGAATACTTGGATTTAAGCCCAAGAATCTTGAAATCTACAAAAAAGCGTTTCTTCATAGGTCTATGAACAAAAAAGACAATGACGGAAACCCGGTAAACTACGAACGTTTGGAGTTTTTGGGCGACTCCATGTTGGGGACCATCATTTCAAAATATCTGTACAACGAAGTTCCCGAAGGTGACGAGGGCTATCTCACAAAAATGCGCTCCAAGGTGGTAAGCCGAAAGCACTTGAACGAATTGGGCAAAGACCTTGGACTTTTAAAATATGTAGAAAGCAGGATCCCAAAGGAACATTTTGGCGAGAATATCCACGGGAATGTTTTCGAGGCGCTTGTAGGAGCCATTTATCTGGATAGGGGCTACCATTATTGTGAAAAATTTATTGACGAACGGGTAATAGAACCGTATGTTGATATTGAACAGCTCGAGGGCAAGGTAATAAGCTACAAGAGCTTGGTTATCGAGTGGTGCCAAAAAGAAAAGAAACCTTTCAACTATAATGTATATGAAGACACCGGTAACGACGAGTTAAAGCATTTTGCCGTCAAGCTCACCATTGGCGATAGAATGTTGGCCAAGGCAAGGGCCACATCAAAGAAAAAAGCAGAGGAAAAAGCATCAAAAAGAGCCTATTTCGCATTACAGAGCAAGATTGAAAATCACTGAGTTTATATTATGGTAAATTCAAACGTTTTCGCTCCGTTTATACGTGTAATATTTTGTATTGACTAGGCATTCATTTGGATTAAGCCTATATTTACGGTTCGTGTTATGGGTATGTTTACGACGCACAAGATATCGGCAGACCTTTATGATGACAGTTTTTCCCTTATCGCCATACATAGCGATTTGGAAGATTATGCCATTGCCTACGCGATAAATGCCAACTGTGGCCTGTATTTGAAAAGAATGGAGAAAGATCTCCAACTTGATGAAAATATGGCCTTTTCCGTATTCGATTGGGACGATGAGTTGAATGATGTGTATTGGACACTGATTTCCAACAAATGCGAAATTGAACAAGTATTGCCTTCGATCGGGCTATTTGAGAACAATGTTTCCAAAAGAGCCGATTATTTGGTGAAAGAACGGAAAGAAGTGGATTATTTTTTGAAAATGGATGCAGCCGATGAAGACATGTTTTTGCAAAAAATAAAATCCATAAATCAAATTGCCAACGTGATAACAGCATATCCATTGGAAACACAAAATTTAAAATCAAAAAGAAATTTAATCTTTTAACAATGCCAACTAGAAAGAAGACTAAAATTGTAGCAACCTTGGGTCCGGCCACCAGTAAGAAGGAAACCCTGAAAGAAATGATACTCGCAGGAGTGGATGTTTTTAGGATCAACTTTTCCCACGCCGCTTACGAAGATGTTGCAGAAAGAATCAAAATGATAAGGGAACTTAATGAGGAGTTGGAAATCAACACTGCCATACTCGCCGATTTACAAGGCCCTAAACTAAGGGTCGGGGTAATGGGCGGCGAGGCCATTGTTTCCCCTGGTGACGAGGTGACCTTTGTTACGGGCGAACCCTTTGAGGGAACTGCCGAGAGGGTTTACATGAACTATAAAAGCTTCCCCAAGGACGTTAAGGCAGGAGAACGTATTCTTTTGGATGATGGGAAACTCATATTTGAAGTAAAATCGACCAATGGAGAGAATGAGGTGGTAGCCACCGTAATTCAAGGAGGTCCCTTAAAATCCAAAAAAGGGGTGAACCTGCCCAATACAAACATCTCTTTGCCGGCCCTTACCAAAAAGGATATCAAGGATGCGATTTTTGCCATTGGGCAAGAAGTTGATTGGATAGCATTGTCGTTTGTTCGACATGCACAGGATCTGTACGATTTGCATAACCTGATCAAAGAACATACCGACCACAAGATTCCGGTAATTTCAAAAATTGAAAAACCTGAAGCCCTGGAGAATATCGACGAAATTGTTAAGGCTTCCGATGGACTAATGGTCGCCCGTGGTGACCTGGGTGTGGAGATTCCCGCACAAGAAGTTCCCTTGGTTCAGAAGCAATTGGTGTTGAGCGCCAAAAAAGGAAGAATACCTGTGATCATTGCCACCCAAATGATGGAAACGATGATCACCAGTTTAACACCTACCCGTGCCGAGGTAAACGACGTGGCCAACTCCGTAATGGACGGGGCCGATGCCGTAATGCTTTCTGGAGAAACCTCTGTTGGGAACTATCCCGTGCAGGTAATCGAGAAAATGGCCAGTATTGTTACCAGTGTGGAAGCGTCCAGCCTGATCAAGGTTCCGCAAACGCCACCGCACATCCGTACCAACAGATTTATCACCAAGTCTGTTTGTTACCACGCAGCCTTAATGGCAAACGAAATTTCAGCAAAGGCCATTTCCACTTTGACCAATAGTGGGTATACTGCTTTTCAGATTTCGGCATGGAGACCGGCGGCCCATATTCTTGTATTTACATCCAACAAAAGGATATTGACCCAGCTGAACCTATTGTGGGGCGTAAAAGCGTTCTACTATGATAAGTTTGTGTCTACCGACCAAACGATAGAAGATGTGAACCAAATAGCCTGTAAAAAAGGATTTTTGGATGTCGGTGATATGCTGGTAAGTCTGGCCGCAATGCCGATCAAGGAAAAAGGCATGGTGAATACATTACGAGTTACCGAGATAGAAAAATGTAACTTCTAACGAATTCTCGGATAAGATTCAAAAAAGTCGTGCGTTGCCAAAATGCACGACTTTTTTATTGCTTCAAATCAATTTCAACCAATAGGGAGGGAGCAATGCTCCTGGCCATAAAAATGGGCCAATCGTTTTTAAATAAGTGGCTTTCGGTGACGGCACTTTCATACAAAAGATAAAGTCCGCTCGATATTTTTTCTGTTTCCGCTTTGGACAAATTGGAAATATTGTCCCCAACAACTTCCCCTAAATATAGGAGAAGCTCCTTTTTCTGCTGCCGGATAACCTCAATAATTTTGGTTTGATCGGGCGAAAGCTCACCAAGTGTTTTGATGCCCCAGCATCCTTGAAAATTCTCTTCGAGGTACATGTCCCGCAACAAATCAAAAATGGCCAATAATTGAGCCCGGCCCTTGTTCCTTTCCGCTACATATCTCTTTAAGTTGTCCATAAAGGCATTATGCCGTTGAACCAGATATGCAATACAAATATCCTCTTTGGACTTAAAATGGCTGTAAAGCGTAGCTTTGGCTATGTCACACTTGGATATAATCTCGTTAATGCCTGTTGAATTATATCCCTGGGAATAGAAAAGATTGCCCGCGGAAGAGATAATATGTTGGTGCAGGTCGGGTCGTTGCATAAAAAATAGTCTAAAATAAAATTAGCGGGGGAAGCTTTCACAAAGTAATAAAGAAATTATGTGGCAGGCAATTAAACTCATTGGTAACCTATGAAAAAATGACCGGGACAAACATTGGTCCTCTTTTTTAAGCCCATGATAACAAAAAATTTTCTAGAGTGATCTAACTGATTAATATAGTGTTGATTGTAAACTATTTCCTATATTGTGTAGGTCAAATTTATCAATCAATAAAGCAATCAAAATGAAAAAATTACTTCTTGCCCTTATAGTGGGCCTTTGGTTCTCAGCGCCAAATTATGCACAAAGTTTTCAGTTCAAAGCTGACGACATCGACATCGATTACAAAACGTACACCTTAAAAAATGGACTTACGCTCTTGGTCTACGAGGACCACAAAGCGCCCATAGCGGCAGTGAACGTATGGTACCACGTTGGGTCCAAAAATGAAAAACCCGGCAAAAGTGGATTCGCCCACCTATTTGAGCACCTAATGTTCAATGGTTCCGAAAACTACAATACCGATTACTTCCAAGCACTTGAGAGCATCGGGGGAACAGATCTCAATGGAACGACGAATACCGACAGGACCAACTACTTTCAAAATGTTCCGGTTTCTGCCCTTGACCAAGTTCTTTTTTTGGAGTCCGATAGAATGGGGCATCTACTCGGTGCCATCGACCAAGAAAAGCTGGACGAGCAAAGGGGTGTTGTTCAAAATGAAAAACGACAAGGCGAAAACCAGCCCTATGGCATGCAATGGGACTACTTGACCAAGGCGATGTACCCGAAAGGACATCCTTACTCTTGGACCGTAATCGGGGAAATGGAAGACTTGAACGCCGCCTCATTGGAAGACGTTCAGGAGTGGTTCAAATCCTATTATGGGGCCGCCAATGCCGTGGTCGCGGTAGCCGGAGATGTAAATGCGGAGGAAGTCCACCAAAAAGTGATCAAATATTTTGGCGACATACCTTCCGGGCCTACCGTGGAGCGCCAAGAAGTGAATATCCCGAACAAAGTGTACGACTCCCGACAGGTTTATGAGGACCGAGTGCCCGAAACAAGGGTTCTTTTTGCGTGGAACACGCCACCGTTCGGAACAAGGGAAGACCTACATTTTGATTTGATATCGGCCATACTCACCAGTGGCAAGAACTCCAGATTGTACCAAAAATTCATTTATCAAGATCAGTCGGCCAGTGCCGCGGTATCATTTCAATCCTCCAGTGAAATTGCCAGTCAGTTCATTACTTGGCTGAATGTAAAATCCGGAGAAGACCCCAAAAAATTGGAACGGGAACTTTCTGAGGAAATAAACAGATTCATCAAGGAAGGCCCCACCGAAGAAGAATTAAAAAGGGTAAAGGCCAGTTATTTTGCCAGCTTCATCAAAGGATTGGAAAGAATTGGCGGTTTCGGAGGGGTATCCGATATCCTTGCTTCCAACCAAACCTACCATAATGATGCATCTTACTACAAGACCAAGTTGAAATTTGTGGAAGATGCAACAGCGGAAGACCTCAGGAAGACGGCTGAAAAATGGCTGACGAAGGGGAAACATATCTTGGTATGCAAGCCCTTTCCGGAATACGATATCGTGGAGTCTTCGGTGGACAGAAGCAAATTGCCGGAGTTGGGAGAGCCAAAAAGCTCAAAATTCCCCGAGCTTCAGCGTACGCAATTATCCAATGGCCTAAATGTGGTCTTGGCACAAAGAAAGGGAGTGCCCACCGTTGTAATCAATTTAGTGGCCGATGCAGGATACAAAACTGATTATTTGTCCAGTCCCGGTACCGCAAAATTGGCCATGAACTTGATGGATGAAGGAACCAAGGACAAAAGCTCCTTGGAGATCAATGAGCAGCTCCAACTCTTGGGAGCATCCTTGAGCACCTTTTCCAGCCAAGATGAATCCAATGTTTACATGAGCACCTTAAAGCCCAGTTTGGATGCCAGTTTGGACCTCTTCTTGGATGTGGTGCTAAACCCCGTGTTTCCCCAAAAGGAGTTTGAGCGTCTTCAAAATGAACAGATCAATGACATCAAACAGGAAAAATCACAGCCCATTACCATGGCATTGCGGGTAATGAACAAATATTTGTATGGCGAAGATCATCCGTATAGCAGTCCTTACACCGGAACAGGCTACGAGGATTCAGTTTCAAAATTGACAAGGGAGGACGTGGTCGAATTTTACAATACTTGGTTCAAACCGAACAACGCCACCTTGATCGTGACCGGGGATGTGGAAATGAACGAACTCAAATCCAAGTTGGAAAAAACTTTGGGCAAATGGAAAAAAGGTGATGTGCCACAAATTGTCTTCAATGAGCCAAAAACCAATTCCAAGAACACACTTTACCTCATGAACCGACCAGAGTCCCAACAATCTGTGATTTTGGCAGGACATTTGACCGAAAAGTATGGTGATGTCAACGAAATTGCCTTGGAGCAAATGGTGAACATCCTTGGGGGCGATTTTACGTCGCGTATCAATATGAATTTGAGAGAGGACAAACATTGGTCCTACGGAGCGGGCGGTTTTGTGATGGGTTCCAAAGAAGAACGTCCGTTTATAGTCTATGCGCCTGTACAAACGGATAAAACCGCGGAATCCGTTACGGAAATAAGAAAGGAGATTTCAGAATTTACATCAACCCGTCCGGCGACCAATGAAGAGCTTGAAAAAGTCAAGACAAACCAAGTGTTGAAACTTCCGGGTCAGTGGGAGACCAACAGTTCTGTCAATAGTTCTGTTCGCAGCTTGATCAGGTATAGCTTACCGGATGATTACTATCAAAAATATGATCAAAATGTCAGAAACCTTTCGGTTGATGATATCAGAAAAGTGAGCAACGAAGTGGTTCAACCTGAAAAGGTGAACTGGTTTATGGTCGGCGACAGGGCCGAGATCATCAATAAATTGGACGAATTGGGCTTCGATAACATTATTGAGATCGATGCCGATGGCAATCCTAAGAAACCAGCGGTAAAACCGATGGAGACGGATATTAAAAATTAATAAGTATAGGAGGCTGTCTGGGAATACGCCATTCCGAAATGAGTTCGGAATGATATGTTTTTGGACAGCCTCTTTTTTAAAAATCAAATTTGAGCTGAACGAGCACGGACTCTTTTTCAGGTTGTTCCTTTTCCTTTTCTGTGTTGAGGTTGGCCAATGAAATACCCAACAACCTCACCGAATTTTCCAAAGTGGATTGGTATAAAAGCTCTTTGGCAGTTTCCAATATTAAATCCTTGCTTGCAATAAAATAGGGAAGGGTCTTGCTTCTGGTCTGTAATGTAAAATCACTGTACTTTATTTTTAGAGTGACGGTTTTGCCTGCAATTTTGGATTTTTGAAGCCTTCTTTCCAGTTCGATGGCAATGTTTTCCAATTTTTCGAGCATAAAAATCTCACTGCTCAGATTTTCTGAAAAAGTTCGCTCCGCACCGACCGATTTTGGAATACGATGCGGTTTCACGCTGCTTAAATGTATTCCCCTTACCACATTGTAATAGTGGCCCCCACTTTTTCCAAAATGCTGATCAAGGAATTCCAATGACTTTTCTTTGAGGTCTTTCCCAGTAAAAATGCCCAAGCGGTACATCTTTTCCGCGGTTACCTTGCCCACACCGTAGAACTTTCGAATATCCAAGTTTTCCAAAAACTCGATCACTTCTTCGGGGTTCACCGTTTTTTGCCCATTGGGCTTGTTGTAATCGCTGGCGACCTTGGCTATAAACTTGTTTATGGATATTCCTGCGGAGGCGGTCAATCCCGTTTTCTCGTATATCTTTTTCCGTATTTCCTTGGCGATCAAAGTGGCGGACGGATTTCCTTTTTTATTTTCCGTTACATCCAGATACGCCTCGTCCAAAGAAAGCGGTTCCACCAAATCCGTATATTCAAAAAAAATGCTTCGAATCTGCATGGAAACTTCCTTATAGCGATCAAAGCGCGGCTTGACAAAAATAAGTTCCGGGCAATTTCTTTGCGCAATCGATCCTGCCATGGCGCTTCGCACACCGAATTTTCGTGCCTCGTAGCTTGCAGCGGACACCACGCCACGTTTGGACCCTCCACCCACGGCAATCGGTTTTCCCTTAAGCTCTGGGTTGTCATGCTGTTCCACGGACGCATAAAAGGCATCCATGTCCACATGAATAATTTTTCTTAAGGGAAAATCAAAGTCCATTTTCAAATTTAGGGTATATTTAGTTCGATGGAACACTTGGAAATAGAACGAAAATTTTTGGTACGGTCAGATGCTTTTAAACAAGCAGCGACCTCTCAAACCCGAATAGTTCAAGGATTTTTAAACACAGACCCCGACAGGACCGTTAGGGTGCGAATTAAGGGCGACAAAGGATATTTGACCGTAAAAGGGCCCAGCAATGAATCGGGAACCACTCGATTTGAATGGGAAATAGAAATCAGTTGGACCGAGGCCACCAACCTTATCGATCTTTGTGAATCCGGTATTCTGGAAAAGATACGTTTTGAAGTGCCTTTTGGCAATCATTTGTATGAAGTGGATGAGTTTTTGGGCGAGAACAAAGGGCTTGTTTTGGCAGAAGTCGAACTCAAACATGAGGAGGAACGTTTTGAAAGGCCGGATTGGTTGGGGGAGGAAGTTACGGGCCAGATACAGTATTATAATTCTCAATTGAGCATAAAACCGTTCAAGGAATGGTAGCCAAAACCGATAAAAAAAGGTGGGGAATCAATATGTTGATATTGGTTTCAGCATGCTTGGCCATTTATTTTGGGCAAGATGATGACAGGTACCTTTTTATGTTTTTCAAACCATGGACGACAATCTTGGTGATCGCATTACTTTTTTTCGCTCCAAAAAGCAACAATTTAAAATTGGGAAGAATGGTCGCTATTGGCTTGGCATTCTGCTTGCTCGGTGATGTTCTGCTACTTTTTGAAGATTACTTTTTGTTTGGGCTTGTGGCCTTTTTGTTGGCACATATCCTGTTCTCCTTAGCATTCATCCAATACAAGGGATTCTACAAGAACTGGATTACCTTTCTAATTCTTTTCGGTATTGCCGGAGTTCTTTTCCTTTGGTTAAGACCGGGTTTGGGAGATTTGTTGCTACCTGTTTCCATGTATGTGTTGATAATCACCTTTATGGCATGGCAAGGAGTTGGCCTGTACGTGAGGGAAAGGAACAACGCACATGCCCTTATGGCTATGGCCGTATTATTTTTTATGCTTTCTGATGCACTGTTGGCGATTGCCAAATTCAAGACCCCTTTTTACCTCTCCGGACCATTGATTTTGGCCACGTATTGGATCAGTATCACATTTATTGCGAATGCCACTAGGAGCATAATCGCGTCTGTTCACAAATAAAAGATCAATCCAGTTTTTTATCAAGTGCCAACACCGTTTTTAAAAGCACATTGGCACCATTGGCCATATCTTCTGCGGATGTAAATTCTTTGGGTGAGTGACTGATGCCTCCTTTGCTCGGGACAAAAATCATTCCCACTGGTGCAAATCGCGATATATCCTGAGCATCATGGCCGGCACCGCTGGGCATATATTGATAACTTAATCCCAAGGACTTTGCGGATGATTCTATTTCTTTTTGAATGGAGGTGTCCGTTAAGGCAGGTTCTGCAGTTGTGTCCAACGGTAAAAATTCTACCGAGACGTTTGAAGCTTCAGCGATTTCTTCGGTTTTTTTCTTGATGGCTTCGTACACTTTTTGAATCACTTCGGAAGAGAGGTCACGGATTTCGAGACTGGCAACCACCTTTCCGGGTATGACATTGGGAGCCCCAGGCTCTGCCTTGATTCGGCCGACCGTGCCAACTTGGGTTCCATCAAAGCTGTTGGTGATCTCGTTAACGGCTACTATATATTTGGCGGCGGCCAATAGCGCATCCTGTCGGGCGTTCATGGGAGTGGTGCCCGCATGGTTGGCAAAGCCCGTAAATACCACATCCCACCAATTCAGGCCAACGATACCTTCTACTACACCAATGTCCAAATTCTCTTTTTCAAGCTTGCCTCCCTGCTCAATATGAAGCTCCAAGAACGCGGCCAAGCTGCCTTTTTCGCGTTTGGCCTCATTTATTTTGGTGGTATCGCCACCAATTCTCATGATTCCTTCACCCATCGAGTAGCCTGTGGAATTGACCACGCCGAGAGCAGACTTTCCTAAATTACCTGCCATGGCTCTACTTCCCATCACACCACCTTCTTCATTAGGAAAGATGATGACCTCGAGAGGGTGACTGGTTTTGATGTTGTTTTCGTTCAGGGTTTCAATGACTTCCAAAGCGGCCATGGAACCCACACAACCATCGTAATTTCCACCGTTGGGCACTCTATCAATATGGGAGCCAAAGGCAATGGGTTTTTTGGATGCATCCGTTCCCTTTCGGGTTCCGATAATATTTCCCGCAGCATCGACCTTCACATCCATGCCAAGGTCTTTTAAGGTTTTGATCACCCAATTTCTGGCTTCAACATCGGCATCACTAAAAGCGACCCGTTCCGTTTCCCCATTTTCCTGAAGACCGAATTTAGCAAGATCGAATATTCTTTCTTCAAGGCGGTCTTGGTCAACTGTAACAGAGGACTTTTGCGCCGATAGCATTCCAACAAAAAGAAGGGAAAAAACAATGTTGAGAAGTTGTTTCATGATTTCCTAGTTTCTTTAAAAGTAGGGATTTAGAACTAACTTTTATTAAAATGGCTAGGCGGCTTTTTCTGCGGTGGCGGCATTTATTTCATGATCGACCAATTTTTGTTCCGACCACTTTTTTTTACTGACACCACTGATCAATGGGATGGCAAAGCCAACTGCCAATAATGCAACGGATATCATGAAGATGTTAAATGGATTTACAAAGAATGACCCGCTGTTCAGAGTTGCCAGAATCAACATGGTGGACAATGGGAATGAAAGGGCCAAAATGGCCACACCAAAATCGCTGCTAAAGGTTCTTCTATTCGATTTTTTGTCCATCTCCATGCTGTCGACTGCCGCAATATGCGCGTAGGGCCAAAAGCTGCATGCGCTGAGTCCGAAGGCCATGGTCAGCAATATTTCGTTTTGCGCTTCGATACCAGTTACCGTTACAAATATTCCAGAAATCAACAGGACCAATCCCGCACGGGTGCACAACAAAGAAAAAATTTGGAAGAACTGTTTCCTTTTGATTTTTACGGCCAAACCAATAAACAACAACACCAAAGGAGTCATGATCAAACTCAGTTTTTCGAGGGTTTCGCTTAAAAAGAATGGCAAAGATTCCATATGCAATCCAAAAGCGAGCAAGATAAGGGCAGCTGCAATAAACACGTTCACAGGTTCGGAAACCATGGCCTTGATCAAGGGCTTTAATTTGGTTCCACCATTCTTTTTTTGGTTGGATTGCAGGCTATAATGCCAGTTCATGGCCACCAAGTATAAAAAGAAGAGTACGAATACCTTATTTCCCAAATCGGACATGGCGGCCTTTGCCAAATATTCTTCTCCTAAAAATTCCAATATAAAGGGAAAGGAAGAAAGGCCAGGCGCCAAAGAGGGCACCAACAATTTGGCGGTTCTATACTCTGAGGTTCCTTTTCCAATACCCATAAGGGGCAAAATAAAGGGCATGGCAAAAAATAACAACAGGTTAAGCCCAAGGGCCAACAGGGGCAATATTAGTAAATGCAATTCTACCTTGATTCCCAGCAGGGCAATAAATATGGTCGCTGGCAACGCAAGGTTAAGAATCACCTTTTTTATTCCAGTAATCTCTTCCTTGGATTTAAACTTTACCTTAAGTAAGATTCCAATGAAGATGAAAAAAAGAAATACTATGGTTTTTTGAATACCTACATCCACTATACCAACACTTTATTGAGTGCGGCGGTAAATGTTTTCATTTCGTCCATGGTTCCCATACTTACACGGCACCAGTTTTGGTCCATGAACTGGAAAGCACGAACTCCCACCTTCAACTCGGTCATTTGTTCCAAAAATGCCTGTCCTTCCATGTCAATAGGGAATATGATAAAACTTGTGGAAGATGGAACGTAAGAAGTGATTCCCATTTCTTCTAAGCTTTTATACACATAGTCACGGCATTCAGCATTTAGCTTACGGGACTTTTCAATGAATGCATCATCATCCATGGCAGCCATGGCAGCGTATACAGAGGGTAAAGAGATTCCCATACCTCCCCTTGTTATTTTTTGTATTCTTCCCAAAGTTTCTTCTTGGGCAACGGCGTATCCGACACGTAGTCCTGCCATTCCGTGAATTTTGGAGAAGGTTCTGGCAATGATTACATCTTTGCCTTCGTTCACTAAAGAAACCATACTTTTTTTGGCACCGTCTTCCAAGAACCATAGATAGGCTTCATCCACAAATACAGGAACCTTTTCAGATACCCTGGAGCAAAAATCGACCAATTCCTCATGGTCGGTCATAGAACCTGTAGGGTTATTGGGGTTACATATGTAAACAAGTTTGGTGTCATCATCAATGGCTTCTTCCATGGCCTTTAGGTCGTGTGACCAGTCATCCTTTAATGGAACGGGCTTCCAGCTTGCCCCAACAGACTCTGCTACTCTAATAAGGGACATGTAGGCAGGATCTGCGGAAACCACATTGCCTCCGTTCATAAAAAAGACCATGGCCGTTTTTTCCAACAAGTCAGAAGAACCGGGTCCCATCATCACATTTTTACTTTCAACGCCTTCAAAGTCGGCTATTTTGTCCACCAACTGGAACAATTCCTTCCAAGCATACCTGTTCCCGCCGGATGCTGAATTCTTAAAAGCTTCCAAGGCCATTGGAGATGGTCCGTAGGGATTCTCGTTGGCATTCAGTTTTGCGGCCAGTTCAGGCAGCACGTTTTCTGGTTTTGGCAAATACTCTTTAAAGAAAGGACTATAGACAGCATTGCCTTCTGTGTCCAAGGTTAAAGGGGCTTTTGGTGTTTCAGCTAATCCGATATATGGCAAGGCCATTGCACCCCCTGCGGTGAGCACACTTTTTCTTATCCAATCGCGTCTGTTGATGTTAGTTGTAGTTCCCATTGGTTTTTTAGTTTTTAGAAGAACTTAAAAATACGCGATCATTATGCTAAAAACAACAGTAAAAACGTAAAAATCAGGTGATTAAAGAAGAATATATTAAAATTGAGGTAGTTTCTTTAGAAAATTGACAGTTTCAATAACTACTGTAAGGGGCTTTTTTGAAGATATGTTAAGGTGAGTATCCCCCTTAGATTATTGATAATGATATGGTCCAATAATTCGTGTAGGCTGTATTCATCAAATAAATTGGCCTTGGAATACACCGTTTCTTCCATCCGGGACAAAAAAAGCGAGCAGACCAACTCTACTTTTACATTTTTTCGCACTTGTCCGAGTTCCTGTGCTTTCTTCAATAATGGACAAACAACTTCCCAAACAATGTCCTGTTTTATGAGGGAATATACCTTATATGCCTCGGGATAATACTTGTTGAGACCATACAGAAAGGAAGGGTTGATCTCTTTGAAAGTAATCAACCCTTGCTTATAAATATATATTATTGTGGTAAGTGGCTGCCCCTCATTGGGATTGTTGAGCATGTAATTGTCGATATTGGCACGGATTTTACCAAAATAATAGGATAGGCTTTCCTTGACCAATTCTTCTTTACTGCTAAAATGCTTGTAAAGGGTTTTTTTGGATATACCGAGGTTCTGGGACAATTCGTCCATGGAGAACCGTTTGCTACCAAATTTGGTGAAGTTCTCTATGGCATAGGCCAAGATATCGTTTTTCCCCTCTATCATTATTTTATTTCCAACCTCCGCCCAAGGCCCTGTACAATTCCACAATAGCGCCAAGTTGTGCGTATTGGGAATCCACATAGTTCAGTTCGGAATTCAATGCATTTTGTCGAGCGGTCAATACCTCCAAATAGTTGGCCAGACCGTTGTTCAACAATTCTTCGGAGTAATCCTCGGCGGTCGCATAGGCATCAAGCTCTTTGGAACGAGCCTCCAATTTTTGGGTTTCGGCTTCATATGTATACAATGCATCGCTCACTTCCCTGCCTGCGGTGAGCAAAGCTTGTTTGTAGTTGAGCAAAGCTTGTTCTTGTTGAGCTTTGGCCACTTCCATTTGAGTTCGTAAACGTCTACCGTTAAAAATTGGCTGGGTCAATGATCCCACTAGACTGGAAAAGAGGGAACTTGCATCCAGCCAATTGTCAAATTCCAAACTTTGAAATCCTCCTGATGCGGATAAACTCAATGATGGATATAGACTGCTTTTGGCCACGTTGGTTAATTCAAAGGCATTGATAAGACCGTATTCCGCCTGCATCACATCAGGCCGATTGGCAAGGAGCAAATAGGGAACCCCTGTGCTCAATTCCGTTTCAATGGTTTGATCGTCCAAACTTCCACGCTCAATTTTTTGTGGCGCTTCACCCAAAAGAATACTGAAGGCATTTTCCAACAGTTTGATATTGTTCTCAAGGTCTATCACGATGATTTCGGTAGTATGCACTTGGGCTTCCGTTTGCTTTACGGCAACTTCGGTAACCTGTCCTGCCTCTTTTAGTGCAACCGTGGTCTCCAAACTGTTCTTTCTGGCCTCCAAGGTTTTCTTGGAAACTTCCAGTTGTTTGTCCAGGGCCAACAATTGATAGTAGGTGGAGGCAATGTTCGCGATCAAGTTGGTCTTTACCGCTTGATGGGCAGAAACACTCTGCAAATAGGAAGCACCAAAGGCGCGTTTGTTACTTCTGATCTTGCCCCAAACATCCGCCTCCCAAGAGAGGCTACCAGATAGTTCGTATTGTTCCAAAGGTCTGGTGAAAAAGCTTCCGAACTGACTGTTTTCCGAGTTTTTGGTCCTTGTGAAACTGGCCGTTCCCGAAAGGGTCGGGTAATAACCGGCCTTTCCCTGTTTTACATACGCTTCGGCGGCCACAACGTTCTGTAGCGCAATACGGATATCTATGTTGTTCTCCAGACCTTCTTCTATGTAGGATTTTAGCTGTTCGTCGTTGAACAAATCCCTCCAGGATACATCGGCCATGGAAATGCTGTCCTGTGGCAGATTATCGGTCCGGTAGAGGTTTTCGGTCTCAACTTCTGGTCTTGAGTAGTTTTTGGCCACGAAGCACGATTGCAACAAAAGTGGCATCGTAAGTACCAATAACAATTTATATGTGGATTTTATTTTCATGGTCGATATTCTTTGTTCCATCAAAGGATAGTTAGGCATTGTCGGTTTTTTGAAGTTCATCAAATGGCTTTCCTGAAATACGTTCCTGCAATGCTTGGAACACTACAAAGAGCACGGGAATTATAAATACCCCAAGTATGGTTCCCACAAGCATTCCCCCTACGGCACTCACCCCAATGGATTGGTTTCCTACGGCACCGATACCCGATGAAAGGGCCAACGGCAGCAGACCGAATATGAACGCGAAGGATGTCATCAAAATCGGTCGGAGCCTTGCACGTGCACCATCGGCAGCGGCATCAAATAAGGATAGGCCCGCTCGTCTACGTTGCAAAGCAAACTCCACGATCAGAATGGCATTTTTGGCCAAAAGACCTATCAGCATGATCAGTGCAATCTGGAAATAAATATTGTTTTGTAAACCAGCTAGGTTGACAAAGAGAATAGCTCCTGCTATACCAAATGGAAGCGACAACAATATGGAAAGTGGTAAAATATAGCTTTCATATTGTGCACTCAACAAGAAGTAAACGAATACCAAGCTCAAGATAAAAATGAGTATGGTCTGTGAACCTGAGTTGCTTTCTTCCCTTGTCAATCCGGAATAATCGTAGGTGTACGAGTTTGGCAACACTTCTGCCGCAACTTCCTCGATGGCCGTGATGGCATCACCTGTACTATAACCTGCATTGGGCACTCCTGTAACGCTCACAGAACTCAGCAAGTTGAAGCGCTGTACGACCTCTGGGCCATATATTTTTTTGAGATCCACAAACTGGCTTACCGCAACCGATTCTCCGTTGGCATTCCTTACGAAAATATGGCTCAGGGAGTTTTCGTTGGCACGGTCTTCGGGTTTTGCCTGAATCATTACACGGTATTGCTTTCCAAACCTATTGAAATCGGTCGCATAAATACCTCCATAATAACCTTGCAGGGCATTGAATATATCGGTGGCGGTCAACCCGGCCATTTTTACTTTTTCCATATCGATGTCCAAATCGTACTGGGGAAAACCAGGATCGAACTGTGAAATGGCATATTGAATTTCAGGTCTGGCATTTAAGGCTTGCAAAAACTGATTCTTCACATCGTTGATGGAATTCCAGTCTTCACCCGTTTTACTCTGAAGCTGTACCTCAAAACCTGAACTGGTACCGAATCCTTGGATACTGGGAGGGGTGAAGTAAATGATCTGTGCATCATTGAAACCTGCCGTTATCCCATATAATTTCTGCATGGTCGCATTTACGGATAGGGAATCGGCGTCCCTCTCGCTCCAATCCTGTAGCTTCATAATGGAGAAAGCGTAGGACCCGGCGCTTACACGGTTCAGCAAGCTAAAGCCTGCCACGCTCATCCTTACATCGATGATATCCATGGACTCATAAATGGAATCCAATTTCATGATGGTCTCCTCCGTTTTTTCAATGGTAGTACCTGGGGGCATGCTCACGTTTACAAAAATCATCCCGCGATCCTCGTCGGGAACAAACCCGGATGGTGTGGAGCGGAACAGGAATATGGCAAGCGCACTAAAGCCCAAAAGCATGGCAAGCGTGATCCATTTACGCTTCACCAAAGTACCTATGGAGTTTGTGTATTTGTTGGTGATTGCGGTAAAACCGGTATTGAATCCCCTAAAGAAACGCGCCAAAAAGTTTGACTTTTTACCTTTTTCATGGTCGTGCGGCTTTAGGAACAAGGCCGCCAATGCGGGGCTCAACGTCAAGGCGTTTATGGCCGAGATTAAAATGGCAACGGCCAGGGTAATACCAAATTGTTGGTAGAAAACCCCCGAGGAACCTTGAATAAAGGAAACAGGAATGAATACTGCGGACATTACCAAGGTAATGGAGATAATGGCCCCCGAAATTTCGCTCATCGCACTCTTGGTAGCGGTCTTGGCCGAATCGGCACCATCTTCCAGTTTGGCATGGACCGCCTCGACCACCACGATGGCATCATCCACCACAATTCCAATGGCCAAGATCATGGCGAAAAGCGTCAACATGTTGATGGAATATCCGAACAGTTGCAGGAAAAAGAATGTACCGATAATGGCAACGGGCACTGCAATAGCGGGAATTAAAGTGGACCTAAAATCCTGAAGGAAAAGGAACACTACGATAAACACCAAAATAAATGCCTCGATCAAGGTTTGTACCACGTGATCTATGGAAGCATCCAGGAAGTCCTTGGAGTTGAACGGGATTACGTAATCCAATCCTGTGGGGAAATCAGCTTTGGATTCTTCCAAAATTGTTTCAATCTCATCGATGATCTCCTTGGCATTGGACCCTGAGGTTTGGTAAACCCCCACAGCAACACCGGGGTTTCCCATACCAGAGTTTTTCCTTACGTAGCTCAAGGCGCCAAGTTCTATTTCGGCCACATCTTTTAGGCGAAGAAAACCGCCATCATCCGTAGTTCTAAGAATAATGTTCTCGTATTCCTCTACTTCGGACAAACGCCCTTTGTATTTCATCACATATTCAAAAACACCATCGGCGTTCTCTCCGATTTTTCCCGTGGCAGCTTCCCTGTTCTGTTCCCGTAGAGCAGCCTGAATATCGGCGGGCACCAGATCATAGGCCGCCATTTTATCGGGAGAAATCCAGATCCGCATGGAATAATCTTTGGACCCGAACACATTTACGTTACCTACGCCTTTGATTCTTTGTAATTGGGGAACCAGGTTGATCTTGGCATAGTTTTCCACAAACGTGGCATCATAATCCTCATTTTCGGAAAAAATGGAGAAAAACAACAGCGCGCTGTTCTGCGCTTTTTGGGTGGTGACACCCGTGTTTATAACTTCTTGGGGCAATAGGCTATTGGCCCTGGCCACCCTGTTCTGCACGTTTACCGCTGCAATGTCGGGGTCAACGCCAAGTTCAAAGAATACACTTATGTTGGCGGCACCATCGTTACTGGCAGATGAGGTCATGTAGGTCATTCCCTCTACACCATTGATTTGCTCTTCCAACGGAATAACCACACTTTTCAGTACGGTTTCCGCGTTGGCTCCAGTATAGTTGGCGTTCACCTGTACCGTTGGTGGTGCAATCTCCGGATATTGTTCTACGGGCAATGTACTCAGCCCTAGAATACCCAAGATTACAATGATTACGGATATTACTGTGGAGAGTACAGGACGATCTATAAATTTTTGGAACATATGTAAGTTGTTCTATAAGAGGTTGATGGTAATTATTGTTTTACAGGATCGATGGTCTGTCCATCCTTGAGCTTGGATACACCCTCGGTAACAATGGTGCTTCCCTCTTCCAAACCTTCTGCTACGATAAATTCCTTATCGGTTTGGGCAGTAATGTTCAATGGAACCGTTTTCACTGTATTGTCATCATTCAGTACATACACCATTTTGGTGCCTTGAAGGTCCACGGTCACGAATTGCGATATCACAAAAACATCTTCATAGGTGGTCGGAACCTTAATGGTTCCTGTACTTCCCGAACTCAGCAATAAATTTGGGTTGTCAAAATCGGCTCGCAGGGTAACGCTGCCCGTAGTTGGGTTGATGATGTTGTTGATCATGGCGATCTTTCCTTTTTGAGGATACGTATCACCATTGATCATCACCAATTCCACTTCCGGTGTATTTGCTGCAGAAACAGCTGACCCATCACCCGTCATTTCGCTTTTCATTTCCAAAAGTTCCTTTTCGGTCATGGAAAAATAAGCGCGGATACCGCTTATATCGGAAACCACCGTCAATGGTTCGCCCATGGTACTGCTTACCAAGGCCCCTACTTTGTAGGGAATCTCGCCAATGTATCCATTTACGGGGCTAACAATATTGGAGTACCCAATGTTTGCCGATATACTATTGTAGTTGCTTTTGGCCTGTTCCAAACGGGCTTTGGCAGTTTCCAATTGTACTTCGCTGATAATGTTCTTTTCAACCAACGGGACCAATTTGTTCACTTCTACCTGGGCAACGTTTACTGCGGCCTTGGCAGCTTCCGCATCTTGCGAAAGGGTCTGTGTTTCCAATTTGAACAATAGTTGGCCTTTTTTTACTTTTTGGCCCTCTTCCACATAAATGTTTTGGACGAACCCAGAAACTTTGGGCCATATTTCCACATTCTGCTTGCCCTGTATGTTGGTGGAATATGAATTGTATATGGTGATGTCCTGCTTTTCCAAAGTGCTTACTTTGAGCGAGGGGGTTTGAGGCCCTGTTGCAGCCTGCTGCTTGTTTTTGCCCCCACAGGATAGGATCAATAGTGCGACTGTTGATACTAAGGTTGATTTGATTGTTTTCATGTACGAACTTGCTTTGTTACGTTTTGGTTGTTGGAGTGATTACTCGTTTAAAATTGATTCCAGTTTTTTGATGGACTTTTTTAGGATCTTTTCGTTCTCGTTGGCATAATCCAAATACACTTCGGTTCTTAATTGCCCCTCCTCGTATTTTTTGGGAGCATATCTTTTATGATAGTTCAAAACCAAGGTGATTATGTTTTTTTCAGCTTCAACGCGTTTTAGGTTTTCTTGTAGTTTGGAAAGAAAGAAGGTCTTCTTCTTTGCCGTTTTAAAATACCTTCTTCTATCACCCGGTTTGGTGAAATAGGTAATCAATCCCATGTTCATCAAAAGGTTCAATGAGGTGGAAGTGGAACTCTTGCTGGCCCCTCTTTTTTCCAAGCAGTCCTCAAAGGTGAGTCCGTCCTGGTCCGTTAAAATTAAGATGGCATAGATGCGGGCCGCTAAGGGGGGCAGGTTTTGCTCCTGCTCCAGGTGCACTCCCAATGTTTCAATGATTTCTTCCTTCGAATGTTCCATATAATGGATTTTGAAGGTGCAAATATATAATTGGTTCGGAACAAACCGAACCAATAGAACTTAAATGTTTGTTAAAAGAAAGTTTTCTTTGAAAAATATGCGTTAATCCTCGGTAAGAATACCTTCCTTTTCTATTATAGGGATAGTGGTAAGGCGATTTTCTGTGATGGAATGTTTGGGAAACAGGAATCTTTTTTCAAAAAGTTTGTCTTCGGCAAAAAAGGTCACGAAGAATTCATTGTTCAGCGCCAACACCTCTTCCTGTATAAACTCGATTTTTTTGAAGGATTTTGCCTCAACGATACCAATGCCATGCCGCATGGTAGAAGTTTTTTTGTCCCCATCAAAACCTTTGGAGACCACAATGGTCATTTCAATGGCATCCTCCCTGTTGTTGATGATATAGGCGTTCCACTCTTTGGACAGAAACTCATCGTTCCATTCACGAATTACTGCAACGTGTACATCCTTGGCAACGGGAATTTCAATATCGTTTTTCATAAAATGGGTTACAGTGCGCTCTTGAACTGTTCCAAGAAACGAACATCATTTTCGCTCAATAGTCGAATGTCCGAAATTTGATGAAGTAGCAATGCAATACGATCTATTCCCATACCAAAGGCAAATCCAGAATATACCTCTGGATCTATACCACAATTCTTAAGTACATTGGGGTCTACCATGCCACAGCCCATAATTTCCAACCATCCAGTTCCCTTCGTCATGCGGTAATCCGTCTCGGTTTCAAGGCCCCAGTATACATCAACTTCTGCGCTGGGTTCTGTAAACGGAAAGTAGGATGGACGCAATCTAATTTTTGATTTGCCGAACATCTCCGAAGTAAAATATTGTAAGGTCTGCTTCAAATCGGCGAAGGATACATTTTTGTCCACATAAAGGCCTTCCACTTGGTGGAAAAAGCAGTGCGAACGGGCAGAAATAGCCTCATTTCTATAAACCCTCCCAGGGGAAATGGTCCTGATAGGGGGTTTATTGGCTTCCATATAACGTACCTGAACCGATGAGGTGTGCGTGCGCAATAAAATATCCGGGTCTGTTTGAATGAAAAACGTATCCTGCATATCCCGGGCAGGGTGGTATTCAGGCAGGTTCAAGGCTGTAAAGTTATGCCAGTCGTCCTCCACTTCCGGGCCTTCGGAAACATTGAAACCAATTTTTGAGAAAATATCAATAATTTGATTCTTCACAATGGAGATAGGGTGTCGGGAACCGATTTCTACCGGTTCGCCGGGACGTGTAAGGTCGCCATACTTGCCAACGGTCTCCGTTTGGTTCTCCAAAGCTTCCTTAAGTTCGTTGACCTTATCGGTAGCAGCGTTTTTTAGTTGATTGACAACCTTGCCAAAATCCTTTTTCTGTTCGTTGGGCACGCTTTTGAATTCGGCAAAGAAATTGTTCAAAAGTCCTTTTTTTCCCAAATACTTGATTCGGAAAGCTTCAATTTCTTCTGTAGAGTTTGAAGTAAACTTTTCGACTTCGGCGATATGTTCCTTAATGGTATCAATCATGATTGCTTACGCTATTGGCGGACAAATTTAGCAAATTGTCCTTGAATATATAGGCAATTAGAAAATGTACTGCGATTCCACCGAAAAGATGCCATAGCCAATGTGTGCCCATGGGAAAGAAATTCTGATGAAGATCGATGCTTCTAAAGAAAACGGCCACCCCAAAAATGATGAAAGCCGATATTACCAAACCTAAATTTTTGCCTTTTGTTCGTATTAAATACATTGTAATGGGAATAAGTATGGTCGCTGCAGTGATGACATATCCAATGGAAATCCTCCATCCCGCGGGAATAGGGAGAATCCGAAGTAAAAAGGAAGCTCCCAAGAGTATTACAATCCAGATTGCCCGCTGCCACCAAGAACGGACGAGTTTAAAAATAAAATAGATGACCAAGGCCGCGCAGAGCAATAGAATGGGCATCCAGTCCAAGCGGAGCCAAAATTCGTGACTGCGCGTAGCATGGTACACCGTACCGCCCACATAACTGATTCCTATAATGGGAAGTACCCAGGCCAAAAATTGGTGCTGCTTTGGGTTTCGATACACTTTGATGCCCCAATAGATGATGAGCGCAAGAAAAATAAGGTTGCTTAAGGTGTTGAAGGGTTCTACGGGAAACCTGCCCTCCACGGTCTCCAAGTATATGGGACCGGAATCATTTGGAAATTTTACCGGATACATGCCACTTTAAATAGGGATGGTAAAATAATCGATAAACATAAGCAAGCCAAAAATTAAAATAAAAAAGCCGATGGTTCCCTATCGGCTTTTGGTTTTAATCGGATGTTCCTGGCATTAAATGAATGTTACCTTCCCGTCCGATATATCGTACATGGCGCCCACGATAGCAATTTCGCCCTTTTCCTCCATCTCTTTGAGGATAACGCTTTGGTTTCTGATGTTTTCCAACGCCATTTCTACATTTTTCATGGCCACAGCGTCCACAAAATCCAAGTTTTGTGAGTTCCGTTGTGACTCGTCCTTTGGCTCTTTTACCGCATAGACAGCAGGTTCAATTTTATTTATCAAGGCGGTCAGGTTGCCCATACGTGCATGGTCGCAGGCCCCTTTTACGGCGCCGCAACTTGTATGTCCAAGGACCACAATGGCCTTGGTGCCGGCCAATTTACAGCCAAACTCCATACTCCCCAATATATCTTGGTTGATAAAATTACCTGCGATCCTTACACTAAAGATGTCGCCCAGGCCTTGGTCGAATATCAACTCTGCGGATACCCTTGAGTCAATACAGCTTAAAATGGTGGCAAAGGGAAACTGTCCGTCCTTGGTATCGTTCACTTGCTCCAAAAGGTTTCTGTTTGCTTTTAAATTTTGTTGGAAACGCTCATTGCCCTCCTTCAAGAACCGAAGAGCTTTTTTGGGCGTCATTGTCGCCTGCGTTTCTTTGGTATGTGCTTTCATATCTATGATTTTATGCTGTTTTTTTTGGAGACAGATTGAAGAACTCGATATAGCTATCCGGGTTTTCGACCTCGCCTCGTTCAGAGATAATTTTAATATCAATGTTCCTGTTCTTCGCCTTTCTGGAAAAGTCTTCCAATATTTCTACGATATCATTATCTAGATAACGGGTTTTTCTAACGTCCAAAGTTAGGTAAGAATTTTCAGGAAGTCTATCCAATTCTTTTAGAATTGCCCCTTTGTTAAAGAAGGTCACTTCCTCGGCAAGGGTCATCTTAATTTTATGGGAGCCATTGCTCTTGTCCTCAATATGTAAGAAATGGGAGTTTTGGTAACTTTTGATGAGGACCACTACGATGCCTACCCCAAGTCCCAAACTAATTCCGATCAATAAGTCGGTGAATACAATACCAACGACCGTGACCACAAAGGGCACAAATTGTTTCCACCCTGCTTGGAACATGGTTTTAAACAAACTGGGTTTCGCAAGTTTATAACCTACAATAAACAATATGGCCGCCAAAACGGACAAAGGAATCATGTTAAGTAGGGTTGGAATTAAAATTACCGACCCTAAAAGGAAGAAACCGTGGATAATGGCCGAAGCCTTGGTTTTACCTCCCGATTGAATGTTCGCAGAACTACGTACAATTACCTGGGTAACTGGAAGACCGCCTACCAAACCGGACAGGGTATTTCCAACCCCTTGCGCCATAAGCTCCCTATTGGTGGGCGTTGTTCTTTTTTCAGGGTCCAATTTATCCGTTGCTTCCACGCAGAGTAACGTTTCAAGACTGGCTACAAGTGCTATGGTAAAAGCCGTAACCCAAACATCCATATTGGTGATTGCAGAGAAATTTGGGAAGCTGAAAAAACCTAAAAACGACTCAATGCTGTCTGGAACCGGCACTGTTACCAGATGTTCGGCGGATATGCCCCAGGTTGCATCTCCTTGTGTTATACTGTAATAAACAATGCCCACGACCACAGCGACCAGGGGTCCCTGAATCAATTCGAATATTTTGGATTTTTTGGTCAATATGGTGCTCCATAAAATGAGAATGGCCAATGCCACAAATGCGATAAGGGTTGCACCGGGACTTATATAATTAATAGTATTGATGATTTCACTAAAGGTATTTTCTCCATCTACCTGAAAAAAGGCCCAATCGCCTTCAGGATCGGAGTCATAACCAAAAAAGTGCGGGATTTGCTTTAGAATGATAATGATTCCTATACCGGTCAGCATTCCTTTTATTACGGAAGAAGGAAAGTAATAGGCGATAACACCAGCTTTCAATATTCCGAAAACGAATTGAATAATACCACCCAGCACTACGGCGACCAAAAAGTTTTGGTATCCCCCAAGAGCACCAATGGCGGTTAAAACTATGGCGGCAAGCCCCGCTGCTGGACCACTGACACCTATTTGTGATCCACTTAGGGCACCGACCACGATACCTCCTATAATGCCGGCAATGAGTCCCGAGAACAGGGGAGCGCCACTGGCCAAGGCTATGCCCAAACATAGTGGGAGTGCCACGAAAAATACCACTATACTGGCAGGCAAGTCATTCTTTATGTACTTGAACATGTTGTGTAAGTTTGTTCTCCTATACTGGTTAGGTCAATGCATAGAAGAAGGTTAAAAATTGATTTGAATAAAATTTGAGTGTTTAAATCAATTTTCGGGGGGGAGGATCCAAAATTTCAACGGTGTGGTCTGATGTTGGAAAAAGATACCCGGAGAAATCCTTCGGTTGTTTTTGAAATATCTGATGGCCGGAAGAATCGGTATAGAAACTGACAAACACGATTGTTTCGTCGAATTTTGTTTCTGCATTCTCTTTTTCACCACTTTCCTCTTCCTCCGCGGAGCCGTACATCATGGACTTTCCTTCCTGTTTGTCCAGAAAAGGAACAACAGGTGCTGCCAACAAAGTAAGTGCCAGCACAAAAGAAATAAATGGTAAAACTATCGTTTTGAACACAGTTTCAATTTTAACTAAAAATAAGGAATTATAAACAAGGAGAAGAAATTTTGGCTAAAACTCCTTGATTTTCTTGATATTATCGGCTTTGAGCCAACCTGTTTGACCATCGGCTATCCGAATTCGCTGCCAACCGTCCAGCTGGTCCAAAACATTGACCTTCGTGCCTTCGTGCAGGGTAAAGATGGTGTTGCTACTGGTATTGGGCTCAGCGTTGACGTTCACTTCTTTTTGGAATACGATGGCAGGATCGTTCGCTTTGTATCGCTGATAGCTAAGATAGGCCATCAAAACACAAACAACCCCAAATATCAACGACAATATGCCGGAGATGAACGCGGCCCTTTTTCGGTTTGCCTGTTCCAAAAAATAGTAAGCCATATATGCCAGTACAAATAAAACCACAAGACCTATTGCCAAAAATGACCATTGGTCGTATGTGAATGCACCCACCACAAGGTTGTAGATACGGGAAAGTTCGGTCTTGGGAATTTCCTCAATGGCATCCAGCCTCATATTTTGGGCAAACCTTAAATTGTTTTGGATTTCATCATCATTTGGACTAAGGAGCAATGCCTTTTCATAATAATATATGCTGGGGCCAATGGAGTTTAGCTTGTAGTAGCAATTGCCCAGATTAAAATAGAGCGCTGCCGAATGCTCACCATTTTCAACGATTTTTTTATAGTTGTCTATCGCTTCGGAATACTTACCATCGTTGTAGAGTTCCGTAGCTTCATTGAAAAGCGCCTCGTTTTGGGCAAACCCCAAAGCGAAGCTGAGAAAGCACAACAAAAAAGTCATCTTTTTTAAGCTCATAACTGTTTGTCCAAATTAGAGATTACTTCACTGGCCCTATCATAATCTTGTTGCATCTGTACGTTGGAGAACGGGCTGTATCGCGCCATTTCGCAACTGGTCAGCAATCGAATGAATCCTTCGATATCTTCGTTCTCAACATTTTTCCCAGAAAGGATGCTTGTAATCTTGTCCTTGCTGAATTCCGAGGTCTCTATATGCAATTTTGCTTTCAGATAGTTGTGCAAACCTTTTTCCAGAGCAACGTAAAAAGCCTCTTTGTTGCCCAGTTCTTTTTTTGCGGTGGATAGATATTTTCTGGCCAATCTATTGGCCTTCTTTATTTTGTTGCCCACAACATCGCTTGCAATGGCCTCCCGTTTTTTAAATGCAAAAATGGCAATAGGAATCAGTAGAAGTGGGGCCAACAATAGGATGAAAAAGAGCCTAGATCCAAAAAAGCGATTGACACCGATAGGGACCAAGTTGGGGTTTATTTTTATAAAGTGGAACTGCTCGCCCGTTGGAACGACCAACTGCTTGTCGCTGGAGGGGATGTTTGCACTAGCGCTTCCACTGGTAGGCCCTTCAATAACCTCAATATTAATTTCTTCTGAATTAATGGTATTGTACTTGCCAGTTTCTGGATTAAAGTAGCTGAAGGCGATACTTGGAATCGGGTACTTTCCCCTAAAAGAGGGCACAATAGTATAATTGTTGGCGACTTTTCCTTCCATTCCCGAGCTATACGTATTGATGGATTCATCATACTCTGGATCATATACTTCCAAAGAGCTTGGTAGCTCGGGCTCGGGCAGTTGGAACAGTTTTAGGTTCCCTTTGCCTGAAACCTCCACTTTGGCCTGCAGCGATTCCGAAGCATTGAGTTGCGTTTTGCTGGTGGTCACCGAAAAATCAAAATCCCCGACCGCACCACTAAAGTCTGCAGGTTTTCCCGCTTCGGGCAAAGGTTTCACATTTATGGTGCGTTTACCTGCCGAAACGGTCTTACTGGTCTGGGTATATATTCTTCCTCCAAAAAAGTCCCTTCGGTTGGTGGGCACATCCACAAATATTTCCAACGAAAGTGGTTCAATGTCAAGCTTACCCGATTTTTGGGGATAGAGTACCACTCGTTTCAAAACCACGTACCGGTATGGTTTGCCTTCGTAGGTACCATTTTGGGCAGTGTGCTTGGTCACCGGGATATCTTGGCTCCAAAAATTGTTGTAGGTGGGATTATCGAGGGGGCGATAATTGGTTACACTGATGTTTGGACTGACGTAGAGTTTGTAGATGACTGTTACCGCTTCGTTCAGATAGGGATTTCCTTTGGAAACCTCCGCAACCAAATGAAGGTTTTCGTCCGCGACATCATCAACTGTTTTCTCTGAATTCGGTTTGTCCACCGCGGCGGTCACCTCAACAGTTTTAGGAGTTGTTTTATAGGTCTGACCATCAATTTCGATGGTAGCCTGGTTGATGGTGAAGCTTCCCCTGGCCGTTGGCACCAAAATATAAGTGTATGTTTTGGAAAAGCTGCGTTTACCATTTACCCATGAGGAACTAATGGATTGCGATGGGCCCATGACGACCTTGAAGTTTTCAAATTGGGGCGGTTTAAAATTATCGCCGTCCTTGTTCATGGTAAAATCCACACGAAGACGTTCATTGATCCCCAATTCTTCTTTGCTCAAGTTCATGGTGAATGTTACCTGCTCCTTCTCTTCGTCTTGGGCATAGGAAGGCCATACTACCAGAAGTAACATTGCCAAAACAAATACTATGTTGCCCTTAAACGCTTTCATTACCAGTCTTTCTCGTTTTTGATTTTTTTGCCACGGACTTTACGGGCTTCCATTTTTTCCTGTACTTTTTTCTCTTCGTTCTGCATGGCCTCTAGCAAATTTTGAATCTGCTGTTCGGAAAGTTGGTTGGGCCGGGGCTGTTGCTTTTGGTCCTGGGGCTGATCACCTTTGTTGGGCTGTTTTTCTTGCTCCTTTTTCTTGTCCCCATCGCCTTTTTGGTTCTCTTCTGGCTTGTTATCGCCATTTTCGCCCTGATCTCCCTTATCCTTGTTCTCGTCTTCTTTTTGCTCCCCGTCGTCTTTCTTTTCGTTGTCCCCTCCTTCGTTGTTCTGGTCTTTGTTTTTATCCTTGTCCTCGTTTTCCTGGTCTTTTTTATCCTGGTTGTCCTGGTTTTGGTCGTTCTTTTGTTCGTCCTGTTGCTTTTCGAGCATCTTTTTGGCCAAGGCAAGGTTGTAACGGGTTTCGTCGTCGTCGGGATTTTTTCGTAGGGCCTGCTTATAGGCTTCCACCGCTTGCTTGTAATCTTTTTGCTTCATGAACACGTTGCCCATGTTATGGAATGCCTTGTGTTTTTCCCCTTTGTCGTCAGCGGCTTCTTCGGCCTGTTTGTACCTGCCAAACGCTTCTCCAAAACTTTCCCGATTGTAATAGGCGTTGCCAAGATTAAATCTTGCGGCTGCATTTTTGTTGCTTTTGGAAATGGCCCTTCGGTAGTCCGCTTCTGCAGTGACAAAATCGTTGGAGGTAAGCTCTTCATTGGCCTCATAGGTAAGGTTAGTGGAGGCTTTCAAAGCTTTCTCCGCTTCCTTGTTCGCTTTTTCGGTTATGTCGTCCTGTGCTTGGACCATACCGAAACTGAGCAATAGTCCAAATAGTAACTTCATCTTATTCATCATCATGTTCATTAAAAAGATTCAGTTTTTTCAACCATTGAGTTTTTCTGTCCAAAACAAAGATGTCCAAAAATAGAAATAAAAAGCCCGCTGCGAGGAACCACTGGAATTGGTCCTTGTACTCCGCAAACTGTTTGGCTTCAAATTCTGTTTTGTCCATCCGGTTCAGTTCCTCTTTAATATACTCCACAGCATTTTCCGTGTTGGAGCCATCAATATATTCCCCATTACCGCGATCGGCAATCTCGATCAATACATTTTCGTTCAATTTGGTTATGACGACCTCGCCTTCATTGTCTTTTTTCAAACTTTCTACGATTCCGTTTCGTTTGATGGGAATCGGAGCTCCTTTGGGGCTGCCTACCCCTATGCTATATAGGCGGATTCCGTTTTGGATGGCCTTTTCTACCGCGTTGATGGTGGAACTTTCCGAGTGATCTTCCCCATCGGAAACGATAAAAAGGACCCTGTTCGTTTGTTGGGAATCATCATAGTAGGTGCTGGCCAAATCTATGGCTGCGTTGATGGCGGTTCCCTGTGAGGAGAGCATATCGGTGTTCATGCTCTGCAGGAACATTTTTGCGGCTCCATAGTCCGTGGTAATGGGCAATTGGGGATAAGCCTGACCTGCGTAGGCAATAATCCCTATCCGGTCGCTCGCCAATTGGTTAATGATTTCCGAAACAATACGCTTGGCCTTTTCCAAACGGTTGGGGGCAATATCCTCCGCCAGCATACTTTTGGAAACATCGATGGCAAATACAATGTCCACTCCTTCACGTTTTACGGTTTCCAGTTTTGTACCGATTTTAGGGTTTACCAACCCCAAGACCAAAAATGAGAGTCCTGCCAAAAGAAACACCAATTTTACTGTTGATTTGAAATTGGACTTGTTGGGAGCCAGTCTTTTTAAAAGGGATGTATCGGCAAAACGTTTCTGTGTCCTTTTCTTCCAAATTTGAAGAAAAAAGAACGTCAGGGCCATGATCGGGATTATGGCCAAGAGGTAGAAATATATTTTTTCGTCAAACTGAATCATCTTCTAAATAAAACTTTTAAAAATGGAATTTCGCAATCCCCATTCCAATAGCAATAAAATTCCCGCCAAGAAAATCAATGGCCTGAATTTTTCCTCGTACTTGTAATATTTGAACTCTTCTATTTCTGTTTTTTCCAATTTATTGATCTCGTCATAAATCTCTTCCAAAGACTCGTTGTCGGTGGCACGGAAATATTTGCCTCCCGTTACTTCTGCGATTTCTTTGAGCAAATCCTCGTCAATCTCCACTTGGCGCATACCATATCGGAAGGAACCATCCCTGTTGTAGGCAATGGGGGAAAGTGCGTTTCCGTTGGTACCCAGACCAATAGTGTATGTTTTTATACCAAATTCCACGGCCAGGTCGGCAGCGGTTCTTGGCTCAATAAAGCCAGAATTATTGACACCGTCCGTTAAAAGAATGATAACTTTACTGATCGCCTTGCTTTCTTTTAGGCGGTTTACCGAGGTCGCCAGTCCCATTCCAATGGCCGTACCATCTTCCAGTACACCATAGGTGATTTCTTCCAATGCGTTCAAAACGATGGATTTATCGCTGGTAATCGGGGTCTTGGTGTAACTTTCCCCGGCGTAGCCCACCAAACCGATACGGTCGTTCGGACGTTCCTCTATAAAATTGGCCGCCACTTCTTTTAGTGCGGACAATCTATTGGGCTTAAGATCTCGTGCCAGCATGCTCGAAGAGACATCGATGGCCATTACAATATCGATACCCTTAGTGGTTTTGGTCCGTGTCGAGATATCCTCCGTTTGAGGTCTCGCCAATGCGGTGATTATGGCGGCAAGGGCCAATAATCGAATGGCAAATAGCACGGGTTTTAATTTGGAAAGCCAACTTTTGAACGTAAACCCTTTGATGCTCGAGATGCGCAGGGAGGCCATTTCATTTTTCCGTTTGAAAAAATACCACAGCAAAGCCAAGGGCAGCAGCAATAGCAGCCAGAAAAATTCAGGATTCGCAAATTCTATATTCTCAAACATCTATGCCTGTGTTTTTACATCTAAACTGTTCAATATTCTGTCCACGATCTGTTCCGCATATTCGTCGTCTTCCTCCCAAGTAATGACCACTTGCTGTATGAAGCCTTTGCCACCAAAAGTGAGAATGTTGTATTTGGCCCTTTTGGAATCTCCACCCGGCCGTTCCAATGTGCCGGTACCATAGGTTTTCATGCCTTTTACTCCGGATTGCGTAACAAACTCTTCTTGCTTGGTGATGATGTTTTTTAGTCCCAATTGCTCAAAATTGCTCAAGGTGGAACCAATTACAGCTTCAAATTCGGGGTCTTCTTTTTGTTCCTTAAAGGTTATGGAGCTTGTACTCACGGAAAATATCCCTACATAACTTCCGTAGGAGAAAGCCTGAAGCTCCTTGATCAGTTCCTCGGTTTCTTTGGGAAGTTCCAATTCTTGGCGTATCAAAACTTCCGGTGTTTCTATCTGAATGGGAGGGAAACCATAAGAACTGGCAACCCATTCCCCTTCCAACAGGTCTTTGGTAGGGTAGCCAAAAACGGTATCCCTCACTTTTTTGGTACCAAAATAAACGGTCGAACCGATTCCGCCCAAAACCAGTATTCCTGCAAAAATGGCCGCTGCCCAGTAAATTCTTTTGCGTTGTTTTTTCTTGGCCAGTTCTTCCAGATATTCCTCATCCAATAGCAAATCTTCTTCAGTAGGTTCCGGGAGGGCTTCGTGGGTTTTGGTCACGATTTCTTCCACTAATTTTCTATCCTGTTCGGCTACCGAGGTGGCCGGTTTGGATTTGGCGAACTTTACGAGGTCTGCCGTCTGTAATATTTTTTGAAATTGTTGAAGGGTGTCATCATCCAATTTGAGCTCGCCGGCATCGCGCAGCATTTCCAATTTGGTGATGAGCTCCGAGGTGGTACTCTCCATGGCCGATACGTGTACGTCTTCTTCCAAATAAGACCGTACAATATCGGTAAGTTCCGAGTAGTATTGCTTGTATTCGTCTTGAATGAGGTATTTGGAATTTTCCAGTTTTTTTAGTTCCAAGATAGCCCGGTCGTAAGGAGGCAGCAGGGCCACCTTCTCTTCTTCGGTCAATGGTTTTTTTCGCAAAAAGAACCAATAGACCAGTCCTCCGACCACAATCAGCCCCAAAAGAATCCAAAGTGCGGTAAGCCACATATCGGCGGTGCTTCGCTCTACTTCAATCAAAGGTTTGATGTCGTACATCTTCTGTTTAGTGGTGTCCACGACCACATCGGCGACCTTTACTTGAAAGGAATCCGTGAAAAAGGGCTGCTCGTTGATGGCGATTCGCTGTGGGGGAATGGTATATGCTCCGCTATCAAACTGTGTGAGCGAATATATTTTTTGAAGAATGACCTTGTCATCATTTTTGAGGGTGTCGGCCATTATGGCCTCTACGGTTTCAAGTGGCGAAAAGGTCTGTCCCTCGGGAAAGAAAACCACATCGGTCGAATCTGTCTCTACGGTAATCTTGTATTTGATCTGTTCCCCAATTTTAATGGCCAAGGTGTCCACTTCGGCATCGACTTTTGGGCCTGTCTGAGAAAAACCGACCATGGGCAAAAGGAAAAGAAACAACATGACAACCAGCATTGGTTGCACCTTTTTTGTGTTTCTTTTTTTATGTTGATCTTCCATTTGCATTATCTATCCCCTTCGTTTAAAATATCCCAACAGTTTTTTCACATAACTTTCGTCTGCCCTACAATCGATTACCCCGCATCCGGATTTGTGGAACGAGTTGGTGAAATAGGCCACTTTGTCCTTGTAATGTTGCCCATAGGCCGAACGAACTTGTTTGGATTGGGTGTTGACCAATTGAATCTCGCCCGTTTCGGCATCTTGCATTTGCACCATTCCCAAGTTTGGAATGGTTTCCTCGCGCTCATCGTACACCCGTATTCCTGTAACATCATGTTTGTTGCCCACAATGCGAAGCGTATTGTCGTAATCGTCGGCAATAAAATCCGAAAGCACAAAAACAATGGCTTTTTTCTTCATTACATTGGTCAGGAACTTCAAGGCTTCCGCAATATTGGTTTCGCTGCTTTTTGGATGAAATTCCAATAGTTCCCGAATGATTCGGAGCACGTGGCTTTTTCCTTTTTTTGGCGGGATGAAGAGTTCCACCTCATCGGAAAACAATATCACACCGACCTTATCATTGTTCTGAAGCGCGGAAAAGGCAAGCGTAGCAGAAATTTCGGTGACAATGTCTTTTTTGAACTGGTTGGAGGTACCGAAAAGTTCCGAACCGCTCACGTCCACCATCAGCATCATGGTGAGTTCGCGCTCTTCTTCAAAGACCTTCACGTAGGGCTCGTTGTAGCGAGCGGTCACGTTCCAATCAATGCTTCGCACATCATCACCAAACTGATATTGGCGCACCTCGCTGAACGTCATTCCCCGACCTTTGAACGTAGAATGGTATTCCCCACCAAAAATATGGTCGGAAAGACGCCGGGTCTTGATTTCAATTTTACGTACTTTTTTTAGTAGTTCCTTTGTATCCATTTGGTTCAAAAAAATAGGTTTTCGGGTTGGTTAAAAGTATTGCTACTTATTCCGATAAACATTGAACCGCTAAGGCACTTCTACCTCGTTTACAATCTTATTGATGATTTCTTCGGAAGTAATATTTTCTGCCTCGGCCTCGTAGGTGATCCCGATTCGGTGGCGAAGTACATCGTGTACTACGGCCCTTACATCCTCGGGAACCACGTAACCTCTTCGCTTGATGAACGCATAGCATTTGGATGCATTGGCCAAGTTGATACTACCCCTCGGGGAAGCACCGAAACTGATGAGAGGCTTCAAGCTTTCCAAATTGTATTTTTCCGGGTATCGCGTAGCGAAGATGATGTCGAGAATGTACTTTTCAATTTTTTCATCCATATAAACCTCACGTACCGTTTCTTGGGCCCTTAGAATTTGCTCCAAAGAAACCACGGGGTTAACGGGTTCGGTAGCACCTCTTAGGTTTTGGCGTATAATGAGCTGCTCCTCGTTGAGTTTAGGATAATCGATTACTGTTTTCAACATAAATCGGTCTACCTGGGCTTCGGGAAGTGGATAGGTTCCTTCTTGTTCCACAGGGTTTTGGGTGGCCATTACCAAAAATGGTTTGTCCAAGATAAAGGTCTCGTCACCAATGGTTACCTGCTTTTCCTGCATGGCCTCCAAAAGGGCGGACTGCACTTTGGCAGGGGCCCTGTTGATCTCATCTGCCAATACAAAGTTGGCAAAAATGGGTCCTTTTTTTATGGAGAAATCGTTCTCCTTTATGTTGTAGATAAGCGTACCAACAACGTCGGCAGGTAAAAGGTCGGGAGTAAATTGTATTCTGCTGAAACTTCCTTTCACAGCTTTTGCCAAGGTGTTGATGGCAAGTGTTTTTGCCAGTCCAGGAACACCTTCGAGCAGAATGTGCCCTTTGCCCAATAAACCAATGAGCAAGCGTTCGACCATATGGGTCTGCCCTACTATCGCTTTGTTCATTTCAACCTTTAAAAGGTCAATAAAAGCGCTTTCTTGGGCAATTTTCTCATTCACAGCACTAATATCAATAGTAGTGTTTTCTTCCATTATATACTTTTATTGTTTGGTGTTAAGGTCGGGGTTTTAACTAAGGTGTGCAAAATGAAAATTTATTTAAAACCTGCCTGTTAATTAATGGTTAAAAAAAACGCTAAACCCCTAGTTTTATGAAGGATTTAAGGGTTTAATTTTATACTTTCAGCGCATATGGAACAGACAACGAAATTTTCCCGCATTATATCGGGAGCAATGACCTGGGGAAGTTGGGGGAAAAAACTTTCCAAGAATGAAATGATCGAATTGATGCACCACAGCATCGAATGTGGACTCACCACTTTTGACCACGCCGACATTTACGGCAGCTATTCTACCGAGGGCGATTTTGGAGCCGCTTTTAAGGATAGCAAAATCAAAAGGGAGGACATCCAATTGATCACCAAGTGTGGGATTCAAATGACCCGCGGCAGGAACAATAAAGTCAATCATTACCAATATGATAAGGATTATATTATCTGGTCGGCGGAAGAGTCCTTGAAAAAGTTGAATACGGATTATCTGGACTTTTTTTTGATGCACAGACCAAGTCCCCTGATGCAGCCGGATGAAATGGCGGAGGCCGCCCAACATTTGTTACAAAGTGGAAAGATCAAACAATTCGGGGTATCCAATTTTACGACCTCCCAAGTGGCCATGTTGGAAAATACCATCCCTGTAGAAGGGAACCAAGTAGAATTTTCCTTAACGCACCACGACCCCATGTACGATGGAACCTTTGATGATTGCATCGCCAACAAAAGAATGGCCATGGCCTGGAGTCCGTTGGGCAGCTTTTTTAGGGAAACCGACGAACAGGTGGAGCGGATTAAAGAAGCGATGCCGCCCCTAATGGAAAAGTACAATGCAACCGAAAGCCAGTTGCTTTTGGCGTGGATCTTAAAACACCCCGCCAACGTGCACCCTGTCATTGGAACTACGAACAAGAAAAGAATTGAACAATCGGCTGCGGCCGTAAAAATAGAACTGGAACTTCAGGATTGGTTTACTCTTTTAGTAGCAAGCCAAGGACATGATGTTCCGTAAAAATTGAAAATGGCAAAAATAGCATTGATAACAGGGGCAACGAGCGGAATTGGGAAAGCAACGGCCAAACTTTTTGCAAAGCAAGGTTTCAATCTCATTCTTTGTGGGCGGAGACAGGAACGCTTGGAGCAACTCAGAAATGAGTTGGGAAGAGATACGGCCATTTTCACGCTTAATTTTGATGTCAGAAATCGTGAGGATGTTTTCTCGGCCATAGAAAGTTTGCCCAAGGAATTTTCCGAAATAGATATCTTGGTCAACAATGCCGGGAATGCCCACGGTCTGGACCCGATTGATAAAGGCAGTCCGGATGATTGGGATGCTATGTTGGATATTAACGTAAAAGGATTGCTCTACGTGTCCAAGGCCATCATCCCGAAAATGACGGAACGTAAATCAGGCCATATCATCAATATCGGTTCTACGGCAGGGAAGGAAGTGTACCCCAATGGAAATGTATACTGTGCCAGTAAGCATGCCGTGGATGCCATCAACCAAGGTATGCGGATAGATCTGAATGCATACGGAATTCGCGTGGGTGCCGTAAACCCGGGCTTGGTGGAAACGGAATTCAGCGATGTAAGGTTCAAGGGAGATTCGGAAAGGGCAGCTAACGTATACAAAGGATTTCAACCCTTAAGACCAGAGGATATTGCGGATATTATTCTGTTCGTGGTCACCCGTCCCTATCACGTGAACATTGCCGACCTTGTGGTAATGCCCACCGCACAAGCCAGCAGCACAATTGTGAACAAGGAATTATGATCAACAAACGCCTACTCGTAAAAAACTTATTGGCCCACAACGACGAGAATAGTTTTTACGACAAAAAGCGTTTTATATCCATTGGAGAAAAGGAAGGCAAGGCCAAGTTTTTAAAGCATGTCTGCGCTTTGGCCAACAGCAACCCCAAAAACAATTCCTTTATCGTGATCGGAGTGGAGGATGAGGACAATACGATTGTTGGCGTTGATTTTTTTGATGACAGCAAAATCCAAAACCTTGTCAATGCCTATTTGGACAACCCACCTCTGATTTCCTATGAAAATATTCCCTTTCCCCACTTGCCCGAAGGTAAGGTGGTCGGGTTGGTCACCATCAGGTCGAACGGAAAGGTCTGTGCCCTGCGCAAAAATATCTGGAAGTACTACGGGGGAGCCGTTTTCTTTCGTGAAGGCAGCATCAGCCTGCCCAAAGCTTTTGATATAACGTTGAAGGACATCAATTCCGAAAAGGTCGCTACCATTGAGCAGCATGCCCGGAACAATATCGAGTATACTTTGGACGCCGTATTGAATTTTTTCAATACAAGGCATCCGGATTTAACAAGCGATTACAAAGTGTTCAAAGAGCAGTTTGTCGTCTGTTGGGCAGGCAACAAGAAAAAAGTAAAGGGAAAGATCTATTATTCCCGAGTGGATATTGAACTCATCAACGAACAGGTAAAATTGTTCTATTCGGCTTTGGATGAAATTACCATTGATTACGATGACGATTCTTTCAAAACGCTGGAATATGTGCAACTGGGTTTGGGATCTCAGCAGAAATATTACCCGTTGGAAGAAATGACGATCACGTTTTCGGACAATGGGAAGTATACCATCAACAATAAATTGATATTTGAACCGCCACAGTTTGATAAAAAAACGTTGTACCACGTGTACAACACGAACAATGCCCTGCTCAAAAAGCTGGAAAGCCATATTCCCCTCACGGATTCCGAACACACGGATATGACACACCTTCCCGCGACATACCTCATTTGTTATTTGAACGGTTTTGAAGAGGCCAAGGATAAAATGGACGGTGCACGGGCATTGTTAAAAGCATATGATAGCCACATATACCAATCGCTGAAAGAGTCGCAACGGATATTGCGAAAGGTCAGGTATGCCTAGGATTTCATTAGCCAGAGCATCTGGTAGGGCATTAGTTCCAAAAGAGCACTGTTCAAGCCCATTTTTTCGTCGGATACCAAATCCAGCGGCTCTCCTTTACTGAAATAGCCCAATTTTTTGATCCAAGCACTATCAATAACCTGTGGGTTTTCATCAAAATTACAGATGACCAATAGCCCTTTTTTGTCCTCTGTCCTTTCAAAAGAAAAAACATGGTCATTTCCTGTATGGTACAGTTCAAGATTGTTATGGTCGGCAAAAACGGTGTTTTCCTTTCTTATTTTGATGAGTCTCTGAAGGGAATGGAATATTCTGGATTGGGGTGAATCCTCCTTGTCCAAGTTTGTGATGGTTTCCCAATCCTGCATCGGGCGGTTCACCCATCGGCTGTCCTCTTTTTTGGAAGCATCATTTTGGAAGGAGTAGTCGTTCAGTGTTCCAATTTCGTCCCCAGCGTAGATCAACGGAATGCCGCCAAAAGCCAATGTGATGCCGTGCAGCAGAACAATTTTCTTTACCGACTCTTCCAATAACGCTTCGTTTTTGGTTTTGATGGCTTTTTCAAGTCCCAATAAAGAAGCTGCACTTCCCGTGATGCGACCATCTCCCGTTTTTGGGTTGTACATAAAAAGCATTCCCGTGGCAGGTGACCAATCCAATCGTTGGCAATAATAGTCCAACAAAAATTTGCGGTGCATTTCGGGATTCCAGCCCAGTTCTTGGATCAGATGGTTTTCGTACCCCAATCCAATATCGTCATGGCAACGAATGTAATTGATCCACGTGCAATCCTTTGGTTTGGGCGGAACGTGCATCAAGCTTTTGTAGAGCAATTGTGTTTTTTTGGTGGCGATGGAATTCCATAATAGTGCCATTAAGGATGCGTTGTACGCCACTTCACATTCGTTGCCCCGTTTTTCCTCTTCCCCAAAATATTTTACAATGTCAGTGGGGGCCACAATGGCCTCTGCCAAAAGAATGGTGCCAGGCGCCACCACTTGAAGGCACATTCTGAACAGGGATATGAGGTTATGTGCTTCGGGCAGGTTTTGGGAAATAGTGCCGATTTTTTTCCAAAGGAAGGCAAGCGCATCAAAACGGACTACATCCACACCCAAATCCGTTAGCTTTATCAAATTGGTGAGCATCTCCAAAAATACTTCGGGATTGGTATAGTTGAGGTCCCATTGGTAGCTGTTAAATACGGTCATTACCCACTTCTCCATTTCGGGGATATAGGTAAAATTGCCTGGCGAGGTTTCGGGAAATACCTCCGGCAGGGTTTTTTCAAATTCTGCTGGGATGGTAAAGTCCTCGTAGGTGTAGTAGTAACTTTGGTATTTTTTATCCCCTTTCTTTGCTTTTTTGGCCCACAAAAACTCGTAGGAGGTATGGTTCACAACAAAATCCAGCATCAAGTAGATACCGTTTTTGCGAAAGGCCTTGGTCAATTCCAGTAAATCTTCTTTGGAACCGTATTTTTTGTCCACTTCCAGATAGTTGTTCACCGCGTATCCACCATCACTTTCGCCTTTTGGCCTTGTAGTAATGGGCATCAAATGCAAAAAGTTGATCCCAAGTTTTTTGAAATAGGGTATTTTTTCTTGAAGTCCTTTAAGGTCTTTATTAAAATTTTCTACATAAAGCTGCATCCCCATGAGCTTTTCGGACTGGTACCAATTTGCTGCGTTGATACGCTCAAGATCTTGTTTTTTTAAGTGGTCTGGCCTTTCCGCAAACAATTTCGGAAGAAGCCTCAACAGTTTCTGAAAATCTTTTTCGTGATGTTCTTCGGGGTATAAGGAGAAGAACTGCTTTTGAATCAAGGTAAGGTTAGTGGCCAATCGCAGCTCAAAGAGCTTTTCGGCATCCTTTTCTTTCTGTGCAATTAGTTTATGTAAGCTGGCTTGGTTCATTTATTTATCGAGCTGGTCCTTTGTGGGCAATGCCACAATGGCTCCGTAATTGGTAGTGGTAATGGCACCGGCCTTGTTGGCGGTAGCGACCATTTTTTCAAGCAATGAGAAATCCTCGAAAACAGGTTCAAAATTGCCCAAATCCGAAATTTGGTATAATAGGCATCCGATAAAGGCATCGCCGGCACCTGTGGTGTCAACAGGGTTTACTTTTACACTGGGAATTACTTTTTTGTTGCCGTTCATGCTCAGCAAGGTTCCTTCTTTTCCCAAAGTAACGGTGATTATTTTTGTTCCCACCTTATGCAGGGCATCGCATGCCTCATGTAGGTCTTCCTTCCCCGAAATCAGTTGTGCTTCTTCCTGGCTGAACTTGCACAAATGTGATTTCTGCACATAGGGCATACATTTTTTTATGAAGGTTTCCTCATCTTCCTTCCAAAGGTCGCTTCTGTAATTGGGGTCGAAACAGATGAACATTTCTTTGGTAAGGCCATCAAAAAGGTATTTGCTGTATGTTTTTTCCAATGGTCCCCCCAAAAGAGCGGTCGCCGCTCCCAAGTGAAGTATATTCCCGCCAAGATTTTTTCTTAGGTCTGGGTTATAGGTAAGTTCCTTATCGGCGCCTCTGCTAAAAACAAAATCACGTTCCCCATCTTCCGATAACGAGACAAATGCAAGCGTGGTAAAGGTATGGGAAAGTTGGACCAACGAAACATCCACTCCTTCGTTCTTCAAGGTTTCCAATAGAAATTTGCCGAACGGATCATCACCTACACATCCGATAAAAATTCCGTTCCCGCCCAATTTTGCTATGGCGCAGGCCACATTGGCTGGGGCTCCGCCTGCTTTTTTGGTGAATTCGTTCGCTTTGGATAGGTCGCTTCCCTGCCTTTCGGCAACAAAATCTATCAAAACTTCACCAATGCAGTATACTTTTTTCATATCACTTCGGATTATTCTAAGGTACACAGAAAATGATACCACGTCCAAAAAAGAGTTAGGTTTATTTAAACCAGAGGTTAAATACGTTATAAAGCCGCCATGATTTTTCATCGGCAAACCATTTGTATGTAATATTGTCAAAAACTATTTTATGCGAACACTTGTAGTGGGCGACATCCATTCCGGGGTAAGGGCTTTGGAACAACTTTTGACAAAAGCCAAAATATCTCCGAAAGATCATATTATTTTTTTGGGCGACTATGTAGATGGCTGGAGCACGGCGGTGGAAACCGTGGACTTTTTGATTCAACTGCAAAGCGATTACCATTGTACATTTATCAGGGGCAACCATGATGAACTTTGCAGGGCCTGGCTGGTCGACCAAAATGAAAACCCGCAGTGGTTGGCCCATGGCGGAACTGCTACAAGAAACAGTTACCTAAATGCAGATAGGGACAAATGGGAAGAGCATATCAAGTTTTATAAAAGTCTCAAAAATTATCATTTGGAGAATGATAACAGATTGTATCTGCATGCAGGCTACACCAACCTCAAGGGAATAGATTACGAGTATTTTCAACAATCCTTTTATTGGGATAGAACACTATGGGAACTTGCCACTGCGCTAGATCCAAGTCTAAAGCCAACCGACCCCAAGTTTCCAAAAAGGTTGACGCATTACAAGGAAGTTTTTATTGGCCACACTCCGCTTTCTAAGAAAGAGTTTGTAAAACCACAGAACAAGGCCAATGTTTGGAACGTGGACACTGGTGCCGCATTTATGGGAGGTTTGACAATGCTTGATGTTGAGACCAAGGAATATTGGCAAAGCGACCCCGTACACACGTTTTATCCTGGCGAAATAGGAAGAAATTAACACTCATTCATTTTTTTATAATGACCTTTGTAAAAAACCCCGTATTATGTCGACGAAAAATGTAAGATTGGAAGTGATGCAAGCGATAGAACCCAAAGTAGGAGGGTATATCGATGAATTTCTTATCCCCGCTGAAAAGATATGGCAACCTACAGATTTTTTGCCCGATTCACAGAGCGATCATTTTTTTGATGAGGTAGAGAAAATCCGCGGTGAGGCCAAGGAACTTGGATATGATTTTTGGGTCACCCTTGTTGCCGATACCATTACCGAGGAGGCGCTACCCACTTATGAGTCCTGGTTAATGGATGTGGAGGGTATAGACCAGCACAATGGCAAGGACAATGGGTGGAGCAAATGGGTACGTGCATGGACTGCCGAGGAGAACAGGCACGGTGATGTCCTGAACAAATACCTTTATCTGTCCGGGCGGGTGAACATGAGAGAGATTGAAGTAACTACGCAACATCTTATATCCGATGGGTTCGACATTGGAACCGATAGGGATCCCTACAAGAATTTTGTTTACACCACTTTCCAAGAGTTGGCCACCAATATATCCCATAAGAGAGTGGGGAAGATGGCAAAAAAGAAAGGAAATAATCTGCTGGCAAAAATGTGCACCATTATTGCCGGTGATGAGATGAGACACCATCTGGCATACCGTGAGTTTGTAAAGACCATTATGGGGCAAGATCCCGATGGAATGGTATTGGCCTTTGCCGATATGATGAAGAAAAAAATAGTAATGCCCGCACACTTTTTAAGGGAATCCGGAGGAAGCATTGGTGAAGCATTTGAGCAGTTTTCCAATTGTGCCCAGCGTTTGGGAGTATATACGGCACAGGATTACATCGATATCCTGAAAAAGCTGAACGATTATTGGGAAATCGGAAATTTGAGAGGGTTGTCCGACCAAGCGGAAAAGGCCAGGGTATATCTCATGAAGCTTCCGGAGAGGTTGCAACGAATCTCGGAGCGTATGCAATTTTCACAAGATCAATACCGATTCAAGTGGGTAGAGGCCAACGGAATGTTGTAGAAAGACAGGTCGGTCTGTAATTGTGTAAATTCGTAAGCACCTGTTTTATCAATATTTACCTGCCCTATGTTTTTCCTGCCATTGGAATAATTGTTCCCATAGGCCCTCGGAGGCCATTTTAGCCTGCATGGGCCATGATGCGGGGTCATGGATACGATACCGTTTTCCTCCTGAGTCCAGCACCTCCTGGCACTTATTGGCAGACGTTTCAGCCAGTGCTTTCCATGTTTTTATGCCATAATCATGAAATAACACTTCAATTTTGGGGCCGATGCCCTCTACAATTTTAAGATCATTCTCTTTAATGCTTTTTCCAAAAGCGGCTTTGGCTTTTTTTGGGTCGAACAAGGATTGCTCTTTTTTTGAGGCGCCCAAATTCCCAACAGTATCGACTTGCTTGGTTTTTAAGGTATAGTTGTCCAATCTTTTTCGGCAAAGGTCCAGATCGGTTTTCAACTTCGCATTTTCTATTTCTAGACTATGGAGCTCGTTGGATTTTGGTGATACAGAAGGGACATCCGATTTTCCGAAAAAATAACCAAGGATTGCGGAAACGATTCCCGTTATGGCCAAAATAATCCAATACCATATAGTTGAAACCTCCCATTCCATGATTTAATCTGTTAGTGATGTCAATCACTCATTAAAGTATTAAAAAAATCTTAATTTTTTAAAATAAATATAGGGAAAGAGATATTTTTTGGGCAAATCCTTGGCTTTGTAAGAAAATTCCAAATCCAAAAACAAAACAAAAGATACCAACCATACACTTTTTACAACCAATGGTAAGATACTCCTTAATTTGTCGACAAAATATTTTGAAATTTGAGACTCAATATTAGGTGAAGAACCCTGTTTCTCCCGACAAAGTTACGGCATTGGAGCGGGGTTTTAAAGTTAAGTTTGAGTTAGTTAAGTTGGTTTTAAAGACTGCCCATTTAGTGTGAAATCCAAATGGGCGGCTTTTTTATTTTATAGGTCGAACTTAATGCCCTGTGCCAATGGAAGCTCAGTAGTATAATTTATGGTGTTGGTTTGTCGTCGCATGTAAATTTTCCAAGCATCGGAACCGCTCTCTCTTCCTCCACCAGTTTCTTTTTCACCACCAAACGCACCTCCAATTTCAGCTCCCGAAGTACCGATGTTTACGTTAGCGATACCGCAATCGGAACCTTCAACGGAGAGAAAGCGTTCTGCTTCACGCAGGTTGTTTGTCATTATCGCGGAAGAAAGCCCCTGTCTTACTCCGTTTTGCATATCAAGGGCATTTTCAAGGTCGCCTGAATATTTCATAATGTACAGTACGGGTCCAAAGGTTTCATGCTGAACAATCTCAAAGTGGTTTTCGGCTTCGGCAATGGCCGGTTTCACGTAGCAGCCACTTTCATAGCCTTCACCTTCCAGGACTCCTCCTTCAACTAAGATGTTCCCTCCCTCGGCCTCTACTTTTTCGAGTGCGTTCAAATAATTTGTAACGGCATCTTTATCGATCAATGGACCAACATGGTTGTTTTCGTCCAAAGGGTTACCGATTCGTATCTGTTTGTAGGCGTCTACAATGGCATTTTTGACCTTATCATAAATATCTTCGTGAACGATTAATCGGCGTGTGGAGGTACAGCGTTGTCCGCAGGTTCCTACAGCTCCGAATACTGCCCCGATAACGGTGTTCTTAATGTTGGCATCGGGTGTTACTATAATCGCATTGTTCCCGCCAAGCTCCAATAAGGATTTTCCGAGTCGCTCTCCCACAGTTTTGGCAACAATTTTTCCCATTCTGGTGGAACCTGTAGCCGAAATCAATGGAATTCGTTCGTCTTTGGTCATGAATTCGCCAACTTTATAATCGCCGGTGATCAAACAAGAAATACCTTCGGGCACCCCATTTTCAGAAAATACACGGGCCGCTATATTTTGACAGGCAACGGAAGTCATCGGTGTTTTTTCGGAGCCCTTCCAAATACAGGCATCTCCACATACCCAGGCCAAAGCGGTGTTCCATGACCAGACAGCTACGGGGAAGTTGAAGGCGGAAATGACCCCGACCACGCCCAGCGGATGGTATTGCTCGTACATGCGGTGGCCCGGACGTTCGCTGTGCATGGTAAGTCCGTGCAATTGGCGCGATAGACCTACGGCAAAATCGCAGATGTCTATCATTTCCTGAACTTCGCCCAAACCTTCTTGGTAGCTCTTGCCCATTTCATAGGATACCAATTTTCCCAACGGCTCCTTTAATCTACGCAGCTCATCATTGAATTTTCGGACAACCTCGCCACGTTGCGGGGCGGGCATAGTTCTCCATTTCTTAAATCCTTGTTGGGCGGTGCTTATTACTTTCTCGTAGTCCTCGCGAGTAGTGGCCTTTACTTTGCCGATTAGGGCGCCGTCAACAGGGGAGTACGATTCTATGATTTCCCCATTGGAAAACCAATTTTCTCCGGTTGAGGTTCCGTTGTTTGTGTTGTTGAGCCCCAATTCCTTAAGGGCATCTTCTATTCCAAAAGCAGTTGCTATTTTTGACATTTATAACTTTTTACAAGTGAATTGTTATATTTTTACAATATTACAAATAATCTTCAAGCCTATAAACGGTTTACAGGAATTGATTCACCAATAATAGCAGTATTCCTATCAATGCCGGGAGCGCTTGGACCCTAAATATTTTTTTTGATGCCGTAGCCGCACCATAAATCCCGGCGATTGCCACACAGCCCAAAAAGAAAAGCCCCACATAGATTTGCCATGCATCGTCCTGAATAATCAGGGACCAAAGAAGGCCTGCTGCCAAAAATCCATTGTAGAGGCCTTGATTGGCCGCCAATGTTTTTGTGGGTTCAAAAAGTTCATCGGGAAAGGTGCGGAACACCTTTTTTGCCTTGGTGGTCCATGCGAACATTTCCAGCCATAAAAAATAGAGGTGCAGCAATGCCACGATACCAATGATGATCTTTGCGAAAAGGAGGATCATTCTTCTTTAGCAATAAAACGTTCGTCCACGGGCATTACGGTGCCACAATTATCACAAGTACGTAATTCTTCGGAACCGTAAAAATGCTTAAAATGGCCCAAGAAGTCCTTTTCGATATCGTTGAGCTTAAAATAAACCTCGTACAGTTTGTGATTGCAGTTATCACAGAACCACAATAGGCCATCTTCGGCATCTAGGTCGAACCGTTTTCGTTCCACCACCAATCCAATGGAACCTTCTTGACGTGCAGGGGAATGCGGAACCTTTGCAGGATGCAGGTACATGTCACCGGGGCCCAGTTTCATGGTCTTTTTCTTTCCATCTTCCTGTATGTGGACCTCTATGTTGCCCTCGAGCTGATAAAAAAGTTCCTCGGTCTCGTTATAATGATAGTCCTTTCTTGCATTTGGTCCCGCAACGATCATTACAATATAATCGCCGGATTCTTTGTACAAATTTTTGTTGCCCACCGGGGGTTTGAGGGAGTCGCGGTTTTCCTCGACCCATTTGGTGAGATTGAAAGGTGCTTTTACTGCCATGTTCAAAGATTTTAGGAAAGGTAAAAAAAACCTTGATGGCAACATAGCGATTAACAAAAAAGACCCACCAACTGGCAGGTCCTTTCCTATATTGGTACAGTTTGGTTATTGCACTTTAATAAAAATCTGTGTGTAATAAGGCCTTCCGTCCTTATCCAGTTGAACGCTCAAGGTTGTGTGCGTAAAATCGCCTTCCATTGCTTCTTTGTGCGTTGGGCTGTTGAGCCATCCTTCCAGAGTCTTTTCCGCGGAGGTGTAATATCGTGCCACGTTTTCCGAAACGCTTACGGCGTTGGTTTCTTGAGCGATTTTGGAAGCCCTATCGTTAAAGTTGTCGTGGCTCAAGCTATTTTTGGAGATCATGTAAACGTTATGTTCCTCGGCGTATTTGTAGGATGGAGCGCTATTTTCCAAAACTTTGAGCCCAATGGTGGCTCTATGGTTGTTTACCAAATCCATCAGATCGTTCTCAATTGCAACAGGATCAATGGGAGCTTTGTCGTTGCCAAATGCAGCCTCCACGTATTCTTGCTCTTCTTCTTGAGTGGTGGATGTACTGCAACTGGATAGGGCAATACAAAACACCACGAGCAGCAAAGTGCCATGTATTTTTTTCATTTTCGGGTTGTTATCGGGAGTGTTCTAAGTTCCCTAGTGTTCTCGTTTGCTAATCTAGTGGAGACTTCCTTGTTTTCAATGAATTTTCCATGTTTGGACAGATTATCACGTTGAAATACAGATGGCTGAGGTCAAATATGATTTTCATTGATCAAAACAGGCGTTTTATCGATAAAAGAGGAAGATGTCAGATGATTTCCTCGTTGGTTTCGATTTCATCGGAAGGAGTGTTTTCTTCATCATCAAAAACATAGGAAAATACCAAATTCCCAATTTCCTTGATGGGCTCATAGAAAACGGATTCTTCTTTGGTTTCCTCGTTGATCAGTCCCAAGGGAGAGGAAAGCTTTTCGAAGAAAATGAGGAATGCCCCCAAAATTACGGCGACCTTTAGCGCACCAAAAATGCCCCCAGCAATTTTGTTCAATAATCCAAGCATGGCAAAATCGGCAATCTTGGTCAGGAACTTTCCTGCTAGGTTCACCACAATTATGATAGCAAAAAAAGTGATCAGAAAAGCGGCAATTTTCAAATATTGGTCGCTCCAATCAAACTGTTCGGCAAGGTAATCCCCCGTGATGTACGAAAAATGTATGGCACCGTATATTCCGGCAATCAAGGCAATCAAAGAGGCCAATTCTACAAAAAGGCCATTTTTTAAGCCTTTGTATAGGCCCCACACCAACAGAATTCCGATGATAATATCCAAAAAGCTCATACAAGGGTTTTAACAAATATAGAATATTGATTTGTACCTTTGGTACTCATAGTAAAACACATGTCAAGAGACGAGCAATTAAAGGAACGATGGGAATTTTTGGTGGAGAAACTGTCCGCCCAATTTTCCGATGGCGACCCGCTTGAATTGGATGGGATCGTTTATTTGGTCGGAGTTCAGGAACTGGGCAATTTTCATCGTAAATTTAAAAAGGACGAAAAGGTCAATTTGATGCATATTGCCATCTGCAGATTGCTGGAACCCTACGGTTACTACGATTTTGATTTTTTTGATGAGGACGGATGGCCCCACTATAAAATAAAAGAACAACTACCTCCCTTAAAAGCAGGTGAGCAGGCCATTTTGATGAAGGAAGCACTGGTCAATTATTTCTTGGAAAAAGAGTACATCAGCTAAATGGAACCACAAAAGACATACTACGCTGTAATTTTTACCAGCCTTAGAACCCCTGGGGACCAAGGTTACGCTCAAATGGCGGAAGAAATGGAAACTTTGGCCAGAAAGCAGCCCGGTTTTTTGGATATTGAGAGTGCCAGGGACGGACTGGGAATCACGGTAAGCTACTGGGAAAGTCTGAAAGCCATCGCGGATTGGAAAGCCAATATGGACCATCGACAGGCCCAGAAAAACGGGATAAAAACATGGTATTCCTGGTACAAGGTCAGGATTTGCAAGGTGGAACGCGAGTACGAATTCAATACATAGAAACATGGGCGAGAACATTGCTTTTTCCAATATCGACAGAAAGGACAAACTGCAAAAAGCGGCCAACTCTATCTATGACCTGGTGGTAATTGGTGGGGGAATCACGGGTGCAGGAATTGCTTTGGATGCATCTTCTCGCGGCATGAAGGTGTTGTTGCTCGAAAAAGGTGATTTTGCATCGGGTACCAGCAGTAAATCCACCAAATTGATTCATGGCGGATTACGTTACTTAAAGCAGTTCGACTTTTGGCTGGTGAAAGAAGTAGGTTCCGAACGGGCCATTGTACATAAACTAGCCCCACATTTGGTACTCCCGGAAAAAATGTTGCTGCCGCTCATCGAGGGGGGTTCCTATGGAAAATGGTTGACATCCATCGGACTGAAGGTATACGATATCTTGGCTCAAGTTTCCGGGGATGATAAACGCCAGATGCTAGAGAAAAAGGAGGCCATGAAATTGGAGCCCCTTTTGCCCAAAAAGATTTTGAACGGAGCAGGCTACTATGCCGAGTATCGAACCGATGACGCCCGGTTGACCCTTGAAAATTTAAAGACCAGTCTTCAATTTGGGGCGGAGCTGTTCAACTATACCAAGGTCAACGACTTTATCTATAAAGAGGCCAAGGTAGCCGGGGTAAAATTCACGGATGAGGTTTTTGGGGATGAGTACAACGTATTCTCCAAATATGTGATCAATGCGGCAGGGCCATGGGTGGATGAACTTAGAAGTGTCAATCAATCCAAAAAGGGGAAGCAATTGCATTTGACCAAGGGTGTCCATTTGGTGTTTCCAAAGGAAAAACTTCCTGTGAAGCAATCCGTTTATTTCGATATTCCCGACGGGCGGATGATGTTTGCCATTCCGCGTGGCAAAGTAACTTACATCGGGACTACCGACACTAACTATAATTCGGACAAGGACCACGTGACCACCGAACTTGCCGATGCCATCTATTTGATTTCAGCTGTAAACAATATGTTTCCGGACATTGAATTGGAATTGGATGATATCATTTCCTCTTGGGCAGGCTTGCGTCCTTTGATTCATGAAGAGGGGAAATCAGCCTCCGAATTATCACGAAAAGATGAAATTTTCACTTCCGATACGGGATTGGTCAGCATAGCGGGAGGAAAGCTCACAGGATACCGGAAAATGGCCGAGCGAGCTGTGAATCGTGTCGCCAAAAAAATGGAGGAAGACCACGACGCAAAATTGGAGCATTGCACTACGGACAAGATTCCACTTTGTGGGAACGATTTTAAAAAGTTCAAACACGTTAAAAAATACATTGCCGACCTTCAAGAACAGCTACAAACCGATGGATTTAGCAAGTATGATGCATGGTATTTGGTGACCACGTATGGCAAGCAAACCGAGTTCATTTTAGAACTGTATGCCAAGATAAAAGGTGACAAACCCAAAGAAAGATTGATAAGGGCCGAGGCCCGATTCACCATAGCGCACGAAATGGCACTGAATCCCTTGGACTTTTTTATAAGAAGAACGGGCCGACTGTATTTTGACATTGACAGTGTTCGTAAATACAAGGAACCTGTTTTTGAGGAATTCCAGAAAGCGTACAACTACTCCACAGAAGAAATGGAGGCCTTTTCTGTAGAACTCGACGCCCAATTAAAGGAACATTCCGATTTTTCTTTGGAGCGGGATTAATCCAACCTGTTATATATTCTTTTCTTTTCAAATCCCGTCAATTCGAGAAAATGCATGGGATTTTGTCGATTTCCACTTCTCGACACGATTTTTCTTTTGAAAAAATCTCAGAATTACCCATCCTTCAATTCAAAACCACTATCCGTCAACCCAAAAGGGGCATCCATTGATTTTGAGGGTATTGAAAGATAATCTTTACATAGCTTGACCTAAATCTTACATTTTTTGCGCAAATCTTGAAGTAAGTAAAACTGATTTCTTAACCTATTAAACTTTTTGAAAATGAAAAAAAGGATTTTTTTATTGAGTACTGTTTTTGCTATTGGTTTTGCCGCTAATAGTTTGAATGCGGCAACATTTGAGGTGCCTACTGATTGTGAAGGTTTAGCTTTTGATTATGCAGACCATGTTTATGATCAAACAGGAGATGGATTTGCTGCAGGGAAAGCATTTACTGTGGCATTGGCATTATGTGAGATGATGTAATCGCATATTTAAGAATTATTAAATGGATAGTACGCCTGAAAATTTCTCAGGTGTACTATTTAATCAAGAAATTATGAAGAATGAAATTATATTCTATTTGGGTCTTTTACTTTTCGGGATTAATATATCAAGTTCTCAGGTTAAAAATGGAAAAGTATCATATAGAGTTAGTATGGAAAGTTTTTATGAGAACAGCTTGGATGGAGGGGAAATATCTCCAAGACTAAAAAAAATGCATAAAATAACCGCTGACGCGGCTAAGAATATTCAATTACAGCTTTTGTTCAACGGTGAAGAAAGTATTTTTCAACACCAAAAAGGGCTAAGTATTTCCGATTTTAAAGAATTGGACGAGTTTGTAAAGTATCTTACTTCTAAGGGAACCTATTTTACTAACCTGGCCCACAGCGAACAAATATTGCAGACCTCTTATGAAGGTAGGAAGTATAATGTAAAATCGGAAGTACAAAAACAAGATTGGGCTTTGACCAAGGAAAAGAAACAATTTGGGAAGTTCATTTGTAACAAAGCTGTTTTAGTAAAAGAAATCGCAGGAAAAAATCGTGAGATAATAGCATGGTACTCTCCAGAAATCCCTGTTTCTTTTGGCCCAGCAGATTACGTTGGCAACTTGCCTGGCCTAATTTTGGAACTACAATTGCCCATAGCCACTTACACGGCGAGCAAAGTTGAGCTAAACCCCAAAAAAGAAGTAAAAATAGATTGGCCAACCAATATCGAAACCATGACCGAGGAAGAATACAAAAAAGAAGGTGATAAGGTTAAAGCGCAGTTGGACAGGGGATGGTAAACTATTTTATAATTTAAAGTGGGCAAAAAATATTTAATAATTCTTTGCTTGGCAATCATAAGTAATTGTGTTAAAACATCAGCACAATCTGGAGGAGAAAAGCTAAAGATTGTTTATAAGATAGAGGTTGAGTCTGATGATAATTCAAAATCCACCAAACACAGGGCCATGATTGAGAAACTATACGAGGCCTATTCGCAATTGGAGTTTGAATTGGTGTCAAATGGTAAATTGGGTGTTTATCAATATGATAAAAAGCTCGAAGTTGGGGAAAGTGACATAATGTATCGGTTGGCAATTAATCATGGAGGAGGTAGCTCGATTTACTATAGGACCAAAGAAAAAAAAATACAACATGTTCAAAACCTTGGAAAAAAAATAAATGTCGTTTATGACCCTAAAGAACTGAATTGGGAAATAACCAAAGAAACTAAAAACATAAAGGGGTATAGGTGTTACAAAGCTGTTGGCTACAAAGAACAATATGACCCAGGAAGAAAAAAGAAGCTAACTTTTTCTCCAATTGCGTGGTTTGCCCCAGAAATTAACGTGCCCTTTGGACCGAAAGGGATTGATGGTCTCCCAGGTTTGGTTTTGGAGGGCTCTATGAATGGAAAGCTTTTCTTTTATGCCAATAAAATTGAGATCTACACAGAACTCAGTGATCAAAAGGAACTGAAAATGGAAAAAGGAGAAGAAATGAGTGAAAACGAATATTTTGAACTTCTTCAGAAAATAAGACCCATTCCCAATTAAAAAAGTAATGCAAAGAATAATTGGAGAATAGATCGCCATAGAGCTTGCAGATGGTGAACATAAAGCATATGCAGGTATAATTAATTATGAGTTCACCCTTCTTGATTAGATGTAGAGGGCTTAAAAATCATCTAAAATGAAATATTTTTTATTTGTTTTATTTCTGAATTGTGCTGCGGTTGTCCATGCACAACAAAACTCGGTAGAGGTCACGTACAAGGTCGACCTTGTTGAAACTGAAGTTTCCGAGGTTTTAAAGGACATTTATAAAATAGCTTATGATAATGTAAAGTTCATAGATTTTAAACTTTTAGGTTATGCAAAGGAGTCACTTTTTTATAGAGAAAAACTGTTGACAAATGATGCAGAAAAAGGAGCTGATATTGCATTGACCATTCTTGGTGCAAAAGGCGAGTTTTTTACAAATCTTGAAAATGGGACGGTTTATGAGGATTTACCAGCTTTTGGAGAGAAATTTATTGTAAAACATCCTGTAATTAAAAATGGGTGGAAGCTAACTAAAGATAGTAAGAGCATTGGTAAATATTTATGCTATAAAGCCACTACGACTTACGTTGTAAATAATAGCAAAGGAAGATTTGAATTTCCGGTTATTGCTTGGTATGCTCCCGAAATAAACTTGCCCTTTGGCCCTAAAAATTATTCTGGCCTGCCTGGTTTAATTTTGGAATTACATGAAAAGGATAGAATATTTTATGCAGATAAAATAAGCTTGGGTCAATTGGACGAAAAGCAACGTAAGCTTATAGCTCCACCTAAAGGTAAAAAACCTATAACACAAGCAGAATTTGATGCAATTGGAACCAAAATAGCCAAAGAACGATTTGGAGGAAGGTAATTTACATGAAATAGTCAAATTATATTGAGCCGATATTTTTTATTGATTTATATTCTTTGTTTTAGTCCCATCAACTTATTGGGGCAAAATGTTACCCTAAGGGGCACTGTAATGGATAGCACCAACACTTCACCAATGGTCAATGCCAACATCTTGGCCTTCCCCAAAAATAATGGCGAGCGCACCCAGTTTGCCATTACCAACGATAAAGGCGAGTATGTCCTGCGTTTGGAAAAAGAGGTGGCCTACTCCATAGAAGTGAGCTATCTCGGTTACCAAAAACTGTCTTTTGATTATACCGCGACCCAAGATGCCACCAAGGATGTAATGATGGTGCCAAGGACCAATGATCTGGATGAGGTAGTGCTTGAGTACAAGATTCCCATAACAGTAAAAGAGGACACCATAACCTACCAAACCGATGCCTTTGTTACGGGAGAGGAACGCAAACTGCGCGAAGTCCTTAAAAAACTACCAGGGATAGAGGTAGACCGTGAAGGCAATGTGACCGCCCAAGGCAAAAAAGTGAACAAGGTGCTCGTGGAGGACAAGACCTTTTTTACGGGCAATAGCAAACTTGCGGTAAACAACATCCCAGCCGATGCCGTGGATCAGGTTGAAGTATTGGACAACTATAACAAAATTGGATTTCTCAAAGGACTGCAGGATTCCGATGAGCTTGCCCTCAACATCAAACTTAAAGAAGACAAAAAGAAATTTGCCTTTGGCGATATGGAAGCGGGTGGAGGCATCAAAGACCGCTATTTGGTGCATCCCAACCTGTTTTACTATAGCCCCAACACCAATATCAATTTTATCGGGGACCTGAACAATATTGGGGTCAAAAGCTTCTCCTTTTCCGATTATTTGGAGTTCAATGGAGGGTTTGGCAAGCTTATGGACGATATTGGCGGCTATTTTTCCCTGAGCCGGGACGATTTCTCCCAATTTTTGAACAACACGGATTTCAGGGCCAACACCAATCGCTTTGGGGCTTTCAATCTGAGACAAACGGTCTCGCCCAAAACGGACATCAATAGTTATGTGATTGCCAATAGCAGCAGTACACAAACGGAAAGCATTACCTTGAACATTTATAACAATTCCGATGGATTGCTTAATGAGGACAGAGCGGAAGAGAATGATTTCGATAATTTCTTTTTGATAGGTAAAGCAACCGCGGAGCACGAACCCAATGGGGAGGAGAATATAACGGTAAACTCCTTTATAAAGCTTACAGAGAATAAGGGGCAAGGAACCATTTTGACAGAAAGTGAGAATCAAAATACTTTTTTCAATACCCTTCAGAATGTTTCAGCCATAGAATTCAAACAGAATGTGGAATACAGCAAGCGTTTTTCAAGAGCACAGACATTTAGCTTGGAAGCTTCCCTAGCACTTCAAAACAACACTCCGGAGAATACTTGGGAAACGGACCAAGTTTTTTTGCAAGGACTGATTCCTTTGGAAGAAGACGATTCCTATCAAGTTTTTCAACAAAAAGAGACGCAGACAACATCATTTGATTTGATATTGAAGGATTATTGGGTACTCAACAACTTTAACCATATCTACACCACTTTTGGCACCAACGCAAAGTTTGATGCTTTTACAAGCAACGAAAGGCAACAACTTTCCAATACAAGTGTCAACGATTTTTCAGAAAATGGCTTCGGAAACCAGATTGATTATCGCTTCAATGATACATTTTTAGGGATGGAATATAAATTCTTGGCAGGTATCTTTACGGTAAAATCAAGGCTATTTTATCATAATTACATTTGGGACAATGATCAAGAAGGGATTTCTGTAAACAATAGCACCCAAGTTTTGCTGCCCGCTTTTGACGCAGAGGCGAAGTTCAATAGTAGCGAGAAAATACGATTCCGATACAGGCAACGAATGCAATTCCCGACCATTGACCAGTTGGGAGCCAATTTTATATTGAGATCTTTTAATTCGGTAGGATTGGGCGCACCCGACTTGCAAAATGGAAGAAACCATTCCTATTCCTTGAGCTATTATAAGTTCAGTCTGTTCCGTGGTTTGAACCTGAACGTAGGTTTGACCTATAATAAAAGAACACAAAGTGTAAAGAACACCACGGTACTGGATGGCATCAATCAATTTGTGACCTATACCATGTTCAACCAGCCCGAAAACTCTATAAACGCCAACTTTAGATTTGGGAAGCGAATCAATAAAATAAAACTTAGCATTGAAAGTAGGGGGAGCTATAACGAGTTTTTCCAATTGGTGAACGACAATGTGTCCAAAAACCTGTCCCGCTCCATTTCTGCCACCGGAAAGGTAGAGACCCTTTTTGATAAATGGCCCAATATCGAGTTGGGTTACACACACAAACCATCGGTTTTTTCCACATCAACGAGTAAAAACATCTTTACCAATTCAAGTGTCTTCGCAAACCTTGATTATATATTTTTCAATGATTTTCATTTGAAGGGGGATTATGAGCGAACGAAATACACCAATGAAGCACAAAACCTGACCAATGTATTTGATGTGGCCAATGCTTCACTCTTCTATCAACAAGAAGATAGCCCTTGGGGATTTGAAATCTCGGTAAACAATTTTTATGATGTGAGGTTTAAAAGACAGAATTCCTTTTCCGATTTTCTGATCACTGACCAATTCACAGCCATCATGCCAAGGATTGTGATGTTTAAAATTTCATATAAGTTGTAATTGCATTCCATCAACTCAAAACCACCATCAGTCAAACCAAAATGGGTATCCATTGATTTTGAGGGTTTTGAAAGGTAATTTTTACATAGATTGAAGTCAATCTTACGTTTTTGCGCAAAAATTAATGGTAAGAGAAAACTGGTATTAATCCATTAATTTTTTTAAAAAGAAGAAAATTAGTTTCATTATGGTAATCGCAATTATGTTGTTTACCATTAATTTAAATGCAAATTTCTCAAGAGCAGAAGTCAAAGATTGCATGGATCAGGCCCTCATGGTTGGTCAGCAAGCACATGCAGCGGGGCTAAGTGATGAGGCATCTACATGGTATATGAATGTAAGTTACGCACTCTGTGAAGGATATTCAATGGGGGATGTTAACATGTAATTAAAATGTAAATAATTATAACTGGGTGAGAGAATTGATTTTAAGTTTTCTCGCCCAAATTAAACCATTGGTTGTATGAAGCAGTCGCTTATATTTTTGACTTTATTTACCATGATTATTTTGGAGGTCAACGGTCAAACTCAAATCCAGTCTGGAAGAGTAACATATGGGTTTACCGAAATTGAATCTGAATTTACTGAAAACAGAGATGAAATTTTCGATAAACTTCATAAGCAAGGTGAGGATGTTACTTTTATCTTGTCATTTTCAGATAGCAAATCGGTTTTTGAAATAGCTACGACATTGGAAAATGACATTTCGCCTTTGGGTAAGTCTTGGGCGGAAAATATTGTGTCCAAAGGTAGATATTATACTAATTTAGAACAAAATGTTGTTTATAGACAAACAGATGCGTATGGAGAAAAAATTCTGATCAAGTCCCCAATTGATTCCCGGAATTGGAAATTGACCAATGAGTCTAAATTTATAGGAAAACATAAAACCTTCAAAGCAACCAAAAATAAAACAGTTGAAAATTCGGTAGGAACATTTAATTTCGAAATTGTTGCATGGTACTGCCCTCAGTTACCAGGTCAATTTGGTCCTAAAGAATTCAATAGTTTACCTGGTCTTATTTTGGAGCTTAGAGATACCCATTTTACTTTTTATGCAACAGAAATAGAAATTATGAAGTCGGAGAGTCTTGATATTAAACCTTTAAAAGGTAAGATTTTAACCGAAAAAGAGTATAGTAATAAAATAAAAGCAATAACTCCTGGTTTTTTCTCGCCTCAAAATAGGCTGTAGACTATTCCAAATGAAAAACCACACGCTATTACTCCTGTTTTTACTACCACTATATCTTGCAGCTCAGGATGACTCAAGAGCGAAAAATTTCTTTTTAAACCTTGGTGCTGAATATAGAATTACCCCCATTCACAAATCAGGAGATCAGGCCCTGGCAACAAATTTTATTAATCCTGATTTACAAAATTCTGGCCCGGCACTTAATTTTGGGGTTGATTATTATGTTACTCAAAATTTTAGTGCAGGATTCAAAACCTCTTTTCGTTATGACCTTATAACAACTCGCATTGATAATACAGCTTCAGAAACAGAGCGTGGGCTGATGTTCGGCTATCATTTTAACTTGAACTATCACTTTCAAGTTTTCCAAAAAGGCGAATTATTGGTCGGTGCCGGCCTTAGCTTGCTCAACCGAAATAGTGAGTATTTAAGAACAGAATCTATTTTAAATGAAGAAGGAGAGGTTGTAGGTTCAAATTCCTCTTTGGACAATTATAATTTCAGCGCAAACAAAATTTTCGTTGGTTATGGAAAAGGCAGGTCTAAGATAATGTTGGGTATATACATATCTCGAAACACAAAGTATTTTGATAAGAAGACAACTTTTATCCTGCCATTTATAAGCTACAGTTTCAATCTTGTCAAACTCTGAATGGGCAATTAATCCAACTTCTCCGTCAGCTTTTCAAACACCTTTTTCGGGTTCTTGTTTTTATAAAGCACTTGATATACCGCATTTATGATGGGTGTTTTGGATTTCTTTTGTAGTTTCTCCATAAGATCATGGGCACTTTGGGTAGCGTAGTACCCTTCGGCCACCATGTTCATTTCCATCATGGCGCTTTTTACGGTGTAGCCCTTGCCGATCATATTCCCGAACATACGGTTGCGACTAAAAACGGAATAGCCCGTTACCAATAAGTCACCCAAATAGGCAGAAGCGTTTATATTGCGCTTCATTTTGTACACACGGTCAATAAAACGCTTCATTTCACGGATGGCGTTGCTCATCAGCACACTCTGGAAGTTGTCACCGTAACCAAGACCGTGCGCAATCCCCGCGGCAATGGCATAAATGTTCTTTAGCATGGCAGCATACTCGGTTCCGATAATGTCATCCGATATTTTGGTGCGGATATAATCACTCTTTAAATGTGCTGCCAGCATTTTGGCCTTGTCCGCATCCGCACAGGCAATGGTAAGGTAAGAAAGTCGCTCCAACGCCACCTCTTCGGCATGGCAAGGTCCAGTAATCACACCAATATTCTCAAAAGGAATATCATATTTCTCGTTAAAATGTTCCCCCACGATTCGTCCTGTCTCTGGAACTATGCCCTTGATAGCCGAAAAAATGATTTTATCTTTCAAAGAAACCGTCAAATTTTGCAGTTCCCTATCCAAAAAAGCGGAAGGAATGGCGAAAATGAGCACGTCCGATGCCTCTACTACTTCATTGATGTCAAAGCTCATCACGAGCTGGTCCACATCAAACTCCACGGAACTCAAATAGTTCGGATTGTGCCATTCTTTTTTAATGTGCCGAATCGCCGAATCGCTTCGCATATACCAATTGACCTGCTCCAAATTTTCGGTCAACATCTTCACAATGGCCGTTCCCCAACTTCCTCCACCAAATACTCCAAACGTAAGCTTGTCTTTCATTCGTCCAAATTAGGGTGTAAAGCTAAAAAATAAATTCATCAGCTTATTATTATTTGATTATCAATAAGTTAAAAATTTTGGCACAGTGATTGGTCTGTATAAAGCGAACTCTAAAACCTCGATTATGAAAAATAGAAAACTACTCTTTGGAATTTTGTTCATTGGCCTATTGGCCAGTTCTTGCTACACCGAGGTTATTGTAGAAGAAGATTTGATCACAGAACCACCAATCAATACCGCCTTGGTTTTGGAATCCCACGACCTTTGGTATGTGGATATCAACGAAACCCGTGGAAGCGGAGAGGTTCCATTTTTGCAACGTGCCTTCACTATTACTTTTGATAGGGGAATCGTGTATGCCAACAACAACCTTTCCGGCTTGGGAAAAACAGGCAACGGATTGGGTATTGATGTAGGTGCCTACGCCACCTATAGCGGTCAGGTGGAAATAGACCACGATGTGGATGGTCTTTGGTTATTGGAAGTTATCGCTTTGGATTATAATACATTGGAAATTTACGACCCCCGTTCAGATACTTCCTATATTTTGGAAGGCTATCAAAGAAGCAATTTTGACTACGATATGGTCTTTTATGATAACATACAACTTTTCTTGCAGGAATATCAAGTTTGGGAGAAAACCTATACCAGTGAATTAGGCGCCCTAAATGAATTTGATGAGGAAAACTACTTACAGTTTTTTCCCGATGGCGGTGGATATTTCAGGTCGTCGATTGATAATCAAGGCATTCCCCTTAACAACATACAATGGGATTACGAAGGAGATTATGAAGTGTATGATGTCGCCAATGATGCATCCCTCAAAACTTTAACACTGGATTATGACTTCTTGGGCAATGATTATTTTGAGTTGTACGTTATCGATGATAGTACCATAGAGTTGTACCATGTATCCAGCGGAACGGTATATGAATTCACGGGAAGAGGATACATTCAATATTTGAAATCAAGCGACGGAACAGGTAAAAAACGTTCAAAGACCAACAACCCTGTAATGAACGTCACCCGTCAACGAGATATGTAAGGAAGAACACCTTTGTTCGACTATACAAACAGTTTTTTTGGTTGGTTATTTAGTTAAGAACCGCCCTGAGTATCAAATCTTAGGGCGGTTCTTTTTTGTGCAAAAAATATACAGCGTCGGCTGCCCATCCTTAAAATCGAATATGATACCGCCAAACAAACCACACTTTAAGAAAAGGTATTTGACCTAACTAACAGATAGATTATCAAATCCTTAAAAATGCTGGCTCCATTAGGGTCTTGGATTTAATAATGCTACTTTTGCGCGCTTCAAGAAAGAAGCCATGAAAAAGTATCTCAACCTTTTTGATTTTTCCCAAAAAATAAATTACCGCACAGAAATTTTATCGGGCTTGACCGTTGCACTTGCTTTGGTTCCCGAAGCCATCGCATTCGCCTTTATTGCGGGCCTTTCACCTTTAACAGGTTTGTACGCTGCCTTTGTTATGGGATTGGTCACCTCGATTTTGGGAGGTAGGCCAGGAATGATCTCTGGAGCCACAGGGGCTGTGGCCGTCGTTATCGTTACCTTGGCACAGCAATATGGGGTGGAATACGTTTTTGCCACCGTAATCCTTGCAGGGATACTACAGATGTTGGCAGGTGTGCTACGTCTTGGTAAATTGATGCGTTTGGTGCCCCACCCCGTTATCTTTGGGTTCGTGAACGGATTGGCCGTGATCATATTTATGTCGCAGATGAGCCAGTTCCAGACCGTGGATGGCGAATGGCTTAGCGGAAGCACGCTCTACATTTTCTTGGGGTTGGTACTGTTGACCATGTTGGTAATCTGGGGACTTCCCAAATTAACCAAAGTGGTCCCAGCATCATTGGCCGCAATTCTTTTGGTATTCGGTATTGTATTTTTCTTTGGATTGGATACACGCACCATTGGGGATATTGCTTCCATCCAAGGAACATTTCCTCCTTTTCATATTCCTGACCTTCCCTTCACTTTAGAAACCTTGCAGATTATATTTCCCTTCGCCGCAATTATGGCTGGAGTGGGCCTTATTGAGAGTTTGCTGACCCTGAACATTGTGGACGAAATCACTGAAACACGGGGACGTGGAAATAAAGAGGCAGTTGCCCAGGGAACGGCGAACATTCTTTCAGGATTGTTCTCAGGGATGGGCGGTTGTGCCATGATCGGACAAAGTTTGATCAATACCTCCAACGGTGCTAGGGCACGCCTTTCTGGTATTTTTGCTGCCTTGATGTTGCTTGTCTTTATCATGTTCGGTTCCAGCCTGATTGAACGTGTACCCATGGCGGCGCTGACTGGACTGATGATCATGGTAGCTTTGGGAACTTTTGAGTGGGCAAGTTTAAAGACGTTCCGTAGGATGCCAAAATCCGATGTTTTGGTGATGGTACTCGTAACTTTGGTGACCGTATTTCTTCACAACTTGGCATTGGCCGTGTTGGTGGGAGTAATCATTTCCGCTTTGGTATTTGCATGGGACAACGCCAAACGTATCCGTGCCAGAAAAAGCATTGATGATGAAGGTGTAAAGCACTACGAGATCTATGGCCCTTTATTCTTTGGAAGTACTACATTGTTTGCTGAAAAGTTTGATGTACTGAACGACCCCGAAGAAGTGGTCATCGACTTTAAAGAAAGTAGGCTGGTGGATATGTCAGCCATTGAAGCCGTGAACAAAATCACAGAGCGCTATCGAAAAGTGGGCAAAAAAGTACACCTGAAGCATTTGAGCCGAGACTGTAGGCGATTGTTGGCCAATGCCGACGATATTATCGAAGTCAACGTTTTGGAAGATCCAACCTATAAGGTTGCGGTGGACAGTTGATCTATTCCCTGGTCTTCCCCAAAAACACATTCACATTGGGGTTTTGAGGGTTGCCACTCGCACGGCGCATCAATACTATTTGACCTGTATGGTGGATACAATCCGAAATCATACCATTGATCATGTTCCAATAGGGAAACTCCGATGTTTTGTCGCCCTGCTTAAAGATTACTTTGAAATTTTCCATTTCTTCGGAACTTGTTCCCAAAACTTTGCTGCTGGCCGCCCTCAAGTTTTTTAGCGTTAGGGAACGTAGTTCTTGGTACGAGTATTTTGGTGGATTCTCGGGCCTTTCATAAGGTTTGGCATCCGGAGCCAATGAAATATTGTTGGACATCACATAAATGTGTTCCATAGTCTCCAAAAGCGAACGTCCATCTTCGGACGGTTTGAAAGCCAAATCCTTTTCAGTCAACCCTTCCGTGGCCCAATAATAGCGGAATCCCAATCCATCGATCATTCTGGATACCAAATTACCGGAACCATAATCCGATGGATATTCAGGAATCTCTTTATAGGGTAAATCCATTTCTTGAGCTTTTAGGTTTGAGTGGGCCGTCAAAATAAAGAGAAGGGCGGTAAATTGAAAAAGAAAATTGTTTTTCATAATCAGTCGATTTTTTTGAATACCAACAAGTTCTCTTCTGATGGATTGGAGAGGTGCAGTCGATTATTTTCAATTTTGTATGTTGTACTTGCCCGTAGTGCGGTCAAGAACTCGGTTTCCTTGTCCATACTGGGGCAGGCCATTCGGGTTGAGGCAATCTGTGTAAACCGAAGGATATCCTTTTCATAATAAAAGCTTCCCCTCATACGATTGCAGCCCGAAAAACCAGAAAACAAATTGCTGTTGCTGTTGATTTCCATATTTGGGACATCACGGCCGTTAAAATCGTCTTTGGAAACAGTACTACCTTTCATTTTTTCCAAAACCCAAATATCGTGTAGTCTATAATCCGTGAGATAAGACCCACAGCCTTCATAAACCTGGGTTTCATCTGCTCCCGTACTTTTATACGATACGGTCACGGTATAGGGAAACACTTCGCCCGACATGGCATTGGTACATTCTTTATAGGAAATTATGATGTCCATTTGGGTGGCCTCCGTCTGGATACGGAACATTTTAAGATTGGAGTCTTGTGCTACAATAGCTTTAGAGGGAGGGGTAGTTATGGTATCCTCCATGGTCTTAAGCTCCACTTTGTCATCATATAGTTTGAGCCCCCAAAAAGGTTCGGTTCCCGTGGCCTTAAAATAACTGCCATCAATTTTCATGGCAATAGGCTCCATTTCTCGTCTTTTTTCTTGGGTTTGAATAGTATCCGTAACCGTTTCTTCCAATGCATCGGTCCCTTCGGGAGTGGAAGTTTCTTCCTTCTTTTTTTCAACACAGCCAAAAAATAACACTAGGGCACAGCTAACAAGGAGTATATTTTTCATAGTTCGACCTTTTTAAATCGCATCATGGGTACCTCACCGACCAATAGGTTGAGCTTGCCATCTTCGATGGAGTAGCCGTCGATTTTTTTCATCATATTCAAAAATTGGCGTTCGCTTCCCCCGCAGAACATCATAGTGGTTGGACCTGGGTCACCAAAGACTATAGTGTTTTCGGCCAGTTCATAATCTGCCGAATAACCATTGCAACTATCGGTACCTGTCACTTTTCCGGATGCTTTGTCAAAAGTGATCTGTGGTTTTTTTTCAGGAAAGAGCCCCTCAAAAGCAATGCGAGCCCCCGAAATATATTCCAGTTCCCAAGTGGGACCGTAAAGTGCTTCCGCACTGGATTTTGTCCCCCCACAGGTTTCTGCCAATAAAAGGGCACTGTAAAGCGCTACGAACAAGATTCTCATTTTACAGAAGTTTATGGTTAATGTTGAAGTAATTTACTAAAAAAATTAGGGTAAAGCACTAACCCTGTTTTAAGGTCTGGTCAAAAATGAGGGCTATTGTTTTCTCTTGCTCCATATCTCATAAATGGGCTCTCCCTTGCTGCTCAAACCGGAGTGGTGCCAGTCACCATCCATTAACTCATAGTTGAACTCCAAGCTTGCGCCGACCCTGGAATCATCCCTTGAAAAGAAACCTATATTTTCGGTGTATTTTCCATCAATCGTGGTGTAGGTGCCGCCACCGGTTCCCATGAACACTTTGGTTTCTGTATTGTAGGCAATCCACTGAAAGCGGGTTCCCGATAATATTTTCATGGTCTTTCTGGGCCCAGAGGTATCACGTTTCACAATTTCGCCATCGCGCTTTCTACCCGATATCAACCATGCTCCGTTCAGCGCTCCGGGAGTTCCATCATCGATACGTTTCCAGACCTTGTTGTCCATGTAAAGTTCGCCGTTGATTATTTTGAGATCCAAGTTTTTTGAGGTACCCACCAGTTCCGGGTCAAAAGAGGCATACTCAATGGTGCAATTGAACAAATTGTCCTTGATTGAAAAACTGCCGCCCATTGTTCCCAAAAACTTACCGGAAGCTTTCTCAAAGAAGGCTTCCGAAATAAAGCCCTCTGCCGTTATAATCTGTACATGTTGGATTTCCGTTCCATCCCCGTTTGTTTCTGAATATTCCCAGGCACCCGTTAAATCCTGGGCACTCAATACTGTGAGGGTAGTGCAATAGAGCAGTATCAATACAAAGCGCTTCATAATAAAAGTTTGTATCAAGATAAATAAAAAGCAGCTGTTTAGATTCAAAACAGCTGCTTTTAAATAATAGGTTGGTTTTTGTTATAACGTCCTTAAGTACTCGGCAATATCCCTTGCCTCATCTTCCGTTAGGTTTTGATTGAGCATGATGGCGTTGTTGTACTCCTTCAGCAATGCTTTTGCAATAGGATCTTCTTTGAGCATGCCGTCAGGATTCAAAATCATGTTCATCACCCATTCCGGACTCCTTCTTTCGTAAACTCCCTTGAGGGCGGGTCCAATCATTCGTTTATCGACCATATGGCATGCAACACAGATGGCCTCAAATTTAGCCTGGCCTCTTGCAGCCATTTCATCATTGATCTCATCGGGAAATTCCAAATTGGTAATGGGGCCTACCCCTTTGTTGTCCAAATCAACGGGTACACCCTCTTTGGCTTGTGCTTTTGTATCCTCAGTTTTGGTTCGGCTAACCTCAAAACCATCTTTTTTTTCTTCTTTTTTTTCGCCGCAACTGGCTATCAAGGCACCTAAGGCCAAGAACATTACAAATTTTTTCATTCTGATTCTATTGAAGTTTGTTTGTGTAAACACGGGCACTAATATAGGCAATTAGGCACTAATATTCCTTGTGTTTTTTGTTTTCCCTCTCACAAAGCGATGTTCATCCGCTTATTTAAATGGAATCAAAAAAACTAAGGGCCCTTTGCTCCGTATAGGTGATATTGTTTTTTCCCCAGAAGCCTACATGTCCGCCATAACTTGGAGTTTCAAGGTACAGCTTGGGATTGTCAGCGGTCTCTTTAACGGGATAACACTGGGGCCCCAAAAAGGAATCGTTCCTTGCGTTGATGATGAGGCTGGGAACTTTGATGGCGGGCAAAAACTGCATGGAGCTGCATTGCTCATAATAGTCCAGGGCATCCCTAAAATTATGGGCCTTGCTCGTGTAGATGTCATCAAAATCTTTTAAAGTCTTTATCCTTTTGATATCCTCCGAAGTGATTCTTTCTGGGAACAGACTTTGTTTCTGTCTTAGTTTGTCCAGCAAATTTCCTTTGAACCGAATGGCATACAATATGTTTTTTGGACCAAGAAGTTGTTGGCAGGAATCACGGAGATTGCAGGGCACGGATACCGCGACCGCACCTTTCAGTTCTTTGGGAACATCGTTTCCTTCCCCCAAATATTTCAGTAGCAGATTCCCTCCCAAACTGAATCCTTTCAAATAGATCTCGGAGTAATTTCTTGTATTCATGATGTGGTCCATCACCTCGATCAAGTCCTCGGTGGCGCCGGAGTGGTAGGACCGGTATTTTTGGTTGGGCTCACCACTGCATCCACGGAAATTTACTGCGCAGCAGTCGTATCCGTTCTGGTTGAGTATTTTGGCGCTACCTGTAATGTAAGGGCGCTGTGCATCGCCTTCCAGTCCGTGGAGGAGTATCACCAACTTGGTTGTGGGTGCAGGGGAATTGCTCCAGTCCAGATCTAAAAAGTCACCATCGGAAAGTGTGATTCGCTCTCTTTTCTGGACCACCCCGTTCACAGATCGTACAATGCCAGAATAAATAGTGGAAAAGTGTCCGTTTCTAAAAAGAAAAGGGGGTATATAATTTGAAGCAAGTTGGGGCATTTATTAGTCCTTTGGGTACATTGTTAACAGGTTGGTCTGCTCTTGAATGGCTGTTTTGAAACCTTCTTTTAGATCATCGACCAGTTTGGATACGGGCAGAACATTATCAATGGTGGTTACACCTTGGCCAGCGGACCAAATGGTTTTCCATGCTTTGGCTTCGGTATCCAGTTCCTTGCCAAAATCTATTTTTCTGTCCTTTTTTAAATCTTCATCAGAAATTCCGGCCGCTTTGAGGCTCGCCGCCAAAAAATTGGCATGTACACCGGAAATGGCTGCCGTGTACACCACATCACTGGCACCTGCGTCAATGATCATTTTTCGGTATTCCTCGGTGGCTTTGCTTTCTTCGGTATTGATGAAACGTGTGCCCATGTAAGCTAGGTCTGCTCCCATTTGCATTGCAGAGGCAACATCCCTTCCCGTACTTATGCACCCTGATAAAATAATGGTCTTGTCAAAAAAATTCTTTACCTCCGCTATCAAGCTCATCGGGTTGATGGTGCCTCCGTGCCCACCTGCTCCGGCCGAGACTAAAATGAGACCGTCCACACCGGCTTCGGCAGCTTTTTCGGCATGTCTCTTTTTAATAATGTCGTGGAATACCAAACCGCCATAGCTGTGAATGGCATCGACCACCTGACTTACGGCCCCAAGCGAGGTGATGACCAAAGGCACTTTATGTTTTATGCAGAGCTTTACATCGGCCTCCAATCTTGGATTGGTAGGGTGCACTACCAAGTTGACCCCAAAGGGAGCCGCTTTTTTTCCGGTTTCCTCCTCAAATACCTTTAGTTCCGATTTAATTTGGATGAGCCATTCCTCAAATCCCTCGCTCGTTCTTTGGTTAAGTGCGGGAAAAGTGCCCACTATTCCATTTTTACAGCATTCCACCACTAGTTTTGGTCCTGAAATCAGGAACATGGGGGCGGCAATAACGGGCAGGGATAGATTTTTGATGAAATCGGCTTTATGGCTCATAAGGTCAATGTTAAACATTGTTTAAAAATAGGAACAATTCTGCTTGTTATATGGAACAGGTTATCAAAACTATGGTATTTTTACAACTATTATGCATGCATAGCAAAATAACTGATTATGTTTTTAAAAGAATTTGAGATCCGATGGAGCGATACGGACGCTAATCGACACTTGGCTAACTCTGCCTATATTAATTTTATGAGCCATACCCGAATGGCATATTTGGGACAACTGGGATTCAACCAAAAGAGCATGTCCAAACACAATATTGGGCCCGTGGTATTCTATGAGCACGTGTACTATTTTAAAGAAGCATTTCCTGGAATACCAGTAAAGGTTTCGTTGGAGTTTGTGGGGATGAGCGAGGACGGAATGTTCTTCGAATTCAGGCACAATTTTTACGACCATAAAGGGAAAAACTTTGCACGCTGCGAAATGATGGGAGCTTGGATAGATTTAAAGGAAAGAAAATTGACGGGACTTCCGGATGAATTTCTCAAGGCGTTCGAGTCCATGGAAAAAACGGAAGATTTTAAAATCTTGACCAAAGCCGATACCCGAAGGTTTGTTCAGGTGCCGAAGGATATCGAGATCAAGTAGATTTTTCAATCTTGCGAGTACCCAAACCAACTTGGGGAAGTTCTGATCAATTTTCCCGAGATGATTTCATCCAACCAGCGCTCGTACCAGTCCAAAAAGTTTTTGTCTTTTGAAAAGGTGGGAGGTGTATCGCCACCTCGATCTAGATTTACAACCATTCCTTGGTGTGGACCATTCAAAACGAGAGCATGAATGTAAGTGCAACCTTGTGAACCTAATGGCAATAGCCCAGCATAAAGGCTCCCGTTCAGTTTGTCAAATTCTTCATCGGGAATATCTTCGTCATTTATCATAAAATCGATTAACTCCTCCCATTGGGCCTCTGTAATACTTGGGTAGAGTTTGCAATCACCGCTTAAATGTTTTTCAACATCATGGTAGATAAGATCATCTAAACTTTGTCCTAAAGGATAAATACCAAAAAAAGGTCCTGCTCCGGATTTCAGGTAGGAGCTTCCTCCATTTCCAACGTTCAGTACAAATGCCCTGTAGCATTCCGGAAGCTGAATTTGAAATATTTTTTCAAAAGCTTCCACGATTTCAATATTCAAGGGAGGATTTAGTTCGTACTTGTGGCTTCCAGCACCGAAAACCTGACGGTTGGCATCCTTTTCTTTTGCCAATTTCAATTTCTGTTTGATTTGCTGTATTTGATCTTCAATCATTCGTTAAAGGTGTTTTGGGATTTGGAGGTATTTGAATTTTGTCAAGAATCTTGATTAAATTTTGGAATGGTCCTCTGATTGCCGCTTTTTCATCACGTGGTTTTTTATGCCAATGTTATAAATGAACAACAGCAAGAAGCAGAATATAAGGACAGCAATGGCCAGGTCATGTACTGAAACAATAGGTTTGTTCAAATGAAGAAAAAGACCGACCGGGCCATCTAAACGGAGAGGCGTGTCTATTTGTTCTACTTTCCATGTTTCAGGAAAAACGCCAAGTATTATGTTGTCCACAAATTCAATTATCAAATAAAACCCACCAAGGTGGAGCAATGGATTTATTTTATAGGCCTTGTTTAAAATTCGGTACAAAAACAGATATACCAGAAAGATAACAACTCCCATAAGGACACCGAGCAAAACCATTCTTTGACATTTTTTAAGGGTGATTCCCTAAAAGTATACAGGTTGAGGTTAACTAAGCTCGCCCAATTGATGAATGCAAGATTTGAATTGACGGATACGGATAAATTTTGACTAGATACCCTTTTTTTGCTTTTGACTGGCCAAATAAACACCTACCAGTACAAAGACCATAGCTGTAATTTTGATGAGACTGAGATGGTCCTTGCCGGTGAAAAGGGCAAAAAGGATGCCCACCAATGGCTGAACATAAACAAATGCGCCTACGGAGGAAGCTTTGAGCTGTGTTAGGGCAAAGACATTGAACAAATAGGTCAAAAATGTGGTGCCAATAACCACAAATGCCACGGAACCATAGGCCCAAAGCGGCATTGCCGACCAGTTAATTTCCAAAACCTCTGGAAGGGTTATGGGTAGGTTGATTACAAGGGCGATGGTGAAAAGCCATTTCATCATGGTAAACGGATGGTACCGCTGTATCAATTTTTTTACCAAAATCAAATAGGAACCATAGGCAGTCGCATTGATGATGAACAAAAAGTTCCCAAAGGGAATATTGGGTGCGTCTTGTCTTACCTCCGCCCCGAACATAATAAGCCCCACGGCGCCCACAAAACCCAAAAAAATTCCAAGGCCCTTGTTCAGGGTTATCCGCTCGCTCAAAAACAAGGCAGAAAGCACTACCACGATAATAGGAGTGATGGTCACCAGTACCGCACTATTGATAGGCGTTGAAAGCTGTAATCCCTTGAAAAAGGAGAGCATATTGATGGACATGCCCATAATGGAGCACAAGAATATACGGCCCCAATCCCTTTTCTCGATTTTTTCCTTGGGACCGAACAGGGTAATCAGCCAAAAGAGCGCTGCGGCCCCGGCCACCCTTAAAAAAATGAACCCAAAAGGCCCAACGTGCATGGGCATGACCCCTTTGGCCACAGTGTGGTTTATGCCATAAATGACGGTGGCACCTATGGCGGCCAAAATGGCGAGGGTCCGTTTGCTCATGAATGTAGGGCTTCCTTGGCGGTTTCCACGGTTTTTTTGGAATTGCCAACAAAGATTTGGTCACCTACCAAGATTACGGGTCTTTTTAAAAAAGTATAGTGTTCCAAGATGAGGTTCTTGTAATCGGTTTCAGAGAGTTCCTTTTCATGTAAACCCCGTTGTCTAAAAAGCATGGCCCTTCTGCTAAAAAGCGTTTCATAGTTCCCCGCCCTTTTGGACATTTCTTCCAATTGTTCGGGTGTAATCACTTCGGATTTTATTTCCTGTAGCTCCACTCCTTCTAGTGGTTCCAGTTCTTTAAGGATGCGCTTGCAGGTTGAGCAACTGCCCAAATGGTATATTTTTTTCATATCAATGCTGCTGGATAGGCAAAGGAAATCAAAAATCCATCAAATCCTGTTACGAACATGTAAATTCAACAGCTTTAAAAGCTGATGTTGGTTTTTTACTGTAGATATAATCTTGCTTAATGGAAAGGTTTTTCGGATTTTAGGGCTAGTTTTACCATAACAATGTTTTGAATCAAATCGAAAGCAATGGAAAAAATATTTGATATCCTTCTTAAAAACAGAAAAATACTTCACGATTTTTTGCAGAACACTCCCAAAGAAGAGCTGTTCAAAATACCGGACGGATTCAACAACAATATTTGGTGGAATATTGCCCATGTGGTCGTAACCCCACAATTGCTCATGTATAAATTGAGCGGTCTTGATTTTACCATTGAGGAAGATTTGATCAACAAATACAAAAAGGGGACGTATCCGGAAGGAGAACCGTCACAAGAGGAGATGGATAAAATTTCAGCCTATCTTTTTAGTACCGTTAAGCACATTCAATTGGACTATGGCCACGGTAAGTTCAAAAATTATATGGAGTACATGACCACGCCAAAAATTGGGTTGAGCAGTCCCGAAGATGCCCTGTCTTTCAATGTCTTCCACGAAGGGCTCCATCTTGGGGCCATTTTGGCCTTGAAAAAGGCGTTGGCAATGCGTTAGGCCTTGTTTTTTTGGCTTACCATCAATCGCTATATCGTATTGTTGTTCTTGCTGTTACGTCTTGATCGCAAAATGAGCGGATAAAAATCGGAGGGAAGGAAAATCCGCTATATTTGTTCCATAATATTGTTAAGAACCCAAATCTTAATCAAGATGAAACACTACCATTTATGTTTTGGGCTGCTGTTGGCGGCCTTAATTCTCCCTGCGCAACAATGTCTTTCCCAAAGAAGTTATTTGTCCTTGGGAGCCGTGCCCACTTACAAAACGGATGGATACGGTATTCAGTTGAGTGCAAACCATTACCACAGCACCACGGACTATATCCAAGTATCTTTGGCAGCCACTTTTTCCAAGGAAAAGCCCAATGCCGGAGTGGAATTTCCGTACGATGATTATTTTCTGAACCTGGGCTATTTTACCACCATTCTTGGTTCGCCCAAAAGAGGTATCAACTTCTATTTTGGAGGAGGCCCTTCTTTGGGATACAAGTACATTAATGATGGGAAGACCGATTTTGCCTTTGATGCCCTTGAGGCAGAAAGCAGTTTTATTTATGGTGCCTATGCTTCTTTTGAAATGGATTTCTTTGTTTCGGATGCTTTTTCATTGATTGTGCCCGTCAATGGGTTTTATCACTTCAATAGCGACCTCAACGATTCCACGCTGTTGTTGGGAGCGGGCCTCCGCTATTACTTAAAATAGGCACATTTTTTAAATCTTCACCTTCCGTTTTAGGTATGGGTTGACTTCGGCGTAGGGCATTGTTAAAACAATGGGGCCATCCGCATATGAGGCCACTTCGTATTGATTGTAAATTAGTTGCAGGCCATCTTGGGTATAGCCGAGATTATTGGGCAAATGGAACGCATCGCCTTCGAACATAAACCCAGTATCATTGATGTTGGCCTCTCTTGGAATTTTCTCTTGATTTCGGAACAGGGTCTCCGCAAAATCCTCGAACCCATCCAGATCCTTAAAAAGTTCCCGATTGTCCAATTCCCTGGACTCCGCTTTGTCAAAATTGAGGAACGAGGTCGAGGCATATCCGTGGGCACCGCCCGTAAAAGAATAGGAATTTAATACCAGTGTGATTATGTTTTCGTCCTCGTAAACCACTTCCCCATCTATTTTGGCTTCCCACTGCACCTCGTCCGGGAATTTGGTCTTGAGCTCCTTGTAACTGGAAGTGAAAGATTGCAAGGCTTTGTTCACGTTGTCAATGTTTTCATCTTCGGTAAAGGATAAAATACTGATTATTTCTTCCCTAACGGACCTATTAATGGCTTCGGAAACACCGGAATCGTCCAACGCATTCGGAAAATTGATTTCGATCTTAGGGCAGCCTTTACAGTCCTCCCCCAGCATTCGTGTAGGCTCAAAAGTAAGTTTGCTTTCGGTCTGGCAACCAAGTAGAATGCACAGGATAAGAATAGGGGCAAGGAATTTTTTCATGAATCGAGGTTTTGGGTCATCAAAAATAACACTTCGTTGAATAGGCAGAAAGATAACGATACATTTGTAGTAAGATAATTTCGATATGGGCAAAAAAGAGTTAAAATTCAATAGTAAAGCCATTCACGGAGGACAGCAACCCGATGCGGCATATGGAGCGGTAATGCCGCCCATATACCAAACATCCACATACGCACAAACTACCCCGGGCGGACACAAGGGATATGAATATTCCAGAGGTGCCAATCCCACGAGGACCGCCCTGGAAAATGCCGTGGCCAGTCTGGAAAACGGAAATTTTGGAATGGGCTTTGGCAGTGGTATGGCCGCCATTGATGCGGTAATGAAACTATTGCAGCCAGGGGACCAGGTTATCTGTACCGGGGATCTTTACGGGGGCAGTTACCGACTTTTTAAAAGGGTGTATGAGAAATTTGGGATCAAGTTCCGGTTTTCGGACATGGTGGATATGGAAGAGCTGTTGTCCCAAATAAATGAAAACACCAAATTGGTCTGGGTGGAGACTCCTACCAACCCCATGATGAACATTATCGATATTGAAGCGGTATCGAAAATCACCAAAAAACACAATATATGGTTGGCGGTCGACAACACTTTTGCTACCCCATACCTGCAAAGACCTCTGGAATTGGGTGCCGATATTGTAATGCATTCCGCAACCAAATATTTAGCAGGTCATAGTGATGTGGTGGTTGGTGCCTTGGTGGTAAACGACCAAGAACTGGCCGATCAATTATATTTTATCCAGAAATCCAGCGGAGGTATTTGCGGTCCCATGGACAGTTTTTTGACCCTACGTGGGATAAAAACGCTACACGTGCGTATGCAACGACATTGCGAAAATGGAGAATACATCGCCAAATATTTGGAGAATCATCCTAAAATCGATAAAGTGTACTGGCCCGGTTTTGCGGACCACCCAAACCATGAAGTGGCAAAAAAACAGATGAGCGGATTTGGCGGGATGATTTCCTTCGTGCCCAAGGGCGGAAGCTACGAAAACGCGATAAAAATAGTGGAGAACTTGAAAATATTTACCCTAGCCGAATCGTTAGGAGGTGTCGAAAGTTTGGTGGGCCATCCGGCAAGCATGTCACACGGAAGTATTCCAAAGGAAGAACGCGAAAAAAATGGTGTTGTAGACGCCTTGATCAGGCTAAGTGTGGGCATAGAGGACGTGGAAGATTTGATTGATGACCTAGAACAGGCCCTTAACTAAAATATTTTGAAAAATTTATAAAAAATAAATATTCAAATTATGGAAATACTATAATTTTGCCCTCAGAATAACAATTCAATAAAAAATCGCTTTTTATAAGCGGAAAGACAAATAATTTTATCCGTATATGGAAGAAAGAATAGAAGACAAGATAAAAGGATTTATGGATGAGGTGATCACCAGAAATGGTCATGAGCCCGAATTTATCCAAGCTGTTCAAGAGGTTGCTGAAACAGTGATACCTTATATTGTTCAGCACGACATCTATCATGGTAAAAATATCCTATTAAGAATGGTGGAGCCTGAGCGATTGATTTCGTTCCGTGTGGCCTGGATAGATGATGATGGGGAAATCCATGTGAACCGTGGATACCGTGTGCAAATGAACTCTGCCATTGGACCTTACAAAGGAGGGCTTCGTTTTCACCCAACGGTAAACGCAAGTGTTTTGAAGTTCTTGGCATTTGAGCAAGTATTTAAAAATAGTTTGACCACCCTGCCCATGGGCGGAGGTAAAGGAGGTTCCGATTTTGACCCAAAAGGTAAATCCGATGACGAGATCATGCGTTTTTGCCACGCCTTTATGACAGAGCTTTGCAGGCACATCGGTCCAAATACCGATATCCCTGCTGGTGACATCGGCGTTGGCGCCCGTGAAATTGGGTTCCTGTTCGGTATGTACAAGAAAATCCGAAACGAGTTTACAGGGGTATTGACAGGAAAAGGACTTTCTTGGGGAGGTTCCTTGATTCGTCCGGAAGCTACGGGTTATGGTACGGTGTATTTTGCCGATAGCATGCTCAAGACGCAGAACGAGACTTTTAAAGACAAGAAGGTAGTGATTTCAGGCTCTGGTAACGTGGCCCAATACGCTGCCGAAAAGGTGTTGCACCTTGGAGGTAAGGTTTTGACACTTTCGGACTCTGGAGGATTTATCTACGACAAGGACGGAATTGATGAAGGCAAGTTGGCCTTTGTCATGGAATTGAAGAACAATAAACGAGGAAGAATTTCGGAGTATGTGGATAAATATCCATCCGCAGAGTTCCACAAAGGGGAAACACCTTGGAAAGTGGCCTGTGATATTGCATTGCCATGTGCCACCCAGAATGAGTTGAACGGTGATGATGCGAAGACGTTGATAAAAAATGGATGTATCGCGGTGGCAGAAGGAGCGAACATGCCCTCTACTCCAGAAGCAATACATGCGTTCCACGATGCCAAGATCTTGTTCGCACCCGGAAAAGCTTCCAATGCAGGAGGTGTGGCCACTTCAGGTTTGGAGATGAGCCAAAACTCATTGCGTATCAGCTGGACCAGGGAAGAGGTGGACAAGCGATTGAAAGGAATCATGTCCGACATTCACGATGCCTGTATGCAATACGGCGACGAGGACGGATATTGCAACTACGTAAAAGGAGCGAATATCGCCGGTTTCGTAAAAGTTGCGGACGCTATGTTGGCCCAGGGGGTGATATAGTCCCTTCACGAACATAAATTTAGATTGGCAGTTACCGGATGTAGTGGTTACATTTACACTTCTGGTAACTGCTTTTTTTATTAGCCCATGCAAATCACCACAAAGGCCATTGTGCTCTCCTCCCTAAAATATGGGGATACTAGCCTTATTGTAAGGGCCTTTACCCGATCGGATGGTATAAAGTCGTATTTGCTCAAAGGGGTGCTCGCCTCCAAAAAAGCAAAGATCAGACCCGCATATTTTTTGCCGTTGATGCAATTGGAAATTCAGGCAAACCACAAAAACAAAGGAACTTTGGAAAGTATCCGGGATGTTAGGGTGGCCATTCCGTACCAGACCATGCACACCGATATCGTAAAAAATAGTGTGGTTCTTTTTTTGGCCGAAATGTTGGGAAATTCCATTCAGGAACAGGAACAGGACGAAAGCCTGTATAATTATTTGGAGTATTCGCTGCATTGGATGGATATTCATCCGTTGTCGCCCAATTTTCACATTTTGTTTTTATTGAATTTGACCAAGTATTTAGGGTTCTATCCGGATACTTCATATCAAAACGCGCCGTTTTTTGATCTTTTGGAAGGGAGCTTCAGCAAAACACCATCGCTTAACCCTTTGATTCAGAGTGAAAATCTGGAAAGTTTTAAGAAATTTTTAGGCATGGATTTTGTGGCACTACAAACGATCCAACTAACTAAGTCGAACAGGCGAGAACTCTTAAAATTGGTGATTCAATATTTCCGTTTACATGTGCATGGATTTAGGGAACCAAAGTCCCTCGCCGTATTAAATGCAGTATTTACTTAAAATGCAACACCTAAAACCAACCTTAACCTTATTTTTTTTACTTTTTGGTTTGCTTTTATATGGCCAGGAGGTCACCGTATTGGATGCCGATACCGGAATTCCTGTGGACAACGTAGCCATATTCAACAAGGACCAATCCAAATCAACCATTTCGGATTCCAATGGCAAAAGTGAGCTCGATATTTTTTCGCCAAACGAGAAGATTACCTTTAAACATATCAGCTACGAAGCATATACCACGACCAAAGAGCAGATTGAACGGCGGGGCAACCGGGTATACCTTCTTCTAAAAACCGAGGAGCTTCAAGAAGTGGTCATGTCCGTGTCCAAATGGGAACAGCAAAAAAAACATATTCCGCAAAAGATAGAGACTTTTGATGCCCGAAACATTGCTTTCACGGCACCGCAGACCTCTGCGGACCTGCTACAGAACAGCGGAAAGATATTTGTTCAAAAAAGTCAACTGGGTGGTGGTAGCCCCATGATCAGGGGGTTTGCCACCAATAGGATTTTATTGTCCGTAGACGGTGTACGGATGAACAATGCCATTTTCAGGGGAGGAAACCTTCAAAATGTAATCTCCATTGACCCATTTACCATAAAAAAGACCGAGGTGACCTTTGGTCCGGGCTCCGTGATCTACGGTAGTGATGCCATTGGTGGCGTAATGAACTTTTATACCCAGCAACCACGCTTTTCCTTTGCGGATAGTCTTGCTTTTTCAGGAAACATTAATTACCGATATGCTTCGGCCAACAACGAAAACACCGCCCATGTGGATTTCAACTTTGGAAAGGAAAAATGGGCATCTTATTCCAGTTTTACATACAACAATTTTGATGATCTGAAGATGGGCGAACATGGTCCCGAATCCTATCTCAGGAACAATTATGTGGTACGAGAAAACGGCACGGATGTTCTGGTTCAGAACGATAACCCCAAAAAGCAGGTCGGTTCTGGTTACGATCAGGTTAATTTCCTTCAAAAGTTCACCTACCGGCCCAATAATACTTGGAACTACGATTTGGGACTGTACTACTCCGAAACGTCGGATTTCCCCCGTTATGATAGATTGATTCGTCCAACAAGCGACGGCGAAGGCCTTCGTTCCGCGGAATGGTACTATGGTCCCCAGAAATGGTTCATGGGAAATGTTCAAATCACCCAAAAAGGAAAGAACAAATTTTATGATGGCGTAAAATTGACCACGGCCTATCAATTTTTTGAAGAAAGTAGGAACGATAGAGGTTTTCAAGATGTAGAATTGTACTCCACCAAAGAAAAAGTGGATGCATTGTCAGTAAACTTGGATTTTGAGAACAAAAAAATAGGGGCACTCAATCTGTATTATGGGGCCGAATACGTGTTCAATAAAGTGCATTCCATGGGGAACATGCGCAATTTTGAAACCGATGAAGTTGAGGAGACCGCATCAAGGTATCCTGATGGCTCTACTTGGCAGACGCTTGCTGGTTATATCAATGGAGAGTATCAATTAAAGCCTAATCTTTCGCTCTTATCAGGAATTCGTTACAGTCAAGTTTGGGTAGATGCTACATTTGACACCACCTACTACCCTTTTCCGTTTGATGAAGCCGATATCGTTACCGGAGCACTTACAGGAAGTTTGGGACTTAGTTGGTTCCCACGGTCAGATCTGCAAGTTACGTTGAACGGTTCTACAGGTTTTAGGGCACCCAATATTGATGATATCGGAAAGATATTTGATTCAGAACCTGGTTCCGTAGTGGTGCCCAATCCCGATTTGGAGCCGGAGTATGCATACAATGGAGAATTGGGCATCCGAAAAAACTTTAATGACGTCGTGGTTTTAAAAGGTGCGACCTATTATATCTATTTGGTCGATGCTCTTGTACGAAGAGATTTCTCTTTTGGAGGTCAGACCGAGATTGAATACAATGGCGAGCTAAGTAATGTTCAGGCCATCCAAAACGCGGCCAAGGCCTATGTCTACGGTTTTGAATTTGGTTTGGAAGCTTATTTTAATGAGCATTTGTCCTTAAATTCCAATCTAACCTTGACGGAGGGTGTTGAAGAAGATGATGACGGTACCGATAGCCCATCGCGTCATGCGGCACCTACTTTTGGGGACGTTCATCTTATTTGGGAAAACCAAAAACTAAAGGCTGATGTTTTTGTCAATTATAACGGGGAGGTGAGCAATGATGATCTCGCGCTTTCCGAAAAGGGAAAAACTTACATGTATGCCAGTGATGCCAACGGGAATCCTTTTTCGCCATCATGGTACACCTTGAACTTTAGGTCCCAATATCAAATTACAAATGCATTGAAGGCATCCGTGAGCTTGGAAAACATGACGAACCAACGCTATCGGATGTACAGTTCCGGAATTGCGGCGCCAGGGACAAATTTGGTTTTAGGGTTGGGATATGTTTTTTAAAAAAATGAGGGTGTCTAAAAAGTATTCATAACTTGATTTGTCCGGTTGAGCCTGTCGAAACTGATATTGATTATCAGTAAGTTAAAAATATTTCGACAAGCTCAATATGACATCGATTTACTTTTTAGACACCCTCATTTTATTGGTATTCGCATCAACTTACATGCTGTCGATGGCCTTTTCTGCAGCATCCATGGTTTCTTTTCCGGCTTTTTCGATGCTATCCAAAGCTTTTTTACCCATTTCCTTGGCTTCTTTGCCGGCCTCTTTCAGTGCATCGGCGGCATCTTCGGCCGCTTCTTCCAAATCTTCCCCGGCCTCGTTCAGCGTTTCTTTTGCCTCCTCGGTCTTGTCCTTTGTGTCCCTACAAGAGGTCAGCGCAGATAGTGATAAAGTCAATACCATTGCGGCAAGCAGTACTTTTTTCATGTGAATAATGGTTAAGTGTTAATGATGCATCAAGATAGGTAAATTATGGCGAATTGGGTATTTGCGGCATATCATATTTAGGTTAAGGGAATTAAGCGGATTCTTATGCCAAAAGGGAGGGTATAATTCCATCTAAATTTATAATTTTGCAAACTTGAATTCTAGTAGAAGAAGCAGTATATGAAGTTTGCGGAATATAAGGGATTGGATTTGCCAAAAGTATCTGAGAACATTCTTGACTTTTGGAAGGACAAACAGATTTTTGAAAAGAGCGTTTCCACACGGGAAGGCAAGGAGAGCTACGTGTTTTACGAAGGCCCTCCATCTGCAAACGGGATGCCTGGGATTCACCACGTAATGGCGCGGACCATCAAGGATATCTTTCCACGGTACAAAACCATGAAAGGCTTTCAAGTAAAAAGAAAGGCGGGATGGGATACCCACGGACTGCCCGTAGAAATCGGGGTGGAAAAGGAATTGGGCATTACCAAGGAAGATATTGGTAAAAAAATATCGGTAGAGGATTACAACGCAGCCTGTAAAAAAGCGGTAATGCGCTACACGGATGTGTGGAACGAGATGACTGAAAAAGTGGGATACTGGGTGGATATGGACGACCCGTACATCACCTATAAGCCCAAGTATATGGAATCCGTTTGGTGGCTCCTCAAACAGATTTACGACAAAGGACTCATTTATAAAGGATACACCATTCAGCCTTACTCGCCAAAGGCGGGCACAGGGTTAAGCTCCCACGAGCTGAATCAGCCTGGAACGTATCAAGATGTGACGGACACTACGGTAACCGCACAGTTCAAGGCCAAAGCCGATTCGCTTCCCGATTTTTTGAAGAAGGTGGACGGAGACATTCATTTTTTGGCATGGACGACCACACCTTGGACGCTTCCATCCAACACGGCATTGACGGTAGGGCCAAAAATCGAATATGTCCTTGTGAAATCGTACAACCAATATACGTTTGAGCCCATTAACGTGGTGCTGGCCAAAAATTTGGTAGGCTACAATTTTTCAGGAAAGTTTGCCAAGGTAGAAACAGCAGAAGAATTGAAATCATTCCAAGAAAGTGATAAAAAGATTCCATATTGGGTCGGCGAATCTTTTGTGGGGAATGATTTGGTAGGTATCCAGTACGAGCAATTGATAGATTATGTGCAACCCTATCAAAACCCAGAGAATGCCTTCAGAATAATTGCCGGGGATTTTGTAACTACCGAAGACGGTACAGGAATCGTGCATACCGCGCCCACCTTTGGTGCGGACGATGCCTTGGTAGCCAAACAGGCCACTCCAGAGGTTCCGCCCATGTTGGTTTTGGATGAAAATGACAACCCAGTTCCGTTGGTGGACCTTCAAGGGAGGTTTAGACCTGAATTGAAAGAGTTTGGCGGCAAATATGTAAAGAACGAATATTACGACGAGGGCGAAGTACCTGAAAAGTCGGTCGATGTAGAGATTGCCATCAAACTGAAAATAGAAAATAAGGCCTTTAAGGTCGAAAAATATGTCCACAGCTACCCTAATTGCTGGCGTACCGATAAACCCATTTTGTACTATCCATTAAATTCTTGGTTCATCAAAGTAACCGATGTCAAGGATCGTATGTTCGAGTTGAACCAGACCATCAACTGGAAACCAAAATCCACAGGGGAGGGCCGTTTTGGCAACTGGTTGGCCAATGCCAACGATTGGAACCTATCGCGCTCGAGATATTGGGGCATTCCATTACCGATCTGGCGAACAGAAGACGGCAAGGAGGAATTGATCATCGGTTCCGTGGATGAGTTGAAATCGGAAATGGCCAAAGCCGTTGAAGCGGGCGTGATGGACAGGGACGTGTTCGAGGATTTTGTAGTAGGCGATATGAGCGAGGAGAACTACGATAAGATCGATCTACATAAAAATATTGTGGACGGCATCACTTTGGTTTCCCCATCGGGACAGCCTATGAAACGTGAGGCCGATCTTATCGATGTTTGGTTCGATAGTGGTTCCATGCCCTACGCACAATGGCATTATCCGTTCGAAAACAAGGAACTAATAGACGATGGAGTGGCATTCCCTGCCAATTTTATCGCCGAAGGTGTGGACCAGACCCGCGGTTGGTTCTATACACTACACGCAATCGGAACCATGGTTTTTGATAGCATTGCGTATAAAAATGTGGTGTCCAACGGACTTGTTCTGGACAGGGAAGGCAAAAAAATGTCCAAACGATTGGGCAATGCGGTAGACCCCTTCGAGGTGCTGCCCGAACATGGGCCCGATGCCACACGATGGTACATGATTTCCAATGCCAACCCTTGGGACAACCTAAAGTTTGATATTGAAGGCGTTGTCGAAGTAAAGCGAAAATTCTTCGGAACACTCTACAACACCTATTCCTTTATGGCGCTTTATGCCAATATTGATGAGTTTGGCTATTCCGAAGCCGATATTCCTTTGGAAGAAAGACCAGAGATCGACCAATGGATATTGTCGGAACTTCACACGTTGATCAAAAACGTGGATGAGGCTTACGATAATTATGAAGCCACCCGTGCCGCTCGAATGATTTCCGATTATGTTCAGGAAAACTTGAGCAACTGGTATGTTCGATTGAGCAGGAGACGTTTCTGGAAAGGGGATTATCAAACGGATAAGATTTCCGCTTACCAAACACTGTATACCTGCTTGACGACCGTTGCGAAATTATCCGCACCCATTGCTCCGTTCTTTATGGATCAATTGTACAGGGATTTGGACGCGACCACTCAAAAAGACGGTTTTGAAAGCGTACACTTGGCGGATTTCCCAGTTTTTGATGCCAGCATGGTGAACAAGGATTTGGAGCGTAAGATGCAATTGGCACAGAAAATTTCCTCCTTGGTGCTTTCCATCCGTCAGAAGGAAAAAATTAAGGTTCGCCAACCGCTCCAGAAAATCATGATTCCAATTTTGGACGATCAGCAGCGAAAGGATATCGAGGCGGTTTCCAATTTGGTTAAATCCGAGGTGAACGTGAAGGAAATCCAGATGCTGGACGATGCTTCGGGAGTATTGGTAAAACAAATAAAACCCAATTTCAAGGTGTTGGGCCCGAAATTTGGTAAGGATATGAAGGCGATTGCCGCCGAAGTGTCCAAATTGGGCCAAGAGGACATACAAAAAATGGAGCGTGAAGGTGAATTATTGCTACAGTTGGAAAATAAAACCGTTAATTTACAGTTAACCGATGTAGAAATAAGTTCCCAGGATATCGAAGGATGGTTGGTAGCAAGTGCCGGTCCCCTGACCGTGGCATTGGATGTAACCATTGATGAGACCTTGAAAAAGGAAGGTATTGCAAGAGAACTTGTAAACCGAATCCAGAATCTTAGAAAGGAATCAGGATTTGAAGTGACAGATAAAATTGATATAAAAATATTGAAGGACGGCCTAGTGGAAAATGCGGTTTCCAGTAATGAGGAATACATCAAAACGGAAACCTTGACCGCCCAGCTGAACTTTGAGGAAAAACTTGAAGAAGGCGTTGCAATAGCCTTTGATGAAGTGAACACAAAATTGTTTATTCAAAAACATTGAAAAAATGGCAGAAGATTCAAAAGTAAGATACTCCGATGCGGATCTGGCAGAGTTCAGGGCCCTGATCGAAGAAAAAATGGAAAAAGCCAAGAATCACTTGGAGCTTTTGAAGAGTTCCTATATGAACGATGGCAATAACGGCACCGATGATACCTCGCCGACCTTTAAAGCATTCGAGGAAGGTTCCGAGACCATGAGCAAGGAAGCCAATACCCAATTGGCCATTCGTCAGGAGAAGTTTATCCGAGACCTTAAGAACGCATTGTTGAGGATCGAGAACAAGACCTATGGCATTTGCAGGGTCACAGGAAAGCTGATCAACAAAGAACGCCTAAAACTTGTGCCCCATGCTACATTGAGCATAGAGGCCAAGAATATGCAGAAATAAAGGAAACGCCTACGGGCGTTTTTTATTTATGAGAACACTGCTCTCGTTGTTCGTTTTTAGTATGCTTGTGCCAGTCCACGGACAAAAGTTGGTAAGAAAGGCTTTTATCGGACCCAACACCGATGCCATTCAAATAGATGCACAATATTGCTATAAAATCGATTTAAAGACCGCATCGACCAATGAGGTCCAAGTATCGGCAAGTATGGAGGGAGAATATGCCAAGGACCTGCTGATCTCCATCGAGCAAAACGGCACTACCGCAAGGATCAGTGCAGATTTTCAACCACTGTTTATAAACCCCAACGACAAGCTAAGCGCACATAAAGTGGTGTCCATTGCCTTGGAAATTAGTGTTCCGGAATATAAGACCGTGGACGTTTATGGAACCAATACCAATTTATACGCCACAGGAAAGTTTGAGGACCTCAGTGTAATATTATCCGATGGACGTTGCACTTTGGAAGACGTTTCAGGTAATACAGAGGTGACCACCCAAAAAGGGGATATTTGGGTTACGGTGCCATCTGGGAACATTAAGGCGGAGAGTGCCTACGGAAAAGTTGAAAAGGAATCGATACCTTTTGGGGACAATCAATTTGTTCTGAAGACGGTAGAAGGTAATATCTTCCTCACTAAAACAAAATAATATCCATATTTTTGCAATCCTTTTAGTAAGCGCATGAATTTAAAAAAGTCCCTTATTGTCATTATCCTGATTTTGCTTGTAGATCAAATAAGCAAGATTTACATCAAAACCAGTTTTATACTGGGTGAGTCGCATGAGGTTTTTAGTTGGTTCAAAATACTTTTTATTGAGAATGAAGGGGCTGCATGGGGTACTAAACTCAGTGATCTTTTGCCTATTTCCGAACCTGCAGGGAAATTGATTTTGACCATATTCCGGATTTTCGCCGTATTCGGTATTGGATACTGGCTGTGGGACATCATCAGAAAACAATCACCACGAACTTTGATTTTGGCGGTTTCCTTGATTTTTGCGGGAGCTGTGGGCAACATTATAGATTCTGTGTTCTACGGGATTATTTTTGATCACAGCAATGGGCAGGTCGCCACCTGGTTCGCCGACGAACCTTATGGAAGTCTGTTCCACGGCAAAGTGGTGGATATGCTCTATTTTCCTTTGGTCGACACTACTTGGCCAGAGTGGGTCCCATCAGTTGGCGGAAAGCGTTTTCGGTTTTTTGAGCCCGTTTTCAACATTGCAGATACCGCGATCAGTACAGGGGTAGGTATTTTGATCGTGTTCAATAAAAAGGCGTTTCCAAAAACTTCGGAAAAGAAGGAAGAAGTTTCCGATCAGAATGCATAGGTCTTTTCCGGTGTGACGCAGTAATCCAATCGTATGTCATTTTCATGGACATCACTGATCGGTTGTTTTTCAGCTTCAAAAAATGATAGCCCCACTTTTATGGTTTCCTTACGGCATTTGTCCAAAAAAACATCGTAAAATCCTTTTCCGTATCCCACACGGTTGCCCAAAGCGTCAAAAGCTAAAAGGGGAACAAAAACAACATCGATTTTACTTTCTGGAATTTCTATGCCATCCACTGGTTCCGGAACCCCCCAAGCACTTTTTTTAAAAGAAGTATTGTCGGTAAGCAAATAGTTTTGCATGGTATTTTTGCCCACGACTTTTGGGACGACCACGTTTTTATCCTTGCCCTGCAATAGTGTGATCATGGGAAGGGTATCGACCTCGTTTTTATCCTCGATACTTAAAAATATATGGTAATAAAAAAAATCCCAGATTGGGATTAGAAGTAAACGGTTTGCTAAAATCAAGCTCAAATCTGAAGCTTTGGTGATACTGATATCAGCTCTCAGATTTGTATATTTTTTTCTTAGTTCACGTTTCAACATATATATGTTGAAGGATTTTAGGATTGGTTTTGGGGTACCGAATTGTTATTCTCCCTTGGTAGCAACGGAAAAAAAGATTTTGAAGAAAAGCATCAAAATCAAGTACATTCCCAAAACGATGACATAGTTTTCCATAGGACTGTTATTATATGGTTAAATGTAAATAAAACATTTTAAAAAATTACCATGAAATGCATTTTTTATCGATGAAATACATGTTTTTTAGCAACTGTTTAACAATTTAGACCCAATTAAAACAACGAAACTGCAGCTTTTCCATAGTTTTTTTGCGGAAAAACCATAATTCTAGGTTTAACCAGGTTATTTCGCAACAGAGCGCATCGGCTGCTTTTGACCATTTATGGGATCAACACGGCCATACATCAATGCAGAACAGGAATTGATCAAGTTTAACAAGAAACACCATAATTAAAGTATAAATTTGTTGTAAGTGAAGAAAAGGTAGATCGTTTAGAGCCCATATGTCCGAACCAGTATCCCTAAAAGTACAATTGAGCGCACTCCCAAACAATCCGGGCGTGTACCAATTTTATGATGCTGATGGCAAGATCCTTTATGTGGGCAAAGCCAAAAACCTTAAAAAAAGGGTCGCTTCGTATTTCAACAAAAAACAGGAATACGGAAAAACCCGTGTTCTGGTAAAAAAGATCCGATCCATTAAGCACATTGTGGTACCCACGGAGTCGGATGCACTTCTGTTGGAGAACAATTTGATAAAAAAGTTGTTGCCCAGATACAATGTTCTGCTCAAGGACGACAAATCATATCCTTGGATCTGTATTAAAAATGAACGTTTTCCGAGGGTATTTTCCACACGAAAATTGATCAAGGATGGCTCGGAATATTATGGCCCCTATACCAGCATGAAAACTGTGAGGACCTTGCTGGATCTGGTCAAGAGCCTTTATCCTTTGCGTACATGCAACTACGATCTTTCCGAAGAGAAAATAGACGGTGGGAAGTACAAAGTATGTCTCGACTACCATTTGGGCAACTGTTTGGGTCCATGCGAAGGCCTGCAGACCGAAAAGGAATATCATGGTCAGATTGAAGATATCCGCCAGATCATAAAAGGGAATTTCAAAAACTCCATACAGACTTTTAAGCAGCAGATGAAAGACTTTGCCGAAGAAATGGAGTTTGAAAAAGCACAGCGCGTCAAGGATAAAATTGATGTTTTGGAGAATTATCAGGCAAAATCCACCGTGGTGAACCCGAAAATCAACAATGTTGATGTGTTTACCATAATTTCGGACGAAACCCATGCGTATGTCAACTTTTTACAACTTTCGCACGGAGCCATCATCAGGTCCCATACCTTGGAAATCAAAAAGAAGCTGGAGGAAAGCGACGAGGAACTTTTGCAACTGGCGATTACAGAAATTAGGCAACGGTTCAATTCAACTTCCAAAGAGGTATATCTTCCGTTCCCCGTAACGGTAGATGGCAATTTAAAAGTGACCTTGCCCAAACTGGGAGATAAACGAAGGATCTTGGACCTATCGGAACGGAACGCCAAATTTTACCGACAGGACAAACTGAAGCAAATCAAGATAACGGACCCGGATAGACATACCAAAAGGATCATGGCCCAAATGAAATCCGATCTGCGCCTTTCCGAGGAGCCTCGCCATATTGAATGTTTTGACAACTCCAATATTCAGGGGAGCAACCCAGTAGCGGCCTGCGTGGTTTTTAAGGATGGGAAGCCCTCCAAAAAGGATTACCGCCATTTCAACATTAAAACGGTAGAAGGCCCGGACGATTTTGCCAGTATGGAAGAGGTAGTGTTCCGCAGGTACAAGCGATTGCTCAACGAAGAGGAGTCATTGCCCCAACTTATTGTGATAGATGGAGGAAAAGGGCAATTGTCCTCAGCATTGAAAAGTTTGGAAGTTTTGGGATTGAGGGGAAAAATCGCCATTATTGGCATAGCCAAGCGGTTGGAGGAAATTTATTTTCCAGAAGATCCCGTGCCACTTTATCTGGATAAAAGGTCGGAAACCTTAAAAATAATCCAGCAACTGAGAAATGAGGCCCACCGTTTTGGTATTACGCACCATAGGAACAAAAGGAGCAAAGGAGCGATTGGTTCGGAATTGGTGAACATTGAAGGAATTGGGGAGAAAACTGCCCAACAGCTATTAAAAAGCTTTAAATCGGTCAAGCGAATCAAGGAAGCCTCGCTTGAAAATTTGACAGCCTCCGTTGGAGCGTCAAAAGCAAAGAAAATCTATAAAACCTTTCATAAGTAAGCAATGCGAAACAAGGCAACGATCATAACCATTCTATTTGCTTTACTTACCACAGTGGGCATTTCTCAAACTTCCGCGGAGGATAGTCCGCCAAAAGTTGGTCTCGTACTAAGTGGTGGCGGAGCCAAAGGGTTGGCACATATTGGGGCCCTTAAGGTCATTGAGGAATCGGGTATTCGAGTGGATTATATCGGCGGAACAAGCATGGGGGCCATTGTAGGGGCGCTCTATGCCTCGGGATATTCTGCTCAACAATTGGACTCCATATTCAGGAGCACCGACTTTACCGAGCTGATCCAGGATAATGTGCCGCGAAGCGCCAAAACGTTCTACGAGAAGGAGGATTCTGAGCGCTATGCCCTATCCCTGCCGTTTGAAAATTTTAAAGTTTCCTTTCCGCAGGCAATTTCTGGCGGACAAAATATTTATAACCTATTGGTGCAATTACTTTTTCATGTAAAGGACGTGCAGGATTTTAGAAAACTGCCCATACCTTTTTTATGTATGGCCACCAATGTGGAAACTGGAGAAGAGGTATTGCTGGATAAAGGATACCTTCCCGAGGCCATTGTGGCCAGCGGGACCTTCCCCTCTCTTTTTGAACCTTCCGAAATTGATGGTGATATTTTGATCGATGGCGGTGTGGTGAACAATTATCCTATTGACCAGGTCAGGAAAATGGGCGCGGATATCGTGATCGGGGTGGATGTGCAGCATGACTTGGCCACGAGGGAATCCCTTTCTTCCGCTACGGAAATTTTGCTGCAGATCAACAATTATAGAACGGTGAACGATATGCGCAAAAAATCCACGCAGACCGATATTTATATCAGACCGGATATCGATGAGTTTTCCGTTATCGCTTTTGAGAAAGGGAACCAGATCGTTAAGAGCGGCGAGGTGGCCGCCCGATCCAAGATGGAGGAATTGGAGAAAATATCACAGTTACAGAACAAGTCGGCGAAGCCACGAAAATACATCAAGGTGATGGATAGCCTTACGGTAAACAGATTGATCATTAGGGGAAACGATCAATACACTAGGGGCTATATCAAAGGAAAGCTAAGGTTCAATCTGGCGGAAGAAATTTCGTTCGAGGATTTAAGGCAGGGAATGAGCAATCTTTCGGCCACGGGCAACTTTAAGGCAATTAGGTACGATTTGGTTTCCAATGGATTGGGCACGGATTTGATTTTGAAGCTCAAGGAGAATCCTATCAAAATGTACATAAAAATGTCCGCCCATTACGACGATCTTTATAAAAGTGCCGCCCTGATAAACCTCACCAGAAAGAATTTTTTAATGAAGGATGATGTGGCTTCCTTCGATTTTATTCTGGGAGACCATTTGCGTTACAATATGCAATATTATTTGGACAAGGGATACTATTGGAGCTTTGGGGTGAATTCCAAACTCACCGATTTTGATGCGGAGACGGATTATTCCCTAATTCAGGGAAATTTTAATGTTCCGAACGACCCCAATATCCAAAGGGTCAATATAGATGTTACGGATTGGACCAATCAGGTGTATTTGCAGACCGTGCTTCAGGAGGAGTTTGCATTTACTATTGGCGCAGAACATAAATTCCTGAACTATAGTACCCGAACGCTTAATCAGATAGATCCGGATGCAGAAGTGAATGCCGCTGCCACCAACCAGAGGACCACTTTTGAAAACTCCAATTATTTTAGTGCATTTTCCCAGATAAAGTTGGATACGTACGATGATAAGTATTTTCCTACAAGAGGACTTATTTTTGATGGTGATTTTCATTTTTACGCGTTCTCATCCGACTATAATAAAAACTTTTCCGAGTTTGGCGTGGGTAAGGCAAAATTGGGAGGGGCCTTTTCCCTGCTTCACAATATTAGCATGCAGATGGAAGCAGAAGGAGGAGTCAAATTGGGCACGTCACCGGTCACATCCTTTGATTTTATTCTGGGTGGATTCGGAAACGATTTTGTAAACAATTTTGTGCCCTTCTTCGGATATGATTTTCTAAGCTTACCGGGCAATAGTTATGTAAAGGGGTATGCCAGAATGGACTATAACGTAGCCCCAAAGCACCATTTGCTTCTTTCGGCCAATTATGCCAACGTGGATGACGATCTGTTTAGAACGGGGGATTGGTTCAAGGAGCCAAGTTTTTCCGGTTATGGAATTGGCTATGGATTTGAATCATTTATGGGCCCTATCCAAATTTATTATTCTTGGTCTCCGGAGATCAGTGACGGCAATTTTTTCTTTAGCGTAGGGTATTGGTTCTAATGGAATCATGTTAACGATAGCGCTGATTCTCTTAATAATTTGTCAAAAAAAACGGTAAAACCCATCAATATAGTAGGGGTTTAGTTAAAGTCCGTTAAAAAGAGTTTTTCCTACAAAACCTTACCGTATCTTTGGAGCACATAAGGGGTGGTTCCCTTATAACTTTAAGTATTGGTTTTTCATAATTTAAAGTTTGGTTGGTTATTTAGGAAAAGCCCAGTCTTGAGACTGGGCTTTTTTTTGTTTATACTATTTTGGAATAAGTTTTGTTTAAGTATATGTGAGCAGCGTAGCCCCTAAAGTGATTTTACTAATTTTATACCATGAAATTGCATATGAAAAAAATTATAGCACCACTTTTATTGCTTCTATTGGCAATGCCGGTGATGGGGCAAAACCAACGTCCGGCCTTTAAGCCTGGGGAATGGCTAAAGTTTAGGATCCACTATGGTATTTTGAACGCAAGCTACGCTACCATGCACTTGACCTCCGATAATATAGGTAACGTACCTGTTTACCATGTGGTCGGAGAAGGAAAGACCACGGGATTTGCAAGCATATTTTTTAAGGTCGATGATACCTACGAAAGCTATTTTGGCCGTGAAAACGGCAGGCCGTACAAATTCATCCGAAAAATTGACGAGGGCGGTTACACCAAGGACATAGAAATCGAGTTTGATTATAAAAAGGACAAAGCCGTTTTAATAGACAACAAGAACGGCACAAAACAAGATTTTCCTATACATCATGGAATACAGGATTTGATATCCGCATCCTATTATTTAAGGAGCAATTATAATTTGGAGGAATTCGAAGTTGGGGATTCCATTGATCTGGACATGCTGTTTGACGACGATGGTGTTTTTAAGTTTCAACTGAAATATTTGGGAAAAGAAATCCTACGGACTAAGTTTGGAAAGGTGGAATGTCTTAAATTTAGACCTTTGGTACAGTCCGGCCGTGTTTTTAAGGAAAAAGAGAGTCTAACCCTTTGGGTATCCAATGATTGGAACAAAATACCCATACGAATAAAGGCAGACCTCGCTGTAGGATCCTTAAAAGCGGACCTTGACGGGTATAATGGCCTAATGAATCAGTTTAAAATAATAATGGATTAGTTGTGCGTTAATGGATAAGGATGCAAAAATCGCTTCCCAAATCAATAAGCTAGAGGAAAAGTACAAAAACTCAGGTCAAGATCTAAGCTCTTACTTGGACGGGCTTCTTTACGAAAGGTATCTCACTTACTGGGATTATATCCACTTGGATACCCTTTTGAGCCTGCAGGTGCCAAGGACCCATTTCCCGGATGAAGAAATCTTCATCATGTACCACCAGATCACCGAATTGTACTTTAAACTCATCCTTCACGAACAAAAGCAAATTGTTTCGGACAAGTCTCAGGACGTTCAGTTTTTTATTGAAAAAGTGAGGCGCATCAACAATTATTTCCAAGCCCTCATTTCCTCATTTGGCATCATGATAAAGGGAATGGAGCGCGAGCAGTTCCTCCGGTACCGGATGGCATTGCTTCCGGCGAGTGGATTTCAATCCGCACAATATCGGATGATAGAGTTCTACGCCACCCCACTGGAAAATATGGTGCACCCATCCGAAAGGGATAAATTTTCATCAGAAAACAGTATAGAAGAATTGTTTGAGCATGTCTACTGGAAAAAAGGTGCTACCGACCTGGCCACAGGGGAAAAGACCTTGACACTGAAACAATTTGAGGTCAGATATACCCCTAGGCTCCTAAGGATTGCCAATCAAGTAAAGGACAGTACCATATATCACAAATATCTTCAATTGCCCAATGCTTCCCAAGGCAATGAAGAGTTGATTTCAGCGTTAAAGGAAATGGACCTGAATGCCAACGTAAATTGGCCGTTGATGCATATGGGTTCTGCACATAGATATTTGGCAAGGGAAGGCAAAGATGTGGAAGCCACGGGAGGTACCAATTGGAAGGACTATTTGCCACCGAGTTTTCAGAAAATAATTTTTTTCCCAACTTTGCATACCAAAGAAGAGTTGGATGCATGGGGAAAACAATGGGTAGACCATATATTTAATCCAACAAAAAAAGAATACAAGGAATAGAGGAGAAATGCGGAAAATTATTGGGGCAATTTTGACACTGGTGGTGCTGGTGTCGTGCAAAGAGACTAAACAACCATTAGAGGAGGTGGCAACCGTTGAAACTATCGTGAAACCTCCGGTACTGCATTATGGTTTTAATCTTGACGACTACAAAGTGGTGCATGATACCGTAAGGAACGGGGATAGCTTCGGCGAGCTCATGCTCAGGAACAAAGTGGATTACCCCAAAATTGCGGCTATTTCCGAAAATTACCGCGATACCTTTGATGTCCGAAGGATTCAGGTAGGCAAACCATATCTTATTTTAAAGTCCAGGGACACTTCCGAAGTAGCGGAAGTTTTCATCTACCAAAATGACAAGATAAATTATACCGTAATAGACCTTCGTGACTCTACCAGAGCTTACAAGAGCAAGAAAAAGGTGAAATTGGTGGAACGAGAGATAGGCGGTGTTATCGACCATAGCTTGTCCATGTCCATAGATACTTTGGGAGTGGATTACAACCTAACTTTTCTACTTTCGGACATATATGCATGGACCATCGATTTTGGACGCTTGGACAAAGGGGACAAATTCAAGGTGATTTTTGATGAACGATATATCAACGATAGTATATACGCAGGTATCGGTTCCATAAAGGCAGCTTATTTTGAGCATAAAGGAAAAACCATTTATGCTTTTCCTTATATATCCGATGCAACCAATAACATCTTGGAATATTTTGACCAAGATGCCAATAACTTGAGAAGTACCTTTTTACGTGCACCGATTAAATTCAAATATCGATTGTCCTCTCGCTACAACCTGAAGCGAAGGATTGCGTACTACGGATATAAGGTAAGGCCCCATAAAGGAACTGATTTTGCCGCACCAATCGGAACGCCGATTGTAGCTACCGCCGACGGTACCGTAACCGAATCGACCCGAAGGGGCGGGAACGGTAAATACGTCAAAATAAAGCATAATGGCACCTACAGTACCCAATACCTGCACATGAAGGCCCAAAACGTAAGGCGGGGCGACTTTGTACGCCAAGGCGATGTAATCGGTTGGATCGGTATGACTGGAAATACGGGGGGACCACACGTTTGTTACCGTTTTTGGAAGAATGGCAGACAGGTGGACCCATTTCAGGAAGAACTTCCTGCTGCAGAACCCATAGCAGATTCCTTGCGTTCGGATTACTTGAAGCACATTCAACCGTTACGAGATCAATTGGATTGTATCGAATTTATTTACCCGACTCCAACAGAACCCGAAGAAACCCTAATCTCATACACCCAATAATGGCATTACCCATAATCAACCCTACTACTACTGAAGCCTGGAAAAAACTTCAAGAACATTACCAAGAAACCAAGGACCTTCACTTAAGGGAGCTCTTTTCAAAAGAAGACAATAGGGGAAAAAATTTGTCCATACATTGGAACGATTTTTTGGTCGACTATTCAAAAAATAGGGTGACGGACGAAACTTTGAAGCTATTATTGGAACTGGCCGATGAAGTAGGGCTCGAAGCGTCCATTAAAAGTTATTACGAAGGGGAAATTATAAACCAGACCGAAGGGCGGGCCGTTCTGCACACCGCTCTGCGTGCCCGAAAAGGAGACAAAGTTTTTGTAGATGGAGCAAATATCGTGGATGAGGTATTTGAGGTAAAGCAAAAGATAAAAACCTTTTCGGAAGCTGTGATTTCCGGAGAAAGAAAAGGACATACCGGAAAACCATTCACAGATATCGTAAATATTGGAATCGGGGGATCGGATTTGGGACCTGTAATGGTTGTCGAAGCGTTGAAATTCTATCAAAATGATCTAAAAACCCATTTTGTAAGCAATGTGGATGGTGACCTGGTTCATGAAGTATTGAAAGAACTCAATCCGGAGACCGCATTGTTCGTGATCGTTTCCAAATCGTTTACCACACAGGAAACCTTGAGCAACGCACTGACCATTAAAAAATGGTTCCTTAAAAGCGCATCCGAAAAAGATGTGGCCGATCATTTTGTTGCGGTATCCACCAATTTGGAAAAAATCAAGGAATTTGGGATAGCCGACGATAATGTTTTCCCCATGTGGGATTGGGTCGGCGGGCGATTTTCCCTTTGGAGCGCCGTAGGATTATCCATTGCACTTTCCGTAGGCTACAAAAATTTCGAGGCCCTTTTGGATGGTGCGCATGAGATGGACGTTCATTTTAAGGAAACTCCATTCAAGGAAAACATCCCGGTATTGTTGGGACTTATCAGCGTTTGGTACAACAACTTTTATAAGGCCGAAACAGAGGCCATTATTCCATACACTCAATACTTGCACCGTTTTTCGGCATACTTGCAGCAAGGTATTATGGAAAGTAATGGTAAAAGTATGGATAGGGCAGGAAACAGGGTTGGTTACGAGACAGGAACCATCATTTGGGGCGAACCGGGAACCAATTCGCAGCATGCCTTTTTTCAATTGATACACCAAGGCACCAAATTGATTCCAACCGATTTTATCGGATTCAAGAAATCCTTGCATGGTGATGTAGACCATCATAATAAATTGATGGCTAACTACTTTGCCCAGACCGAGGCTTTGATGAACGGAAAAACCGCAGAAGAGGTCGAACAAGAGTTGAAATCCCAAGGATTGTCCGGTGATGAAATCCAAACACTGCTTCCCTTTAAAATATTTGAGGGAAACAAGCCTACAAACAGTATTTTGATTGAAAAATTGACCCCGAAATCACTGGGTGCACTGATTGCATTGTATGAGCACAAGATATTTGTTCAAGGAGTGGTCTGGAACATCTTCAGTTATGATCAATGGGGGGTTGAATTGGGAAAACAATTGGCCAAAAATACCTTATCGGATATCGAGAATTCAGAAATTGGCAAACACGACAGTTCCACATTGAACCTTTTGCATTTTTTTAAGGAGTAAATTACCATCTTCCTAAATTCCTTTAAAAAGGCTAAACAATTGTTTTTCAGATAACTTGATTTGTTAATTTAGTGTTAACTATATTTGCATGATTTTAACTTTGGCTTAATCGCAGAGTGTCAAAAATGAATCACTTTTGCAGGGCTAATTAAACACTTAAACACTGAATTAAATGAAAAGAATCTACTTGGCTATTGCGGCTGTTTTTGTTTCCGCGATGGCATTTGCACAAGGAACTCTTACTGGTACGGTCACCGACGGTGAAATGGGCGGACCGCTACCAGGTGCAACCGTGATGGTTAAAGGAACCAGCAACGGTACATCTACGGATTTTGACGGAAACTTCACTTTGGAAGTCAGCCAAGGCTCTGGCACATTGGTGGTATCTTACATCGGATTTCTTAGAAAAGAAGTCGCTTTTACTTCAACAGGTAATGTTGGAACAATTGTATTGATGCCCGATGCTGAGCAACTTGGAGAAGTTGTTGTTACCGGCGTAATGGATATTGCTAAGGATAGGGAAACGCCTGTTGCTGTTTCCACAATCAGGGCCGCAGAAATCCAAGAAAAGCTTGGTTCTCAAGAATTTCCAGAAATATTAAGATCCACTCCTTCTATTTACGTTACAAAACAAGGTGGTGGTTTTGGTGATGCAAGAATCAATATACGTGGATTTGACACGAACAATTCTGCGGTAATGATCAATGGTATGCCTGTTAACGATATGGAAAACGGACAAGTATATTGGAGTAACTGGGCCGGACTTTCTGATGTAACTTCTGCCATGCAGGTTCAAAGAGGTTTAGGATCATCCAAATTGGCAATTTCATCCGTTGGAGGAACCATTAATGTCGTGACGAAAGCTGCGGACAAAAAAGAAGGTGGAGCTGTTTCAACATCAGTTGGAAACAACAACTACCTTAAGACATTGGCCTCATACAACACAGGAATCATGGAAAATGGTTTATCTGCTTCCCTGTTGTTGAGCAGGACTGCTGGCGACGGTTATGCTGATGGAACCAGTTTTGAAGGATATAATTACTTTTTTGCACTTGGATACAATCCAAATGACAAGCACAGCTTTCAGTTTACTGTAACAGGTGCTCCACAACAGCACAATCAAAGAAGTTTTGCACCAACTTTGAACGATTATATCAGATTTGGTAATGGTACCGATCCAGACATTCGTTATAACAGTGATTGGGGTTACAGAAATGGTAAGGAATTTACTTTTGGAGGAAACTTTTACCATAAACCTATAGCGTCTATTAACTGGGATTGGAACATTTCGGATAAATCGTCACTTTCAACTGTAGTGTATGCTTCGTTCGGACGTGGCGGATCTATAGGTTCAATAGGTAGAATTAACGGGAACCAATCTTTTTCATCAACTTTTAAAACTGCGGATGGGTTGATCAGGGTCGATGATATTGTGGCATGGAACCGTGGTGCCGATGTGCCTGACTTTGGAGACCCTAGAGAAACGTACACTTTTGGAGGGGAATTGGCCAATCAAGGTTTGTTCGTGAACGGAAACAACAATTCTTTTGGATTTGTTAGTGACAGTGATTTTGTGAGAGGCCCTGAAAACGGTATTTCACAAAGATCTTCCGTTAACTCACACAACTGGTTCGGAACAATCATCAACTTTAACAATGAAATAAATGAAAATTGGAGCTGGGATTTAGGGGTTGATCTGAGAACTTATAAAGGATATCATTACAGAAGATTGGTCGATCTTTTAGGGGCAGATTATTACGTTGACAATGACGACATCAATAATACTTTCAATTTCATACAAGAGACATATGCACCTACAATCAGCAATACCTTGAATGTATTCAAGAATATTGATGATGAGAAAAAAATAGATTACTACAACCTTGGTTTTGTAAGATGGGCAGGCGCCTTCGGACAATTGGAATATAAAAAGGACAATGTTTCTGCCTTTGTTCAAGGTTCCATATCCAATCAAGGATTTAAGAGAGAAGACCCATTCAACTACTTGGATTCAGATCCTGAGCAAACCACAGAATGGGTAAATAAGGTTGGAGGAAACATAAAGGGCGGCCTTAACTACAACTTGGACGAAAAACACAATGTTTTCGCCAATGCAGGTTATTATGTTAAGCAGCCTCTCTTCGACGCGGTTTTCTTAAACTTTGTAAACGACATTAATCCAGAACTTACGAACGAAAAAATTCTTGGTTTGGAACTTGGTTATGGTTTCAGGACTTCTTTTTTCAATGCTAACGTCAACTTGTATAGAACTTCGTGGAAAGACAGGTTTGTTTCAGATAGCTACAGCAGATTGGATGGATCGGGCAATGTAGTTTTCCAAGGATCTGTAAACTATAATGGTGTTGAACAGGTTCATACAGGTCTTGAAGTGGATTTCGTAGCAAAACCAACTTCCATGATCAGCGTGAATGGAATGCTTTCAGTAGGTAACTGGGAATACTCTGGAAACCCATCAGGTACTGTTTTTGACAATGGAAACAATCCTGTAGGTGAAGCCAACCTTATTTTGGATGGCGTAAAAGTAGGGGACGCCGCGCAATTTACCTCATTGCTTGGTGTTGATATTGAACCAGTGGAGAGATTGTCATTCGACGTAAGTTGGTTCCATGCGGACAATCTATATGCAGATTTTGGCCCTGAAGATTTTGTAGATGAAGATAATAACGGTGTTGCAGATAGTGACTTTTTGCTAAAACTACCAGCTTACGATCTTTTTGATGCAGGGGTTTCATATAAAATGTTGTTGGGTGCGGAGAAAACAAAGTCTCTTAATCTAAGGTTAAACGTGAACAACGTTTTTGATGAACTTTACATTTCAGAAGCAGAAACCAACTCTTCGCCAAATACTGATCCTGCTGATAACTGGAACGGAATAAACAGGTTTAATAGAGTGTTTTTTGGATTTGGAAGAACTTGGAACTTTAGTATTAGATATAACTTCTAGAGTAAATTTTTAATAAAATTAAAAGCCCTTCGCTCTGGCGAGGGGCTTTTTTTATGCCCAAAATTCCGTATTTTTAGACACACAAACTATACCTAATGGAAATCATCAAGAACCTACACTCTTATTTGGCCTACGTAGTGCTGGCCGTATTGGTAATAGCCGTAATCAATGCCATTGCTGGTTGGTTGGGCAAAAAAGACTTCACACTTCAAAAAGACCTTCGTATAAGCTTGTTCGCACTTATACTCAGCCACATACAACTATTGGTGGGGCTTATTCTGTATTTTATATCAGCTAACGGATTTAAAGCCGTTCAAACTTTGGGTATGGGTGGACTCAATGCTCCTGCGCGCTTATTGGCCGTAGAGCATCCATTCATTAATATTATAGCTTTGGTTTTGATAACCATAGGTTGGTCCCGCCATAAAAAGTTTATGGAAAGTAGTAAAAAGTTCAAGACCATTTCCATTTTCTATGGACTTGGATTGCTGTTGATCTTGAGCCGTATTCCTTGGGCGCAGTGGTTTGCTTAATTTCATTCCTGCGGCAGGCAGGAAGGCAGGAATCTTATACAGTTTACTTCGTAAATTTTCCTTAAATGGTCACGTAATTAACCTCAGAGATAATTATGTGGTCTAGCAGTTCTATTTCTAATATAGCGGCAGCCTTCTCCATTCGTTCTGTAAACGCGATATCTGCCTCGCTGGGCTCCAAGTTACCAGAAGGATGATTGTGGCAAAGGACAATTTTATGGCATTGCTTAGCCGCAGCCAAACTTAAAACTTGAACTGGTGTGACAATGTTGCGGTTGTTCGTTCCAATCGTCACTAATTCTATGTACTCAATATCGTTTGCCGTATTGATGCCAATGGTCCAGAAATATTCTTTTTGCCTGTGGATTTTGTTCTGTCGCCAAAGCACCTTTTGCATAATGCGGGCAATATCATCGGTGCCGGATATATGTTTGTCCTCGTCTTTCGGAAGTCTTACTGTCATGAGATAAAGATATTAAATGTTTTGTCACCTTGAGCGCAGTCGAAAGGCAGACAAAACATCTCGCCTGTACTCGATGTGATTATTTTTTGGAAATCCATCATTTAACCTCCTTCAATAAAAACAAATACGCAGGAAAGTGGTCGCTATACCCAGCTGTATAGGTGCCGCCCGAGTAGGTACGTAGCGGATACCCCTTAAACCGTCCTTCATCGGTTCGGATAAATTGCGGTGCAAAAATGCCCGCTTTCCAAAACGATAGGGTTGTTCTGTCCTCGGTCACTAAATTGGAGGTCATAAAAAGTTGGTCGAACAAGTTCCACTTGTCTCGGTAGGCCAACGAACCAATCCCTTTTTTAAACATAGCTTCCATTGGGTTGTACAGGCTGACACTGTCCAACTGACGTTTTTTGCCCTTTGTTTTCAGTATTTTTTTCAAACTGTCATCAATGGGGTCATCGTTCAGGTCACCCATCGAAATAATTTTGGCATCCAAATCCAATTCTTGGATGGAGTCAATAATTCGCTTGTTCAATAAAGCCGCACGAACACGTAAAGGTGAACTTTTAGCGGCTCCGCCCCTACGCGATGGCCAATGGTTCACGATAAAATGAATTTCTTCACCATCCATAGTGCCACCTACCACCAATTGGTCGCGAGTATATTTCCTTTCGCTCATATCATCAAACAACAAAAGCCGATGACTTTTAAACGACGATGGGATAAACGCTGCCTTTTTATAAAGCAATGCGACATCAATGCCCCGTGCATCAGGGGAATCAAAATGGATAATGCCATAATCCTTATCCCGTAAATTGGGATGTTGCACCAAATCTTCCAGCACATCCAGATTTTCAACCTCGCAAAGCCCCACAATGTCGGGGGAGGTTTTAGAGGTTTCGGCACCAATTTGGGAAATAACTTTGGATAGGTTTTCTACCTTTTGCAAGTAGCGTTCCTGTGTCCAATGATAACTGCCCTCGGGAGTTCGGTCATCATCAAAAGTGAGGGAGTCGTTTACCGTGTCGAAAAGGTTTTCACAGTTGTAAAAAGCAATCGTTCTTAAGGTGTATGTCTTGGACTTTTGTCCATAAAGTGAGGTCGATATTAATACAAGTAGGCATATTAATAATCGCATTTTATTTTGATTTTGTAGCTAAAATAGGTACAATTGTTGGCTTTTATAAAGTTTGTACAGCAATTACAACCCCTTTTTTATTAATTAACCTACAATAAGCTATGAGGCTAGCCATAGTATTGGCTGTGCTTTGTTGTTGTAAACCGCTGTACGCACAACAAAGTACCCGAGTTACAGGGCAATTGATGGAAAAGGCAAACAAATTGCCCATTTCCAATGCCAAAATTTCATTGGAAAACACTTTAAAAGAGTTTTCTACAGATTCCGGCGGTAAGTTTGAGTTCGACCTACCGGGTAGAGAAACAGAGACACTACATGTTTCCGCCCTGGACTTTATTCCCAAACGATTTTCGCTCCATTTGGATGGAAACCCGATTGATTTAGGCGTGATTTATCTGGAAAGGGACATTGCCCACGAACAGACAGACAACCTTATTTCGTTAACAGATGGTGACCTTTCCGATGATTTTGAATCGGTTTCCAGCTCCATGGGACTGTTGCAATCCACTCGTGACATTTTTCTAAACCGTGCCGCGTTCGATTTTGGACAGGCTTTTTTTAAGGTGCGAGGTTATGATTCACGAAATGGCCAAGTGTTGATCAACGGTATTCTCATGAACAAATTTTTTGATGGCAGGCCACAATGGAACAATTGGGGCGGACTTAATGATGTGGTCAGAAATCAAGAATTCACCAACAGCCTAACGTTGAATCCGTACACCTTCGGCGGAATTTTGGGCAACACGAACATCATTACCCGACCTTCTGGTTTTCGTCCTGGTCTGCGGTTGTCGTCATCTATGTCCAATCGTACCTATCGCGGTAGGTTGATGGCTACTTACAATTCAGGAGAGAAAGCAAGTGGTTTGGCCTATTCCGTATCCGCTTCGCGGCGATGGGCCAAGGAAGGTTATGTAAATGGAACGCTGTATGATGCCTACTCGTTTTTTGGAGCATTGGAGTATCAATTCAACCCTGAAAACAGCATTACGTTTACCTCTATATGGGCACGTAACAGACGCGGACGCTCCTCTGCTGTCACGGAAGAAGTCTTTGATTTGATGGGTGGTCAATACAACCCGTATTGGGGCGAGCAAGATGGGAAAATTCGTAACTCTAGAGAGCGTGAGATTTTTGAGCCCTTGTTTTTGCTCAACTATGCTTTGAACAAGAAAAAGGTCAATTGGAATATTGGGGTTGCCTATCAAACAGGAATCAATTCCAGAAGCAGGCTTGGCTATTACAATGCACCGAATCCCGACCCAACGTATTACCGTTATTTGCCCAGTTACCACATCAACAGTTCCATTGGAGCGGATTTTATCAATGCAAACTTGGCAAAAGAAGCGTTTTTGGAAAATCCACAACTCGATTGGGAGCAACTGTACACGGCGAATGCCAACAATGGCGAAAAAGCAGCCTATTTACTTTATGATGATGTTGCTCAGAACACTTCCATTTCAGGTGCCACCAATTTGGATTATGCTTTGAATGATTTCATCAAACTTGGCTTTGGCGGAAATTACGGAGCTACGGCATCTGAAAACTATGCCGAAATACAAGATTTGTTGGGAGCTACTTATCACGAGGATATGGACACCTTTTCCAACACCTTGAATAATGTTGATGGGGAATTACAAAAGACAGATGGTGAGAAATTCAATTATCATTATAATTTGGATGCTTTCCAAATGGAAGGATTTGCCCAAGTGCAACTGACCTCCAACAAGTGGAATGGATTTGTGTCAGCTTCATATTCCAACTTTAATGTACAGCGTAACGGACGCTTCAAAAATGAGCGCTATTTGGAAAACTCCTTCGGAGCAAGCGAAAAAATAACCTTTTCCAACCTGGCCTATAAAGGAGGGTTCACCTATTTCCTGACAGGGAGACATTGGTTTACGGCCAATGCTGCGATGGTGGAACGACCGCCCATCATACAGAACATTTTTATCAACCCACGGGAAAATAACGAAACGGTTCCCGAGCTTCAGAAAGAGGTGGTCAGCAGCGTGGACTTGAGCTATTTTGTGCGCCTCCCAAGCTTAACGGGACGAGTCAGTGCGTTTTACACCAGGTTTCAGCATACCACCGACATTAATTTCTTTTTTGTGGATTCAGGGCTGGGTTCCGATTTTGTTCAAGAAGTAATCACGGGATTGGACAGGCTTCACAAAGGCATTGAGTTTGGTTTTGAGTACGAGGCATCATCCAGTGTAAAATTGACCGCTGCGGGAAACATTGGGCATTATGTGTACGCGAGCGACCCATCTGTTCAAATCAATTTTGATACCGCAGGCGCCGAAGAAGAACTTATTGCTCCCGAGGGAAACATAGATTTGGGCATTGCCGATCTCAAGGATTTAAAACTGGCCCAAGGGCCACAAACTGCATTGGCGCTGGGAGTATCCTACCGAGCTCCCAAATATTGGTGGATAAGCGGTACGACCAATTATCTCACGAATAATTATAGCAATCTTTCCACCATTACCAGAACGTCCAGTTTTCTCATCGACCCCGAAACCAATGAACCTTTTCCCGATGCTACCGAAGAGAATGTGGCCAAATTGCTAGAGCAAAACAAACTCGACGATATCTATTTGTTGAATTTGGTCGGGGGCAAATCCTGGTTGATCGATGGAAAGTACATCAGCTTTTTCGCCAGTGTCAACAATGTGTTTGATACGGTTTTCCGCACGGGCGGATATGAGCAGAGCAGGAACGGAAATTTTGGCCAGCTGAAACAGGACAATCAGAGTGGAACGCCCTCCTTTGCCCCAAAATATTGGTACAGTTACGGAAGAACCTATTTCTTGAATTTGGCCATCAGCTTTTAATCTATTTCTTATGAAAAACGTGATTTTAAAAATTATCGGAACCTTCATTTTGATTTCCTTTTTATGTTGTGTGGATGGAAGGGATTTTGACAATATCGAAGGGAATTGCACAACGGAAATAGCGTCAAATATTACTTTTTCCGAATTGGATTCTTTGGTGCAAGATGATGCAGTCCAGATTCTGGATGATTTGATTTTAGAAGGTTATGTAGTCTCATCCGACCGTGCTGGGAATTTTTTCGGGGTGCTTTATCTGCAAGATGCCCTAAGCAATCCAAAATCAGGACTTCAACTTGAAATGGACTTAAGGGAATCCCATTTGCAATTTCCAGTGGGGAGCAAAGTTTTTGTAAAGTTGAAAGACCTTTATTTGGGCAAAAAAGGAAGTAACCTTCGAATCGGGAGCGTTTTCTCTTCCTTTGGAAACCTTTCCATCGGCAGGTTGCCTTCGGGGAAGGTTTTTGAACATCTTTTTGTGGCCTGCGATGGCGCAGGGAGTCCCGACCCTGTGCTTGCAACTATATCAGAAATAGATAGTCTGCCTTCCAATATATTGGTAGAACTGCAAAATGTGGAGTTTGCGGAGGAAACCTTAGGTGAAACCTATGCCATTCCCCAAGAAGAAACCGAACGGACCCTGCTGGATTGCGAAGAAAACGAAATTGCACTTATAAACAGTGGTTATGCCGATTTCCAAGCCGAACCGTTGCCCGAAACAAACGGAACCATTACTGCAATCTTAACCAAGGATGGGAAGACCCCTCAACTCGTAATCCGAACGTTGGAGGACGTAAACTTTACCGAAGAGCGTTGCCCAGAAATTATCACCGAGTTCACTTCCAACCAAATTTTTATTTCTGAATTGGCCGACCCCGATAATAATGCAGGCGCTCGTTTTGTGGAACTCTATAACGCTTCATCAGAGCCGTTGGACCTAAACTTGTGGACGCTTCGCAGATACACCAACGATAATACGGAAGTGAGCTCCACCATTGATTTATCGGGTTTTATAATCGGTGCTGAGAGTACATTGGTGATCTCTCCCAACGCTACAGAATTTGAACTGGTCTATGGCTTTGCTCCCGATTTGGGAGTATCCACCAACAGTCCTGCAGATTCCAATGGGGATGATAATTTGGAGTTGGTCGACCCCTTCGGAACCGTAATCGATATGTTCGGGGTAATCGGGGAGGATGGTTCAGGAACCAACCATGAGTTCGAGGATGGAAGAGCGGTTCGCAATCCTGATATTTTGGAAGGTAATCCAATTTTCACCTTTGGTGAATGGACCATTTTTAATGATTCAGGAGAAGCAGGGACAACAAAACTCCCCCAAAATGCCCCCGAGGATTTTACCCCAGGGGTTCGGGATTAAAATATTAAAACGCCTTATAGCTAAACTTTTGTCCACCCACAGAAGCATCGGCCATAAGACCCGCTTTGGGAAGTGCAAAAACGGCCACACCATCCTTGTATTTAGCGTTAAAGGCTATGCCCGATTTTAAGGCAACTGCAGAAGTTTCAGCAGCAAACTGGAACTTTTCGGTCTTAAAACGTTGCAGGTCCACATCGGTTTCAAAGAAAATTACTTCAATGATGGCCTGTCCGCCTGCCTGTAGTCCAATGTTCAATTTTTTAAGGTCGGCCATTCCCACGGCATCACCGTTTTCATACACCACACCGTTACCGGATGCACCTCCGATGATGAAACCACCTTTCCCTACATTGGGAAATATCACATAGCCTGCGGATTCATCAAAAAAACGCTCAAGGCCTGGACTGGTTTCCAATAAGGTGGTCTTCGCTTTTTGAGCATCGGCCATTATTTTTTTGTCTTTTTTATTCTGAGCAGAGGCAATGGTGACGAAAAATAGAAATGTTGCCAAAGCTATCGATTGTAAATGTTTCATAGTGTTCTTTTAATATATACCAAAATTAAAAAAACAACCCCTTCCGTTTTGGAAAGGGTTTGCCAATAAGTGTTAAGAAAAGCCTATTGTTTGGTTATTCCATTTCTGGAAAATCCTCATGGTCCATTACCTCTTCCATTTGTAGAATATGACGTTCGCAATGGCCTGCCGCAAATACAATAAACTGTACCACATCCACGGTGCCAAAAGGAAGGTCGCTGTTAAAACGATTTCGTAGGTCGTCCTCGGTAATTTTTACATATGCTATAAGTGCCTCCCTGCCATCAATAAATGCTGCAAGAGTTTCGTCGGTGGAACCAAACTTGCCGCTGGGCTCGAACGGTTCGGATGTCTTCACTTTGTTCGAACGGTCCACGACCATGGGCATAATTTGCTCATCTTTGAATACCAAGGAATCCTTTAGACTTGGTTTTGGTCCTTCAGCAACGGATTTATGGACAATTTCAGAAAATGTTCTTTCCGTAAGCGCCAGATGCTCCACGCATTGGGCTATCGACCAAGAAGTGGGGTCTGCTTGAAAGTTGAGCTGTTCTTCCGAAAGACCATCAAGTACCTCTTTCAAATGATCTCTGGTTTCCGTCAAATATTTGAGCATCATTTTTCGATCCTCTGGACTAAGACCAGTGCTGGAATCTTTGGCAAAACTTAAAAGTATAAATGCAACAAAAGGATAAATTAATTTTTTCATTTGTGATAATGTTTAATGTATTGATTGATTGATTGTAGATCTCTATAATTGAGAAGATTAAATTTAAAACTAAATCCGTCTGGTTTACCAAATATTTTCTCGGTGCATAAAAAAATATTCCCATTCCTTGTTGAAAAGGACATTGGGGGAGGCGATGATGTCAAATATTATATAGACAATACCTATATTTTAATAGTATTTTAATATCAAAACTCTATTGTAAAGAAGCTCATTTTCGTAACTTTAAAAATTGGAAAACTATATAAAACAACTATAAAATCATGAGTAAAGAATTGGCAAATGGAGCGGATGAAAGTCTTTGTCCGCACTTAAACGCAATGAACCAGGCAGCTGGTGAAGGAACTTCGATTGATTATTGGTGGCCCGAAAAATTGAACTTGGGCATCTTACGTCAACACTCTAACCTAACAAACCCTTTAGGAGAAGATTTTGACTATGCTGAAGCTTTCAAATCCTTGGATTTGGATGCTGTAAAAAAAGATTTAACGGATCTGATGACCGACAGCCAAGATTGGTGGCCTGCGGATTATGGGCATTATGGGCCCTTCTTTATCCGTATGGCGTGGCACGCCGCGGGTACTTATCGTGTTCAAGATGGACGTGGAGGTACCGTAGGTGGACAACAACGTTTTGCCCCATTGAACAGCTGGCCGGACAATGCCAACTTGGATAAGGCCCGTCGTTTGTTATGGCCTATCAAACAAAAATATGGCAACAAACTTTCTTGGGCAGACCTTATGATTCTTACCGGTAACGTGGCCTTGGAGTCCATGGGCTTTAAGACTTTCGGTTTTGCAGGAGGTAGAATTGATGATTGGGAAGCAGATAAATCCGTAAACTGGGGACCCGAAAAAGTATGGGTCGGCGATGAGCGACACGATGAAGAAGGTGTACTGAAAGGAAACCTTGCAGCTGACCACATGGGGTTGATCTATGTGAACCCAGCAGGACCGAACGGAAACCCTGATCCAGCATTGGCCGCCAAGTATATAAGAAACTCTTTTAAGAGAATGGCAATGAACGATGAGGAAACTGTGGCCTTGATCGCTGGTGGACACACCTTTGGTAAGTCTCACGGTGCCGGACCGCACGAGCATAAAGGAGTTGAGCCAGAAGGTGCCGCTTTGGCCAACCAAGGATTCGGATGGATGAGTGACTTCAAATCAGGTAAGGGACCCGATACCATTACCGATGGTGAGGAAGGAGCTTGGACAAATAACCCGATCAAATGGGATATGGGCTTCTTTGACAACCTATTTAAATATGAATGGGAAAAGACCACAAGTCCAGCTGGCGACGTTCAATGGCAACCTGTAAATGGTGGAGGTGCAGGAACCGTAATAGATGCCTACGATCCAAACAAGAAAAATGCTCCAATGATGTTCACTACGGACTTGGCATTGCGAGTTGACCCTGATTATGAAAAAATTTCAAGAAGATACCACGAAAACCCTGACGAGTTTGCAGATGCCTTCGCACGTGCATGGTACAAGCTAACGCACAGGGACATGGGTCCTAAAGCGCTAATGTATGGACCTGAGGTGCCAGAAGAGGATTTGTTGTGGCAAGATCCAATTCCAGAGGTCGACTACGAAGTTATCAACGATTCCGATGTAGCGAACTTGAAGGGAAAAATCTTGAGTGCTGGACTCACGGTCACCGAATTGGTATCCACGGCATGGGCTTCCGCTTCCACTTTCCGTGGTTCCGACAAACGTGGTGGAGCTAATGGCGGACGCATTCGCCTGGCCCCTCAAACGGGTTGGGAAGTAAATAACCCAACGCAGTTAAAGAAGGTTCTGAATACCTATGAAGTGATCCAACAAGGATTCAATGATGAGCAATCCGGAAACAAAAAAGTATCCATTGCCGACCTTGTGGTACTGGGAGGTGTTGTAGGAATTGAAAAAGCTGCCAAGGATGCAGGTCACACCGTTTCAGTTCCATTTACTCCAGGACGTACAGATGCATCGGCCGAACAGACCGATGTAGAATCATTCTCATGGTTGGAGCCTCAAGCGGATGGGTTCAGAAATTATTATGCCCCCACCTTTGAGACCACTCCGGAGACCATGCTGATCGATAAAGCAGAACTTTTGACGTTGACAGCTCCGGAAATGACGGTTCTTTTGGGTGGATTGAGGTCTATCAATATAAACTATGATGGATCCAACCACGGAGTTTTGACAGACAAACCCGGAACCCTGAACAACGATTTCTTTGTGAACCTTTTGGATATGGCGACCCAATGGGAGCCTACTTCCGAAGCAGAGGAAGCTTTTGAGGCGAAAGACCGCAAAACAGGTGATGTCAAATGGACCGCAACCCGCGTAGACCTTATTTTTGGGTCCAACTCTGAGCTTCGCGCCCTGTCCGAACTCTATGCAAGTAGCGATTCCAAAGAAAAGTTCGTGAAGGACTTTGTGGCTGCATGGACCAAGGTGATGAACCTAGATCGATTTGATTTGAAATAATTTCAATAATAATAGAAAAGGAAGATTAATTGCAAAGGCTGCCATGACCCAAAAAGTTGTGGCAGTTTTTTTATAACTTTAAACGTATCTATGAACAAGAAAGAAGCATTCTTCGACCATATACGAAACGGCAACACTCAGGCCGTTATGGACCTATTGGAAAACAATCCGGGATTTTTGGAAATCCAAGACCAGCGCGGCTCTACCCCCCTCTTGCTGGCGGCATACTATGGCCGTGAAGATTTGGTCCAATTTCTATTGGACAAAGGAGCAGAGGTGGACGCCCTTGACGGTTCCGGAAACACAGCACTTATGGGAGTCTGTTTTAAAGGGTATACCGAAATTGCCGTAAAATTGATCAAGGCAGGAGCCAATGTCAGCCAAAAGAATGCCATGGGGGCCACTTGTCTTATTTATGCGGTAACATTTGACCGTAAGGATATTGCTGAATTGCTTTTGGAACATGGAGCAGATGCCAACGTAAAAGATGCCAGGGGCAAAACTGCAATGGATCTTGTTCTTGAGCAGGGAAACACAGAAATGGAAGAAATTCTCAAAAGATATTAAATGCCCACAACATTGAACATTGCATTGATTCAAACCGATCTGCACTGGGAAGACCCTACAAGCAACCGTAAAATGTTTGAAGAGAAAATAGCAAGCATCCCCGATGATGTGGATTTGATCATATTACCAGAAATGTTCACCACAGGTTTTACCATGAAGCCTGAAAATGTTCCGCTCCAAGAAAGCGAAGGCACTTTCAAATGGATGAAGCAAATCTCCCAACAACACTATAAGGCCGTTATGGGGAGCATTGTTTTTGAAGAGAAAGGAAAATTTTTTAACCGTATGTTTTTTGTATCGCCGGACGGTAGCGTGGAGGTGTATGACAAAAAACACACCTTTACCTTGGCAGGTGAGGACGAAGTATATGAGGCTGGAAATAAAAAATCGATATTCGAATACAAAGGATTCAAAATCTGTCCCATGATCTGTTACGACCTTAGGTTTCCCGTCTGGTCCAGAAACACCGAAGATTACGACGTATTGATCTACATGGCCAATTGGCCCAAGAAAAGAATCAATGCATGGGATACACTGCTAAGGGCCAGGGCCATCGAAAACATGGCTTATTGCGTTGGCGTTAACCGCACCGGTAAGGATGGTCTGGACTACGAATACCCGGGACATTCGGGGGTATATGACGTGTTGGGCGAACCATTGGCTTTTTCCAAAGATCAAACAATTCTGTATGCCACCCTGAACAAGGAACACATTGAATCTACCAGAAAGCAATTGCGATTTTTGGAAGACCGGGACAGTTTTAGTTGGATAGGATAAAGGTTTCTTCTTTTTCCCAGTTTGCCCGGATTTCAATAACGCCGGGGTAATAGCTTATTTTTTCGGGTTGTCGCTTTTTCAAAAAGTTTCCGGTATCCCATTTGCCGTTCCCATTTTCATCAAATATGACACGCGCAATATAATTGCCAGGTGTCAGATTGTTGAACTCAAAAATTTGAGGTTCCGAAGCTGCAATTTCTCGTTGTACCACACCATTTTCATTGGTCAGTTGTACCACAACGGGGTAGGACACATCCCCGTTCAAGATCATGGTCAAATTACCGTAATCGGTTAAACTGCCGGAGGAAAGATTGTATGTCAGAGTATCGTTCTGCATACCGAAAAAATCGGTAATGGCCCCGGGTAAAAAGGAAAACGAATATTTTTGATTGGGTTCGATCTCAAAATCAAAATCGATTTTGTTCTTCACACTGTCCAAAGCATAGGTATATCCCATTGGAATGGAATCACTGACGTTTAGGGAAATATTGCTCGTATCCACAGCCGCAATGGGCGTAGTGGCCAAAATACTGAAGGTATCCTCAAAATTAAGTTTACCGTTAACCGATGGGGACAACTTCAAAGAATCCATGGGAAGGTTCCGAAGTTTCACCGTAAACGTATCGATGAGTTTGGCCTTATCGTTTCTTACCGTGAAAATAATGGAGTCCAGATCGGTAGGTTTCATCCAATAATTAAGGGTATCCTTGTCCCGTTCCTTCAAAATTGTGGTCTCCACGGAGTCCGGCAAGGTCGTTAAGGTTTCAATGGCCATATCACGATAATCCCCTTGATACCCAAAGATAATTTTGTTCTTGGCCACAAAACTCGGTACGGATACTTTATAGTTCAGTTGCTCCCGAAACAGGTTCAGTCCGTAAATAGAATCTGTGGGCAGGGTAATAGTGTCCTCGATAAAACCAATTTTATCCTGTCCTTGGTCGAACATGTTGTTTTTGTTCAAATCCTTAAGGCCAAACAGGGCATATTTTCCTGATTTAAGGTTTTGGAGTTCAAAAAAAGGAAGGCTGTCGCCCGTATTGGTAATGTACAATGGAGGCTCTTTGAAAACCGTGGAATCGGTATAGGTACTGTCCATTTCGTAGAGCATGACACTAATGAATTCATCTGCCTTTCGGTTGATGGCATCCTTAACGGCCCCTGTCAAGGTAAGGGAATCGATATAATCTCCCGTTGAAAACACGTAGCTCAGGAAACTGTTGGGGTTTCCCTCATTGTTGTCCACAATACTTTGCCCAAAATTGATGGTGTACGTAGTGTTTTCCCGGAGGGTATCCTTAATGATTACCTGAATGTATTTGCTAGGGGTACCCATTGGGGTTATTTCTGCTGGGTGCTTAAACGGAGGGGATACCACCAGTTGGTTCTGCACATCTTCCAACTTGATGAGTTCATCAAAATAGAGACGGATTTTGGTAGCCTTAAAATTGGTGGTAAAGTTTTCGGGCTCTGTCCTCAAAAGTTTTGGAGGATCAAGGTCCTTTGGACCGCCGCTGGGCGAACCTCTTTTGGCACATTGCCACAGGGCCAACACCATAAAGGCGATAAAAAGAAGTCCCAACAATTTTTTTAAGTAAACCATGCTTAAAACCAATGTGGAACAAAGAAACAACTAATTTGAAAACTGGGACAGCGCATTAATAAAATTTAACCCTCCGATACCGTGGCGATACTAAGAACGGAGACCTCCAAATCTTTATGTTGGAGTAGCGTCCTGGCGCAAGATTCTATGGTCGCGCCAGTAGTGATCACATCGTCCACCAGAAGGATGTTTTTACAGTTTGGATTTTTCGAAGAATCAAGCTGAAAGGCGTTTTTTGAACTTTCCCAGCGCCATTGTCTCCCCTTTTTGGTCTGCGTTTTTGTGTTTTTTACTTTTATCAGCCAATCATCGCAATATTCCGCCCCAATGCTTTCTGCAATTTTACGGGCGAACAATGTCACCTGATTGTATCCCCGTTTTTTCAGTTTTTTGGGATGTAGTGGAACAGGGATTACGAGATCAATATGTTTTAGTTGTCCGCTTTCCTTCAAATGGGCGCCGCACCATGCTCCAAAAAAAGCTCCTATTTCCTCCTGGTTTTTATATTTGAGCCAGTGCAAAAGATTTTTCACGGGACCTTTTTTGGAAAAAAAACTAAACGAAGCAGCCTTTTTTATAGGAATTCTACCATAAAAAATACGGTCCACCTCATTTTCTTCCAGATAGTTATGATCGGTGAGCGGCACATCATGTCGACAAACGGCACACAAAATATGCTCTCCACTAAATAATTGGGCATTACATCCAAAACATACCCTTGGCAATAGGACGTTGTTAATCTCGTTTATTATCTTAGCCAACCTTTTTGGTATCAAATCTTATACATTTTTAGAGTAGTCTGTCAACCCCATGAACTCCCAAGATAACAATTTCAACTACAAGATTATCTTTGCCGCTATGGCAGCGGTCATTGTGGGGATTCTTATTGCCTTCTACTACAGCTACGCGCAGTCCAAAAACCAAATGATCTATCTGGAAGAGGAAAAAGGACTTTTGGTAAAAGATCTGACCTTGATGCGCGCCGAGGTGGACCGCTTGTCCGGATTGAACGAGGTCAACGAAATCGAATTGCAGACCTCACGTTTTAGGGTGCAACAATTGTTGGATTCCGTAGGTAGGCTCAACTTCAGCATCACCAAATTGAAGGAAACCAGAAAGGAGCTCCGTAAACTGGAACTGCGTTTTGACAGTCTTAAGCTCAAGAACAACTTTTTACGCTACAATAATAGTTTGTTGGCCAGCAAGTACGACGAAACCTTAAAGCAACTGGAGGAACTCCGGGGCAGGGCAAACAGCATGCAGCAGACCGAATCCTTGTTGCGGGAGACCAATAAGGAACTCACCAAGGAGCTACGTATCAAAAGCTATCTAAAACTGCAGGATGCCGAAGGAAGCGGGTTTAGGCTAAGGGCGGGCAGACCCATTAAAACCAATAAGGCCTCGGTGATCGAAAAACTCAGGGGATGCGTTACCATTATGAGCGACCCCAACTCCAAGGGGGATATCAAAGTATTGTACCTCCAATTTTTGGACCCGAATATGTCAGTAATCGAGGACAACGCCAATACCATTTCCGTAAGCGGGAACACCTACAGCAAAAAAGTGGAAATTGTGTATACCGGAAAGGAAATCAGTATATGTGATGCCATTACCGTTCCCGAGGGTTCGTTGCCAGAGGGAATTTATACCTTAAATGTCTTTGAGGACGAAAGATTGTTGGCCTCTACAGAATTTCAGCTGAAATAACACACTTCTTTTTGGGTAAAATTCTATTTTTGCCGCATGGCAAATCAGGAAGACATTTTTAAGAAGGTTATCTCCCATGCAAAGGAATACGGATATGTATTTCAATCCAGTGAGATTTATGATGGACTAAGCGCTGTTTATGATTACGGTCAGAATGGTGCGGAACTAAAAAAGAACATCCGCGAATATTGGTGGAAGGCCATGGTGCAGCTCAATGAGAACATCGTGGGCATCGATGCGGCCATTTTTATGCACCCCACTACATGGAAGGCTTCGGGCCACGTGGATGCCTTCAACGACCCTTTGATAGACAACAAAGACTCCAAAAAAAGATACCGTGCCGATGTACTTATCGAGGATTATGTTGCCAAAATTGAAGCTAAAATCGATAAGGAAGTTGCCAAAGCGGAAAAACGTTTTGGTGATAGCTTTGACAAGGAACAGTTCTTGGCCACCAACCAAAGGGTGATGGACTACCAAGAAAAGGCCGATACCATCTTAAAACGTATGGGCAAATCCCTAGCCAATGAAGATTTGGCAGATGTAAAGGCCTTGATAGAGGAATTGGAGATTGCCTGCCCATTATCGGGGTCAAAAAACTGGACCGACGTAAAGCAATTCAATTTGATGTTCGGCACCAAGTTGGGAGCTTCCGCAGATAGCGCCATGGACCTATACCTTCGTCCTGAAACTGCACAAGGTATATTTGTCAACTTTTTGAACGTACAAAAAACAGGAAGGATGAAGATTCCGTTCGGGATTGCCCAAACCGGTAAAGCCTTCCGTAACGAGATTGTAGCTCGTCAGTTCATTTTCCGAATGAGGGAGTTCGAACAGATGGAGATGCAATTCTTTATAAAGCCGGGTACCCAGATGGAGTGGTACGAGGCTTGGAAAGAAAAACGGTTAAAGTGGCACCTATCGTTGGGAATGGGCGAGGACAATTATCGCTTCCATGATCATGAAAAATTGGCCCACTACGCCGATGCCGCGGCCGATATCGAATTCAAGTTCCCATTCGGATTCAAGGAGTTGGAGGGAATCCACTCCCGTACCGATTTTGATTTGGGCAAGCATGAGGAATATTCGGGCAAAAAACTCCAGTATTTCGACCACGAAGAAAACCAGAGCTACACGCCGTACGTTTTAGAAACTTCGATAGGATTAGACCGTATGTTCTTGGCCGTGTTCTCCAATTCGTTGCAAGAGGAAGAGCTGGAAAATGGTACTACCCGTACCGTGCTTAAGATTCCGGCCGTGTTGGCTCCGAACAAGGTTGCTGTTCTACCATTGTTAAAACGTGACGGATTACCAGAAGTTGCTCAAAAATTGGTAGATGAGTTAAAATGGGATTTTAATGTGGATTATGATGAAAAGGATGCCGTAGGTCGTCGTTACCGTCGACAAGATGCTGCGGGAACGCCTTTCTGCGTTACCGTGGACCATCAAACATTGGAAGACGATACGGTGACCATCCGCCACAGGGATACCATGGACCAAAAACGCGTGAAACTTTCAGAGGTGAAAGACATCATCTCCAAAGAAGTGGACATGCGGTATTGGTTGCAGAAAATCTAGAACAAGCCCGTAATTTCCCCGTCATCATTAATGTCGATACCTTCGGATGAAGGGTGTGCCGGCAGTCCCGGCATACGCATGATATCACCGGTTATCGGAATCAAGAATCCGGCACCGACAGCGATTTCAATTTCCCGTACAGTAATGATAAAATCTTTGGGCCTGCCCAAAAGTTTCGGGTTGTCGGATAGCGATTTTTGGGTCTTGGCGATGCATACGGGCAATTCGTCCAGGCCAAGGTCAGTTATTTTTCTTAGGTCGGCTTTGGCCTTTGCCGTGTAGTCCACATACTCCGCTCCGTATATTTCGGTGGCGATGGTGGCTATTTTGTCCTTTACACTGGATTTCCAATCGTAAAGAGGTTTAAATACCGAAGCTCCCGACTCCACAATTTCAATGACCGCTTTGGCCAAATCCTCGGCACCTTTGCCTCCTTGGGCCCAAACATTGGAAATTGCCACACGGATTCCTTTGGAAGCGGCCAATTCCTGTATTATGGCAAGCTCCTCATCCGTATCCGATACAAATTTGTTGATGGCGATTACAGGCACCATTTTAAACTTGCCGATGTTTTCCAAATGCTTTTCCAAATTGGGGAGCCCTTTTTTCAATGCTTCCACATTAGGTTCCGTCAACGATTTCAAATCAGCTCCTCCGTGATATTTTAGAGCTCGAATTGTAGTAGTGAGTACCACTGCTTTTGGAGTTAGGCCAGCACATTGACATTTGATATCGAAAAATTTTTCGGCCCCTAGGTCAAATCCAAACCCAGCTTCCGTAACGGTGTAATCAGAATAGGACATTCCCATCAAGGTGGCAATTACGGAATTGGTACCCTGGGCAATATTGGCAAACGGCCCACCATGGATAATGGCGGGGTTACCTTCGATAGTCTGAACCAAATTGGGCTTAATGGCATCTTTGAGCAGTGCGGCCATGGCGCCTTCGGCTTTCAGGTCCTTGGCATAAATTGGTTTTTTGTCGTACGTGTAGCCAATAAAAATATTGCCCAAACGATTTTTAAGATCCGTAAGGTTTTGCGCCAAACAGAGAATGGCCATGATTTCTGATGCGGCTGTAATATCGAATCCCGTTTCCCGGGGCACCCCCGAGGTTGTACCGCCAAGCCCTACGATTACATGGCGCAACGAACGGTCGTTCATGTCCATCACCCGCTTCCAACCTATGGTTCTGGGGTCAAGAAGCAAGGAATTGGTCTTGCTTTGGATATTATTGTCAATGATTGCAGATAAGAGATTGTGGGCTTTTTCGATGGCTGCAAAATCGCCCGTAAAATGCAGGTTGATATCCTCCATGGGCAATACTTGGGAATAACCACCGCCGGTGGCACCTCCTTTTATTCCGAAAACCGGCCCAAGGGAAGGCTCGCGTAAAACTACCGTCGATTTTTTGCCCAAGCGGTTCAATCCTTCGGAAAGCCCTATAGACATGGTGGTTTTCCCCTCTCCAGCAGGTGTTGGCGAGATGGCCGAAACTAAGATCAGATTACTTTTTTTCGCTTTTTCACGATTGATTGCCTTTAATGGGAGCTTGGCCTTGTATTTCCCGAACATTTCGATGTTTTCCGGGTCGATTCCAAATTTTTCTGCGATGGAGGAGATATGCTTTAACGAAACGCCTTTGGCGATTTGTAGATCGTTCATAGTTAAGTAGTTTGATGTGCAAGGAAAATCAATTCCAAAAAATGTACATACAAGATACTATAATCAAGGGATTAAAACTATGACAATTGTAGGCCAGAAGCATCTATTCCACACGCTTGCCCTCTGTGGTAAAGGATAATCCCTGCTGACCGGATGTGGAAATCATCACTCCTTCAAAATAAGGTTCGTGCGAAGTGGGCTTTATTGACCAATGGAACAAAAAGTTGGCACCGGTGCCTCCTGATCGGTCTTTTTCATCGATTACGATCTCCACGGTTTCCATTGGTTTAATATGGATGGGAAAATCAAAATAAGTACGGATAGGGTTGCCATGGGTATCAAAATATTCAGCCTTACGGATAAAAATGGTATCCCTTAGGTTGGTGTTCCGCATGCTTATCGTGCTTGTAAGGTTATGGGTTCTGTGTTCCGTTTCACTATAAATTTCTGAATATACGGATAGATAGGAAACACCATTTAATAGGGAATCAGCTTTGGAAATTGAAGTCTTGCGCTGGCTCCAGTTCACAGGGTCCACCGAACTCACTTTTTTGGGCGGTTTTTCTGTGCAGGAAATAGTGGCGAGTACCAAAAAAAAGGGCAATAACTTCCTCATAATCCAATTTTACTAGCGGCTAACTAAGATAAGGATTCTGCAATACTTGAAGTAAGCCCTTCAAAATTAATCTTTCTGTTTTTTGAACAAAACATAGGAGTACACCACGGGAACCAAAGTTATAATAACCGTTATGGCCAAAAATACTTTGATGTTGGTTTGCAAGGGAAGGACAAGGCTACTGATAATGGCCAAAATTCCTCCTACAAACCAAACCTTGCCGCCCAGTTTGTGGGTCTTTTTCCAAACGTATTCGCTTTCCAAGGTCCAGGGAGTGCGTATTCCAATAAAATAATTGGCTTTGATGGTTTTAAAATAGTTGCCCAAAATAAGATACGTGACGCCTATGATCAAGAAAATAAAGGTTGGGTTGGCCAAACTTCCTCCTTTGGTGGAATGGATGATAAAAAGGGCCATCACCGAGGTGATCAAGGTAAGTATAAATTTAAGGGAATAGTATTTGTTTCCCATTTTTTGAATCTGCTTTTTTGGGTCGATGTAGGGGACTACCAGTAGGAGTACGTAAATGAGCAAGGGCAACATAATAGGAATCAAAATGAGTTCCGATTTGTCGCCATAGCGGTCAATTTCACCTTTAATGTTATAATGCAAGGGTACTTTTTCCGGGAGTTGGTCCCATATATAGGCCAAATACAGAAAGGGAAGCAAAACAATGCCGATGATCGGAAGTTCCTTTTTTAGGTTCATGGTTATTTTTTTAAGGTTAGTATCCAATTGAGCAAATCTTCTAAAATAGTGGTGTTGAGGGAATACTCCACAAACTGTCCTTTTTTTTCGCTGGTGACCAAGTCGGCTTGCCGAAGAATGTCCAAATGGTGGGAAATACTGGGTTTGGAAATATTAAACCGTTCCGCAATTTCCCCCGCGTTCATGTCCTTTTCCTTGAGCAGTTCCACAATTTGCCTACGGGTTTCATCATTAAGGGCCTTGAACAGCGAATTCATTTATTAGTTATTTAGATAAATATCTAAATATTAAATGAAATATACAAGCAGGTATTGGGTGAAGGTTGAAGGGGTTGGGGTGTTGAGACCCTGAAACAATTCCGATAGTTATCGGGACAGGGTGATGTAGTAACCTTTTTTTGAGAGGTAAAAATCGTCCTGATGAACACCTGCCTGCCGGCAGGCAAAGCGTTTCAGCATCTCCTATTTTATGTAAACTGGAAAAAATCTTGAATGCAGCCTTCCAAGAGGGATTCACGATGATGGAACTCAAAAATTTTACTTCATCCCATAAAGAACCTTGCCCGCTTCCTCGTATTTATCACCAGTCTTCCAAAACAGTTTTTCGTTGCTATTGGCAATCAACCGACCCGAATACACATATCCTTGATAAAACTTTAGAAGGTAGTCATAGTCCAAACTGTCGGCTTCGTCGTCCGCTTGGTGGTAATATTTAAAGATTTCATCGTCAAAACTATGGAAGCCTGTGGAGTAGGTAGGTGCTGGAATTCCTTTTGCGGCGAAGCTTACATTGTCGCTACGGTCAAAGAGTCCCTGTTCCGGTGCGGGGTCGCCAATGGCCTTTAGTCCAAAAGCAGAGGCCCCTTTTTCAATCAAGGGTTGCGCGGAGGTGCGTTCCAGACCAATTATTGTGGCCAAGGTTGTGTCATTGTATCCACCGCCATCCGTATTAAAACAATAGGAAACCTTGTTCAGCGGGATCAGTGGATGGTCCGCATAATATTGGCTTCCCAATAACCCTTTTTCTTCTGCCGTAAACAAAATAAAGAGCCCGGAGCGCTTAGTGGGGTATTTGCTGAGGTTTTCCAACATGGAGAGCACTGCGGTAACCCCGATGTTGTTGTCGCGTGCCCCATTGTAAATGGAATCCCCTTCGGCGTTGGGCGTACCTATGCCCACGTGGTCATAGTGCGCGGAGTAAATCACATATTCGTTCTTGAGGTTCGGGTCGGAACCTTCGATTGTTCCAACGACATTCTGTGTATCCAAATATTTTTTGGTCTGACCATCAGATTTTATGCTGACCTGCATGGTTTCCCCTTTTTTGAGATCTGGATTGCTCTTATGCGTATTTACCCACGTGTGAAAATAAACGGAATCGTCCATTTCATTGGATGTTTCCTCTTTTATCTTGGTTCCAGAACCGATATAATGATTCACTCGTGTCCAGAAATTTTCTTCAAAATCCACAAGCTCTATCAAACCAAGTGCGTTATGCTGCTGGGCCAATGCTGTTTTTGTGGCCCTGCTTCGGAACATTCCGTTCGGACTGGGATCTTCGCTGGTCCCTGCGAGGACCACTGCCACTTTTCCGGAAACATCCTGACTTGCAAAATCTTCTTCCGTTCCATAGCCCAAAAACACCGCTTCACCGGAATGGTCGACGGCAGGGATTATAAAACTGGCGGTCAAAGGATAATCCATGTTTTTTAGTGATAGCTCCACATAGTTGGGCGGCATGGACTGTTCCAATTGGAATTTTTGATAATAGGAACTGTCTTCGTTGACGGGTCTTGCCCCAAACTTGCGTAGCTGACCGGCCAAGTAACTGGCTGCTATTTTGTTGCCTTTGGTTCCTGCTTCCCGACCTTCCAAAAGGTCGTCGGACAAGAATTTGATATGACTTTCAATGGTGTTTATGTTTACGGTAGAAGCCGCTTTTTCTTTGTCCGATTGGGCATAAAGCACTAGGGAAGAGATGGAAAAAGCGAAACAGAGAGCGAGGGATTTTTTCATAAGGTTTTAATATGCACTAAGTTGAGTAGTTGGTGAAAACTAAGTTAACATTTTTTTAAGAATATTAAAATCTACTCCCTATTCGGTACTTTTCCCTGTTCGTTTAAAATACCATCCATTTTCAGATGGGTGATCATCGGTTTTTTGGCCATACGAACCAAGCTTACATGATCAAAGGCCATGGAGTCTCGTGGATCTTGGCTGCCCCCGGTAGTGCCCAAAATGGTGTAACTATGTCCTTTTCGTATTTGATTGGAAAAGGAATGAAAATGCCCATTGATGACGGTATACTCCCGGTCGGCCAGGACATCTTCCAAGGGGCCGAGACCTTTTTCGTCCTCGCGCATCCAAAGTGGTTTGTGCATGAGCACGAAGGTCCATTTTGCGTCTGGATGGTCTTTTAATACCTTGGTGAAATATTGTAATTGGGCATTGCTCATACCGCCAACGCTCCTTTCGGGCATATTATAGTACTCGGATTCTTCATATGTACCTTCAATTTCCCCGTTGATGATTTTGAGGGCCTTGGCCCGGGCGTTGTAGATTTCCATCATGCGCTCTTCTTCGTAATCTTCGGAATCCATCATCAAAAACAATACGTTTTCATATATAAAGTGATAGTAGCGTGGCCCGAATCTATTTTTCCAAAACTCCCGCATCACCGGATTGGTTAGGTCGTGGTTGCCGCCCAAATGAAAAAATGGCATGTTGAGTTTTGACGTACGCTCATCAAAGGAATCCCATTCCTTTTTTAGTTGTACAGTATCCTCCGTTCCGCCATCGATCAAATCCCCTACACTGAGCACAAAAGTCGGGTCCAACATGTTCAATTGTTGAACGGCCGTAGCGTAAACACCTTCTCTTTCCCCACCATTGAGATCGGAAATAATGGCAAAGGTAAAATCATCCTCGGTAGGCTCAAAGTTTTCGCCTGTCCAAGGCTTGGGCCCTGAAGCCAGGTTGTGCTGAAACCTTGATAGTGCCTCTTCCGTAGTTTGTGCCTCTTGTTTACAGCCCAGTATACCTAGGATGATAATAAGAAGGAGAAGGTTTGTCCTCATGGTCTAATTTTTTCTGTAGTCCAATGCCGGCTTTCTATCACCCAGCAATGCCTCGTATTTAAAATCGGGGCCTCTTCTTTTATTGAAATCTGCTTTTACCTCCTCCAAAAGCTTTGGATTTTTGAACAGGTCCATCGCGGAAAGGGCTATGGTCTTGGCGGCCACCATCATTCCCTTAAAACCAATATCGGTTCCTCCGGCGGCCACGGCCTGCCAGCTATGTGCAGGTGTTCCCGGAACCCAAGTGGCGGTATTCACCGCAGCCGTCGGGGTGTTCCAGCTCACATCTCCGGTATCTGCAGAGGCTTTACCATAGGTAAATTCCATAGGCTGGATCTCCCCAGCACTCTCTATGGGTTTTGGGGCGCCCAAGGTTTTCTGGATTTCCTTGGCAAACTCAAGGTCTTCAGGGGTGTAGTCAACTCCCCCCACAAGCATCATGTTCTCGTGCATAATTTTTGAAAGGGGCTCGTTGGGCAATTTTTCGTAGGTCCCGCCTATGATCTCATAGGTCATTTCGGTTTCTGTACCAATGGCGGCACCTTCTGCAGCTTTTACCACCCTATCCCAAACGGCCTTCACCTCTTTTCGGTTGGAGTGCCGGATCACATAATATACCTCGGCTTCCTTGGGGACAATATTGGGAGCATCCCCACCTTTGGTGATCACATAATGGATGCGCGTTGGTTCGGTGGTATGCTCGCGAAGCATATTGACCAAATCGTTCATGCCTTCCACACCGTCCAGGGCAGAGCGACCCAATTCCGGGGCCATCGCGGCATGTGAAGATTGTCCGGTAAACCGGAACTTACCGGAAATGGTGGCCAAATTGGTACTTGGATTGGAAGCGTTTCTATCACCAGCGTGCCATGAAACCACTGCATCAACATCATCAAAAAGACCTGCTCGGACCATATATACTTTTCCAGACCCTCCTTCTTCTGCGGGTGTTCCGTAAAAACGGATGGTTCCTGATTTTCCGGATTCTTTTAAATAATTCTTGGCAGCAATGGCGGCAGCCATGGAACCAGTACCGAACAAATGGTGACCGCAAGCTTGCCCAGGCTCGCCAACCACTCTAGGTTTTCTAAAAGGAACGGCATCTTGGGACATTCCAGGTAGGGCGTCGAACTCTCCAAGGACACCGATTACCGGGCTTCCGGAACCATAGGTTGCCGTAAAGGCCGTTGGAATTCCGGCTACGCCTTTTTCAATGGTGAAACCTTCTTTTTCGAGTTCGCTTTGAAGAAGGGCCGAACTGTTCTCTTCCAAATACCCCAATTCGGGATTGGTCCATAATTCTTTGGCAATTTCTTTGTAATGGTCTTTTTTGGCATCAAGGTCCGCAATGATTTTTTTCTTGTCCTTTTGGGCAAGTGCGATTGTTGAGATCAGAATAAATACTAAACTGAATGCAAGAGGTTTTTTCATTAGTGATGTAGTTTTGGTCGGTTAAAGCAATGCTATCAAATATAACACTTATACCCAAGAGGTTATATTGAAGGTGTCAATCCTGAAGCATTATTATAAAATCCTAAAATTGATTCACTTTTTCTTGATAGGAACCCAAAATTCTTCTTCCGATTCTGGATGTTCCCCTTTGTATTTGTCTCCCATCAGTGCAAAATAGGGCCTGCTATCCATTTCGTATTCGGAATTCGGTAGCCATTCGCCATATATGTATTTGAAGGCCCTCATCGCTTCACTTGGCTTTCCTTTGTACGGGAAAACGGCATACAATCCTTCGGGAACGGTCAAACTTTCCATATCCTCGGGTATTTCTTCAATTTTCGAAACTGCCATGGCCGCCCATCTTTCAAACTGAAGGGTCGGGTCAAAATCTTGAAAAAATGTGGCGGTGGGATAGATTTCTACGGCATAGCTGTCATTATTGGCAACATGGTTTATTTCTTTTTTACGGGGAGAAAAGGCCTGCCATAGTTCAAAGGTATTGTTGTTGGCAAACGAGGTGATTGATTTTTTCCCGACCAATATGGTGACCGGCAAAGTTTGTATTCTTGGATTCATTTAAAAAGCATAGTTTAATTGCAGCCCTCCAAAATAATTGCGTCCATTGCCCGGATAATAATATCTGGGCTGCGCACCGCCGAATCCAACAGCATTGATCAATATGGATTGCGCATAGTTGGTATCAAAAATATTGTTGACCCCGGCATTGATTCCTAGACTGATATGGGATGAAAGCGATGTTCGGAACCCCAACTTGGCATGGAACACGTTAAAGGAATCACTGTTGATGGAATTAGCATCCGTCATGGGAATTTCGTCCACAAACTGATGAGTCAAGTTCAATTGTAGGCCGCTGGAATGCCTAAAATCGATGCCCGAGCTCAGTCGATGCTTTGGAACACCCGTAAGCGGATTACCGGAATAATCGTTATCATCATCTACAAAATCCACGAAACTGTGGTCGTTCAGTGTGTAACTGATATAGGGGGCAAAAGTGATGGTCCGAGCCATTCTTGCTTTGTATTGTAGTTCCATTTCCAACCCTTGGTGACGTGTTTTTCCCGCATTTCTACCAATATATTGGTCCTCTCCAACACGCTGCGCCACCAACAGATTCTTTACGTTCATTCGGTACACGGTGATATGGGCCGACAACTTTTTTTGGAACAACAGCCAATCGCTGCCCATCTCGTAGTTTATTCCGGTTTCCTGCGCAATATCTGGATTGATGATGCCTCCGGGAGTCAATGTTTCCTCCAGACTTGGATTGGAAAACCCCCTGCTGATGTTTGCATGCAGTCTTCCGTCCCGGAATTGATAATTGACCCCTAGACTTGGGAGCAAAATGGCATCAAAATCACGTTTGGCGGAAGCATTGTTCCCACCTTCATTGAACAAATCCCTAAAATCATAATGGGTCTTGTTCAAATTGAGGCCCAATTGTGCCGAGAATTTTGTTGTTATGGGATAGGTCAATGTTCCAAAAAGATTGAACTGTCTCCGGAATTCCATATTGTCCGAAAGCTGTCCTCCTTGTAAACTTCCGTTGCCATTATTGTCCTCATACAGGTTTTCAAAAGTGCCCCAGTGGTATTCATCCCTGTAAAACTCTGCACCAAAGGTAAAATCCATTTTTTTCCAGTTGCCTACGAAGCTGGTTCTAAAGCCATATCCGTTGGTAAATTCATCCAGAATGTTAAAAGGTCGTGGTTCGTAGTGGTCCAGATAGGTATAAAAGATACTGCTGGTGTTCTGCAAGTCATCGGAAAACCGATAGGTGTAGGACAGTCCGGTTAAAATGTATTTATTGGCTTCGTATCCCTGGGATTCCAACCAATTTCCCGCAGCTCTGGTCGGGTCTTCCATAAAATCCGTTTGATTGATGGAACTTGGAATATGGGCAGTGTAGTCAATATAGTTCATCAAAAGGGACATGCTGCTTTTTTGTCCCGTTCGGAATTGTGTGCTGAGCAAAAGGCCATCACGATTGAACTGACTGTTCTGTCGGTAACCATCCGTTTCCAAATGATTGTAGTTCAACATGAGGTTCAGGCCATCTTCCGAATGGGAAAAACCAAGGTTGTCCTTGAGCATGTTGTACGATCCTATCGTAAAGGAATTGATGAGCTGTGTCCTGTCCGCGACCGATGCCTTTGTCTCCAAAAGTATGGCCCCGCCGAGATTGGAGCCGTAACCAGTGGCTTTAGGACCTTTAATGACCTCCACAGCGCCCAGGTTCTCAAAATCGTAGGCCTCGATGGTAGAGGCGCCTGTTCCGTTGGTTACCGGGATTCCGTCAAAATACAAACGGAGCTTATTGGTACCGTAGGGAGTTCTGGCCCCGATTCCCCTAATGGTGATGCGATTGGTGTTAATGGCGCCGGATAAAATATATACTCCCGATATTTGATTGATGGCCGAGGGGATGTCAACCGGATTGAAACGTTCAAAAGTCTGTCCTGCTATTTTTGATGAAGGGGTGATTCCCGTTGCCTTCTTGGGTATGGCCTCTTGGGTCAGTACCACTTCGTCCAATTGTGTTATGGAATCTTTTTGGGTTTCCTGCGAAAGTGTATCCAAGATTGAAAAAATCAGAAAAAGGAAGGGGAGTGCTCTTTGAATGTAATTCATTAATCTTGATTATCGAGTTCGTTCATCAAGGTTTCGGTATCCTTGATTGTCGCAAATTCGTCTTTTAAGTTGGCCAATTCGGTATGAAAAATCACTTCGGCGCTATACCTTCTGCCATCAAATCCCAATTTATCAAATGCAGCGGTCGCATCCGAAACCAGAATCACCTCAAAACCTAAATTGGATGCCATCCGCACCGATGTGGAAACACAATGCTCAATGGTGAGGCCCACAACGACCAGCTTGTCAATGTTCTTGGCCCTTAAACCCTGTTCCAGACCGGTCCCTATGAACGCGTTGTTCACATTTTTCTCAAAAATGGGTTCGAATATCAGTGGTTGTACCGCAGGGTGAAAATCATTTCCTAGTTTGGTGGGGTACAGAGGGGAGCTAAGATTTGTGGAATTGTGCTTTACATGAAAAACCGGCCAATTTCTTTTTCTAAAATAATCCAGCAACTTACCGCAATTTTCTTCCGCGTTGGGATTGTTTCGTTCGGTACCGTAAAATTCCGTTTCCTGCAGTCCACGCTGGATGTCAATTAATACAAGTGAGGTCATGCATAGCATTTTGATCTAAATTACTGGAAAATATCAAGAAAAACCGGTTTATTTTATTTCTTGATATATCCATTGACAAATTCAATTTTAACGAGCCGATTGCAATACCTATTTTTGGACAAATTTGAGCACATGAAAATCGCATCATACAATGTTAACGGAATCCGGGCCGCAATGAACAAGGGTTTCGTGGATTGGCTACAAACAGTTTCCCCGGATGTCATCTGTCTGCAGGAAACCAAGGCCATGGAAGAACAGGTGGACACCCAACTTTTTGATGAAGCCGGGTATCCGTACCACTATTGGTTCAGTGCCCAAAAAAAGGGGTATAGTGGTGTGGCATTGCTTTGCAAAGAACAACCTGACCATGTTGAATTTGGAACGGGCATCGATTACATGGATTTTGAGGGAAGGAACATTAGGGCCGATTATGGCGACCTTTCCATCATGAGCATGTATCTTCCTTCTGGCACCAACATCGACCGTTTGGATCACAAATTGATGTATATGGCCGATTTTCAAAAATATGCCGATGAACTGAGAAAGGAACGCCCCAACCTGATTGTTTGTGGTGATTATAATATTTGTCACGAAGCCATTGATATCCATGATCCCGTCCGTAACAAGAACGTTTCTGGATTCTTGCCGGTGGAACGGGAATGGATAGGAAACTTTATTGATAGTGGCTTTATTGATAGTTTTAGGCATTTCAACAAAGAACCGGACAATTATACGTGGTGGAGTTACCGTGCCAATGCAAGGGCCAATAACAAGGGTTGGCGTTTGGATTATGGTATGGTTGCAGAGCCGTTAAAGGACAGGTTAAAGCGTTCGGTAATTTTATCCGAAGCAAAACATAGCGACCATTGTCCTATCCTGCTGGAGGTGGAAAAGTAACATTGTGGTTAAAGACCGATAATTTTGTTTCAGTACCTTTAGGCGTCCTAAATTGTAAAAGATGAGATACACCAGAATACCGCATACCGATATCCGAATCAGTAAAATTTGTCTGGGAACCATGACCTGGGGTCGACAGAACAATGAGGATGAGGCCCATGAGCAAATGGATTATGCTCTTGATCAAGGCGTAAATTTCTTTGATACGGCAGAACTGTACCCTGTTCCTGCCAAAAAGGAGCTCTATGCGGTGACCGAGGAACTTATCGGAAACTGGTTCAAAAAAACCGGAAATAGGGACAAGGTGGTGCTCGGCTCCAAGATTGCCGGACCGGGTTACGCAGGAAAACATATACGGAGCACAGGTTTTAGCAAGGAGGCCATTATAAATGCTGTGGAAGGCAGTTTAAGTCGGTTGCAAACGGATTATATTGACCTGTACCAACTCCACTGGCCTGAACGTAACACTAATTTTTTTGGGCAACGCGGGTACAATGCCCACGCAATCGATGTTTGGGACGACAATATTCACCAAGTATTGGAAACACTACGTGATTTGATCGCCGATGGCAAGATTCGTCATGTAGGACTGTCCAATGAGACCCCTTGGGGCACTATGCGTTTTTTGGAAGAAAGCAAGGTGCACCAATCTTTGCCAAGAATGCTGACCATCCAAAATCCGTACAATCTTTTGAACCGACTTTTCGAAGTGGGGCTTTCCGAGATTTCCATGCGGGAACAGATCGGTCTTTTGGCCTATTCTCCACTTGGTTTTGGAGTATTGAGTGGAAAATACCTTACCGAGATTCCTCCGAGAAAGGCGAGGGTGACCTTGTTCCCAAATTATGATCGGTATAGCAACGATAACGCTGTAGCAGCAACTGAACAATACGCCCAATTGGCAAAAGAGCATGGTTTGAGCATGGCACAAATGGCCTTGGCCTTTGTGAATACCCGTCCTTTTTTGACCAGTAATATCATCGGGGCGACCAGTATGGAGCAGCTCAAGGAAAATATTGGGAGTATAGATGTGGACCTTTCCGATGAAGTTTTGGAAGGTATTGAGGAAATCCACAATGCCATTCCGAATCCGGCGCCATAATTATTCCAAGGCGTAGGCACGGTATTCATCACCTGGGGCAGTTCCCATTTTACCACCACCGCAGGAAATTACCACGTATTGTTTGCCATTAACTTGGTAAGTGATGGGTGTGGCATAGCCGCCTGCCGGGAGTTGGTCCGCCCAAAGTTGTTTGCCCGTTTTCATGTTGAACGCACGAATTTTTTCATCTTTCGTTGCAGCAATAAAGAGCACGCCACCTTTGGTGACAACGGGCCCACCATAATTTTCAAGTCCGGATACAGGAATATTGGGGTCGTTCAAACTTTCCTCGTGCCCGAAGGGAACAGTCCAAAGATATTCTCCTGTGTTGAGGTCGATGGCATTCAAAGTTCCCCATGGCGGTTTTACAACAGGATAACCCCGGTCGTCCTTAAACCTTGCAAAGCTCGAAATTGAATAGGGAACATCGATTGTTGTTTTCTCTAACCTATGATCTTTAACTTCTTCGATATCCATCAAAAAGTCGGTTATGGCATTGGTTTCTTCTTTGGAAAGATTTGGCATTCCGGGCATGGCACCACGCCCTTTTTGGATAATGCTTTTTATGGAGTCGATTTCCAACCTTAGCTTCACATTTTGAAGCTCTGGTATTCCGTTCAAACCCTGTAAATCGCCACCATGGCACCTAGCACAATGGATTTGTGCCAAACTTTGGCCAACACTTGAGCCTTCTGCATCGCTGTCAATTTCTTTCATTTTAATAATCCATGCCATTTCGTTGGCGTTAACGTACATGATCCCATCTCGTGGGTCAAGTGCAGCCCCTCCCCATTCGGCACCACCATCGGCACCCGGAAACAGAATCACTCCGGTGGTATCCATGGGTGTAAACTGCCCTTGTGATGTAATGGAATTGAATTTTTCAAGCACGGTTGGTGCCTTATCGGTTTCGTTGCCTGGCACCAAATCATCCACAAAGGCAGTCCGGTTTGGGGCATATAAATCCTCTTCTGTTAAAATCTGTCGTGCAAATGGCGCTGGTTTTAACGGTAAAGGTTGTGTTTCAAATGCTTTTTCTCCAAGTAACGTGGAGCTTGGATAGGCTTTTTCCTCGACAGGGAACAGAGGTTCTCCCGTGATTCTGTTGAACACAAATACATGACCACTTTTAGTAACCTGAGCAACGGCAGGGATGGTCTCTCCGTCCCTAACAATGTCAACTAAATTGGGTGGTGCGGGCAAATCGCGGTCCCAAATATCGTGGTGCACCATTTGAAAATGCCAAATCCGCTCACCTGTGTTTGCGTTGAGTGCCAATAGGGAATTGGCAAAGAGGTTGGACCCTTCGCGGTCGCCCCCGTACCAATCAAACGCTGCTGAACCGGTGGGAATGTAGACAATGCCTTGGTCGTTATCCAATGCCATGCCGGGCCAGCTATTAGCGCCACCAACCTTTTTGTATGCCTCGGCAGGCCACGTATCGTAGCCAAACTCACCGGGTTGAGGAATAGTGTGGAATGTCCATAAAATTTCACCAGTGAGCACATCGTAGGCGCGAATGTGTCCCGGAGAAGAGCCAGGTCCTTCGCCCACTCGGGTGCCCTGAATCAAAATGTTTTTATAAACCGCCCCCGGTGTATTGGAGACCACGGACAATTTGCTCGGGTCTCTGTCCAAGCCTTTCCTAAGGTCTATACTGCCGTTATCGCCAAAACTTGAAATGGGTTGGCCCGTTTCAAGTTTGATGGCATACAATTTTGGACCCGATGAGAAAAAGATGCGACTGGGAGCTGTGCCATCTGATTCCCAATAATTCAAGCCTCGGTTAAGCCCAAGCCCAGATTCATCCCTTATAGGAGGTGTGAAAGTCCAGAGTTCTTTTCCCGTTGCTGCATCAATAGCGAACAACTCAACGGCCGCGTTCACACCATATAGCACTCCATCCACAACTAATGGGCTGGTCTGTATCTGGGTGGTCCTTCCTTCTTGCAGTCCTCCGCTTTTATAGCTCCAGGCCAATTTTAATTGCGAAACATTCGTGGTGTCAATTTGGTCAAGGTTGGAGAAATGTGTTCGTTCGGGGTCGCCCAAATAATGTTCCCATGTGGTGAAATAGGCCTTGTCTGTATTAGTTGGATTTGAATCGTTACAGGAAATGAGAATAGAGAGGGAGATGATGAGAAAATATCTTTTCATGTGCGGTTTGAATGTTTTTTAAATATAAATGAATTATCCGGAACAGGTATTGGAAGGTTTACTCATTCAAACACGGCATTCGCTCATTCTGAATTGAAACAGAAAGGAGTAACTCTTAAACTTAGGAAACTAAACCTGGTAATTATGAAAAAGTTCGGTCTTATTATTTGTTTAGGTATTTGTTTAAACCTAAGTGCACAAGAATTTCCAACTTACGAAAATGGGTTAATCTATTCGCCAAGAGCGATGGAGAAATTAAAAGGTATGGTAGGGCAAAAGAATCAAGAATTTAGAGTTTGCGACTATGACAAACAATTTTACTCTACAGAACAGACAAAAGGAAAGATATTTAATATGGCGGAGGTTGATTGGGGTGTCTTAGCCAAGGATTTGAAAGCCAATATTTCTCTCAAGGACTTTGAGAAAAAATATTCATATGATTTTGAAAAAGATGATTTAGTGCTTTTGTCAAAGTATGACTATGTAGATTACAATGAAAAACAAATGGTGAGCATCAGCGAGAGGCCCGATGGTTCAAGTTTGGAAATAGCATTGGCTGAATGGCCTAAATCCCACTCAAAGAATTGGGTATGGTCAAATAGAGGGAAAAGGACATGGTTAGTCTATTTGGAAAGACCTTTCGAAACTTTCAAAATACCCAAAAGATATTCCAGAATGATACAATATTCGGAATGCCTTATCGATACGACTAGCCAAATTTTCACTGCCAATGCATCAAGAATGAGATGGTATTCAGAAAATGATTCTACACGGATTCAACAAGAAAAATTCATGAACTTTATTACTGATGAATATGTAGTAAAGCAACCCGAATTGGAATATGATGAAAATATGTCGCAAGAAGAAACCATGGCCAGGTATGATAGTTTACAGCGTTGGGAAAGGGCAAAAAAAGGTTTTGTGAAATTGGAGCTATCCAAAAAGCCAAAATTTAAAAGATTGTTGAACAGGGCTTATGATGAGGCATTGAAAAACCAAAGTTCCACGGATGGATTTGAATATTATGTGGCACACTATCTATCACCATCAAAATCGCTCACCCTTAAAAGAAACCGAATTGTTGTGGGGCAATGCAGTATGGACGATAGCCCACGAATCCACGCAATGAACATAGCCCAGTTGGCAGGGGAATCTGTCAATTGGGATATATTTCTCAGGTCTCACCTAAATGTCCTCAACGATAATGTAAGCAGGGTTTCCGATGGTAGCTGGGCGTGGGAAGCAAGAAAAACTTATATCAGAGAATTGGAGGAGTTGGATATTGAAGTGAAGGAACTGTTGTTAGGGATTGCACTTAGGGCCAGTAATACGGCTGAAGGGCATTACTTTGGCAATATAGGAAGGTTGGGCAGAGCTATTTCCGAAAGCAAGGATGCGAATGAGTTTGAGGATGAACTATACCATATGATTGATGACCAAACCTTGGATGATTTTAATAGATTACTCATGTTCTACCTACATGAAAACCTTGTTTACCACATGGATACTTCAAAGGAAAAAAACAGTTACAAGAACAAACGAAATATGGCCAAGTCATTGCTTCCAAAATATTTATCGGATAAACTAGATTGAGGTTAACCAAAGAGATGGGTAACTACATCTTCAATCTTGGAGACTTTTTGAATCTGGATACCAGACTGTTTTAGTCCAATCTTGTTATTTTTGGAAACAAAGATTTTGGAGAAGCCCAGTTTTTCGGCTTCAAGAATGCGTTGGTCTACGCGTTGCACAGGCCTGATTTCTCCTGCCAGCCCGACTTCTGCGGCAAAACAAATGCCTTTTTCTATGGCGATATCCGAGTTGCTGGATAGAATAGCAGCCATAACCGCCAAATCTATGGCCGGATCGTCCACGGAAATCCCACCAGTAATATTCAAGAAAACATCTTTGGCGGCCAGCTTGAAACCTGCACGTTTTTCCAGAACGGCCAAGAGCATATTCAACCTTTTGGCATTGAATCCTGTGGCGGAACGTTGTGGCGTGCCATAAACGGCGGTGCTCACCAAAGCTTGAATCTCAATCAACAAGGGACGCATACCTTCTACGGTTGCGGCGATGGCCGTACCGCTGAGGTCTTCATCGTTCTTTGAAATCAATACTTCGGAAGGATTGTTCACTTCACGAAGTCCACTGCCCTGCATTTCGTAGATGCCCAGTTCGGCGGTTGAGCCAAAACGATTTTTGAGGGATCGAAGGATTCGGTACACATAATTGCGGTCGCCTTCAAATTGGAGAACGGTATCCACCATATGTTCCAAAATCTTGGGGCCTGCGATGGTGCCGTCCTTAGTAATGTGTCCCACAAGAATGACAGGGGTGTGACTTTCTTTCGCAAATTTGATGAGTTCTGCGGTGCATTCGCGTATTTGGGAAATGCTGCCCGCGGCAGATTCAATATAATCGGTATGTAGTGTCTGAATGGAATCGATGACTACCAAATCCGGTTCAATGGTAGCAATCTGCTGAAAAATATTTTGTGTTTTTGTCTCAGTAAGGATGTAGCAATTTTCGCTATTGGGCTGAATGCGGTCTGCCCGCATTTTTATCTGCCGTTGACTTTCCTCGCCCGAAACATAAAGAATTTTGTAGGGCAATTTGAGGGCAATCTGAAGCAGCAAGGTACTTTTTCCGATGCCCGGTTCCCCGCCCAGCAAAGTAAGCGAACCTGGTACCAACCCACCGCCCAATACGCGGTTGAACTCTTGGTCTTTGGTGTCCAAACGGAGTTCTTTCTCTTGGGTAATCTCGGAAACACGTAGCGGTTTGTTGGCTTGTTTTGCAACCTTATCGGTTTTCCAACTTTTTTTATCCTCTTTTTGGACAACTTCTTCCACAATGGTGTTCCATTCCTTGCAGGAGGAACATTGCCCTATCCACTTGGGGAATTGGGTTCCACAGTTTTGACAAAAAAATGCTGTTTTGGTCTTGGCCATTCAAACTAAATGAGGGGCCTAAAGATATGGATTTACGTGGAGGGATTTTTAGATTGTTGGAATTTTGGACGGATAGATTTTAGTCAAGTCAATCCAAACATCGAATCAATCCAACAATCCAAGGTTCTAGTATCCGAAATCTGCCTTGAGCGCATCAATTTTTTCGAGGGCCAAATCCTTGGTCAAAAAGTCGATTTCTTCCATTTGGAAGGCTTTTTCAAAAGTTTTGAATGCTTTTTTGGGTTCTCCGATAAACTCGTAGTATTCCGCTTCAAAATAAAAACCCATCATGGTCTCCGGGAATTCCTTTTTGCAGAGGTCTGCCAAAGGTTGTAGGGACTCGTAGTCTTCTTTTTTGAGGCAAGCGGCATAAATGGCCATAATATCGTTGAGTTCCACGGGTTTTTCAAAGCCGAACAGGTCTTCTATGGTTTGGTAGCGATTCTCCAAATAATTGAAAACGGGCTCTTCGGATGTCAAAATATCGGATTTATATTCTGCAGGGGTAATGGGGCGGTAAATCCTAAAAACATTATCAAAAGCTTTGCTTATCCCGTAGGCGGCAATGGAAGTGTGGTCGGCATTTTCATATTCATCAAAAAAGTAATGCAGGGATTCTTTGGTAATGGATTTGATGCTTGCGTTCATTTGAAGGATACGTTGCCTATCATCGGTGGGTTGTTTTTCCACAATCAAATTATAGAAGATAACCTGGTCCAGTTCGGACAGACGGGCCGGCACCCTGCTTTCCATTTCGGTTGCCAAAACAGGCGAAATACTGATATATGAATTAAAGAAGGATTGTTCTTTGAATAAAAAGTAGTTTCCAAAATTAGCCGTAATATCGTATCCAACAAACATTTTGAAAGGTGCAATGTTGTAAGTGGTGGCTAAGTAGGGAATAAGTTCGGTTCCCAAAAACTCGTAGAACATTTTGCCTTTTTCCGTAGGCAGACCGGAAACTTCATCAAAGTCACAATCTTCCAGCCTTAGGTTATTTTTTAATTGATCAACTCCCACAACGATGGCTTCGGGCATGCGATCGAACCGGCTCTGGAATTTTACATTGGCGACTACTAGGTCAAACAGGTGTTCGGCATCCAAGACCACGATCAATGGGTACAATTTTTCTTCGGAGTAATCTTCGGGAAAATAGTAGGAAACATCCCGGCGTTCCTGCAGTTTAAAGGATTCGAAGATTTCCTTTTTTACTTGAGCGCTCAGGTTCAAGCAAGTAAAGCCTATCAGTAGAAATAGACATTTTTTCATTGGTTAAGATTTAGGTGGTCGGTGCTTACCGATTTCTATTCAATAACGGTAATACTAGGAAGGATATTGTACCGAAAACCACGACCATCAATGTCTGTGCGATCCACATGATCCAACCAAATGCGTCACCTGAAACGGAGCTGATGCCATAAATGCCCAATGCTGCACTTACCGCGATAGGGTACAGGCCAATTCCGCCATTGGTGGTGGACATGGCAAAGGCACCGGCCACAAAGGCAACCAACAGTTGGCCCAAGGATAGCGGGATGGTTTCTTCCACGGTATATTTTATGACCCAGAACATACCAAAATAGGCTACCCAGATAAATATTGTGTGGAAGATAAACGGCCACTTGTTCTTCATTTTGAAAAGGCTGAGTACGCCTTCTTTTAAACCATTTAGGAATACCTTGAGTTTGATGGCCAAAGGCGATTTGGATTTACGGATAATGTAAGACCCCAGAAAGAGTCCGACAATGCCAAAAAGCAATATTCCGATGGCACCGATAATGTTTACGCCTCTTTCTTCGAGAAATCCGAGGATGAAGTCGGTTTGAAGCACCAAGGTGATCATGATGATGGCCAGAAGCATCAAAAGGTCTATGACCCTTTCGGTGACGATGGTCCCAAATCCTTTTTCAAACGGAACTTTTTCGTAAGTGGTAAGGGCCGTTGCCCTTAATATTTCGCCAGAACGCGGTATTCCCAAATTGGCAAAATAGGAAATAAGAACAATGAATATGGTGTTGACGGTTTTTGGTCGATATCCTAGTGGCTCCAAAAGATATTTCCAGCGTACAGCCCTTGAAATATGGCTCAATATGCCAATGATTACGGAAATGGCCACCCAAAACGGGCTTGCATTGGAAATATAATGGATGATTTGTTTTCGTTCTTCCGGTGTGGTGGAGTTGTAGGAGTACCAAACCAAAAACAGCCCAACGGCAATGGGCACAAATATCTTAAGGAATTTTTTTAGGGATTTGCCCAAAATTTATTTTAGTAGATTGGTTTCCTCGTGGGGGAACACCAATGCTGGATTAAATGTTTTTGCCTCTTCGATATCCATCCAAGCGTAGGTAATTAGGATCAATACGTCTCCGACGGCCACTTTTCTGGCAGCGGCACCGTTCAGGGTCAGCTCTCCAGAATTTCTAGGGCCTGGAATGGCATAAGTTTCCAATCGCTCACCGTTGTTGTTGTTCACGATCTGCACTTTTTCGCCCCTGATGATATTGGCAGCGTCCATAAGATCTTCGTCTATGGTGATGCTGCCTATATAATTGAGGTCTGCCCCGGTAACTTTTACTCGGTGAATTTTAGATTTTACGACTTCTACTTGCATGGTGCAAAATTATCAATTCAATCTTAGATTATCAATTAAGCGCACGCCGTCTGCGTAAACGGCTATAAACGCCCTATATTTTTGGTTGTCCTGAATTTTAAAAGCGGGGGTCAATGTGTTCTCGTCCGCGATTTCAAAATATTCCAGATCAAACAAAGGATGTTGTTCAAATTCGGATTTTACCCAATCCTTTATATTAGTAGCACTTTTCATGCCAAATTCGGCTTTGGCAGCTAGTAGGGTTTTATGGATGAAACCAGCTTCTTCGCGCGTTTCTTTTGATAGTCTTTCGTTACGGGAGCTCATAGCAAGGCCGTTCGGTTCTCTTTCAATGGGGCAGCCGATAATGTCAAAAGGCAAATCTTTGATTTCGGCCATTTTTCGGATAATCTGCAATTGCTGAAAATCTTTTTCGCCGAAATAGGCCCTGTCGGGAGCCACGGTTCTCAATAAAAGCTCCACAATGGTTCCAACACCATCAAAATGCCCGGCTCTAAATTCTCCTTCCATTACCTTGTCCAAACCATCGAACTCATAGGTTTCGGATATGATTTTTCCTCCATAAATCTCATCAACAGTGGGTGCAAAAACCACGATATTGTCCGATACTTGGTCCAAAAGCGCTATATCCCGCTCAAAAGTGCGTGGATATTTTTCAAGATCTTCTTTTTTATCAAATTGTGTGGGGTTCACAAAGATGCTGACAACGACCACATCATTTTCCGAAAGGGCTTTTTTTACCAGAGAGATATGACCTGTGTGAAGCGCCCCCATGGTGGGTACGAGACCAATGGTGCGGTCTTTTTTTCGTTGCTCCAGGATAAAGGTGTTAAGCTCTTTTTTAAGGTCGAATATCTTCATATACAGGTACAAAAGGGTGCAAAAATACTATAAATACAGCTAATCAGCATAATTTTTGTACTTTTGCAGCTATGTTTTTCGGATAAACAAAAGAAAGTGTTTATGAATGGTAAAAAGGTATTGTTTGTATCTTCTGAATTAGTTCCCTACCTCCCAGAGAATCCTGTTTCCTTAATGTCGTACGAAGCACCGCGAATGGTGAACAGTAGCGGTGGGCAAATACGCATATTTATGCCAAGGTATGGAAACATTAACGAGAGGAGGCATCAATTGCATGAGGTCATACGTTTATCGGGAATGAACCTGGTGATCAATGACATGGATATGCCCCTGATCATTAAGGTGGCCTCTATACCAAAAGAAAGAATACAGGTCTATTTTATAGACAATGATGAATATTTTAAAAGAAAGGCCACATTTGCAGATGCCAATGGCAAATTGTTTCCTGATAATGACGAAAGGGCCATTTTCTTTGCAAAAGGCGTAGTGGAGACCGTAAAGAAACTAAACTGGTCCCCGGATATTATCCATGTTCACGGTTGGATGGCATCCCTATTGCCACTATATCTTAGAAAGTACTACGCGGACGAACCGCTTTTTGCCGAAAGTAGAATAGTGACTTCGGTCTACGGCAAAGGATTTGAAGGTGAGCTGGATAAGAATATGATAGATAAAATTGCCTTTGACGGTATTGATAAAGAAGAAATTTCCTCACTGTCAGAGCCTGAGTATAATAATTTGTTAAAGGTTGCCGTAGATCATTCCGATGCCGTTATTTTAGCCGCGGAGGAATTGTCCGAGGATTTAAAAAACCATATTGACAATCTTTCCGTACCTGTTTTGCCCTATGTTTCGCTTCAAGAAGCAGAAGAGGCATACACCAATTTCTATAATACAGAGGTTTTAAAATAGATTGAATGAGATTTTCCAATATTTTCAAAGTTTCAGCACTGTTTGGAACTTTGTTTTTACTAATTGTCTCTTGTGAAGATGAACTGGACACCATAGGAGAAGGTGTTATTGCGGGAGAACCATTTAGCACGGGCAAAGTGGAATACGATGTGTTTGCCTACAATAAGGGAATTACGGCCGTACAGACCAATAGGCTCCCTTTGTACCAGTTGGGAACGTTCAGCGACCCCATTTATGGCCAAAGAAAGGCCAGTATCATTTCCCAATTGTCACTGGCAACGGCTTCACCTACATTCGGGGATCTTACTCAGGCCAAAGAAGACGAGCCGGATAATGATCAAGAGAACGAAACGGTAAAAGAAGTGATATTGTTCATTCCTTTTCAAACTGCTCCCTCGCCCGACCGGGATGGAGATGGCATACCCGATGCACTTGAAGAAGGGGATGATGCGGAGGACCCCAATTCGGATTTTGATGGTGACGGGGTATCGGATAACAGGGAAAGGGTCATAGGTTCCAATCCGTATGATCCTGATGAAGACGGTACAGAAGATGGTTTTGTTCCTAATATTTACCCGAAGAGGTTTGACTTGGACAGCATTTACGGCGATATAAACCAGACTTTTGATATCGTAGTCTCCAAATCCAATTATTTTCTACGAGAGCTTGACCCCAATTCCAATTTTGAAGAGGCCCAGGAATATTACTCTAATCAGGATTTCTCCAGCTTTATTGGTGAAGAGCTTACCATTACAGATAAGAATACCGTAACTATCGATGAAATCGAAACAGTTCTTTTTGCTGAAGATGACCCGGATACTGATGTGGACGAATCGAAAACCGTAGTTGATTCAAGGATTGCTCCTGGTATTCGAGTACCATTGAACCCGGATTTTTTCCAACAGAATATCTTGGATAAAGAAGGACAGGCGGAGTTGCTCACCCAATCCAACTTTAAAAACTTTTTTAGGGGAGTACATTTGGCCGGAGAAGGTATGGAAGAGCTAATGTTTTTATTGGATTTGACACAGGCCAATATTACCATTACCTATGAATATGATGATTTTGACACGGAGACCGAAGAGACCGTAAAGTCCGAAAAGGATTTTGTGTTGAGGCTACTTTCGGGTAGTGCAACAACTGGAATAACAGGAAATGCCGTGAACGTCTTTGAGAGTGAAATGTTTCCCACGGATATTGCAAACGCACTGGACAATGGAGAAAATGCTTCCAGAATATATGTAAAAGGCGGTGCAACACTTGCGGAGATACGATTGTTCGATGAAATCGAGAACGGAGGTTCATCGATCATCAACCAGATAAAAAATAACAACTGGGTAATCAATGAAGCCAATTTGGTGTTCTACGTGGATCGTGAAACTCTGTCCCAAGCCGGAGGTTCCGTAGTGGAACCACCAAGACTTTATTTGTACAATGCCGAAACCAATCTGCCCCTGTACAATCCATCCAACGAAATTGTAACTGCCAATTCTGGCCCTAATTCCCTTAGGTATTATCCAAGCCATGATGCCCTTTTGGAAAAGCAAAATGATCTAGGTTTAAAGTATACCATCCGAATTACGGAGCATATCAACAATATAATTGTCAGGGATTCTACAAATGCCAGACTTGGGTTGACCTTAACCCCTAATATTGCGATTACCTTAGCTCAAGAAGCCATTGGCAATGATTTGCAGGGCATTGACTATCCGGTCGGTGCAGCCATTAGTCCGCTCGGAACTGTGCTTTATGGGAGTAATGTGGCTGCTGGTGAAGAAGGAAAGAAGCTAAAACTCGAAATTTACTATACCGAGGCCAATTAAGATAAATGGATAAACGTTAATTTTAAAACGTTCATCGGTTTAAAGAATCAGAAAAGGAGTTTTTAGCAGGATCATCTTAAATTTGATAACTAGTATCCCCAAAACCGTTATTAACTTAAAAGGAATCTTATGTGCGGAATAGTTGGTTACATTGGTCATAGAGATGCTTACCCAATTATAATGAAAGGACTGCAGCGTTTGGAATACCGAGGGTATGATAGCGCAGGTATTACCTTGTATGATGGGGAGAACATCCACCTTTCCAAAACAAAGGGGAAAGTGGAAGATTTACGAAACAAAGCAGAAAGCTCCATTCCCATAAAGGGAAAACTTGGATTGGGACATACCAGATGGGCTACGCACGGGGTTCCGAACGACGTTAATTCCCACCCTCACTACTCAAATTCAGGGGATTTGGTAATCATACATAATGGAATCATAGAGAATTATGAATCCATTAAACAAGCTTTGATGAAAAGAGGATACACCTTTCAATCCGATACGGATACAGAAGTGCTGATCAATTTGATTGAAGAAGTCAAGATAAAAGAAGGGGTAAAACTGGGACAGGCCGTTCAAATTGCACTGAATCAGGTTGTTGGTGCATATGCCATTGCCGTTTTTGATAAAAATAAACCGGATGAAATCGTGGTTGCCAAACTGGGCAGCCCCCTTGCCATAGGAATTGGGGAGAACGAATATTTCATTGCCTCCGATGCTTCTCCTTTTATAGAGTTTACCAACAATGCCATTTATTTAGAAGACGAAGAAATGGCGATTGTAAGGATCGGTAAAGAGATTAAGCTTCGTAAAATCAAGAACGATGCTATTGCCTATCCAAATATTTTGGAACTACAGCTTAATCTTGAAGAAATTGAAAAAGGTGGATACGACCACTTTATGCTGAAGGAAATTTATGAACAGCCCAAGGCTATACAGGATACCTATCGTGGGCGATTGTTGGCCGATAAAGGAATAATCAAGATGGCCGGTATCGACCAGAACCTTGAAAAATTCCTTAATGCAAACCGCATCATTATTGTGGCATGCGGAACCTCGTGGCATGCCGGACTGGTCGCAGAATATATTTTTGAGGACCTGGCCAGGATACCTGTTGAGGTGGAATATGCCTCCGAATTCCGGTACAGAAACCCTGTGATTACGGAAAAAGATGTTTTGATCGCGATTTCGCAATCCGGTGAAACTGCGGATACATTGGCGGCCATAAAATTGGCCAAGGAAAAAGGAGCATTTGTTTTTGGAGTCTGTAACGTAGTGGGCTCATCAATAGCGAGGGAAACCCACGCAGGTGCATATACCCATGCCGGACCAGAAATTGGGGTGGCTTCCACAAAGGCCTTTACCACACAGATTACCGTATTGACCTTGATCGCTTTAAAACTGGCCCAAGAAAAAGGAACGCTCTCTCAATCAAAGTACCATGAGTATTTGGCAGAGTTGGAAGGGATACCGGCCAAAGTGGAAAAGTCTTTGTTGTCCAATACACTGGTTGAGGAAATATCTGAAATTTATAAGGATTCAACCAACTGTCTCTACCTTGGTAGGGGGTACAACTTCCCTGTTGCTTTGGAAGGGGCGCTTAAACTCAAAGAAATCAGTTACATCCATGCCGAAGGCTACCCAGCCGCCGAGATGAAACATGGTCCCATTGCTTTGATAGATGAACAAATGCCCGTAGTGGTAATCGCTACCAAAAAGGGACACTATGAAAAAGTCGTCAGTAACATACAGGAAATAAAATCCAGAAAAGGCAAGATCATTGCGGTCGTCACCGAAGGCGATAAAACCGTAAAAGAACTTGCTGACCATGTCATCGAGATTCCCGATACTTCAGAAAGTCTATCACCATTGTTGACTACGATACCTCTGCAATTGTTGTCTTATCACATTGCGGTAATGAGAGGTTGTAATGTGGATCAACCTCGGAATTTGGCCAAATCCGTTACGGTCGAATAAGTACTTCTAGATTTATAATTAAATGGAAAAGGCACTGAATTCAGTGCCTTTTTTATTGATTACGTATATTTGAACATCTTTTTTTGCCAAAAAAGTATTATGCATGCATAATTTTTTTCAAATTTGTATCATTGAAATGAAAAAAAATGTATCTTCCCAATAGATACTTAACATGCACATAAACTAAATTAACTCTAATCCATAGCAAATGAAAAAACTTATGTTTGTTTCCTTGATGATGTTAGGTTTGGCGACTTATGCCCAGACCACTGTTCAAGGAAAGGTAGTTGATGCAAATAATGAGCCCATACCGGGAGCCAATGTGGTCTTGGTAGGGAAAGCTGAAGGAACCACTACGGACTTTGATGGAAATTTCACCTTTAATACATCGGAAGAGCCCCCGTTTCGACTGCAATTTTCCAGTATTGGCTTCTCCAGTTATACAGCGAACGTCACCTCAAACAATCAAACCCTTACCATAACGCTCTCCGAAGCTTCGACGATGTTGGACGAGATCGTGATTTCTGCCTCAAGGACCCCGGAACGTATTTTTGAATCCCCGGTTTCGGTAGAAAGGTTTGGACTCAAAGAAATTAAGAATACGACCGCGGAGTCATTTTATGGAGGACTTCAGAATTTGAAGGGAGTGGATATCAATACAAACAGTTTGACGTTCCAATCCATCAATACCAGGGGTTTTGCCACCTTTGCCAACAATAGATTTTTGCAGTTGGTAGATGGGATGGACAACACTGCACCGGGACTTAACTTTGTGCTCGGTAACCTTGTGGGGATGTCCGAACTGGATGTGCAGAGTGTGGAAATCCTTCCAGGAGCTTCCTCCGCACTGTATGGAGCAGGCGCCTTTAATGGTATTCTCTTTATGACCAGTAAAAACCCTTTCGATTTTCAAGGGATTAGTGCTTATGCCAAAGGTGGCGTAACCGTTCAGGATGCCGCTGGAACCAATTTTTACAAGGATTTTGGAATACGGGCAGCACATGCGTTCAGTGATAAGTTAGCCGTTAAGGCCAATCTATCTGTATTGAACGGGGAAGATTGGCATGCCAACAGCCGCATGGATTTGAACAACCCTGGGGCAGATCGTTCCAATCCTGGGTACGATGGACTTAATGTCTATGGTGATGAGGTTTCCACTGTTCTCAATTTTGATGCAGCGGCTGGATTGCCGTCAGGTACCGTAGGGTCGGCCTTAATTTCAAGAACAGGTTATGACGAAGCAGACTTGGCCAACTACAATGCGGAAAGTGTTAAGGCAGATTTCGCGGTGCACATCAGACCTTTTGCGGATGATTTAGAAGTGATCCTAAACAGTAGAATCGGTAGGGGTACCACTATTTATCAAGGGGCCAACCGGTACGCGGTAGCTGGGTTTACCATGCAGCAACATCGATTGGAAATTAAAAATGACAACTTTTTTGTAAGAGGATATATTGTTTCTGAAAATTCTGGGGACGCTTATGATACCCGATTCGCAGCTATCAATGTCAATAGAGCTTGGAAATCGGATACACAATGGTTCACCGATTATGCTACTGCCTATATACCTACCTATTTAGGAGGAATCCAAGGAGCCGGACTTACTCCAGAACAGGCCTCTGCACAGGCTCATGTAGCGGGAAGACAAGCTGCTGACGAAGGAAGATTGGTTCCAGGAACACCTGGTTTCGAAAGCGCTTTTAACAGCGTAATCAACAATGGAGACTTGACCACAGGAGCTAAATTTATAGATAAGACCAAGTTCCGTCATGTGAACGGGAACTACAATATTGCCCATCTTATCGATGATTGGGCGGATATCCAAATCGGTGGATCGTTCAGGGAATATGAACTCAATTCCAACGGAACCATTTTCACGGATATAGATGGTCCTATAAAATACAATGAATACGGGGCCTATCTACAGGTACAGAAGAAGTTCTTGGATGACCGTTTAAAGTTTACCGGTTCTGCCCGTTACGATAAAAATGAATTTTTTGATGTATTCCTTTCACCAAGAGTATCGTTCGCGTATACTTTGGGCGAGGAGAGAAACCATAACCTAAGGGTTTCTGTACAGCAAGGTTTTAGAAATCCGACCACCCAAGATTTGTTTATTGGACTGAATGCAGGTCGCGCTATTTTGGTAGGGTCCGCACCGGCAAACTTGGATAGGGATGTGCGAACTTTCAATGTTAGTGAAGCTGGTCAAAATTTAATTGGTCAATCAACAGTACAGATTGTTGGTCGTGAAGCTTATGAAAATGCGTATTCCACAAGCTCTTTGCAAGCGGGCGCACCGCAAGCCGTGGAGACCCCATTGGTACAACCAGAGGAAATTACAGCCTTTGAGGCTGGTTATAGGGCACAAGTGGGTAGATTCACCATTGATTTGAGTGGATACTACAACCGATATAAAAATTTCTTGGCCAATACAACTACTGCCGTTCCTTTTTATGGAGAGGCGGGAGATGGGGGACTTTCCTTGTTGGCCCTACAAAACGGGGATTTCCAAGTGTATCAGACCTATACCAATTCTGATGCTGATATCAACTCCTACGGGGGTACGGTTGGAGTGGACACCAAGCTTGGCAATTTTGATTTGGGTGTAAACTATACCTTTGCCGATTTGGATATCGATGAGGGCAGGTACCCAGACCTTAGGACCAACTTTAACACACCAAAACACAAGGTGAAAGCATCTTTTGGGAATACCGCACTATTTAAAAACTTCGGGTTTAATGTAAACTATCGTTGGAGCGACAGCTACTTCTGGGAAGCTTCATTTGCGGATGGAAACATTCCGGCATATTCCGTGTTGGATGCACAGATCAACTATTCGGTACCGTCCATCAAATCCATATTCAAATTGGGTGGATCTAACCTTATGGGTGATGAATACTACACTGCGATAGGTACAGGGTTTATAGGTTCCATTTATTATCTATCCTGGACCATAAATCCCTAAATAGCAATAAAGAAGCAAAAGTAAAAGCGTTGGGAGCACCAACGTTTTTTTTATTGAAAAAAAAGCTAAAATCGGTTTCTGAATAAAAATGTAAAAGCATATCTTTGCAGCCGAAAAAATAGCGGTTATTTTCCCGCGTATTCAATTATAAATAAACACACTAATGTCTAAAGTAACAGGTAAGGTTGCCCAAATTATAGGCCCGGTCATTGATGTTGAGTTTGATTCAGGGGTAGAGATCCCAAGAATTTACGACTCCCTTGAAATTGCAAAAGCTGATGGCTCAAGATTGGTTTTGGAAGTACAATCACATATTGGTGAGAATACCGTAAGAACCATTTCTATGGACTCCACCGATGGTTTGAGTAGAGGTGTTGAGGTAGTTGCCACAGGAGCTCCAATTCAAATGCCGATTGGAGAAGAAGTTTACGGTCGTCTATTCAACGTAATCGGAGATGCCATCGATGGTATGGAAAACCTTCCTAAAGCTGGAGACAATGGACTTCCAATTCACCGTGAAGCGCCAAAATTTGAAGACCTTTCCACTTCAACCGAAGTGCTTTTTACAGGTATCAAAGTAATCGACCTTATCGAGCCTTATGCAAAAGGTGGTAAGATTGGATTGTTCGGTGGTGCCGGGGTAGGTAAAACCGTATTGATTCAGGAATTGATCAACAACATTGCAAAAGGTCACGGTGGTTTGTCCGTGTTCGCAGGTGTTGGGGAACGTACCCGTGAAGGAAACGATTTGCTTCGTGAGATGTTGGAATCAGGGATTATAAAATACGGTGACGATTTCTTGCACTCCATGGAAGAAGGAGGATGGGATTTGTCCAAAGTAGATAAAAAAGCGATGAAGCAATCCAAGGCTACCTTCGTGTTCGGTCAGATGAACGAACCACCAGGAGCCCGTGCCCGTGTGGCATTGTCTGGATTGACCATTGCAGAATATTTCCGTGATGGATCTGGAGAAGGTCAAGGAAAAGACGTTCTTTTCTTCGTAGACAACATTTTCCGTTTCACCCAGGCAGGTTCCGAGGTATCGGCACTTTTGGGTCGTATGCCATCAGCTGTGGGTTACCAACCAACATTGGCAACAGAAATGGGTGCCATGCAGGAAAGGATTACATCAACAAAAAGAGGTTCTATTACCTCCGTACAGGCGGTTTACGTTCCTGCGGATGACTTGACGGATCCTGCACCAGCGACAACATTTGCTCACTTGGATGCAACTACCGTACTTTCCCGTAAAATTGCCGAGTTGGGTATTTATCCTGCCGTGGATCCTTTGGATTCCACTTCTAGGATTTTGACTCCCGATATTTTGGGCAAAGAGCACTACGATTGTGCACAACGTGTAAAAGAGTTGTTGCAACGTTATAAAGAACTTCAGGATATTATCGCCATCTTGGGTATGGAGGAACTTTCTGAAGAAGACAAATTGGCCGTAGGTAGAGCAAGACGTGTACAGCGTTTCTTGTCCCAGCCTTTCCACGTAGCTGAGCAGTTTACGGGTATTCCTGGGGTATTGGTTGATATTAAAGAGACCATCAAAGGATTCAACATGATTATGGACGGTGAACTTGATCACTTGCCAGAATCTGCCTTTAACCTTAAAGGAACCATCGAGGAAGCTATCGAGGCAGGAGAGAAAATGTTGGCGGAAGCGTAAACCAGTTAAGAGTTTGGAGTATGGAGTTCAGAGTAACTCATAACTCATAACTCATAACTCATAATTAGATAAGATGTATTTAGAAATAGTATCACCCGAAGCTACTTTATTCTCAGGCGACGTAACCTCCGTTACGGTACCAGGAGTAAATGGTGAGTTCCAGATGTTGGAGAACCACGCACCCATCGTTTCTTTGTTACAAAAGGGGAACGTAAGGGTCAAAGGTAACATCACCATTGATGAGGCTTTTGCCGATAAGTTTTCCAAAGGAAACAATGGAGAAACCGTTTTGACGATATCAAGTGGAACAGTGGAGATGAAGGACAATAAAGTTATCGTCCTAGCTGATTAAAATAAATGAATTCATTCACAAAAAAAGCCGCTCCATTGGAGCGGCTTTTTTTATTTCTCTTCCGAATATTCCAATATGTCGCCAGGTTGACAACCCAAGGCTTCACAAATGGCCTCTAAAGTTGAAAATCGAATCGCTTTCGCTTTTCCAGTTTTAAGAATGGATAAATTAGCTGTGGTTATCCCTATTTTATCTGCAAGTTCGTTGCTTTTCATCTCCCGTTTGGCAAGTATTACATCCAAATTGATTAAAATAGCCATGTTTAGATAGTAAGGTCGTTTTCTTGTTTTATTTCGTAGCCATCTTGAATGAGGTCTGCTAAAATCAAAATAAATATCCCTATTACCAGAAGAGGTATTCTACTCCCGATAAGCTCCCCCAAATGGTACCCTAAACTGTAGCCAAAACTGTATGCGCTTGGATTATCGTTAATTCCTATCTCATCAGAATAAAGTTCCAGTGCCCTGATTATAAAAATAGCGATGGAGTAGTATATGATACCCACACCAACTTTCTTAAAAATAGATTTATTTTCTTTTGAAAAGAGTGATTTTGATTCGGAACCATAAACTGTTTTTCTGAGCTTCAAAAGTAACCAGCCCATATAAATCAACAAGATGAAATTGATAGTCAGTAGGACAGTATCCGTACTACTGAAATCTGTGGTAGGGTTTTCATGTATCAAATCGAAGGTGGACAAAATAATCAACGGAAACTTTAATCCCTTTGATATAATGTCCAGCGCTAGAGCAATTAGCAAAAAGTTAACGATGTACTTTAAATAGGTAATTGATTTTTTCATAGAATTATCGTTTAACAATAACAAACATACATTTAATTATCGAAAAACAATAATATTTACTTTAAAATGATAATGACCCACTCTTTATCCAAGGCATAGTATCTCTTTAATTCTTGGAACCCAATCGCCGTATGTGCCGCCAAAGACCGTTTGTTTTTCCCATCCACTTCAGTGATAATGGTATCAAAACCCTCGGGCAGTTTCTCTTGCATGGTTTGATACAATTTTCGGAAAATACCTTGCCCTCGATGGCTTTTGGCCACGCAAATTTGTCCCATGACCATATAGTTTAGCTTGCTTTCAAGAGCTTTGTCAATTTCTTGGAACATCGGACGAAGTACCTCGATATCCTCAGCAAATTGGGGATGCATGCACAGGGCATAGCCCACAACTTTACCATCATCCACCGCAATGATGTGTCCGCACACATCGTTCATGGATTTTAGAAGGTCCAGGGTGTGCTCCACGGTCACAAAACCTTCTTTTGTGCTTTCCTCTTGACTTATATTTTTAGGTAAATTACGCTGCTGAAGGTCTAGAATCTGTTCCAGTTCCTTCAAAGATTCCGCTTGTTTGTAAACGACCATCTATTCCACTTTGAGCCACCCTTTGCGCTGTTCCAGCATCTTTTTGGACGGTTTTTCTTCCTTGTCCTCCATCAAACTAAATGTGTAATCTGGACTTGGGACAAGTACCAATTCTGTAGTTTTTTCGTTTCCGTACCTCGTGAATTTTACTTGCAAAGCCTCTCCCATGCTGAACTGCTTCAGGTAATCACTAAAAGATTGGTCTTCCGTTAAAGGTTTGTCGTTGATGCTCAATACCACATCCCCATTGTCCAGGCCAGCCTTGTATGCTGGACTTCCCATCGAAGTATTTCTAAGAATGGTATAACCTGTTTTATCTGGGTTCAAGGAAACATACGCCCCAAAATAGGGTGAAGTTTCAGGTTGTTCCAACACAACACCAACGGACTCCATAAGTTTTTTGTAGTCGGGCATTTCACTTTTATAGATGTAATTATTGAAGAACTCGTCCCCGAAAGATTTACCAGCGTATTCGTTCAAAGCATCATGAAGGTTTTGGATGGTATAGGGAATTTCGGTTTTACCGTATTTTTTCCAGACGAGCTTCATAAAATCATCCAGGTTCAATCCCTCTTCACGAAGCGACAGATCTAAGGCCAAGCCCAAAACACTTCCGTAAGAATAGTAGGAGATGAACATATTTTCGAGGTTAACAGGGTCCACCGAGGTAGCTGCATCCACAAAAGGTGCCTGGAAACTCATTTCAATCGGATTAAAAAACTGACGGGCTGGGGAATTCCAAACATAATTGAAGGTTCCTGCCAATCCCTCTACGTAGTCTTTCGGACTGGAAAGTCCAGCTCTACATAAAATCAAGCCAGTATAGTAACTGGTAAAACCTTCGGCAAACCAAAGCGCACCGCTCATGTTGGCTTCTTCAAAATCAAAAGGTTCCAGAGTTTTCGGGCGGATACGCTCCACGTTCCACGCATGAAAAAATTCGTGGGATACCGTCCCGATATTACGTTCCATACCTCCATCGGCCAAGCTACGGGTACTAGTCAATATGGTAGAGTTGCGATGTTCCATGCCATCACCAGAGGCATTGGGGATATAACAGGCAAGGAAGGTGTAATTCCCATAATCAAAATCAGGAAGTTCGTCGTACACCTCTTTTTCAGCAAGCACTACCTTTTTCACCTTTTCAAAATATTCATCGGCCTCTGCTTCGGTTCCGTTGTGGTGCAGAGCAAGGTTGATGGTCTTTCCGTCCACCTCAAAAGAACGTAGCATGTAGTTGCTGATCTCCGTAGGGCTGTCCATAAAATAATAAAGGTTCGGGGCCGAATAGGTAGTGCCCGAGACCAAAGGAAGCTGCGTTGCCACTTTCCAATCCAAATCTTCACGGACGTTGAAGGTCACTTCGATTTTTCGCTCGCTCAACTTAGGGGCGAACATAAATGTTGCTGGAATATTTAAGTGGGCATGTGTTTCATCCACTTGCGAATAGGTGCCCCCACCGCGGTTGGCAAACAGGATATATTTGATGTTGATGGTGCCATCGTGTCCGCTGACCTCCCAAGCATAAGGATTGGGACGGGTTACCCTCAAAGCATTTCCTTTACTGTCCGTAGCCTCAAATCCGTAAACGTTTTTGGCGAATTCATGAAGGGCGTAGCGTCCAGGCGAGGTTCTGCTCATCCGAAACTCTATGGTATCCGAAGTTAAGTCGGGAAAAGTAGCTTCAACAACTGCTTCGTGATGCACGGCATTGTCAAAAGAAATTTCATACGTATTGGTCTGGGCGGTCAAAAATAGCCCAGTGAACAACGCTAAAAGGGATAGGGTAAATTTCATTTTCGGAATAGGTTTAAGAGCGACTAAGATACTGTATAATCAGCGTAAGTGCTACATTTGTGTTGTGAGGAAATATCACGAATTTTGCAATTGCCGAATGAATTATTTAACTGAATGAAAAAGGAGTTTCATACTTTGGGGACATTTGAGTTTCCCGCGGATGCCGTGGTCATTAAAGGTAAGCTCGAAGCAGAAGGAATTCCAGTATTCTTAAAGGATGAGAATACCATTAACTCCTATTCGATGGTCAGCAATGCCATGGGAGGTGTTAGGCTTCAGGTCTATACTTCGGATAGGGAAAGGGCCAAAGAAATTTTTGATGAAGTTAGAAGTTATGCTACCGATGATTTAGGAAACCCGATTGTATGTCCTAATTGCAAAGCCGCTCGGTCGGAAATCTATTACTCGCGCAAGAACATTTTCTTTAAACTTTTTCCGTTTTTTGAGTCTACTAAATATAGGTGCATGCAATGCAATTTTATCACAAGACCTGTTCAATAAAATTATTTATAACTGGAGTCATTCTAAACGTTGGTAAATAAGACCTCTACCCACGGTAGCCTCCAATTGGTAATGTTTTTCTAAGTAAGCATCGATATAACTGTTATACTCCACCAGTTTTTTATCAAAAATCTTTTTGCCGTTTCGGGCCACCAAGGTTTTTGGTCGAATCACTTCCATGATATATTTGAGTTCTTCGACACCAGATTTTCGCGGGATGTTCATATAGGGAAACAACTCTTCGCGAGTTATGTTGCTGGGATGCGTAGCAGGTTTGGTGGGAGGGGTTTCATCCAGGACCCAATAACCGATATGGTACTCGGTAAAAAAGATATGCTCGGTTTCCAGATTATGGTCTAGAATGTATCTGGGGACATCGATGCCTTCGCCATTGTAAAAAGAGCCCTTGTTAATTTTGTTGGAGATGACGTTGTCATATTCCAAATAGGATTCCATCGGAACCAATATCAGAAGGACAATGATTACAGCACGGTATTTTTTTTGAATGGGAGGGAGTTTGGCAACTGCCATGCCCAATGGAATCAATATGAATGGATAGAGTTGGATGAGGTAGTGCCCATTCACTTTGCCCGATTGCACGTAAGAGATTAAAATCCCTATGACGACAATGGTCAACAATTGTGTGTTTTTTGATTTCCAATCGATAAGTTTTAAATAGAAACCTGAGCCCAACAGCAATGCAATGGTTCCCACGTAGGGCAATGTTCTCCAAGGTGAGTGGAACCTCCCTTCGGAATAGGCCAAGGGCGCCTCAAAAATGGACTCCCACCAAATTTGGGTATCTCCTTGAAGGTAATATGGAATTGCCGTGCATGCAATGGTCACAAAAAAACCTGCGCCCATAAACACCAGGTTTTTAATGTTTTTCAATGCATGGTTTTCATAAAATCCTTCCCACAAAAAGTAGAGTCCCAAACAGAAAACGGGATAGGCCATGTTCAACTTTGTCATCACGGACAGGCCCAACAACAGCCCTGAAGTAAAGAACCACTTCGCATCGGTTTTATGAACCAAAATATATAGGGCTGCCACAAAAAAGAAGGTGCAAATGTGTTCGGACATTACCCCCTGCAGGCTCCCAAAAAGACTTTGAAAAAATACGCAAAAGATAGCGGTCCAGAACGCCACTTTTTTTGTAGTGATTTTTATTGCGATACAATATGTAAACAAACTGGTGAAGGCTACCATTACCGCTCCAAAAAAGCGAATGGCAAAAAAGCTTTTCCCAAAAATTTTGATGATGAGGGCAAAATACAGAAAGGTAATCGGTGGTTTTAGATCCCAAAGCTGGGTGTAGGGCAAATGTCCGTTGACCCAAGATTGTCCCATTAGGATAAAAGTGCTCTCATCGCGATCCACATAATCCCTAAAAAAGAACGGAAAACGGATAAAGACCGCGACCACCACCAAAACAAAGAGGACCGCTTTCCAGTCCAGATTTTGATACGTTATGGAACGCATTTTTTTAAGCACGGCGGTATTCAGCTTTTATCATCTTTGCAATATAGATAAATTTGAATGTTTAGAGAGGGCGTCTAAGAAGTATTCATAACTTGATTTGTCAGGTTGAGACTGTCGAAACCGATATTGATTATCAGTAAGTTGAAAATATTTCGACAAGCTCAATATGACATCGTATTACTTTTTTACCCCCCCTTTTTTTAAACAGCTACCAACTGAAAGTACGCTTGTTGTAACTTTTCAATTACGATTTTAAGTTCTTCCTCGTTTAAATGCCCATAACCAAAACGTATGGCACAGGTATTTTTATTTTGATAGAGAATCGTTTTGGGCAGGAATAAATCTAGTTTTTCGGCTTCTTCGGCTAGTTTTACCAAGGATATTGGATTTTTAAATCGTAACCACATGGCAAGCCCTCCAGAGGGTATTTGCCAATCAAGGATATTGGCAAAGTGTTGATTTAATAAAGCGCATAAAGCATCTCTACGTTGTTTGTAGGCAACAATATTTTTTTTCTTGAGCCGATATATTTCGCCTTCGGATATCAATTCAGAAAGCATTTGTTCCTGTATTAAATCACCTTGGGTATCCAACAATTGCAAGTAATTATTGGCTTCGGTAATGACCTGTTCTGGAGCCACGACAAAACCCGTATGAAAACTCGGAAATAAAGACTGACCTAATTTTCCCAAATAAATAACGTTTCCATCGGCATCTGCACTGGCCATGGGTAACATGGAAGATCCTTCAAACTGAAAATCATGATCAAAATCGTCCTCTACAATGGCAAAACCATGGATTTTGGCCAATTCCAATAATTGCAGTCTTCTTTTTGTGCTTAATGTTGTAGTCGTAGGATAGTCCCTATTGGAACAAATATATATGCAACGAATGTTCTCGTGTATAAAATGTTCATTTATGTATCCAATATCCAAACCTTCGTCATCTACGGGCACGGTTTTTATTTTTGCCCCCGCTTGCTGAAATATCATATTGGCTACATAATTGCTCAGTTGTCCAACTAGTACCAAATCACCTGGATTAATGAGTACCTGTGAAACGATGTATAGGCTCATTTCCGTACTACGTGTATTTAATAAATTGGTTGGTTTTATATGAAATCCTCGTGTGGCATTTAGGTAATTGCAAAATTGCGTGCTAAAAAAGGAAGGGGTTAAAACACTAGTTCCATTCCATTTGTTGATGAGTGGCTTTCGTTTCATTGCAGCGCTGTACCATCTGGAAAATTGATGCACGGGGTGTAAACGCAAATCGGGCCTGCCATCACTTATAGCATATTTGGAAGAGGTTTCTTCCTTGGTCGATGATAGGTTAAAAGATTGCTGAAACGGGAATCCTGGACTTTTTGGATACTCGTATGCCTGATAAATGTGCTGCGTACTTGCCTTAATTTTTAGATTGGAATCTTCGGGAACCACCACAAAAGTTCCTTTGTTGGGAATAATGTTTACCCATCCTTGCGAGGCCAATTCATCATAGATGGCCACGGCAGTATTGCGGTGGACGTTCAATAACTGACTTAAAACCCGTGTTCCGGGCAATTTACTGCCTTTTTCCAAATAGCCTCGTTGTATGGCGTTCATGATTTGCTGTGCCACTTGCACATATACGGGCTGTACAATAGACTTGTCTATGGATACTAGCTGGACCAACAAATCAAAAACCGGACTATTCATTGTTTTAAAAGCGGACTAGTTTAATCGTCCGGAAAGTTAGGACTTTTGCAGCATTAATTTAAATGGCCTAAAAACCTACGTTACAAGCTCAAATAATGAAGGAATCAATTTTATTTTCTGCGATTTTAATAGCTGGTGCTTTTCAACTACAAGCACAAGAAGAGGACGCTGTTAAGGTAGATTCGTTAAGCGAAGTTGTAGTAACTGCAAACCGAATCAACCTTCCATTTAAGGAAAATTCTAGAACTATAAACATAATAACCTCTACTGATATTAAAAATAGTGCAGCGGTCAATGTTGCGGATTTATTGCAACAAGTTGCAGGGGTAGATATTAGAAGACGCGGTACAGGTGGTAGCCAAGCAGATTTGTATATAAGGGGTGGTGGTTTTGATCAAACCCTAGTATTAATTGATGGCGTCAAAATGGACGATGCGCAAACGGGTCACCATACCATGAACGCTGCTTTGCCATTAGAGGTTATAGAAAGAATAGAAATTATAAAAGGCCCTGCGGCACGGGTTTTTGGACAAAACGCCTTTACTGGGGCCATCAATATCATTACAAAGAAGAATTTGAACAATTCCGTTTCCTTAAACGTAGAAGCCGGATCTTTTGGACAATTAAATGGTAGCGTTACCGCTGGTGTGGATAAGGAAAACTCGTCTCATATTATACATGTGGGAAGGATGACTTCTGAGGGGTATAGAAATAACTCGGATTACGATAATGGCAATTACTTTTTAAAAAGCATTTTCAATAAAAATGCACAGCCTATTGAAATGACAGCTACTTTCATGGAGCGCAATTTTGGGGCTGAGAACTTTTACACCACCAATCCTACGTTTAACGAGTACGAAGAAACCCAAAACAGCCTTTTGGCGCTTTCTACCACCTTTAAGAAAAACAATCTAAGAATACAGCCAAGAATCTATTGGAAACGTAATCAAGATTTATTTCTATTACGGAGAAATGATCCTGGTTTTTATAGGAACATGCATATTTCCAACAAGATAGGCGTAGAAACCAATGCTTCTTATGCCTCTAAATTAGGAATTACGGGTTTTGGGGTAGAACTTTCTGAAATATATCTTAGAAGTAACAACTTGGGTAACCGAAGCCGTTTTATGTCCAATGTGTTTTTGGAACATCGTTTTAGCATTGCAGACAACAAGCTGGATATTACTCCAGGTGTGGCATTAACCTATTTTTCAGATTTTAAGTTTCGTGCTTTTCCTGGATTGGATGTAGGTTATGATCTTACCAATAATTTCAAGGTGTATGGAAATATTGGTTATACCTACCGTATACCAACTTACACGGATTTGTTTTACAATGATCCGGTTACCAGTGGTAACGAAGATTTGGAGCCAGAAGAAGCTTTTGCCCAAGAATTGGGCTTAAAGTATACCACACCCGAATTTAATGTCAGCGTTGCCGTTTTTAATAGAGATGCAGACAATCTAATAGATTATGTAAGAAACAATGTTTCTGAAGATGTGTTTGTGGCAACAAATATTACCGAGGTAAACACAAAAGGCTTGGAGTTGGACGCTGCTTATAATTTTAAATTTAAGGACTATACCCAAACATTAAGCGTTGGCTATGCGTTTTTGGATGACAATATTTTAGACCAGAATGAAGAATTGTCACGTTACTCTTTAAACACGCTCAAGCACCAATACACCACACGATTAAGCACACAATTGTTCAAAAACGTACGTCAAAATATAATCTATAAGTATGCAGAACGTACTACAGGACAAACATATAATGTTTGGGATGCATCATTGGCTATAAAAGTAAAACAGGCAGAGTTTACCATTACCGCAAATAATATTTTCGATGCAGATTACATAGAGTCTGGCTTTGTACCTATGCCGCCAAGTAATGTTCTATTTGGCTTGCGATATAGTTTTAAATAGAGCGAAACGAAGCAGCCTAAAAGAAAGGCAAATTGTTCCACAAGGAATAGATCAGGCAAAGATTTAAAAACCTTTTAGTAATTTAGCTATTTCAAATTCCTTGAAATTTTGAAGCTGAACCTTGAACAAATACCTCGGGAGAAGACCCTTTCGAAGAGAGAGTTTATCCAAAAATATTTCAAGCCCCAAAAGCCCGTTGTAATCGAGCGCTTTATTGAGGATTGGCCGGCGTATTCCAAATGGAACTTGGATTATATGAAAGAGATTGCCGGGGACAAGGAAGTGCCCTTGTACGATGATCGTCCGGTAAAACACGATGAAGGATTCAACGAACCACATGCCAAAATGAAGATGGCCGACTATGTGGAGCTTCTAAAAAGCGGTCCTACCAAATACCGTATTTTTCTTTGGAACATTTTAAAGGAAGTCCCAGAGCTCCAAAAAGACTTTTCGTATCCAGACTTTGGACTTCGGTTGATGAAAGGTTTGCCGATGCTCTTTTTTGGTGGTGAGGATTCCTACACTTTTATGCATTATGATATTGACTTGGCCAATATTTTCCATTTTCATTTTGAAGGAAAAAAGCAGTGCATCCTCTATTCGCAATCCGAAACAAAGTTTTTGTACAAGATTCCGCACTCCCTGATTACGCGTGAAGATATCGATTTTGCCGACCCTGATCTTGAAAAGTGGCCAGCCTTGAAACATGCCAAAGGTTATATAACGAACCTGGAACACGGCAATGTGCTCTATATACCCGAAGGGTATTGGCACCACATGAAATATATCACACCTGGATTTTCCATGAGTCTGAGGTCGATTCCCAGAAAGCCCAAGAATTTTGGACATGCCGTCTACAATATCTTCGTGATGCGGCATTTTGATAATTTGATGCGCAAGTTCAAAGGTCAAGAATGGATCGACTGGAAGAATGAAAAAGCAGTGGAACGCACGCAAAAACTATTGCTGCAAGATTGATGCTATTTGATAAGTTCGTTTACCTTTTCGTAGACCAAATGACTTTCCCAGCCTCGGTAAAGCAGGTAGTCCGCTAATTTCTTCTTTCTCTTTAACGGGTTTTTTTCCGTGATTTGATGCAACCTTTTTTTTGCAAGTTCGTCAAAGGTTTCCAAGTAGTCTTCATCGCTTATTTCCGCAAGGGCACTTTTAATATTGTAAGCGGAAATATCACGGAATTTAAGTTCTCGTACAATTCGGGTTCTGCCGCATTTCTTCATGTGGAACTTTCCCCGTGCAAAAGCCTTGGCAAACCGTTCTTCGTTAAGGAAGTTTTCTTGGATGAGGTGGCCCAGAATTTGGTCTATCGCTTCAGGAATCATGTTCATGCCCTGTAGTTTTTGGGTCACTTCCTTATGGCAGCGTTCCTGGTAGGCACAGTAACGCTCCATCTTTTTGGTGGCCTCGGTAAGGGTATAACTTTTTGTATGTTCCATAAATCAAAAGTACATAAAACAAAAAAGCGACCCCATTTCTGGAGTCGCTGTTTATTGTGGTCTTATGGTTTTGCCATCTTTGTCCTTGAAACGATATTCAAGATACTTGTAGGCATCCCTAGGTTGTACTTTGACCCATTTTTTATAGGTTTTGAACCACTTGGAACGAATGGAGGGAAAACCTTTGGTAAGATAGGCCGCAATGAACGGGTGTATGTTCAATACAAGTCCGTTGTTTTTGTGGTCACCTTTTAAGATTCGCTCCAAATCGGATTGAATGTGGTCTATCAAAACTATCGGAGCTTCCACTTCGGCACCGGTGCCGTTGGGATTTTCCTCGCTGGTCTTGATGTTCATTTCTGGACGTACCCTTTGTCTGGTAATTTGAACGAGTCCAAATTTACTGGGAGGCAAAATTTTATGTTTTGCCCTATCGTCCTTCATTTCGTCCCTAAGGTGATCGAACAACTTTCGTCTATGATCGCCCTTGGTCATATCAATAAAATCTACCACGATGATACCTCCCATATCCCGCAAACGCAATTGTCTTGCAATTTCCGTTGCGGCCAATAGGTTTACTTCGAGTGCGGTATCTTCTTGGTTTTTCGCCTTGTTGGAGCGGTTACCGCTGTTTACGTCAATAACGTGCAAAGCTTCGGTGTGCTCAATAACAAGGTAAGCCCCGCGGCTCATGGATGCTGTTCGGCCAAATGAGGTCTTGATCTGACGCTCTATCCCGAATTTTTCAAAAATCGGGGCCGAACCGGTGTACAACTTTACAATGGATTCCTTTTCTGGTGCAATTTCATGCAGGTAATCCTTGATTTGGTTGTAGAGTGTTTCTTCATCAATATGTATTCCGGTAAAGGAATCATTGAAGACATCCCTAAGGATGGATGATGCCCTGTTCAGTTCCACCAAAACTTTGGATGGATGGGGCGCTTTGTGCAGTTTTTTGCACATGTTTGTCCATTTGGAAAACAAGTTCTGAAGATCTTTGTCCAGTTCTGCAACCTTTTTGCCTTCTGCTACGGTACGTATGATGACTCCAAAACCCTTGGGCTTGATACTTTTTACAAGCCTGATAAGGCGGTCTTTTTCTTCTTTGCTCGCTATTTTTTGTGATACCGAGACTCTGTCGGAAAAAGGTACCATGACCAAGTAACGCCCTGCTATGGAAAGCTCGGAGCTGATTCTGGGTCCCTTTGTGGATATGGGTTCCTTTACTATTTGTACCAGTAATGACTGATTGGCCTTCAACACATCGTTGATGCTGCCATTCTTGTCAATGTCTTTTTCAAACGGAAAATTTCTAAGGGAATAATCTTTAAGCTTCCCTGTTCTAGCTTTTTTGATGAATTTTAACATGGAAGACAGTTGCGGGCCTAGGTCGTGGTAGTGCAGGAACGCATCTTTTTCATAACCTACATTGACAAATGCTGCATTGAGGCCTGTAACGGGTTTTCTGATCTTGGCTAGGAAGATATCCCCTACGGAAAAGTTGTTGTTGTCTTCTTCTTTGTGTAATTCTACTAGTTTTCCATCCTTTAATAAGGCAAAATCGACTGCATCCGGCGTAGATCTTATTATTAATTCTCTATTCACCTGAATCGATTTTTATTTATCCCGCTCATGAAGTTTGGGGATAAATGATTAAACAATATATAGAATCGGTTGTCTCTCAAACCGATTGAAATTCGTTTCTTGAATCTCTATGTCAAAGAACGCAATAGGGTAAAACGAAAAAGTAGTTGAAACAACTACTTTTTCTTGTGTCGGTTAGCTCTTCTGCGCTTTTTGCGCTTGTGCGTGGCTACCTTATGTCTTTTTCTTTTCTTTCCACTCGGCATATGGCTCTTGCTTTAGTGTTGTTAATTATATTATTTTACTTGTACATTGGTTTTTACGCCTTCTACAAAAACTTTGGCGGGCTTGAATGCAGGGATATTGTGTGCTGGAATTTTGATGGTAGTGTTCTTTGAGATGTTTCTACCGGTTTTTTCCGCTCTGGTCTTGATGATAAAGCTACCAAAACCTCTTAAATAAACATTGTCTCCATTCTCCAAGGATGATTTAACCTCCTCCATAAAAGATTCTACTGTCGCTTGCACGTCTCCTTTTTCAATACCTAGTTTTTCTGAGATCCTAGTTACAATATCTGCTTTCGTCATTTCTTCTTATTAATTTTCAAATTTTTTTCGGCTTGCAAATATAAACATTATAATTAATCTTTCCCTTTAACCCTTTAATTTTAAGTATATAAACTGATACATTTGGTCTTTATTACTTTTGCGGATGACTTTTGCCCAAAAAATCCTTAGCTGGTATCGAGAGAATAAACGTGATCTTCCATGTAGAAAAACCCGGGATCCATATCATATTTGGCTCTCCGAAATTATGCTGCAGCAAACCAGGGTGGCACAGGGAATGCCCTATTATTTAAGGTTTACCGAAGCTTTCCCTACGGTGCACGATCTGGCCAATGCAAAGGAGGACGAGGTTCTGAAACTTTGGCAAGGACTGGGATATTATTCCCGGGCGCGCAACCTGCACGCGACCGCAAAAATAGTGGTGGAAGATTTTAATGGAAAGTTTCCCGATACATACGAAGGGCTAAAATCATTAAAGGGAGTGGGCGATTATACCGCCAGTGCCATTGCGTCTTTTTGTTTTGATATTCCGGAGCCGGTAGTCGACGGCAATGTGTACCGTGTGTTGTCCCGCTATTTTGGGGTGGATATTCCTATAAATAGTACCCAGGGCATCAAATACTTTAAGGAACTTGCCCGGGAGGCAATGGACGGGGAGAACATCCGTGATTATAATCAAGGCATTATGGAATTTGGCGCTATACAATGCGCCCCTAAAAAACCGTATTGTTTGCTGTGTCCGCTACAAGAAAGTTGCGTAGCGCTCCAAGAGAACAAAGTGGACCAGTTGCCCATCAAACAGAACAAGACCAAGGTGCGAAAAAGACATTTTAATTATTTGGTGGCTGTGGACGACAATAGGAAAACCATTTTGGAGCAGCGAAAAGGAAAGGGTATTTGGCAAAACCTCTACCAGTTTCCGTTGATCGAGTCCCAAGAAACGCTTCATGAGGAAGAATTGACAAAAAGAATAAAGGAAAAGGAAGTGTTTGCCGAATTGGAATCCCTATCCTTATATAATAATGAACCCATTGTGCACAAATTGTCCCACCAACATTTATATACACAATTTTGGATACTGAAAACTTCTCCTATATTAGAGGGTGGAACACCTTGGGAACAAATCGACGAGTTCCCCGTTCCAGTTTTGATCGCGGATTTTATCAGGACATTTAAAATTTAGTACTTTTGACTAATTAAAGAGATATGAGCGGAACATTGAACAAAGTAATGCTGATCGGGCATTTGGGAGACGAAGTGAAAATGCACTATTTTGAAGGTGGAAACTGTATTGGCAGATTTCCCTTGGCCACCAATGAGACCTATACCAATAGGCAGACCGGTGAAAGGGTGACCAATACAGATTGGCACAACATTGTTGTGCGCAACAAGGCCGCGGAAATTTGTGAAAAATATTTGAGCAAAGGAGATAAGGTGTATGTAGAAGGTCGTCTAAAGAACAGGCAATGGCAAGGTGAGGACGGCAACACAAGGTATACGACAGAAGTGCATGTGCAGGATTTTACTTTCTTGACCACTAAAAAAGAAAGTATGGCCAATGCGCAAACTTCGGATTCGTCCTCCAATTACCAACAGCCATCCAATGCCGGTAATCCTTCGGAACCCATGGCTAACAATGAAGAGGATGATGACCTACCATTCTAAAATAAAAGTTTAAAGCAATACTAAATTGGATCCCGAACCCTATTGTTTGGCATTTTACTTTACAGCTTTTAGTGGAATTTTCACTTTAAAAATTGTTGTGCTCATACTTCTTCTGGCCGGATCTGCATTGATTTCTGCAGCAGAAGTGGCGTTGTTCGGCCTCTCGCAGACCGACTTGAACGAAATGCAGGAGAGCGGCTCTTCCAAAAGCAAGCTCATAGCCCAACTTTTAACGAGGCCCAAAAAGCTATTGGCCACAATTCTCATTACCAATAATGCCATCAATATTGGTATCGTACTTCTGTTCAGCTCCATAGGCGACACAGTTTTTGAAGGTATTGACGGAACCCTCCGGTTTTTATTGGAAGTAGTGGTGGCTACCTTTTTGATTTTGATGTTCGGAGAGATACTCCCAAAGATTTATGCCAATAGGAACCGGGTACAATTCTCACATTTTATAGCAATTCCCCTAAAAGGATTGAATTTTCTGTTCACCCCATTGAGCGCACCCATGCGGTCGGTCACCTTGTTTATTGAGGATAAACTTGGAAAACAGAAATCAAACTTGAGCATCAACCATCTATCGCAGGCCCTTGAGCTGGCCTCGGAAGGGGATACGACCAAGGAAGAGCAAAAGATTCTTGAAGGCATCGTGACGTTTGGAAATACGGATACGAAACAGGTAATGCGGCCTCGAATCGACATTTTTGCCGTGAACGAGAAAATGAAGTTTCCCGAGGTGCTTTTGGAAATAAAAAAGAACGGTTATTCCCGTATTCCGGTTTTTTCGGAAAATATGGACAATGTTCTGGGCGTTCTCTATGTGAAGGACCTTTTGCCCTATATCGACAGAAAGAGTTTTAATTGGATGTCGCTGATACGCGAACCCTATTTTGTCCCCGAGAATAAAAAGCTGGACGATCTATTATTGGAGTTCCAGGACAAAAAGAACCACTTGGCCGTAGTAGTGGACGAATATGGTGGCACCTCTGGAATAGTTACCCTGGAGGATATTATCGAAGAGATTGTCGGGGACATCAGTGATGAATTTGATGATGAAGACCTGATTTTCTCCAAACTGGACGATCACAACTATGTCTTTGATGGAAAAACCACCCTAAAGGATTTTTATCGTGTGGTACGGATCGAGGAAGAGGACGAATTTGAAAGCCAGAAAGGGGAATCGGAGACCATTGCCGGATTTGTGCTGGAAATTTCGGGCAGTTTCCCTAAAATAGGAGAGAAGGTGTTCTTCAAAGATTACCAGTTTGTTGTGGAAAGTATGGACAAAAAGCGATTGAAACGCATAAAAGTAACATTGCCCCATGAAGCATAGGATTTTATTTTTTATTGTGTTAGCAGCACTTTTTATGGGCTGCAAAGACGAAGTTTTGCCTAAGCCCAAGGCCATGTTGCGATTGAAATATCCCACAGCCGATTACACCAAGTCCGGGCCGGATTGCGCATATACTTTTGATAAAAACATCCTCTCTGAAATCAAGGAGACCAAGGACTGTTCCATGGTGCTGGACTATCCCATGATGAAAGGATCTATCTATCTTACTTACAAACCGGTTCAGGGAAATTTGGACACGCTATTGGTGGATGCCCAAAAATTGTCCTACGAGCATGTGGTAAAAGCCGATAATATCGTAGAGCAGCCATTTATAAACCAAGAAGATGGCGTGTACGGAATGTTTTATGAGGTAAGCGGAAATGCGGCATCACAATCACAGTTTTATGTGACCGACAGCATCAACCACTTTGTGACGGGTTCCCTTTATTTCTACGCTAAACCAAATTATGATTCCATCCTTCCTGCGGCCATGTACTTGCAGAACGATATTCGGAGGATAATGGAAAGTTTGCGTTGGGAAAGATAATCAGAGAGAAATATTCTTTTGTTTTAGGTGCCTGAATATGTTTCAATTATTTGCTCATCTAGGTCCCGTGAAACGTCCAAAGCACTACTTTTTGTGAAAAAGTTTATGTTTCCTTCCCCGTATTCCATACTGAAAATATGGGAGTCAGAAAATCTATAGGAATAAGATTCCTCTTCATCTTCACCTTCCTCAAACACCCGAAATTCTTCATCTTCACCTTGCCAATAAATAGGTCTCCCAAAAATAAAATCAGTGGGTAAGGAACTATAGCCTCCATAATGGTAAAATGTTACCGGGCAATTCAGATTCTCTTTCAATAGGGAGTCCAACTCGTTGAATGAATCTCCTAAACGCCATTCTAACCCGCTTTTCACTATTGTTATAAGTTCTGTGTTCACGAAATCAATTGTGCAGGAACGTTCCATAAGCTCCTTTTTCCCATATAAGCTCTCATCTTGTTCAGGGTATTGGCACACCTTAAGTTGGCTGGCTTCCCCGTCATAGTAGGCATATCTGGGAAAATCGCCATTTTTTATGAAAAAATAAATAATACCGCTATCTGGGAATAGATTAAAGATGTCATAATCTTTAAGTTCTGCACAATTTAGCTGGGCGAGAAACAATTCGTTGGGCAATAACTTAATTGAATCAGGTAGGTGAGGCAATCCTCCAACCTTGGATGTACCTAACGGTACAGACCACTCATCCTCAATTTTTGTTTCTTTGTAGTCTAGGAAATAGTGGACATTATCCTTTAGTTCTTCGAAATCGTTTTCAAGATTACGCTCTTTCAGAAAGTCATGAATAATTTCCAAGGCTCTTTTATGGTTGTTCATTTTTATGTGTTTACTTTAAAAGATAAAAGTAGCACATCAACTTTATGGAAGGCCTGTAGAATTTACGGATGAAACATTTCAGTTTACCAATGCCCCATTTGAATGGACCAATGCTTTTTTTTAATCCTTATTAGGATTCTGTGAGTTAAGCAGTTTTTCGGCCCTTTCAATACTTCCATTGATTTTTTCCTTGACCACTTTTACTTTTTCTTCCTCTTCATCCAGCCATTGTTGTTTTTGCTCGGAAAGTTCTTTGCCTTCCATAGTCTCACTATAATCAAATCGATCACCAAACTCCCGCATCCAGTCCATCATGGTTTTATGTGCATCTTGAAGGTCCTTCATGGCCACTTCATATTGCTTTCCCATTGCAGTGGAATCCACTTTGGGTTTTAATTCCCCTACCAATTTGCCGATATCCCGCATTTTGGGCATCACCTCGTCATGAATGGCAATAATCTTCTCCATTTGGGCAGCGGATTCTGTTTGGGCTTTAGATTCTACGTCAGTTGTTTTGTCCTCTTGCTTTTGTTTGCAAGAAAAGTTCAGGAACAAAATCGAACAACAAATAAGTATAGATAAGGTTTTTTGCATGACCATTAATTTATAAACAAAAATACGCATATACTGAATGACCTCATACTTCAGAAACATTAATATGAGCTAACGAACGATTAATGCTGTAATAAAAAAGGCGCTCGGTGAGAGCGCCTTTTTTCTAATATGAGAACCTAGATTTATTTGAAATCCGATGCATCCACTCCTTCGTTCACCTTGATTTCCTTAACAATGAACTCAAAGGTTTGTGGGCCTACACTTTGATTAAGCTTAAACGGGAACTTTATGCCCGATACTTCTTGATAGTTTTCGTAGCCCAAAGTACTGGTCATCTGTTGCCCTTGAACTTCCTGGGTGTTTATTTCTTGTACCTTAAGACCGGTTTCTACATCATAAAAAGCAGTTTTGCCTTCGCTTATTTTAAGCTTGTAGGCTTTCTTGTCCCCTACGGTTTCAATTCCTTCCAGAGTAACATCGCCTGCGGCCAAATAATTTAATTCCGGGAAAGCAGCGGACTCTTCCTTGATCTTGGCAATTTCTTCCGGAGAAAGATCCTTGCGTTGCCCTTGTACAACGGCATAGCCGGTGTCACCGTCCAAAACCTGTTTTTGCATGGAATTGCCCATTACTTTTACATCTTGCATAAATTGGTCTTTGGAAGTTTTCTTCATTTCCAATTCCAATTTCATGCCCTGCATTTCGGCTTCCGCCAACATGGAATAGGAATCCACGCCCTCAAGTTTGGATTTTCCTCCAATGGCTTCAATATAGTCTTCCAATACGGTATTTGCATCCACTCCTTCAGGAACTGCGGCGTTCATTTCGGGTTTTTCTGTTTTGTTCGCGTACTTGTCATAATACAGCACGGGAACCTCTTTGCCGTTAAAGGTGACTTTTTCCAAATTTTCCAGAACATCCGTTCCTTTTCCGGTAACCACCACCCTTGCATTTGAAGTGGAAAAATGCTTTTTGGCCGCTTTTTGCACATCTTCCTTGGTAATGGCATCTATCCGTTTTAGATAGGTTTCATAAAAATCCTTCGGAAGGTCTTCGGTTTCAATGTTCAGGGCGTATTCCGCTACGGTCTCCGGCTTTTCCAGCGCCATCACAAAGCTACCGGCATATTTTGCCTTGGCATTGGCCAGTTCCTCATCCGATACGGGCTCGGAAGTAATCTTATCTATTTCTTTCAATATTTCTACCACGGAGCTATCGGTCACCGCGTTGCGAACCTGGGCGTATGCGTTAAAGCGCATAGGACTGAATTTATTTGCCCGTAGTCCCGAATAGGAACCGTAGGTATAGCCCTTGTCCTCCCTTAAGTTCTTGAACAAGCGTGCTTGGGACCCTCCACCCAAAATCCGGTTGGCCATCAAGGCGTCCAGATAGTCCTCATCCTTCATTTTTAAATGGGTGATGTTTTCCACAGCCACTTCGGACTGTACCGCATTGGGCACGTCTACAAAGTTGATCTGGGTGTATTGGGCATCCTTGGGTTCGGAATATGTGAATGATGGTGGTGCCGCTTTGGACCATGGGGTAAAAGCTTTGGTCACCAAATCTTTGACATTATCAAAATCAACGTCCCCTATGACAACCAAATAGGCATTGGCAGGCACAAAATAGGATCTATAGAACTGCTCCACATCTGCAAGGGAGACATTGTTTACGGTCTCCTCGGTCATAAACTCACCAAAAGGATGGTTTTTACCGTATGCCAAGGCTGTTTGTACCCTATCAGCAATCGCCGAAACGTCTTTTTCTTGGGATTTAAGACCGGTGATCACTTTCTCTTTCTCTTTTTCAAATTCTTCTTGGGTAAAGTCTGGATTGAGTGCGGCATCCGCCATCAATTCCAGAATCCTTGGAAAATATTTGGACAACGAACTCGCAAAAGCGCTCTGCTCCCCGATGTAAATGTTGGCACCAAGAAAATCCACTTCTTCGTAAAAATCATCTTTTGGAATGTTTTTGGAACCTTTTCCGAGCATGCTGCCCGTTAATGTGGAAACCCCGGCCTTGTCACCTTCCAAAATGGGCGGGTTGTCTATGGAAAGCTGTATGCGCACCCTTGGTAATTTATGGTTTTCCACGACAAGGACCTTCAAACCGTTTTTAAGTTCAAAACGTGCAGGGTCCTTTAAGTTGATTTTTGGAGCGGGACCCGCTTTTGGCGGTGTGCTCCTGTCTATTTGGGCATATGTGGCTGTCATAAATAGGGACAGCGCAGCTAAAACTATATACTTTTTCATTTTAATTAGCGTCTTTTTGTTCTGGCAAATATTCCAACTCGATGCGTTGGTTCACCTTCAAATATTTTTTGGCGACCTCCATGATTTCTTCACGGGTGATGGAGCGATAAATGTCGATTTCCGTGTTTATGAGGTCGGTGTTGTCCTTCAGCATGTAATTTTCCGCCAAAGAGTTGGCAATTCCTTCAACACTGCTGTTGGCATTTACAAACTGGTTCTCGAACTTGTTCTGCAGTTTTTGGTAATCCTTCTCCGAAATCAGTTCCATTTGAAGCTTCAAGATTTCTTCGTCTATTTCTTTTTTGATGTCCTGAATGGAATTGTCCCCAACGGGAAGCCCTCCAACAATATAGGAACTGTAATCTTCGGCATCGATGGGAACGGAAAGTATTTGGAGTGCCATTTTCTTCTCGTCCACCAATTTTTTGTAGAGCTTGGAACTCTCTCCATCACTCAAATAGGTGGAGATCATATTGATGACGTAGGCATCTCTTTGTCCCTGACCTGGCGTTCTGTAAGCCAATAGGATTGCAGGGATTTGGATGTTGGGGTCATAATACTTGGCATACACGGTTTGGGTAATGGGATCTTCCTTGATGTTCGGACGCTTAATTTCGGCGCCCCTTGGAATGGGACCAAAATAGTCCTTGATCATTTTTTTGGTCTTGTTCACCTCAAAATCTCCGGCCACCACCAAAACGGCGTTGTTGGGAACATAATATGTTTGGTTGAACTTTTTAAAATCTTCCAAGGTGGCACTGGCCAAATGGTCTAGGGAACCAATTACTCCCCAACGGTATGGATGTTTGGTATAAAGATTCTTCAAGATTTGCTCAAAGAATGCGCCGTAGGGTGCATTGTCCGTTCTAAGTCTTCTTTCTTCCTGGACCACTTCTTTTTGGGTGTCCACGCCAACTTGCCCTATGATGGGGTGCATCAAACGTTCGGATTCCAACCAAAGTCCGACTTCCAAGCTGTTGGAAGGAAAGACTTCGTAATAATAGGTACGGTCCAAAAAAGTGTTGGCATTGTTTCTTCCACCATTGGCGGCTGTAATTTGGTCCCACTCGCCCCGTTCAATATTCTTGGTGCCTTCGAACAATAAGTGCTCAAAAAAGTGGGCAAAACCGGTTTTGTCAGGATCTTCGTCCTTGGAGCCTACATGGTACATGACCGATGTGGTTACCACGGGTGCCGAATTGTCCTGATGTAGGATCACATGGAGCCCGTTGTCCAGATCATACTCTTCAAAGACCACTTCCTGAGCGGAGAGCAAGGCCATTGAAAATAGCATTGTGAATGCGGAAAACAATTGTTTTTTCATTTTAATAGTCAGTATTTAAAAATTGATGTTGCTAAGAGGTTGGTATCGATTTCTCGAAGGATGTTACGTTAAATATATAATATTTTTCCGACGCCATGTCCACTTTACAAAAGTCTTTGGGTTTTAAAAATGGGATAATTCACAAACATTCAGTAAATTAAACAATGAATCCAAAAAAAATTAAAATATGAAAAATTTAACCCTTCCAATTCGTTTCGGTATGGTCACTAGTGCTGTACTGATTGCGTATTTTTTGATTTTATCTTTAATGGGAAAGCATACCAATGTTTTTTATAGCCTATTTAATGGAGTCATCACAGGGTTTGGAATATATGAGACCATTAAGTATACCAAGATAAGACAAGGGAACAAGTTCAGTTACGGCAATGGTTTTACGGCTGGCATTACTACTGGGTTTATAGCGACATTGCTGTTCACCATTTTCTTTGCCTTTTATGCGACGGAATTGGACACTGCATTTTTGGACAAATTATCGAAGGCTTGGTCAGGGGACTATAAAAATTTCGAGGGAATCGTGTTCTTTACCGTAGCCATTATGGGTTTTGCAACAAGCCTTGTACTGACACTTTCTTTTATGCAACTCTTCAAAACCACCAATAATTCTAAAAAAATTGTCAGCTAAATCAACGAGGAATACTTGTAGGTTAAGGATTTAGCAGTATATTTGCACCCGCTAATTTTAATAAAGCGAAGTAATTTTAATCTAATTAACGCATTATGTACGCAATTGTAGAGATGGCAGGGCAGCAATTTAAAGTTGCAAAAGACCAGAAAGTGTACGTTCACCGTTTGCAGGAAGAAGAAGGTAACAAAGTTACTTTTGATAAAGTTCTTCTTTTGGAAGATGGTGATAACGTAACCATTGGCGCCCCGGTCATAGAAGGTGCGGCCGTTGAGGCCAAGGTTGTAAAACACCTTAAAGGAGACAAGGTAATTGTCTTCAAGAAAAAAAGACGTAAAGGATACCAAAAGAAAAACGGTCACAGACAATATTTGACTGAAATCGTTGTTGAGAGTATCTTGGCAAAAGGAGCCAAAAAAGCGGCCCCAGCAAAAGCCAAAGCTGAAGCAAAACCAGCTGCCGAACCAAAACAGGCAGAGAAAAAAGCGGAAGCTCCAAAGAAAGAAGCTCCAAAAGCAACTGAGGATTTGAGTTCCAAAACTGTTGCCGAGTTGAAGGAAATGGCAAAAGCCAAAGAAATCACCGGTTACTCTTCTATGAAGAAGGCCGAGTTGATCGAAGCGTTAAGCAAATAAGAAAAGAACTAAAATTTATATATCATGGCTCACAAGAAAGGTGTAGGTAGTTCAAAAAACGGTAGAGAATCAGAATCGAAACGCTTAGGTGTTAAGATTTTTGGAGGTCAGGCAGCAGTGGCTGGTAACATTATTGTAAGACAACGTGGTACCAAGCACAATCCTGGCGAAAATGTATACGCTGGAAAAGACCATACTTTGCACGCCAAGGTAGATGGTGTAGTTAAGTTTGAAAAGAAAGTTGGTGGTAAATCTTATGTTTCCATCGAACCTTTTGAAGCATAACAAGCGATTATAAAAGTTAATACTGAAAGGCCCCGCTTTTGCGGGGTCTTTTTTGTTGCCTCAATTTTTAATGGTTTGTTAACCCAATGGTGATGTTGGAGTGAGGATCAAAAGCTTACTTGAAGAGCTTTTTATTTTTCCCTCAATAACCCACCATGAAAAATGTTTTTCTTTTTCTTTTTCTGTTCAGTTTATTGATTCCGATGGGCGGTTGGGGACAACAGGCCACCGTTCCTATAACCAATAGAAAAACTACGGATACTTACAATGCACTTCAAAGTCAATTGGAGATTGCAAAAAAGCATCCCGAAAATCCCGCTCAAATCGCCCAAGCCTATCTTCAATTGGGTGAGTACTATCACACACTCGGCCTATATACCGAAGCCATAGCACAATACAATTTTGCTTTGGAACAGTTGGAGTCAAATTTACGGGACCCACTATATATCAAACTCAACAACAATATTGGTAAGGTCTATCTCTCCCTCAACAATTTTGAACTTGCAGAACAGCATTTTGAAGAAACCGGAAAAGCTTCAGAAAAGCTCAGTGATGACAAAGGTTTGGCGGTTTCCTTGGGTCTTTTGGGAGCCAGTCATGAAAAACAAGGGGAATACGAAGATGCGCTTCACGACCAAAGACGAAGCCTTGAATTGTTTCAAAAATTGGGGGATGATCATGGTGTTGCCATTACCAATGAAAATATAGGAAGTATTTATGAGGATTTGGAGGAGTTTGGACTAGCGTACGAATACTTTAAAAAAGCCTACGAACAGCTAAAAGGTTTACGAACAACGGAAGAAATCAATGTGTTGAACAACATTGGCGATTCATTCCGGAAAAGGAGCGACTACCCACCGGCACTGGAATATACCACAAAAGCCCTTGAGTTGGCCAAGGAGTTGAACGACCTCCATCAATTGGAAAGTGCACATAAAGATTTGTCCAAAACCTACGCCCTTATGGGCAATTATGAAGAAGCTCATGCCCACTTGCTGTTGACTGAAGAATACAACAGCGAAATGCTCAAGTCGCAGAACACCGATCAATTGAATGTGCTGCAAACCATTTACGAAACCAACAAAAAGGAGGCCGAGATACAATTGCTGAAGGAGCAGAACAAAGTGAATATTGCCAACCAGAACCTGCTTTGGGTGGCCCTATTTGCCATTGCATCCATTTTTCTTATTCTCTATTTCTATTTGGGCAGAAGGCGAAAGACCAAGTTGAAGATTCAGGAATACAGGCAACGGATGCTACGCGCGGAGTTGGACAAAAAGGCCATTGAGGAGAAAAATATGCAACGCGAGCTTCAGTTGAAAGCTGCATCTCTCTCACGGTACAGCCTGCACTTGTCGCAGAAGAACAAAATCTTGCTCAATATGTCTAACACCCTTCGTAATATGGTGAACCGACAGCACATGAACACTTCAACAAAAATAAAGGAATTGGTTAGGGAAATCGATCATAACCTCACCCAGGAACAGGAATGGGATGAGTTTATGACCTTCTTCAAGGAAATCCATCCAGAGTTTATAAAGAAACTTTCGATGCTTTCAGAGGATTCATTATCCCCTGCTGAATTGCGATTGGGAATGTTATTGCGTCTAAATCTATCCTCCAAAGAAATAGCATCCATTTTACGTGTTACTCCAGATAGCGTTAGAGTGGCTCGTTACCGATTGCGAAAAAAATTGCCCATTGACCAAAAAGAAGAGTTGGTAAACTTTATGATTGAACTTTAACCCCTTACTACCTTTCTTTTTTTAGAAAAGGTTATCCCAATGTAAAAAAACCGTAATTGTTGCCCTCTTGTTTCTATCGATTTTCAGTTTTGTTTCCCTTTTGTTTCCCTTTAATTAAAATCATAACGGGTTGATATACATAGTTTTGGAAAGCATTCTAACGTAAACCAAAATGAAATTGATGAACCTAAAAAAACTACTTTTTGTAACGCTGTTTATGGTGCTCGGAACCGCAATGGCCCAAGCACAATCAGGAAATATTCAGGGAACAATTACCGATGAGAACGGTATCTACGTTCCCGGTGCCAATGTGTATATCGAATCCTTGGCAAAAGGAGCCATTTCCAACTTTGATGGAAAATTCACCTTGGTAGGAATACCGGAAGGAGACTATACTTTGCGAGTAACCTATCTGGGATATTCCGATGTGGAGCAAGCAGTAAATGTAATAGCAGGAGAAACCACTCCTATTGGTATAACGCTCGTTTCTTCCAATATGGAGCTGGATGAAGTGCAAGTGAGCGCATATGGCCTAAGTGGACAATCCAAGGCATTGAATACCCAGAAAAATAACATGAACATCACCAATGTGGTATCTACCGACCAGATAGGAAAATTCCCCGATGCCAATATTGGCGATGCTGTTAAGCGTATACCTGGTATCACAATGCAGGTAGATCAAGGGGAGGCGCGTAACATTATTGTGCGTGGTCTTTCCCCTCAGTTGAACTCTGTGACCTTGAACGGTAGCAGAATTCCTTCTGCTGAGTCCGATAACAGAAATGTTCAGATGGACCTTATTCCTTCGGATATGATACAGACCATTGAGGTGAACAAGGCCGTAACTCCGGATATGGACGCCGATGCATTGGGCGGTTCCGTGAACTTGGTTACCAGAACGGCCCCGCAGGGATTCAGGGTTTCCGCTACGGCAGGGTCCGGCGTTAACTTCATTACCAATAAAAGAATATTGAACGGCTCCTTTTTGATTGGTGACCGTACCAACGATGGTAAATTCGGATGGATGCTTTCAGCGACCATCAACGATAACGATTTTGGTTCGGACAATATTGAAGCCGAGTGGGACAACGAATTTGAGTACAATACCGGTGAAGAAGATGAAGAAGGCGAGCCTATTTTGGAGGAAACCGAAGTAAATCCGTATACCAACGTTACAGAGCAGCGCACCTATTTGGTTCAAAGGGTAAGAAGAAGTTTCTCGGCCAATTTGGATTATCAAATCAACCCAAACAACAACATCTACCTGAAAACCATGTACAACTGGAGAGACGACCGTGAAAATAGGTTCCGGTTGGAGCAGGAAATATTGGATGGAGAGGATATCGAAGTCGGTGACTTCGCCTTGAACAATGGAAATTTGACCCGTTTCCCTGTGGAAGTTAAGAGACAGTCCAAGGGAGGAATTGCCGGGGGAAGAAACAATAATGCCCGTTTGGAAGACCAACGTATGCAGAACTACACCCTTGGGGGCGATCACTTGTTCGGTTCGTTAAAAGTAAATTGGATGGCTGCTTATGCCAAGGCATCCGAGGAGCGTTTGAACGAGCGCTATGCGGAATACGAGACCGAATACATCATCAACAATGACAACAGCAACCCAAAATATCCGGTTATGACGGCTGCTGACCCAGCCAATTTTAGTAATCTTAGCGGTTTTGAATTCGGTGAAGTAACGAACGAAAACCAATACACCGAAGAGGAAGATGTCAATTTTTTTGCAAATTTTGAGCTACCTGCAGATCTTTTTGGAAATGGGGGAATCCTAAAATTTGGTGCAAGGGGAAGATTTAAGTCAAAACTGAGAAACAACGATTTCTACGAGTACGATTTGGAAGATCTTTACCCTACATTGGCCGATGTTCCCGTAAAATCCTATACCGATCCAGACTTTTTGGCCGGTGGAAAATATCAGGCCGGTACTTTTGCCAGTGAAGAGTGGTTGGGCTCTTTGGATTTAAGCCCTGCCAATGGAGAGGCAGTTCAAGATGAATACCTCCCGGGTAATTTTGATATCCAAGAAGATGTTTGGGCAGGTTATGCCATGCTGAATCAAAAACTAACGGAAAGGTTAAGCCTTTTGGCAGGACTTCGACTTGAAAATACCAGACTTGAAACACAAGGAAACCGCGTAATCTATATTGAAGAAGATGAGGACGCAGGGATAGAGGAAGGTATTGAGGTGGAATCCGTTTCCGATGAAAACTCCTATACCAATATTTTGCCCGGAGTTCATTTTAAGTATGATTTGAACAACAGTACGGTGCTCAGGTTTGCTTGGACCAATACATTGGCACGTCCAAATTACGCTGACTTGATCCCACGGTCAGAGATTGTTAACGAGGATGCCGAGGTAATTGTGGGCAATCCCGAATTGGACCCGACTACCTCTATGAACTTTGATTTGAATGCAGAGCACTATTTTGAAAGCGTGGGAATTGTATCGGGGGGCGTTTTCTATAAAAAAATCAACGATTTCATCTATACTTTTATCACCGAGGCAGAGGACGATACGTATGGTATTGGAACTACGGGATACGATGTGTTCCAACCATTGAACGGTGATTCGGCATCCATTTTTGGTGCAGAACTATCTTTCCAGAGACAATTGGATTTCTTGCCCGGGTTTGCCAGAAACTTTAGTGTCTATTTGAACTACACTTACTTATCTTCAAGCGCCGATGGCATCCGTAACGAAGATGGCGATGAGAGAACCGACCTGGATCTTCCCAACACATCCCCGAACATGTTCAACGGGTCTTTAGGCTATGCCGATAAAAGGTTCAGCGCAAGATTGTCCGCCAACTTCTCAGACTCCTATATCGACGAAATTGGAGGGAATGCTTTTGAAGATAGATATTACGACACGCAATTTTTCTTGGATTTCAATGCCAGTTATGCCATCAACAGCAATTTGAGGTTGTACGCCGATGTGAACAACATCACCAACCAACCCTTGCGTTATTTCCAAGGCGTAAAAGATAGAACCCAGCAAATGGAGTTCTATGATATCCGATTTACCTTTGGTTTGAAGTACGACCTGTTCAAAAAGTAGATCAAATTAAAATTCATTAATGTCAGCATCGAGCGGAGTCGGGATGTTTTAGAGGCGGCAGATTGTGTGGTCGTTCTCGACTGCGCTCGAACTGACATTTTATAGAAATTTATCCTAATGATTAAGAGATACATTCCATTATTACTGGTAATTATTAGTGTTTCCTGTCAACAAGGCACCAAATTACCGGCCATAGCACCAGACGTTATTACTGAAAAGACGCCCAACGACACAGATGATCCGGCCATTTGGATCAACCCCGATGATGCATCAAAGAGTATTGTTTTTGGGACTGATAAAGAAACCAACGGAGGTGTTTATGCCTTTGACCTTGACGGTAAGATCATTGAAGAGAAATCCATCAAAAACATCCAAAGACCCAACAACGTGGATTTGGAATATGGGTTCCAACTGAACGATTCCGTTGCCGTGGACGTAATCGCCTTTACCGAGCGGGAAAAACAACAGATCAGATTGTTCTCGGTACCCGATATGAAACCGCTCGACGGGGGAGGTTTTCCGGTTTTTGAAGATGAAACCAATCTGGGACAACGATTGGCCATGGGAATCAGTTTGTACAAATCACCCAAGGATTCATCTATTTATGCCATTGTGGGCAGAAAGATTGGACCAAGTGGTTCGTATTTATATCAATACAAATTGGAATCGGACAGCACTGGTGTTTCGGCAAATTTGGTACGCAAATTTGGAACCTTTACCGGGGGCAAGGAAATCGAGGCCATAGCCGTGGACAACGAAATGGGCTACGTATACTATTCCGATGAAGGCGAATGTGTGAAAAAATACTATGCTGAACCCAGTATGGGCAACGAAGAATTGGCCTGTTTTGGTGGCGAACTGTTCTTGGAGGATATCGAGGGCATTGCTATTGCAAACTACCCTAACGGGGAAGGATATATCATAGTTTCCGACCAGCAACGCGGACAGTTCAATATCTTCTCCAGAAAGGACAACAGCTTCATAAAAGCGGTAAACCTTTCCACTTTGGAGACGGATGGTTGCGATGTTGTCACCGTTCCCTTGAACGATACCTTTTCATCTGGTCTTTTCGCTGCAATGAACGACGAAAAGAACTTCTATTTTTATGATTTGAACAGGGCGCTGGACTTAAAACCTTAGTTTTCGTTTTCGGGCGGTAATTTCCCAAGTGTTTATCTTTTTACCGTTTTCGATTACGGAAACTCCATCATGAAGGTTGATAGTGGGGCAAATGTGGTACGGAATGCCGTAGAGGACATCACCGACTTTGTATTTGTCCCAATCATCCACTTTGATCACACCATGCTCCTCACTCTGTGAAAGCAACTCGTAATTGTCAATGTTCAAGAATTTAACGCGCTTGTCAATAGGGTTTTCGGAGGCAATGGATTTGTGGCCCATATCCACGGTAATGATGCCTTCCGTCGGTTTCGATATTATTCGTGTGACCAAAACCGCGGCGTATTTAAACTGCTGTTCCGTCAGTTTTTCACTGTACCCCCAATCCCAAAGCACACAGGTGCCGGGACTTGAAATTCGTTTTTCCTGCAAAACATGGGCAGTAAATGACGGGGTTCCGCCACAGATCAATTCTGCTTGGGGATAATCGATTTTCAGTACATCGAAATAAGTTTCTACATCTTTTATGCCTTTTTCTATTTTCTCTTTCCGAAGGGAAAAATCGGTATCCCTTAAATGGCCATCATAAACGTGCAGGCCTTTAAAGACCAACGAATCGCAAATTTTAAAATAGGCCAATAACTCGTCCAGCCCCGGCCCGATCTCAATTCCGGTACGATCCATTCCGTTGTTTATATCCACATACATATCGACACAAAGTTCCTTTTTGGCCGCTTTTTGATTCAATAGCTCTGCACTGTCCACATTGTCGATAAGCGTAGCAAATTGGGTATTGGGAAAGTGCTCGACCAAATGTAGCAGCCTATCCACCTTTGGCCCCACCAACTGATGCGCGATCAAAACGGCCTTGGCTCCGGCATCGGCTGCAATTTCAGCTTCGGATATGGTCGAGGCCTTGAACCTGGTGATTCCCGATGAGAGCAACATTTCCATTACCTTGGGCATTTTGTTGGTTTTGATGTGCGGCATCAGCCTTTCGGTTTCGCCATGGGCCAGCGTTATCATTTCTTCGATGTTGAATTTGATGTGGTCCGGATATAGGGCAATGGATGGTGAATCCACCGTTTCCACATTATCAATACTGTACCAATTATGTTCCATGTATTCCCGTTTTTGAGTAGTTAAAGGTAAGAATCACATTGGGATAGATTTTATTTTTTTTAAAACGAAGTTCCACTAAGATGACGACAAGCGTCGATGAATGGCAATGGGTAATGAAAACTTTTCGTAGCTTTAAAAGAATTAACTATAAATCTTATATCATGAAAAAAGTCATTATGTCTTCGTTGTTAGCTTGCTCTATCTTGTTTTCAAGCTGTTTGGGATCGTTCAGTGCGTTCAATAGTCTTAAGGATTGGAACCAAGGACTGACCAATAGCAGGTTTTTGGATAACTTGATTTTTTGGGGACTCAACATTGTTCCCGTTTATGGATTATTTTTCTTGGGGGACACCATTATCTTCAACGTTATCGAATTTTGGTCCGGATCTAACCCAATTGCCATGAAAGATGGGGAGTCGGAAACCCAAATGGTGGAGCACGATGGCAACACTTTTGAAATGATCGCTACCAAGAACAGAATTCAGGTAACCGTGGTGGAAGGCCCGAAAAAAGGAAAGAAAATCGATTTGGTGTACAAACCGGATGAAAAATCTTGGAATGCCGTTCGTCCCAACGGTGAGATCATTAAACTTTCCTCTTTTGAAGAAGGATTCTACATTGTTTATATGCCGAACGGTGAAGAAATCAAAATAGACCCAATGAGCACTAGGGAAGAAGGGTTGGCTTTGTTGCAAGAAAGCAAGACCTGCTATTACGGTGAAGCCTTATTGGCCGATTAACAAGATAAATTCAATAAAAAACCCATGGCAAACACCATGGGTTTTTTTATTTTATAAAAACGTTCTTAATATCTGTAGTATTCAGGTTTAAAAGGACCTTCTACCGTTACACCGATATATTCCGCTTGTTCCTCATTGAGCTCGGTCAGTTCCGCTCCCAATCGGGACAAGTGCAGTTTGGCCACTTTTTCGTCCAAATGTTTGGGGAGCATATACACCTCGTTGGTATACTTGTCATTATGGTTCCAAAGCTCGATTTGCGCCAAGGTCTGGTTGGTAAACGAGTTGCTCATCACAAAACTTGGATGCCCAGTGGCACAACCAAGGTTTACCAGTCTACCTTCTGCCAAAATGATGACATCTTTCCCGTCAATGGTATACTTGTCCACTTGAGGTTTTATTTCATTCTTGGTATTTCCATAGGCGCCGTTCAACCAAGCCATATCTATTTCATTGTCAAAATGTCCAATATTGCAGACAATGGCCTTGTCTTTTAAAGCACGGAAATGCTCCTCTCGGATAATATCTTTGTTACCTGTGGTGGTAATTACGATATCGGCATTGGCTACTACGGTTTCCAATTTCTTCACCTCAAAACCGTCCATACACGCTTGTAGCGCACAAATAGGATCGATTTCGGTAACGGTAACAATGGAGCCTGCTCCCCTAAAAGAGGCTGCGGTTCCTTTTCCCACATCGCCATAACCGGCGACCACTACGCGTTTTCCTGCCAACATAGTGTCGGTAGCCCTACGGATGGCATCCACGGCACTTTCGCGACAACCGTATTTATTGTCGAATTTGGATTTGGTCACGGAATCGTTCACGTTTATGGCCGGCATAGGGAGTGTTCCCTTTTTCATTCTTTCGTACAAACGGTGAACCCCTGTGGTGGTTTCTTCGGACAATCCTTTTACACCTCCGGCAAGTTCTGGATATTGATCCAAAACCATATTGGTAAGGTCGCCACCATCGTCCAAGATCATGTTCAAAGGCTTTCTGTCCTCGCCAAAAAACAAGGTCTGTTCAATGCACCAGTCAAATTCCTTCTCGTTCATTCCTTTCCATGCATAGACTGGAATTCCCGCAGCGGCAATGGCAGCGGCGGCATGGTCTTGGGTGGAAAAGATATTACAGGAACTCCAGGTCACCTCTGCGCCAAGGGCTACCAAGGTCTCTATCAAAACAGCTGTTTGAATGGTCATGTGGAGGCAACCGGCAATCCTTGCCCCTTTTAAAGGCTGTTGTTCGCCGTATTCTTCGCGCAATGCCATTAGTCCGGGCATTTCTGCCTCGGCAAGCTCAATTTCTTTCCTTCCCCAGTCGGCAAGAGAGATATCTTTCACTTTATAAGGAACATACGGAATTGTCTTAGTGCTCATACTTTATATAAATTTACTTTTGTAGCTTCGCTTTTATAGTGCGACAAAGATACGAATTCACTTAACTTTTGTTGATGCCTATTTACAAAACAATAACAGTTTCCCCGACCACCAAGGTCTATATCTGGAAAGTAACGGAATCCGAGGGTGAACTTTCTAAGGATGTTGAACTTACGACCCACTGTCAAGACCGGATGGACGGCATGAAATCTGAAGCCCACCGCCGTGCTTTTTTGAGTATTAGGCACCTTTTGGCGAAAGCGGGTTATGTGGATCATGACCTATATTATGATGATTTTGGAAAACCGCACCTCAAGGATGGGAATTTCATTTCCATTACTCATTCCCACAACTTTACAGGAATCATTGTAAGCGAAACGGACGAAGTAGGCATTGATATTGAAATGCAACGCGATAAAATCTTGAGGATAGCCCACAAGTTTACCCCCATCCAAGAGTACAAGACCTTGGCCAATACCGAAGCCTTGATGCGAAAATTGACTATTGTCTGGGGAGCCAAAGAATCCCTGTACAAAATATATGCGCAGCAGGGACTAAGCTTTTTGAGACACATCAACGTTATGGATTTTACGTTCGAGGACTCACGGACCGTTGCCGAAATACTGTACCATGGCAAAAAATCGCATTACGAAATCGAATTTTTGGAGTTTGAGGGCTTTACTTGTGTTTATGCCCTTAAAATGATGGGAGGATGAGAATTCCTTTTTGTAGTTTTGCACCGAAATTATGACCGACCATGAAAATATCCGTTGAGCTTACCCTTTCACCACTTCAAGACGATTTTGAGGCCCCTATCATAGATTTTATCAAAAAGATGCGCGATTCTGGACTCACCGTTTTGGAAAATCCTCTGAGCACACAGGTTTTTGGGGATTATGATGAGGTTATGGAACTTCTCCGTTCCGAAATAAGGGAAAGTTTTGAGAACTTGGACCATGTGGTGCTCACCATGAAAATGGTAAAATCTGACCGAAGCGATTATGAACCCCATTTTTGATTTTTTTCTCGGTCCGTACGAAGACCGGGAACTATCCCTTATCATTTTAGAGGCCACGGCTTTTTTCTTTGGGATTGCCAGTGTGGTCTATGCCAAAAGGGAAGATATTCTGGTGTACCCCACCGGCCTGGTCGCTACTGTAATCACGACCTACATTTTTTTAGTGGATAGTTTATACGGTGACATGATGATGAATTTCTATTATTCCATTATGAGCATTTATGGATGGTGGAACTGGTCCCGAAGGAAAGATGATAGAAACCCTTTGGTACAAATTACACGTACCAGTTCCAAGGAAAAATGGATCGGCTTCGGGTTTTTTCTACTGACCATGTTGGTAACCTATGGAGTTTATAGGGCATTTGGAGCAGAAATAGGTCCCACGAATTATGTGGACATATTCACTTCTGGTATTTTCTTTACCGGAATGTGGTACATGGCCAATAAGAAACTGGAAAACTGGACCCTTTGGATATTGGGTGATTTAATAACCGTACCTTTGTATGCGTATAGGGGATGGGGTATGTTCTCCCTGCAGTACCTCATTTTTACTGTGTTGGCAATACAGGGATATCTAGCATGGAAGAAAAACTTGGGCAAAAGCCTTCAAACCTCATAAAAGTGGTCCTTTTTGGACCTGAATCTACTGGTAAGACCACCTTGGCCAAGCAGTTGGCGGAATATTATGATACGGAATGGGTGCCTGAATATGCAAGGGAATATCTTCAGGATAAATGGGACAGGGAACAAAAAACCTGCGAGCCACACGACCTGTTGCCCATAGCCCATGGTCAAATGCAGTTGGAAAATACATTGCTGGAGAATGCAAATAAAGTACTCATTTGCGATACCGATCTATTGGAGACAAAAGTATATTCCGAGGCATATTACAACAGCACCTGCGACCCACTTTTGGAAAAGTATGCCCTAAAAAACAACTACGACCTCTATTTCCTTACTTATATAGATACGCCCTGGGTAGCGGACGACTTAAGGGACAAACCAGATGAAAGAGAACGAATGTTTGCGTTTTTTAAGGAAGCCTTGGAGAAAAATAACAGGAAATTCATTATCTTAAAGGGTGATAAAGCGTCAAGGCTTTCCACAGCAATAAAACACATTGATAAACTTCTCCAGAAACATGATTGAATTAAGTCCGAAAGACTTGGAACAATTGGATTCCAAAGGAATTTCCAAAGAAAAGGTAGCAAACCAGATACAAACATTTAAAGAGGGCATCCCATATGTGCAGCTTTCGCAGGCAGCTGTAGTGGGCAATGGAATTCTTCGGTTCTCCGAAAAAGAACAGTTGGACCTGATGCAATATTTTGAAGACCATAGGGGCGACTTGGACCTGTTAAAGTTTGTGCCGGCCTCGGGAGCGGCATCCCGAATGTTCAAGGCGATGTTCAATTTTTTGGACAGTTACGACCCATCAAACGAAAAACTATCCGACTACATACAACGTACCGGTGATACCGATGCGAAAAAGTTTACGGATAACCTCTCCGACTTTCCATTTTACGATTTGATCATGTCCAAAATCAAGGACAAGGCATCCAATAAAGATGAAGAAGCCTACTTGTTTGTAAAGGAAATGTTGTCGGAAGACGGGCTCAATTACGGATTTTATCCAAAGGGGCTACTTCCCTTTCACAACTACGATTCGGGCTCCGCAACACCTTTTGAGGAACATTTGAAGGAAGCGGCGCTATACGCAAAAACCAAGGGAAGGGCCAATCTACACTTTACGGTCTCGGAACAGCACGATGATATGTTTGCCGAGGAGGAAGCGGCCGTTGGGCCTAAAATTTCCGAAAAAACGGATACTCATTTCAATGTTTCCTACTCCAATCAAAAACCATCCACCGATACCATCGCAGTGGATATGGATGACAAACCTTTCAAGAATAATGATGGCTCTATTTTGTTCCGCCCCGGAGGACATGGTGCGCTCATTGAAAACCTGAACGATCAAGATGCCGACATTATCTTCATCAAAAATATAGACAATGTAGTGATCGATAAAAATCTGGAGACCGTCGCCAATAGCAAAAAAATGCTTGCCGGAGTCTTGAAAAAAGTACAGGACAAAGCTTTTGCCTATGCCAAACTTTTGGAGCAAGATGATGTTGCTTTTGAAAAAGCGGACGAGATTAAGACGTTTTTGGAAAAAGACCTCAATGTACGAATGCCCGATAACTATGAGGATTTTGGGGTAGATGAACAGGCCAAACTTTTAAAGGATAGGCTAAACCGTCCCATTCGGGTATGCGGAATGGTAAAGAATGAGGGAGAGCCCGGTGGAGGTCCTTTTTGGATCAAGGATTCCAAAGGAAATATATCCCTTCAAATTATCGAATCTGCCCAAATAGATATGGAGGACAAGCAACAGGCGGCCATTCTTCAAAACTCCACACATTTTAATCCTGTGGACCTGGTTTGTGGCGTGCGAGACCACAAAGGAGAAAAGTACAATCTACTGGAGTTCGTGGACCCCAAACAAGGTTTTATCACAGGGAAGACCAAAGAGGGCAAGGAATTAAAGGCATTGGAACTTCCCGGTCTTTGGAACGGGGCAATGGCCTTTTGGAACACCATTTTCGTAGAGGTGCCATTGGTGACCTTCAATCCTGTAAAAACGGTGAACGATCTTCTTAAACCTTCGCACCAAGCATAAAATATCGGAAATCCAAAATGTGAACCCGCTACAAAAAAGAAGCGGGTTTTTTTTTGTCTGATGATCACATACCGGGAACAAACGAATTAACTGATGATATGATCAAGTGTGTTTGGCTACCTATTCTGTATAAAAATTACACACACTGTTCGTTCAGTTACACACTTTTACACACCAATGAAAAATCACTAATTTTTATAAGTAATTGATATTTAATTAATTATATGTTATTGTTGAATAATCTTAGAAATGGCACCAAATTTTCACATGGTTAGTCAAGTTTAACAATTAAAATCATATACCATGAAAAATTTAGCTTTCGCAACAGTACTATCATTTGTAGGAATCACAGCATTTGCAAATGTTGAAGCTCCACAACACGAATCAGATAACATCATCGAGATTACCATCGGAGATTTTGAGGAAATCAACGTGTCCGATCTACCATCTGCAGTAACTACAGCGGTAGAAACAAACTATCCTACTGCAAAAATCGACAAGGCATACAAAAATGACGAAGATCAATACAAGCTTGAGCTTACCTTGGAAGATGGTACCTCAGGAACTGTATATGCCGATGCCGAAGGTAACTGGATCGACATGTAATTAGATTTATCACCCCACAATAGTTAGTTTGATTGGGAAGGGCTGCTTAGGCAGCCCTTTTTTTGTGATAATTTTATAAAGGAGGAATCATCCTCAGATAACTCAGTATCGTATATTAGATAACTGAGTTATGCCCAAAATCTTGATCATTGAGGACGATACTGCATTCTGTCAAATGCTTCAAAAGTTTTTGACCAAGAACGGTTTTGACGTATCCATAAGTTATTCCATCAAAGAAGCCGAAGAGGCCATAGCATCCACAAATTTTGATATCATCCTGTCGGACGTACGATTGCCAAAGGGCAATGGCGTCACATTGCTTCCAAAGGTAAAACGCGACTCTCCCAAGACCCAAGTAATCCTCATGACCGGATACGCTGAGGTGAAGACAGCGGTAAATGCCATTAAAAAAGGGGCTTTTGATTATATTTCAAAACCATTTACCCCTGAGGAGATTCTTAAAGTAATCAAAGATGCTTTGAATACTGAGGTTGCCGAGCCCAAAGCATCTGACCAAGGCGAGAAAGCAGATACGGAAATACTAGGGAGCAGAAACTTCTTGAAAGGCCAAGGAGAAAAATCCAAAAAGCTTCAGCAATATATAGAATTGGTGGCCCCCACCAATATGTCCGTTTTGCTTACCGGTGAAAGCGGTACGGGCAAAGAGGTAACGGCCAATGCCATACACTTGGCCAGTAGAAGAAGTGACCGACCGTTTGTTGCCGTGGATTGTGGCGCCATTCCCAAGGAGATTGCCACCAGTGAATTTTTTGGTCATGTAAAAGGCAGTTTTACGGGTGCCATAGATGATAAAAAAGGCCATTTTGAAGCCGCCAACGGCGGAACGCTGTTTTTGGACGAGGTGGGAAACCTGCCCTACGAGCACCAAGTCCAGTTGCTCAGGGCCATTCAAGAACGCAAGATCAAGCGTGTGGGAAGCACCCAAGAAATCCAAGTGGATATCCGAATTATAGCAGCGACCAACGAAAATCTATCCGAAGCTGTGGAAGAGGGGAGCTTTAGAGAAGACCTTTTCCATCGGCTCAATGAGTTTTCCATCGAAATTCCTTCGTTAAGGGAGAGGCGGGAAGACATTTTGTTGTTTGCAGAATATTTTTTGGACAGGGCCAATGCCGAACTGGACAAAAATGTTTTGGAATTTTCCGGGGAGACGAAACAAATTCTTCAGGATTACGAATGGCCAGGGAATTTAAGGGAGATGAAAAATGTGATCAAAAGAGCGGTTCTTTTTTCCAGGTCGGAAATCATGATGCCCAATGCATTGGCCGACCAAGTGGTAGAACAGGCGAACAACCAAGTGGTCGAAAATTTCTCCAAAGCCGATTACGAGAAAGAGCGCATTTTAAGTGCGCTTAAACAAGCTAATTTTAACAAGAGCAAAGCGGCAAAATTGTTGCAGATGACAAGAAAGACCCTCTACAATAAAATCAACCAATATCAATTGGATGTTTAGATAGGTAACGTTCAATCTCAGTATCCAAATCGCCAAGGAAATCCTCAAATTCAGAAAGTACCGCAAATACCTGTTTGCCCTCAACATCGTCCGAAACATTTTCCAAATACTCCAAGAGCGTTATTGCTTTTTCAGCTTCCAATTGCCTGAACATTGGAAGCATTTTATGGGCAATCGACCGAATATTGTTATAGTTGGTATTCCCTACCGCAGAAAGCAAAAGTTTTAGATTCTTCTCGGAATTGTCCAAAAAAACCAGTAAAACCTCCTTGACAGATTCAAGATCTCCCAAAAAGGGTGAAATATTGCGAATGGTGAACAAGGAAGAATCGGTGTCGGGAACTTCAAAAGAATAATTGGTCTGTCCGGCCGCTTTCAATATTCTTAAAAGGGCATCTGCGGAGAACGGTTTTTGAAGCACTTCTGAAAATCCAGCTTCCAAATATTCGGATGTATCACGGATATCCTGTCCCGTCATGGCAATTACAGGCCCCGAATATTCTGTTTCTTTGATGGTTTTCAATACCGTGAAGCCATCCGTCACCGGCATCTGAATATCCGTGAGCACTGCATCAAAGTCGGTAATCTTGGAAATATCAAAATTGGAAAAATCTCCGTAGGCAGCGGTATTTATATGATGGATTTTACAGATTTCCGATATAAGGCCCAGCATGCTCTCATCGTCATCCAAAACCAAAACGGATAAATTTTCGGACTTCGTTTCGATATCTTTAGGTTCGTCTTGGACCAATTTTATGTTGGAAAATTCAACAGGTATAAGCACGGTAAATGTGCTTCCTTGGTCAACTTGGCTTTCCAGATTCAATTCGCCCCCTAACAGTTCGGTCAACTTTTTGGAAATGGTAAGTCCTAATCCATAGCCCACATGGGCCTTTTTTGAAGACTTTTCCGCTTGGATAAATTCTTGGAAAATGGATTTTTGTTTTTCCTTTGGGATGCCGATTCCGGTGTCCGTTACTTCGATTTTTACCAAATGGGCCTTGTTTTTTTCCACCAATTTAGCGGATACGCGTACATACCCTGCATTGGTGAACTTAAATGCATTGCCTATCAAATTGGTGAGTATCTGCCGAATTCGAAAGGGATCATTGACAATGGGCGATTTGAGTTTATCGTCTATATCCAATTGTAGCGAAACCCCTTTTTTGGATTGCATTTCCTCAAAATCCACGGCCGTTTCCGCAATAAGTTGTGAAAGCAGAAAGGGAACTTTGTCCAATTGTATTTTCCCGGCCTCCAGTTTGGAATAGTCCAACAAATCGTTGACCAATTTTTCAACATAGTCCGAAGAGGATTTGATTTTTTTGAGGTAATTCGATTGTTTATTGTCCAGTCCGCTCCGCGCTATCAAGTCCGAATAGCCGCTAATGGTGTTCAATGGGGTCCTGAGGTCATGGCTTACCGTGGATATTAACTGTTCGCGGCTTTTTAAAAGTGATTCTGAGTACTTTTTGGCCTTTTCAAGCTGTTCCCGATATCGCTGTACCTTCCAATAATCTTTGGAGATCATAAAGGTAAATAGGATGATGATGACCAGCCCCAAGATCACAGTCCCTATCGCAAGCCTTGAACTCTTTTTTAAAGCCTGTTTTTGTTGAAGGTTGTCCAAGAAGGCATTCTGGACCAATTCACGCTCAAAATCAGTCAGGATACTTCTCATTTTTTGCGAAAGCTCAAGGTCGGTACGGTAGATCTGCAGCTCTTTTTCTAGCACAGATTTCTCCGCTGAAGCGTTCTCTATCTTGGCCTTGTTTAAAATGGACTTCGAGATTTCCAAGATGGAATCGATATTGTTGGCGTCCCCATTGGTTTTGGAACTCGGAATGTTTTTATTGAGCAGGGCGACATATTCCTTTATGGATTCCTGCGTTTTTGGTGAAAGTTGGTCAAAATTTGGAGCAAAGGTCTCGGGAGTGATTCGGCCCATATCCACCTCCATCTCGTGGAACGCCTCCAGCACGGAATCCAAGAAAGCATTGTTCTCATTTTTGACCTTTAGTTTACGGAGCTCCGCGTTGTTATAGACCTTTTGGTTCAATAGCTCCTGAACACTGTCCAGTTTGGAACTTTGATTTCCATTGCTTGTTTGTGCCAAGGGTTTAAGCGAATCGATGAACTGGGAAATGGAATCCACTTTTTGTGCGTAGGACTTTAAATCTGATGGTTTTTTGGTCTGCAAAGCCAATTTTGAAAGGTTCTCGGCCTCGTACAGTTGGGTGAGCAACCTATTCGTCATCAGCAACTTTTTATTGCTATCGTCCTGATTTTTGGCCGAAGCATAGCTTTTGAACTCATTATAGATAAAGAACGCGGCCAGGGAGGCAAGAACTCCCAGTACCACGTAGCTCAATATAATTTTGAAAGTGAACCTTTTCTTTGATTTAGGGTGCATACACTTATATACGCTCGCCCTTGGGGGGCTTAGTTGTTATCAAAAGTTAAATTTCACGGATATTTTTTGTGAAAATCAATATCCGAGGCGTACATTTGCCGCATCTCAAAGGGGTGCTTTTAACAAAAAGGCTGAGATTATACCCAATGAACCTGGGCGGGTAATGCTGCCAAGGGAATGCGCAAGCAGCGCATCTTGGAATTTCTATGTTTCTTTAGAAACAAAAATCAATTATTAACAAAGAATAATGACCCCTTTTATTCGTAACAATTTTACGAATGAAACTCTATTCAATTATTCAAACAAGAGCCCTTTTTGGCTCGATGCGACCGAGAAGGAAGAATTTTCGAAACCGCATCAAAAATGTAATCACCGGAATCTTTGTTTTTGGCATGGCCTTGACCGCAAGTGCCCAAGAAGAGCCCACGGACAGTATTGAGGGAAAAAAAGTAGTGCTGGACGAGGTTTTGGTACAGGCCGTTAGGGTGACCAAGGATTTTCCCATTACGTTCTCCGATTTGGATAAGGTAGAAATGGCCCCAAGGAACTTGGGACAGGACATTCCCATTCTCATGAACTTTATGCCAGCGGTGGTAACGACCTCCGATGCCGGGGCAGGAGTGGGCTACACGAGTATACGTGTACGTGGTAGTGATGCCACCCGGGTCAATGTGACCATCAACGGTATTCCTTACAACGATGCCGAATCGCAAGGAACTTTTTGGGTAAACATGCCCGATTTTGCTTCTTCCACCCAAAGTTTGCAGTTGCAACGTGGAGTGGGCACCTCTACCAATGGTGCAGGAGCCTTTGGTGCAAGTTTGAACATGCTCACGGATGCTTTTTCCGAGGAGTCCTACGCCCAAATTTCCTCCTCCAAAGGAAGCTTTAACACACTTCGGAACAATGTAAAGTTCAGTACAGGACTCATGAACGACCATTTTGAGTTTTCAGGAAGATTGTCAAGAATTACTTCCGATGGGTATGTGGACAGGGCATCTTCAGATTTGGACGCCTATTTTCTGCAAGGAGTTTATAATGATGACAACACCTTGGTAAAAGCCTTACTTTTTGGCGGACACGAAGTTACTTATCAGGCATGGAACGGGATCACTGCGGATCAACTGGAAAATGACCGAACCTATAATTCGGCGGGCGAGTATACGGACGATAATGGCAATACCCAATATTACGATAACGAGGTGGACAATTATAAGCAGGATCACTTTCAGTTACATTGGTACGAAACGTGGAACTCCTCTTGGAACACCCATTTGGCGGTACACTACACCCGTGGGCGTGGATTTTTTGAGCAGTACAGGGAAGATGACGATTTTGCTACCTATGGCCTGGAGCCCATCACAGTAAACGGTGAATTGGTGGAAAACACGGATTTGATTCGCCGCCGATGGTTGGACAACGATTTTTACGGAACCATTTTTTCCGCTACTTATAATAATGACAACTTGGAAGTTATAATGGGTGGTGGATACAACGAGTATAAGGGCGATCACTTCGGAGAGATCATTTGGGCCGAATACGCAAGCAATAGTGAGATCAGGGACCGATACTACGATGATACTTCCACCAAAACGGATTTCAATGTATACACCAAGGCCAATTATAATTTAACGGACCAATGGTCACTATTCGGTGATGTCCAATACCGCGGTGTAACCTATGAGGCCAATGGTGACGACACTGGTTTGGTAGATGATACATTTAGCTTTTTCAATCCAAAGGCGGGTATTACGTTCGATTTGAACCGTAACAACAATTTCTACTTTTCCTACGCAAAGGCCAATCGTGAGCCTAACCGTAACGACTACGAAAGCGGAAGCCCGAAACCCGAAAAGCTCAACGATTTTGAACTGGGTTGGAGGTATGTTTCGCCAAGTTTTCAGTTGAACACCAACGTGTACTACATGAGGTACAAAGACCAATTGGTGCTTACTGGGGAACTTAACGATGTAGGAGCACCGTTGAGGTCCAATGTTGGCGATAGCTATCGCTTGGGTCTGGAAATTGATGCCAATGTGAGATTGTCCAATTCCTTTCAATGGAAGCCCAATATTGCCCTGAGCGATAATAGAAACATCGATTTCTATTTCGAGCGGGACGGTGAACTTCAAAACTTGGGCAATACGAACATCGCATACTCTCCCCGGTTGATAGCAGGCAATATTATAGCCTATCGCCCCAATGAAGATTTTCAGGTTTCCCTTCTTTCAAAATTTGTGGGCAAACAATATATGGGCAATATCGACTCGGAGAACTCGGTTTTGGATAGCTACACCCAAACGGATTTCAATGTTCAATACACCATCAACACCAATTCCTTTATAAAGAGTATTGTGCTATCCGGGCTCGTCAACAATATTTTTGATGCCGATATCGTATCCAACGGATATTTTTATACGTACGATGATGACTTTTCCAACCCTGGAACCATTACCACTATAGAAGGGGCCGGGTACTACCCGCAAGCAGGAATAAACTTTCTGGTAGGGGCGACCATTAATTTCTAGATGAATAAAGTTAGCGGGATTCTGTAATTTTAACACAATGACAGAATCCCGTTTTCATTTTTCGGAAGAGCGACCCCTACGTTGGGGCGTTATTGGATGCGGTAGTGTGGCGGAAAAGAAAAGTGTTCCCGCCTATCAGCTTGTATCCGGGTTTCAAGTGAACATGGTAATGCGGCGCAATGCAACAAAAGTTGAAGATTATGCGCGGAGACATCATGTTCCCAATTGGACCACCAATGCCGATGAGGTCATCGACCATCCAGATGTGGATGCCGTTTACATTGCAACGCCGCCCGATACGCACGCCTTTTATGCATTACAAGTGGCCAAAGCGGGCAAGCCCTGTTGTATTGAAAAACCGATGGCACCTACCTACCAAGATAGTTTGGCCATTTATGAAGATTTTCGGGCCAAAGGAATACCTCTTTTTATTGCCTATTACCGGCGTTCCCTCCCCCGTTTCCTTAAAATCAAACAATGGCTGGATGATGGCCTGATAGGAGAGGTAAGGCACATCCAATGGCAAAAAACCAAGCCCCCAAGTGAAATTGATATAAGCAAAGAATACAACTGGCGAACTGATTCAGGCATTGCACGCGGTGGATATTTTGATGATTTGGCCAGCCATGGATTGGACCTGTTCACTTTTTTATTGGGCGATATTGTCGATGCCCACGGCTTTGCAACGAATCAACTTGGCCTGTATGATGCTTTTGACTCCGTAACGGCGAGTTGGGTCCATGTGGGAGGCATCACGGGAACCGGCACATGGAACTTTGGTTCGTATCACCGAACGGACAAGGTTGAAATTTCCGGCTCCAAAGGCACTATACGATTTGCCGTATTGGACGAAGGACCGGTTGAGCTGGAAAACAAATCAACACATGAGATATTGGAGATTCCCAATCCCGATCACATTCAAGAATTCCATGTAAGGAACATCAAAGAACATCTTTTAGGGAATAAGGAACATCCTTCAACCGGAAAGACGGGTCTCCATACCAACTGGATTATGGAAAAAATATTGGGCGGCTAAAAGTCACCTACCAAAGTTGATGCACATATTTTTTGATGTGCTCATCATAAATAGTACCAATGGCCGATCTTTCCTGTTCCGAAAGTGGAGGTAGTTCCACAGATTGAAGGTTACTTTTAAGATGCTCCACCTTGGATGCTCCGGGAATAATGCAGCTGACCTCTTCAAAATCCAAGATCCATCGTAACGCGACCGGGGCAAGGTTCTCTTTTTGGGGAAACAGTGTTTTTAGCTTTTCAACAGCCTGCAGACCAACGTTGAATGGAACACCACTAAAAGTTTCTCCCTTATCAAACGCGGCACCGTCTCTATTAAAGAATCTATGGTCGTCCTTATCAAAAGTGGAGTTTGAGGAGAACTTTCCGGTCAACAATCCACTGGCCAAAGGAACCCGAACAATTACACCGATATCCTTTTTCTTCGCCTGCTCAAAAAATAGCTCTGAAGGACGTTGCCTAAACATATTGAAAATAATTTGTACCGTATTGACATTGGGATATTCGATGGCCTTTAATCCTTCTTCGACCTTCTCAACACTGACACCAAGGTTTTTTATTTTCCCTTCATGCTTTAATCGGTCGAACAGTTCGAATATCTCCGGTCTGTAATAAACCTCCGTTGGAGGACAATGCAGTTGGATCAAATCCAAACATTCCAATCCGGTGTTTTTTAGGCTGTTCTCTACAAATTTTCGCAATGTCTCCGCTGTATATCCTTCGTTTACGTGTGGATTTATCTGCCTGCCACATTTGGTGGCCACAAAAACCTTTTCCGATCTAGATTTGACCACTCGGCCTACGGCGGCTTCACTCGCACCGGCCTCATACACATCAGCGGTATCGATAAAATTCACCCCAGCGTCTATCGCTTCGTTTATAATTTTTTCTGCCAATGAGTCGTCGAAGCCAGAACCCCATTTTCCTCCTACTTGCCAAGTTCCCAAGGAGATCTCCGATACATTTATTCCTGCTTTTCCTAGTCTTCTATACTTCATGATCATTTATTTAATTAGATATTACCACTACATTTCCGCTCTGGGTGGCCCGATAAAAAAGAAGGTCGTGGTATCGGTTTCCGTCATCGGGCCTGTTCAATTGCTGTCCCGTAAAAAGATTATAGGTATATCCTTCACAACTACAAACGGCATTCTGTCCATCGATTGTCATGGTGGAGCATTCATTGGGAACATGGTTGGGGCAACTTGCCTCCCATGCCATAAAACTGGAACCCGTATTGATTACAAATGCGCCTCTGGTACCCACCCCGTTGTTGCCCACATAAACAGGGTTTCCGATATTTTTCAGATTATTGTACAACGGTAGGTTCAAGTTCAGTTCAAACCGAAACCGTGCCTCCTGTAAATATGGATTTCTGTTGCTCGTATCGGAGCTGCAGGATAAAATAAGGGCCAAAATAGCGATGCTCCAAAAGTGCTTCATAATGGATAGTTTCAGTGCGTTTCGAGGGCAAAGTTGAGCAAAAAATCTCTATATTTGCGTTAAATCCTCGCAAAAACCATGCAGGTCATGGGCATCGTAGAGGATTTTTTGTATTTGTAGAGGAAGAGTACATTGGGGAAATTTTTTGATTTTCTTCAATGCCTCTTTGCATAAAAAATTATCGACATGAGCAAAGTTTCGTACTATACACCCGAAGGATTAAAGAAATTGAGGGACGAACTCAACCACCTAAAGGACGTGGAGCGCCCCAAGGCATCCCAGGCTATCGCCGAGGCAAGGGACAAGGGAGATCTTTCTGAGAATGCGGAATATGATGCGGCCAAAGAAGCACAGGGCCTATTGGAGATGAAAATATCCAAGATGGAGGAGACCTTGGCGAATGCCCGTTTGATAGATGAGTCCCAATTGGATACCTCAAAAATCCTGGTGCTTTCCACCGTTAAGTTGAAGAACCAGGCCAATGGCATGGAAATGAAATATACTTTGGTCGCAGAAAGCGAAGCCAATTTAAAAGCGGGCAAGATTTCCGTAACGTCTCCCATTGGAAAGGGCTTGTTAGGAAAAAAAGTGGGGGATGTGGCCGAGATCAAAGTGCCCAATGGAACCCTAAAGTTTGAAGTTTTAGAGATAACAAGAGAATAACTGTAACGAAATTGGTTATATTTAATCCCGTCGTAGCACGGGATTTTTTTATTAAACCAAATCAAAATGGCCAGTATCTTCACAAAGATCATAAATGGGGATATTCCCTCATACAAAATTGCGGAGGACGATGACAACTTCGCTTTTTTGGACATCAATCCAAACGCCAAAGGGCATACCCTCTGCGTTCCCAAAAAGGAAACGGACAAAATTATGGACCTTGATGAGGAATCCTACATGAAGCTCATGGCATTTTCCCGAAAAATTGGAAGGGCCATTGAAAAGGCGGTGCCTTGCAAGCGTGTGGGGATGTCCGTTATTGGCTTGGAGGTGCCCCATGTGCACGTGCACCTGATTCCGCTGCAAAGTATGGCAAATGCCACTTTTCAGCACAAGGAAGAACTTGCAAAAGAGGAGTTCGAGGCCGTTGCCAAAGCGATCAGGGCCAATCTTTAACTTTCCAGATAAAAATATACCCCTGCAGCCGCCAAGCTGAGCATCAATATCAAAATGATAAAGAACAGCATGGTAAACCTCACGGCGGGCCTGTCTGGCTTAACCAGTTTGTTGTAGTATTCATAAACGCGCTCAATATCTGGAGTCCAGTCCACGGGATAAATCACCGAGCCGCATTTTTTACATTTTATTTCGTTGGTAACAACACCAGTGGTTCTGTGGTACAGCGCATTAAAGGTGTGTTTTTGATAGAATGTAATCTTAAGTTCCTGATTAAAACATTTGGGGCAGTTGTTGGTAATATCAGCTTCTTGGATTACAAGTTGTTTTTCCTTGGCCATAATTCAATTTTATAGTGCTCTTAGGGAAATCTGCATGATAGTTCCTTCTTTACTAGACGAAAATACTTTAATTTTTCCTTTATGGTACTCTTCAACAATTCTTTTTACGAGTGAAAGTCCTAATCCCCAGCCTCTTTTCTTTGATGTGACCCCCGGATTGAAAATATTCTGAAAATCACTTTTTGGGATCCCGTGGCCAGTATCGGACACCAAAATATTGACGATATTCCCCTTTTTTTCAATTTGAATGGCAATATTGCCCTTCCCCTTCATGGCATCGATACCGTTTTTTACCAAGTTTTCAATGCTCCAGTTATATAGTGGGGGGTTCATCAAAACATGGGCTTCGTCCACATTACAGCTAAAGGAAAAATGCACCAGTTTTGAACTCCGTTTTTTGAGGTACTCATAGGCTTTTTTGGTTTCGGCCACGATATCATGTTCCCGTAGCTCGGGGACGGATCCTATTTTGGAAAAGCGTTCCGTAATGGTTTCTAGGCGGTCGATGTCCTTAGCTATTTCCTTGGTCACCTCTGGATTGATGTTCTCGGATTTCAGGAGTTCGTTCCAGCCTAGCAATGAAGTAAGCGGAGTGCCGATTTGATGTGCTGTTTCCTTGGCCATCCCAGCCCAAAGCTTGTTCTGTTCCGAAGCCTTGTTGGTTCTAAAGAAAAAGAAAATAACAGCTCCGAACAGGCATATGATCAGCAATAGTGCCAACGGATAATATTTTAGTTTGTTCAGTACTTCCGAGTTACCATAATACAATGTTTCCAACAGTTCATTTTCCTGGATGATCTGTATAGGTTCGTTCTCATTTTTGAACTGGGCGACCTTTTTTAGGATGTATGCACTGTCGGTAACCTTGTCCTCCGGAATGTTGTGCGTTTTGTAAGACCCTTCCTCGTTCATTAGGATCATGGGGGTAGAGGTGTTGTTGCCCAACACTTTTAGGGTAAGGTTTCCCAATTCTTGGTCCACCGAGGATTGGATGAGCTCCAATTGGGCAGTGGCCCATATTTCCATTTTTAGGCGCTCCTCCTCCTTGAATTTTTTGAAAAAACTATTGGTATTCCACAAAATAAGGCTCACAATTACAAATGCCGCTACGAGCATTATAATGTTGGAGGTTTTCCTTTTAGGGCTAAAGTTCATTGTTGGCGGAATTCGTATTAAAGATATAGGAAAATGGAAAACATGTTGATAGTTAGTTGAAATAACGGCCGTCAGTGGAATTCATTTTATGTATTTTTGAATTTCAATAAAAATTAACATTGCATGGAAGTTCAGGGAAGAATCAAAATGATAGATGAAACCAAAACCTACGGCAACAACGGTTTTAGGAAAAGAGAGGTTGTAGTGACCACGGAAGAGCAGTATCCACAACATATATTGGTGGAATTTGTTCAGGATAAGTGCGATTTGCTAAACAGCTATAGCGTTGGCCAAATGGTGAAGATAAGCATCAATCTAAGGGGAAGGGAATGGGTAAACCCTCAGGGAGAGACCAAATATTTCAACTCTATCCAAGGGTGGAGGATCGAGGCCCTTCAGCCTGAACAGCCTGGTTCGGACAATATGCCACCTGTTCCGCCAATGGAAGCCTTTGAGCCTGCCGACGACCTAAACGAGGAAGACCATGATGATCTACCTTTTTAGTCAACCATAGGTTTTAAGCATAATTAATTAAAAATCTGGGCCTTAGGTTCGGATTTTCTTTTTTTTATGCCTATTTGTATTTTTAGTAAAAATTGCCTGTGGAAAATACCCCGTTACAGTTTTTGAGCAAAAGACTGGAGTTTCCTCCTGTTGATACCGCCAGTGAAGATGGACTTCTTGCCGTTGGGGGAGACCTGTCCCCGGAACGATTGTTATTGGCCTATAAAAATGGAATCTTTCCTTGGTTCAATGATGATTCCTTGATTTTATGGTGGACCCCCGACCCCCGTATGGTGCTCTTTCCAGATAAGGTAAAAGTGTCCAAAAGCATGAGAAAAGTCATTAGGGACAAAGTATTTACCCTCACTCAGAGCAATTGCTTTGAAAGGGTGATGGACCATTGTGCCACAATCGAAAGAAAAGGGCAGGAAGGTACCTGGATCACCCCCGAAATGAAAACCGCGTATTTGAATTTATATAAAAAAGGCCATGCCCGATCTTTTGAAGTATGGGAAGGCGATGAACTCGTAGGTGGTCTGTACGGGGTGGATCTGGGACATGTGTTCTGCGGGGAGAGCATGTTCAGCCTCCGTCCGAATGCTTCAAAATTTGCTTTTATAAAAATGGCGCAGGAATTGGGTAAAAAAGGCTACAGGCTCATCGATTGCCAAGTACATACCGATCATCTGGAAAGTTTGGGCGCGGAGTTGATCCCAAGAAAGGAGTTCGTGAAAATACTACAGGGACAGCTGGGCACTCGTCAATAAAAACAAGATGTTTTGTGGCAGGCTGGAGCTATAGTCTTCCATTCGGTACTCCACACCCACCTGGAATTTTATGCCGCCGTTCAGTTGCCAGCCCACTTGACCGGATAAACGAACATCATATTGAGGAGCATTGTATTTGGCCACGCTCAACAGATTTTCCAAGCTCCCTACAAAATAGGGTTCCCCTGGATCTAATTTTTCACCGACCAAAGGAAAGTCTACTGCAAATCGATATCGGAACCTATGGGTTGTCAAGGAATTGGTGATACGTTGCTCGGTTCGGAACCTGTGTCCATAGCGAATTGCAAAGGGTTGGTTGGTAAAGTTGTACTGCTGGGTAAGTCTAAGTTCGTTTTCCCTGTTTTCAAAATTGCTCCTGAACCTGTATTGAACGCCCAAAGCGATACTTTGGTTGTCTCTCACTTTTAAGTTTGAAAAATGGACAACATCCAGTTGTCTTCCTTTAAAGGTGAATTCTTCATCGTCAAAAATGTAGTTTCGGTTCGCGATTGAAAAGTTATGGGAATATGAACCGGTTACTGGATAGTTTACGGCAATTTGCGGTTGCCAATATCCCGTAAGATTTTCTTGCCCTTTTACGGATGCCGAAATCATTAACAATAGCAACGGAACAAATAAAAACCACTTAGTACAGTACATGGTCATAACTTGGTGGGAAGGATTTGCGAATCTGGATCAACTGTCCTTCGGAATCGAACAGCGCCTCATATTCATGGAAGCCATCACTCTCTTTGGTTGAAAAGATAAGTTCGTAGTTTACTTCGGGCAAAATTAAATTTTGAAAGGCATTGTGCAAGGTCTTCTCGATGGATTGCCCCACGCGGACAGGGTATTGCTGCTGTATTTTTTTTACCCGGGGTTTTTTGTGGTTTTCATTTAGATAAAATTGTATGGTTCCCCAAGTATCGTTGGGAATGTCCCTTTCTTTTATTTTGAATTCCACATCCTCCAGTTTTCCCTCCTGATCGAACTCTACGCTATAGTGCAATCGCCCTTTTTTGAACTTGGCTTCGTAACTTTTTTTGGTGCTGTCCGTTTCTTGATAAAAACGAACACGTTTGGCATCTTCCAAATAATCTTCGATCAAGAGATAGGAAGCGTTCGGGAAATCATCTTTGTCAATTCTTGATTCCCGTTCATACTTGTTCTGCGCGGATGTGATCTGCGCAATTCCGAGTATTAAAAAAAAGGTGTATTTAAACTTCATCGTATCTAAAACAGTTTACTTCGTGGTCGTTAACCATGCCCGTGGCCTGCATATGGGCATAAATTACCGTACTCCCCACAAATTTGAAGCCACGTTTTTTTAAATCTTTACTTATGGCATCGGACAGTTCGGTTGTTCCTGGGGCATCTTTATAGTGTTGCCACGCATTTTTAATGGGTTTATGTCCCACAAAGCCCCAAATATATTTACTGAAACTACCAAATTCTTTTTGAATCTCCATAAATGCTTTTGCATTGGTGACCGTTGCGTTTACTTTCAATTTATTTCGGATGATTCCAGGGTCTTGCAGAAGGTCATCAATCTTGTTTTGATCGTAGTTTGCAATCTTTTTGTAGTCAAAATGATCGAAGGCATTTCGAAAATTTTCACGTTTCCGTAAAATGGTTATCCAACTCAACCCAGCCTGAAAGGTTTCCAAAATCAGGAACTCGAACAGGGTTTCGTCGTCCTTTACGGGAACGCCCCATTCCGTGTCGTGATAGGCTTCATAAAGGCTGTCTCCCACACACCAGCCACATCTGTGTTTGTCCATTGTTATTCGTTTTTATCAAAAGTAAGTCAAAAAAGCAGACCGTTAATTGAAAGTTAAAGTATTAAATATTGATAGTAATACTATTATATTCGCGAGAGTCTGTTTTAAAAAATTTGATGGAATGGATATTTTGATGAAGTCGGTAAAGCTGGAAATGAACGGAAAGCTCTATGTCAAAGACCCTGAATCTTCGGATTTGGGGAAGAAAATAGTAGAGCAGAGCATATTGCTCATCGATGAGATAGGATTTGAATGTTTCACGTTTAAAAAATTGGGTGTTCGCATTCAATCCAACGAGAGTTCTATCTACCGATATTTTGAGAACAAGCACAAGTTATTGCTCTATTTGGCCTCTTGGTATTGGGGTTGGGTGGAGTACAGAATGGTTTTTGCCACCAACGGGATTTCGGACCCTGTGGCAAAACTTAAGAAGGCCATTGAGGTATTGACGCAGAGCGTGGAAGAGGACAATTCCTTTTCGCATATTAACGAAGTGGTCCTGAGCAGGCTGATTATCAACGAATACTCAAAATCCTATTTGGTAAAGGAAGTGGACCAAGAAAACAAGGATGGCTATTTTACCATTAGCAAAAGAATTGTGAGCCGTATTAGTAAAATGATACAGGGAGTGGATGCCAGTTACCCTTACCCGTTGAGTTTGGCCAGCACCTTGCTGGAGGGCACGCTGCATCAATATTTTCTTACTGAACATTTCCCTAAACTAACGGACTGCAATAAAAAAATTACGCCTACCCAATTTTTCACCGATCTTATTTTCCGTACACTAAATCAAAAAGAACATGGCTAAAAAAATACTTTCTGCATGGCAACGGCTAATGGGCCTGCTTGCCCTGGACAAAAAGGATATTTTTCAAATTTTTTACTACGCTATTTTTGCCGGTTTGGTGAACCTTTCCCTTCCTTTGGGGATACAGGCCATTATTAACCTTATACAAGGTGCCCGGGTGAGTACATCTTGGATAGTGCTCGTAGTATTGGTAACATTGGGGGTGGCATTTGTGGGTACGCTTCAGCTAATGCAGATTCGGATTATTGAGAACCTTCAGCAGAAAATATTTACAAGATCCTCTTTTGAATTTGCCTATCGCTTTCCAAAAATTAAAATGAGCGAGCTCAAGTATTATTATCCACCGGAATTGGCGAATCGCTTTTTTGATACGTTAACGGTGCAAAAGTCGCTCTCAAAAATACTGATTGATTTTCCGGCGGCCCTGTTGCAGATAGTCTTCGGGCTGTTGCTGCTCTCCTTTTACCATCCATTCTTTATCATTTATGGACTCCTGCTCCTATTGCTCATCTATATCGTTTTCAAGTTTACGGCACAGAGGGGACTGGATACTAGTCTGGAAGAATCCAAGATAAAATATAAAGTGGCCCATTGGGTACAGGAAATTGCCCGTTCCATAGTCAGTTTTAAACTATCCGGGAAAACCTCCCATGCCTTGGAAAAAAACGATGCCTTGGTGAACGATTATTTGGAAGCAAGGGAAAACCATTTTAAGGTCTTGGTCCTACAGTTTATTCAAATGATAGGGTTTAAGGTCTTGGTAACCGCAGGTCTTCTGTTGATAGGAGGTCTGCTGGTCCTGGAACAACAAATGAACATTGGTCAGTTCGTGGCTGCAGAGATCATCATCCTTTTGGTAATCAGCTCGGTGGAAAAACTGATTTTGGGACTCGAAACATTTTATGATCTATTGACCTCTTTGGAAAAAATGGGTCAGGTTGTGGATAAAAAGCTAGAGCCGCAACAGGGGGAAACCCCATTTAAGGATGACGAAGGCATTACGTTGGAATTGGAGGATGTCGTTTATAAGGTTCCCGGACTGGACAAAAAGGTGATCGATAATTTATCGCTTACCATAAAACCGGATACCATGCTTTTGGTGCAAGGGAAGAGCGGCTCGGGAAGATCTACATTGTTGCGCATGATCGCAGGTATTTTGGAACCCGATTCCGGAAAAATATATGTGAACAATGTAGCCCTCCAAGGTGTAAAACTAAGTCAGTACCGCTCCTATTTGGGTCACTCGTTCAAGGAAGAATACCCGTTCGAGGGAACCCTTTTGGACAACATCACTTTTGGCAACAAGGACATTCCCATCGAGGATGTGTATTGGGCCCTGGAAAAGGTAAGCCTTACCCAATTTGTTAAGGAACAGCCCAAAGGACTCAAGACCATATTGTACCCAGAGGGTAAAAAAATACCTGATTTTATTTCCAGAAAGATTGTTTTGGCAAGGAGTATCGTTACCAGACCTAAATTAATGGTGCTCAAAGACCCCTTGGAACAATACGATGAGGAGGAAACGGAAAGAATGATAGAATTTCTGACAGACCCCAGCCATGGATGGGCTTTGGTCGTGGTAAGCGAAAACCCAAAATGGGAAAAACGCTGCAATCAGATCATACGAATGGAAAAAGGTAGATTGATCAACATAAAATAAGGTTCATGCTGAATATTTCTTCAAATAATAAATTGAATGAGAAGGTCGACCTTACCGGCTTTGAAGCTGGTAAAAAGGTCTTTCATAAAAGGCATTACAAGCAGTTCAATCGCTTCTTGGCCGCCTTTTCCATCATTGTTCTTATCATGATGTTTCTGCCATGGACACAGAACATATCAGGAAGGGGATACCTTACCACGCTGACCCCGGACCAAAGACCGCAGACCATTCAATCCCCCATACCGGGACGTATTGAAAAATGGTATGTCAGGGAAGGGGAATATGTGGAAAAGGGGGATACCATACTCTTTATCTCCGAGGTAAAAAGTGAATATTTTGACCCGGATTTGGTGGAGCGTACGGGAAAACAGATCAAGGCCAAAAACATGTCGGTCACCTCGTACCAAGAAAAAGTAAAGGCATTGGACCAGCAAATAAAGGCCTTGAGGCAAGAACTGACCTTAAAGTTGGAACAGGCCAGGAATAAATTGATGCAATCCAAATTAAAGGTGAAAAGCGACAGTATAGATTTGGAAGCAGCCAAAACGAACATCGCCATTGCCCAACGCCAGTACGATCGTACCGAAAAATTACAAGAAGAAGGGCTTAAGGCGGTGACAGACGTGGAAGGTAAACGACTAAAACTACAGGAGACCCAAGCAAAACTCATAAGTCAAGAGAACAAACTGTTGGCCAGTAAAAATGATGTGATCAATGCCCAGGTGGAGATCAATAGGGTACAAGCGGAGTACACCGATAAAATTTCCAAGGCACAAAGTGAGCTATATACCGCGCAGTCCAATCAGTTCGATTCCGAAGCACAGGTCACCAAACTGGAGAACCAGTACACCAATTACGAAATACGTAATGATATGCTCTATATCAAAGCTCCGCAAAACGGGTATATCACCAAGGCCATCCAATCCGGAATTGGGGAAACTTTTAAAGAGGGGGCCCAATTAGTGGGAATTATGCCCTCGGATTATGATATTGCCGTGGAAACTTTTGTGGACCCGATAGATCTTCCATTGATCCATGTGGACGAAAAGGTACGTATCCAATTTGATGGTTGGCCCGCCATAGTATTCAGCGGCTGGCCCAATGTTTCCTACGGTACCTTTGGGGGGAAAGTGGTCGCTATCGAGAACTTTATCAGTCCCAACGGAAAATATCGGGTATTGCTGGCTCCGGATGAAGAGGAGGCACCATGGCCCAAAGACATCCGGGTAGGATCGGGGGCCAGTACCATGGCCCTACTGGAAGATGTTCCGATCTGGTTTGAATTGTGGAGGCAGCTCAATGGTTTCCCACCCAATTATTATCAACCTCAAAACACAAGTGCAGATGCCACAAAGAAATAGAAGACTACTTTTATTTTGTGCCCTCTTTTTCTTTAGCGTAAACCTTTTTTATGCACAGCAAGACCCCTCTGTGCTCGGTTTTAAAGAGTATTTGGGCTATGTGAAGAAGTATCACCCCATTGCAAAACAGGCCCAGTTGAACATTGCCATGGGGCAAGCCGAACTCATGAGGGCCAGAGGCGGATTTGACCCCAAAGTAGAGGTAGATTTTGATAGAAAGGAGTTCAAGGGCACCGAATATTGGGACCGGTTGAACGCCACCTTCAAAATACCGACCTGGTTCGGTATCGAGCTCAAGGGTAATTTTCAGCAAGCTGAAGGAAATTATATCAACCCTGATGAAACGTTACCAGAGGACGGACTGTACAGTGCAGGTGTCTCGATGTCGGTGTTACAAGGATTTTGGATCAACGAGCGAATGGCCACACTCCGAAAAGCTAAATTTTTCAGGGAACAGTCCAAGGCCGAACAGGATCTGCAAGTGAACAAAGTGCTGTACGATGCTTCTCTCGCTTATTTTGACTGGCTCAAGGCATATAGGGATGCTGAGGTCTACAAGGATTTTTTGGCGAATGCCGAAGTGCGCTTCCAAGGAATAAAGGAGAGTGCCCTAGCAGGCGATATTGCCATGATCGATACAGTGGAAGCCAAAATTGCTGTACGGACAAGGGCCTTGGGGTATAGGCAAGCGGAAGTGAAACTTATGAAAAAGTCCTTGGAACTAGGTAATTTTCTTTGGATAGAAGATGTGCCGGTAGAGCTTCAACCTGGAATAAGGCCCAGTTTGGAGCCCGAGATTGGGATAGACTCCACTTTGGAAATCGAAGGAGTACCGTTGGATAGTTTCAATCTGGAAAATCATCCAAAGCTAATGGCATTGGATTATAAGATTGATGGATTAACAGTGGATAGGCGCTTAAAGGCAAACAAACTACTGCCAAAGCTCAAGGCAGAGTACAATTTTGTAACCGAGACTCCTGAGCTTATGAATTCCTTTGTAACCGAGAATTATAAGGCCGGATTGAGTTTTCAGATGCCGATATTCCTTCGGAAAGAACGTGGAGACCTGAAGCTGGCCAAGTTTAAGTTGAGGGACGCCGAGTACGAAAGGGACAACGCACAAGTGGAAATACAGAACAAGGTCATCGCCATTTACAACGAACTGGATTCTTTTACCGAGCAGAACCAACTGATAACGGATATTGTAAAAGATTATACCACCATGTTGGAAGCCGAGGAGCGGAAGTTCAGTTTTGGTGAAAGTTCACTGTTCCTGATCAATTCCAGGGAGAGCAAGCTTATAGATGCGTACCTCAAACAGAACGAGATGCAGAACAAATTTTTCTATACCAAGGCCATGTTGTTCAAGAGTTTGGCTATCAACCCAAAAGCCTTGTAAGGAAAAGGTGTTATAAACAACCAATGACAAAAGTCACCAAATGGGACAATTGCCCATGGTATTTTTGCAAAAACACTTTGTATGCAAGTATTGGAAAACAATAAACTGGAACTGGTGAAGGACTACCTTACAAAGGCAATGGATTATCCAAGGTACCGAGAATTGGTTCGTCAACTGGCAATAATGGAAAAAACTACCGGGCCTGAGCAATCCGAGGCCAGGATCGGTTATACCAAACTGGGTGACCGGCGGATGAGCCGTTGGGACAAAACCTTCAAGGTTCCGGAGGGCATCCAACAAAGTTTGGAGTCTCTCGACAAGGAACTGGTATTTTTAGCTCTTACGGAAAGCTGGTGCGGAGATGCGGCTGCTAGTCTGCCCATCATCCATAAAATAGCCGAAGCAAGCCCCAATATTACCCTAAAAGTGGTTTTGCGTGATGAAAGCCTCGATTTAATGGATACCTTCTTGACCAACGGCTCCCGTTCCATTCCCAAAGTCATTCTTTTGGACCAAGTCAACGATGAAATTATTGCTGAGTGGGGTCCGCGACCATCCATTGCGACACAAATGGTAGAGGATTTTAAAAAGGGCCATGGAAAATTGACCGATGAGTTCAAACAAGAACTTCAAGTTTGGTACAACAAAAACAAAGGTCAAAATATTCTTGAGGATATCTTGGAGTTACTTCCCTTGGAATAAATAGGTGATGGTGCCTATCTGGGAGATTTTGGAATCCGGGCTAAATCGTGCTTTCAGGGCATAAGCAATGGCATTGTCCACCAAACAGCCGTTACTGGTTCCCGAGCTCTTATCGTTAAAACTGGCTTCGGTTACATAACCATTGTCATCAACGGTAATATTTACGACTACTTTACCACCTTCAATACAGGTATAGATGGGTGGGGGTAGATAGTAGGCATTTCTTTCAACCAAAGAATAGGAGATGGAGGTACGTCTATCTTTTAAATAATTGGTAAACTCTTCTTTTTGGGAATCGCGCTCGCCAAGTTTTTGTTTTTTCTCGTCCCTTTGGGCCTTTAGTTGTTTTAGCTGCTCTTCAAAACCGGAATTATCGGCATACTCCCCCGATTCGCTGCTCATGGCCCGTTCTTCCATTAGTTCTTCCAACGTTTTTAAGGGCTCAGGGTTCCCAACGCTGGGTTTTGCGGTCTCGTTCACGGCCATGTGACTTTTAATGGGATCACTGTTGGCTGCCATTTCTTCCAATCGTTGCTCTTCCTCTTCAAGCAATTTTTCGATGTCCTCGTCGGCCAGGCTCATTTCAATGACATATTCATCCTCTTGTACGCCCCCCAAGTGAATATTGAAAAGCAATAAAATCACTATGGACATAGAGAAGAAAGTAATCAAAAGTGATAACTGGTTCTTGTTTAAGTTCATCGTTTATCTATAACCGCTTTTTTGCAAAATTATTTTATCCCAACCTTTTAGGTTGAAGCGTTTACTTCAAGATTTTCCTTGAAAACATTGGGACTTGTAGCATTATTTACGTTGAAATCACCTATTTTGGTTCTTCGGAGCTCGGATAAATAGGCTCCAGAACCCAATGCTTTACCAAAATCGTGCGCCAGGGAACGGATATAGGTCCCTTTGCTGCACACTACCCTAAAATCCACTTCAGGCAGGTCTATTCGGGTAATTTCAAACTCGGATATTTCTATTTTTCGTGATTTTATTTCCACTTCTTTCCCTTCGCGGGCAAGTTCGTACAACCGCTTTCCATCTTTTTTTAAGGCTGAAAAAATGGGAGGCACTTGGTCAATTTCACCCAAGAACTGTGCCGAGGCATCTTTGATGGAGGCATCTGTAATGTGGTCGATGGGAAAGGTTTCCTTCACTTCGGTCTCCAGATCATAAGAGGGTGTAGTAGCTCCCAACGTGAAGGTACCCGTGTACTCTTTTGCCTGTCCCTGAAGCTCTGGAATTTTTTTGGTGAATTTCCCCGTACAGATAATCAACAGGCCTGTGGCCAATGGATCCAACGTTCCCGCGTGACCGATTTTTATCTTTTTAAGACCGAATTTTTTACGAATGGCCCATTTGAGTGCATTCACGGCTTGGAAGGAAGTCCATTCCAAGGGTTTATCGATCAAAAGAATCTGACCGTTTAAAAAATCTTCTTTGGTGTTCAAAAACTTGGGGTTTTGGAGCAAATATACTGATCTATCCCCAAATGCTCCACGCAAGGGCAATCAACCCTACGATCAAACAATAAATGGCAAAATAGGTAAGCTTGCTCTGGCGTACCAATTTGATCATCCAGGTACAAGCAGCAAGACCTGCGATAAAAGCTGCGATAAAACCAGCACCCATGGCCACGGCCTGATCACCGTGAAAAATGATATCACCGCCCATCACATCTTTGGCGACCTTGCCCAAGATCAGCGGGACCACCATCAAAAAGGAAAAACGGGCCGATTTTGTTTTGTCAACTCCCAAAAGTACGGCTGCCGAAATAGTCGCTCCACTTCGTGAGATACCTGGTAATATGGCCACGGCCTGAGCCATTCCTATGGCAAAAGCACTTCGGAATGATACATTTTTATCGGTGGTCTTGGCTAAATCGGCCAAATAGAGCAAAAATGCCGTGATGACCAACATAATCCCAACGATTACGATGGCACCATCAAAAAACACTTCGATAAAATCATTCAAAAAAAGACCGACCAAAGCGGCAGGAATCATGGAGATGATGATTTTTAAGGAAAATTGGGTTTCCTCGTTCCATTTAAACTGAAAAAGACCTTTCAGAATATGAAAAACGTCTTTTCGGAACACCACCAAGGTGCTCAATGCGGTCGCAAAATGAAGCACTACGGTAAACAACAAACTTTCTTCGGGAACGGCCTGCGCTCCCAAAATGGCTTTTCCCAATTCTAAGTGACCGCTGGAGGAAACAGGTAAAAATTCGGTCAATCCCTGAATGATTCCAAGGATAATGGCGTCAATTAATTCCAATTATTCCTTCTTTTTCTTGTGAGGATTCAACAATATGGCGTAAACCTGAATGCCAAGACCGATAAGGATCAAGGTCGGTGCAAGGCGGATTCTTCTAAAATTGTATATCTCGGGATTGAATACTTCGGGGTCGTCGCTTCCACCACCGCTCATCAAAATAAATCCAAGGGCAATAAAGGCAATACCTATAAATAGAAAGAGATAGTTTTTCTTTTGGAAAACAAACTCTTTGGCAGGTTTTTGACCGTTGTTGTTTTTCTTGCTCATGCTGCAAAGTTAATAATAAAGATCGTCCGTTCTCAGGTTTAAAAAGCGTTGTGTCGCAAAATGGGTGCTGGCCCAGGAAATGATGACGCCCAAACCAAATACACTAACGAACAAAATGATGAGAACAATATAATCTTGCAATAGATTCAGTTCGGGGAAATTTTTATCGATATAGTACACCAAAACACCAAGTCCGATCAAGGCGACAAAGGCTCCCGCCATTCCCAGTTTAATGTTCGTCCAGATAAACGGTCTTCGGATAAAGGTCTTGGTAGCGCCTACCATCTGCATGGTTTTGATGATGAACCGTTTGGAATATATGGACAAACGGATGGAGCTGTTGATCAACAATACGGCAATGAGCGTGAACACGGCACTGGCCACCAGAATCCACAAACTGATTTTTCGTGCATTGTTGTTCAGGAGGGAAATCAACGGTTTGTCGTAGCTCACTTCGTCCACGTAAGCCTTGTCGGCCAGTTCCTTTGCGATTTCGTCAATTTGTTCTGGAGAGACAAAATCAGCCTTCAAATTCACATCAATGGAGTTTTTTAAGGGATTGTAGCCTAAGAACTCCTCAAAATTTTCACCGATATCCTCGCTATATTGCTCGGCCGCATCTTCCTTGGAAATGTATTCGGCCGACTTGGTGTACTCGGCAAGGGCCAAACTTTTCTGCAACTGATCTATTTCCACAGGTTTTGCACTGTCCTTCAAAAACACCGAAATGGTAATCTGCTCCTTAAAATGATCCGCTAATTTTTTGGTATTGAGCACCAAAAGTCCCAGAACTCCTAATAGAAACAGGACCAGGGCAATGCTCAAAGCCACGGAAAAGTAGGAGGAGATCAGTTTTCGACGCTGATATCGTTCAATATATTGGCTCATATGGTAGAATCAGTATGTAAAAATAGAAAAGTAAATTGTATTTAGGGGATTAAACCTATTTTTGCACACGAAATTGAACAAGATTAACAATGAATTACGATTTCCGCGAGATTGAGGCCAAATGGCAGAAGTATTGGGCTGAAAATGAAACTTTTAAGGCGTCCAACGATTCCGATAAACCTAAATTTTATGCGTTGTCGATGTTCCCATATCCGTCAGGTGCAGGCTTGCACGTAGGGCACCCACTGGGTTACATTGCCACGGACATCTATTCACGTTATAAAAGACATAAGGGGTTCAATGTGTTGCATCCCATGGGCTACGATTCCTTTGGATTGCCTGCGGAGCAGTACGCCATTCAAACGGGTCAGCACCCGGCCATAACCACGGAAAACAACATCAACCGATACCGTGAGCAGTTGGACCAGCTTGGCTTTTCTTTTGATTGGAGCCGCGAAGTGCGTACCTCTAACCCACAATATTATAAATGGACCCAATGGATCTTTATCCAATTGTTCAATGCGTGGTACAATAAGAAAGCGGATAAAGCGGAAAACATTGATAGTTTGATCTCCATTTTTGAAAAAGAAGGAAATGCCAATGTTGAAGCCGCTTGTGATGATGATACTCCAACTTTTGATGCTGCCACTTGGAATGGATTTTCAGAAAAGGAAAAACAAGAGATCCTCTTAAAATACAGATTGACCTATTTGGCGGATACCGAAGTGAACTGGTGTCCCGCCTTGGGAACCGTTTTGGCCAATGATGAAATCGTGAACGGTGTTTCCGAGCGTGGAGGTCACCCCGTGGTTCGTAAAAAAATGACGCAATGGAGTATGCGTATTACCGCATATGCCCAACGTTTATTGGACGGTTTGGACAAAATTGATTGGCCACAACCGCTAAAAGACTCCCAAACCAATTGGATTGGTCGTTCTGTGGGAGCCACGGTTAAGTTTAGAGTTATGAGTGAAAAGTTAAGAGTGAGCGAGAGTGAAAACTCCGAACTCAAAACTCAAAACTCATCACTTGATATTGAAGTCTTCACCACCCGTCCCGATACCATTTTCGGAGTAAGTTTTATGACCTTGGCGCCCGAGCACGAATTGGTGGACAAAATCACTACGCCTGAACAAAAAGCTGAGGTGGACGCTTACGTGGAAGCTACGGCAAAACGTTCCGAACGTGACCGTATGGCGGATGTAAAAACCATTTCTGGGGTGTTTACGGGAGCTTATGCAGAGCATCCGTTCACCAAAGAGCCCATTCCTATTTGGATTGGTGACTACGTTTTGGCGAGTTACGGAACGGGAGCGGTAATGGCCGTGCCCTGTGGCGACCAACGCGACTATGATTTTGCCAAACATTACGGTATAGATATCCCCAACATTTTTGAAGGGGTCGATATTTCCGAAGAAGCATTTGTCGATAAGGAAAGCACAGTGATAGCCAATTCGGACTTTTTGAATGGTCTTTCTTATAAAGATGCCATGAAGAAAGCAATTGCAGAATTGGAAAAGATAGGGCATGGCGAAGGCAAAGTGAATTACCGTTTGCGCGATGCTGTTTTTAGCCGTCAGCGGTATTGGGGCGAGCCATTTCCTGTGTATTATGTGGATGGTATGCCGCAGATGATTGATGTGGAGCATTTGCCCTTGCAATTGCCTGAAGTGGAAAAATACCTCCCTACCGAAACAGGCGAGCCACCATTGGGCAACGCCACCGAGTGGGCATGGGACACGGTACAGAATAAAGTGGTAAGTAACGAAAACCTCTCACCCTCTGGGGGAGACCGAGAGGGGGATCAAACCGTTTTTCCATTGGAATTAAATACCATGCCAGGTTGGGCAGGAAGTTCCCAATACTTTAATAGGTATATGGATCCGCGTAATGATGACGCTATTTTCTCTCCCGAAGCCATCAACTACTGGCAAGATGTGGACTTATACATAGGAGGTAGCGAGCACGCTACGGGCCACCTGTTGTATTCCCGCTTTTGGCAGAAGTTTATGTTTGATATGGGGTATGTGCCCAAAGACGAGTTTGCCCAAAAGTTGATCAACCAAGGGATGATTACGGGGACGAGTGCTTTTGTTTATAGGCTTGATTCAATTACGTATACTGATAATAGGATTGAAAATGAAATTTATAATTCTGCCCTTTCTAATGAGCAATATTACAGGGATAGAAGGAAAGCTATAGCTGAAACAGTTCAAGCAAAAAAATTAGTAGTTGTTTCATCAGGAAGAAAGGAAGATTTTTCGTTTCTGGATTCCTCAATTGTAGAAATAAAAGAAAACAGGAATGTTTTTTCTCTCAACTTTTCTCCTGTTCATGCAGATGTTTCTTTGGTAAATGCATCCGATGAGTTGGATGTTGAAGGATTCAAACAATGGCAACCAGAATATAAGGATGCCGAGTTCATACTAGAGGATGGGAAATACATTGTAGGCAGAGAAGTTGAAAAAATGTCAAAATCCAAATACAATGTCGTCAACCCCGATGCCATTTGTGAGGAATATGGAGCAGATTCGCTTCGTTTGTACGAAATGTTCCTCGGGCCCTTGGAGCAATCCAAACCTTGGAACACGGCGGGAATCACGGGTGTACATTCCTTCCTTAAAAAATTATGGAAGCTCTATTCTCCCTTTATCGATTCGGACACTGAGCGTAGTCGAAGTGTTATTGAAGCGGAACCCACCGCCGAAAACTTGAAGACTTTGCACAAGACCATCAAAAAAGTGGAAGAAGATATCGAGAACTTCTCGTTCAACACTTCGGTGTCCACCTTTATGATCTGCGTCAACGAACTGACCGCTCAAAAATGCACTAGTAAAGCTATTTTGGAACCATTGGCCATTTTGGTTTCCCCTTACGCGCCCCATATTGCCGAAGAGCTATGGAGTCGTTTGGGACATTCCGAATCCATAGCCGAAGCGCCGTTCCCTAAGTTTGAGGAAAAGTACTTGGTAGAGAGCAGCAAGGAATATCCTATTTCTTTTAATGGCAAAATGCGCTTCAAGTTGGAGTTACCGTTGGATATGGGCAAGGATGAAATCGAAGCCGCTGTTATGGCCCATGAAAAAACAAAAGAGCAATTACAGGGTCGTTCCCCTAAAAAGGTAATCGTAGTGCCTGGAAAGATTGTGAACATTGTAGGATAATTGTAAAACTGGATTATTAGCCGAAAATTTTAACAAAAACATATAATACCTCTAAAAAAGCATGCCGGTCGGCATGCTTTTTTATTTTAAGCAAGTTTAACCCCTAAAATTATAGGGGATAATCATTATTTATATGTTTTATATCTATATACCCCTATAAATGAAGGGGTATAAATGTTAAAAAACGTTTATTTTGACCTTTACCCCCTGTTTTTTATCGAATTTTTATGTTTTAATCTAATTTTTTTATTCAACTTTGACCCCAGTAACCAAAAAACACCATAGTTATGACTGTTGGTATACCTAAAGAAATCAAAAACAACGAGAGCCGGGTAGGCATGACGCCAGCCGGAGTATTTGAATTGGTAAAAAACAACCACACCGTATATGTGCAATCCGGCGCAGGTGAGGGAAGTGGTTTTTTTAATCAGGATTACCAACAGGCCGGGGCTACTATTTTGGATACGATTGGCCAGGTATATGCCATGAGCGACATGATCGTTAAGGTCAAGGAGCCCATTGCAGAGGAGTATAGTTTGATTCAGGAGGGACAAATTGTCTTTACCTATTTTCATTTTGCTTCGAGTGAGGCGTTGACCAGGGCCATGATCAAAAGCAAATCCATTTGTATTGCTTATGAAACCGTGGAAGACGAAGACGGTACTTTGCCATTATTAACACCAATGTCCGAAGTTGCGGGTAGAATGGCCATTCAGCAGGGAGCCAAATATTTGGAAAAACCAGTGAAAGGCAAAGGGGTGCTTTTGGGAGGGGTGCCCGGAGTGTCCCCAGGACGCGTTTTGGTCCTTGGAGCTGGAACCGTAGGTATTCAGGCTGCTAAAATGGCAGCAGGATTGGGTGCCCAAGTAACCATTTTGGATGTGAACATGAAACGTCTCAGATATGTGAACGACATTATGCCAAGCCATGTGGTGACCGGATTTTCGAACGAGTTCAATATCAGAAAACATATAAAAACAAACGATTTAATTATCGGTGGTGTCCTTTTAAAAGGAGCCAAGGCCCCTAACTTGATCACTAGGGACATGCTCAAGGACATGCATCCGGGAACCGTTATAGTTGATGTAGCGGTGGACCAAGGAGGATGCGTGGAAACCACCAAGCCAACGACCCATGAGGACCCTGTTTATATTATTGACGACGTGGTCCACTATTGTGTAGCCAATATGCCAGGGGCAGTGCCTTATACTTCTACTGTTGCCTTGACGAATGTAACACTGCCCTATGTGCTAAAATTGGCCAACATGGGATGGCGTAGTGCCTGTAAGTTGGATAGATCCTTGGAAAAGGGATTAAATGTAGTAGAGGGCGAAGTAGTTTATAAAGAAATTGCCGAAACCTTTCAACTAGAACCAGTGTTGGTCTAATAAACTAACATTTTGACAGTAAAAGACCCCTGCCATTATTTGGCGGGGTTTTTGCTTTTATATACTATATTTATATTCATGTAAAAAAGATAAAGCTATGATGACATATTATATATTGATCGGTGCAATTGCTTTGGTGAGCTGGTTGGTAAGCAATCAGTTAAAGAGCAAGTTCAAAAAATATTCCAAAGTCCATCTAAGAAATGGCATGAGCGGGGCGGAGATTGCCCAGAAAATGCTCGATGACCATGGCATAAGGGATGTAAAGGTAATTTCAACCCCTGGTATGTTGACGGATCACTATAACCCTAAAAATAAGACCATAAACCTTAGTGAGGGTGTGTACAACCAACGAAATGCCTCGGCAGCTGCGGTGGCGGCTCACGAATGCGGACATGCCGTGCAACATGCGCAAGCGTATGAATGGTTGACCATGCGTTCCAAATTGGTTCCTGTGGTAAGTGTTACCTCTGGAATGTCAACTTGGGTGGTCTTTGGTGGTATTATGTTGATGGCGGCAACTGGTGCCGCAGGTGGTATTGGTTTTTACATCGCGGTGGCCGGGTTGATCATGATGGGCTTCGCAACCTTGTTCAGTTTTATCACGTTGCCTGTTGAATACGATGCCAGTAAGCGCGCTTTGGTGTGGTTGAAACAAAAAAATATGGTGAGCCAAGAAGAATATGCCGGAGCGGAAGATGCTCTAAAATGGGCCGCCAGAACTTATTTGGTAGCAGCTTTGGGTGCATTGGCCTCTCTATTGTACTGGGCCGTTCAGGTTTTTGGAGGTAGAGATTGATAGAGTTGCAAAGCAATACAATAAAAAAGGGGCCAAGCGGCCCCTTTTTCTTTTTCTATATTTGATGGATTACTCGATCCAATTGGCAACTTGGTTGTCAATCATTTGAAGACCTACGCCTTCGGTGCCGGTAACTTGAATCATATCCAAGATGTCCCTGATCGTGTTTTCTTCTTCAACCTGTTCCATAACGAACCAGTCCAAGAAGCGTTCCGTTGTGATATCGCTAATTTCCCTAGCTTTTTTCACGATGTTATGAATGGATTCTGTCACCTTTACCTCGTGTTCCAAGGTAGATTCAAAAACATCAACAATGGATGAATAATCGTGATTGATTCCTGTTACTTCTGGAGAAATCGGATTTCCTCCGGTATCGACCAAAAAGTTGAAGATTTTCATCATATGCTCACGTTCTTCCTCAGCTTGTTTAAAGAAAAACTTGGCACTGGTAAAAAAACCGTTTTGTTCGCACCATGAGGCCATGGCCAAATAAGTGGCCGAGGCATGGGCTTCCATTTTTATCTGTGCGTTGAGCATATCCATGGTTTCTACTTTAATGCTCATACTTTGTCTTGCAATATCTTTCATAACGTAAATATCTAGCGTATTTCCAGCATAAATTTACTGAATTTAATCCTTTTGGAGCAGTTTGCTCCTAATTTATAAGGGAACTAAGATTGGATAAAAATAATAAGTCTAACAAACCACTGCTTCGCTTCCTGCGGATAGTCCCAAAATCATGAAACCATGTTCCACAAGATTTCTTAGGTCGAGCACTTCCAGAGTGTTCAGGATAAAGAGGTGTTCTTTGTTGCAAAGCATCAAAACCTCGAAACCGTGGGAATTGAGGTCGCTATCAAAATGCGCTTCTATGTCGATGGACATCACCTTATGGCGGAGCGACAATAGTTGACATAGCGACATACGAACTGTTTTTTGACCAAAATCAATATAGTAGCAACGTTCGTCCGACGCTTGGTACAAAGTGTAATATGTGGATTGAAATATTACATTCATGGGGTCAAATGTAATATTTATTTAGATTGAATACAAATATCAAATCTGTATTTGTCGATCAATTTGCTGGTCAAGTGAAATAAAGGTCTCCGTTCTTGAAACACCCTCTATTTGCTGGATTTTTTTATTGAGCACCTGCATCAGGTGCTCATTGTCCCGACAGAGCACTTTGATTAATATGGACCAATTTCCAGTGGTGTAGTGGCATTCCAGTACTTCTGGAATTTCCTCCAATTGCCGCACTGCCCGTGGATTGGTCATGGCCTTGTCCAAATAAATGCCGATGTACGCCATTGTGGAATAGCCCAAAACTTTGGGATTGATAACGAATTTGGAACCGGAAATGAGTCCTGAACTTTCCAGTTTGCGCAATCTTTGGTGGATGGCAGCTCCTGAAATCCCAATTTTTCTGGCAATTTCAAGAATGGGCCTTCGGGCATCCTCCATGAGATATCTTAGGATTTTCTTGTCAATGCCATCAATCTTAACGGAATTGTTAGTGTTCTTCACAAGAATGATTTTAATTTGAAGCTAAGATATTGAAAATCACTTAAAGTTAACCGGCCACGGAATCGGGATTGTAACCCAAATAAGGGACTTCATATTCCTTAAACTGAATCCCGTTCGCTTTTAGCTCATCCAGAATGGGCTTGTAGACTTCTTTATTGATGGGAATTTGGACCCCCGGTGTTTTTATTTCCCCGTTCAGTATATGCAATGTGGCCATGGCCACGGGAAGCCCTACGGTTTTGGACATGGCCGTATAGGTCCTGTTTTCGCCTATGACCACCATGTTGGCATCAATCTGTTTTTTTTCGCCGTCCAATTCGTACCCAAACTTATGGTACATCACGATCATATCCTTTTCATCCTCCTTCAATGTCCAGCTGTCCTCTAAAATGTACTGGAGCATTTGAGCAGGTGTTGCATTTTTCAGTGAGATTTTCTTGGAGTCATCAAAAAGGTTTAGCTCTTGTAGTTTTAACCACATTAGGTCATCTTGATCAATTTTGAGGTAGTGCCTCAACTTCAGTTCCACGGAATCCGTGGGGGAGTAGGGTAAAAACAGGTTCACAAATTCGCGGTACGACATTCCTTCCGAATTTTCGATGGCATAACTGTCGTCCGTCATACCAAGAATCACGAACATTTGCCAAGCTTTGGAAAACCCGACCCTTCGCATGGTTCCGCGGTATAAGGTCAATGCATTTTGTAGGCCATAGGCTTCGCGATACTTTAAGGAATCCCTGTTGGCATAAACCTCAAAAGTGCCATAGCCCTCTACTTCCAAAAATTCTGTTCTTCTAAACAATTTTTGATAGGGGATGTATTTGTAGGTGCCTTCCTGTATAAACTTTGCCGTCCCCCCTTGGCCTGCCAGCACTACGTTTCTGGGGTTCCAAGTAAACTTATAGTTCCAAAGGTTGGTGTCGCTCTCTGGAGCCACCAATCCCCCTGTAAACGATTCGAACAGGAGCATTTTGCCCCCGGCATCCCGGATTCTGTCTATAACTTCCATGGCACTCATATGGTCAATGCCCGGGTCCAGTCCTACTTCGTTCATAAAAACCAGGCCTTTTTCTTTTGCCGCTCCGTCCAGTTCCTTTAGTTGGTCGCTCACGTACGAGGCGGTTATGAAATGCTTTTCGAATTCGATACAGTCACGGGCCACGTTGATGTGCAGACTGGCTGGAAGCATGGATACCACTATGGATGCATTTTTTACAGCTTTCTTCCTTTCCTCCTCATTAAAGATATCCAAGGGGAAAACCGTACACTTGGGATGCTTGGAAAAAATATCCGGGATATGTTCTGGATGAAGATCTCCAATTTTAAGATGGATATTTTCAGTATCCGATTTTTTGAGAAAATAATCTAATAGGTATGAGGTTGATTTACCTGCTCCAATAACTAAAATAGTGCGGACCATGTGTTTTGCTTACTTTTGATTTAATAGAATACTAAGGTATTAAAATGTTATATTTCTAAAAAAATAGCATACTAAAGTTATGAACAGAACAATTTTATTGACCGGAATCCTGATGGCCATGACCGCGATCATTCTCGGGGCATTTGGGGCACATGGCTTGGAGAAATTGGTAGACGGGGAAGCTTTGGACACCTTTGAGACCGGGGTGAAATATCAAATGTACCATGCCCTTTTTCTATTGTTTTTGGGCATATGGAACGGGTTGGCCATCAAACAAAAGAAAACTGTTTTTGGTCTTGTTCTTTCTGGAGTGATTTTGTTCTCTTTTTCTATTTATGCCTTGGCCACAAACAGCTTAAGCTCCTTTGATTTTAGGGCAATCGGTTTTTTGACCCCTATCGGCGGACTTTTAATGATTTTGGGCTGGGTCGTTTTGGGATACTCGGTATTAAAGTCCAGATAGGGGGCATATAGTTTTTGCTTTATTCCCTTCTTTTGGTGGTATAGTACCCAAAGACCCAACCTTCTTTGCCATTGAAGTTTATTTTGTACCAGCGGTCTGTGATTCCGTTCATTTTTTCCAAGGATTCACCTTGGGCAACAATGTGGCAAATGTCTCCTTTTTCCACCTGGAAAAGTATGTCCGCATTATTGTTCGGGTTACTCCTAACATTGGCTAAATCGGTTTTTATACCAAGTTTATTGGAGGAAAGATTTTCAAAGGAATCAAGTTCTTTAATATAAAAAGCTTCGCCCTTGCCATCGTTATCATAAAGCGCTTTGTTGACGTTTTCTATCAATTTTGATTTTTTAAAATTGGGATTGGCAAGAATATTTTCAAGTAACTCGAATTTCTTTTCCGATGATTCTTCCATGGCCCTCCAATACAGGATTCCCAGTTTTACGTCAATTTCATTTTGTATGGCATCGATATCCCCTTGTATCCATCCTTTTTTCTCCCTTTTCATGCTGGTAACCTCATGCCACCCTTCCTTTTCCTCATTCTCAAAGATTACCACCATGTCCATAGGCTCCAATTTTTTGCCCTCAAAGGTCATGATGTCCGGTCTTTTGTAAAGCTCCGTTTCTTTTTCAATAATGGCAAGTTCTCCGCCCACGGCAAAAAGGTGTTCGTACACCCAACCTTCACTGCCATCCGAAAGCCTTACTTTCAGGTATTCCTTATCGTCCTCGCCCTTCCGTTTTTCATCAAGAAATGCTACAGACTCCCCAAAATAAATCGTGGTCATGTATTTGGTATTCTTCCTGCCAGGTTTGTCCCTCAACCCTACTTTTGGCCATAAACAAATAGCGGATGTTTTGTTATCGACAGATTCATGGCTTTCGTTTTCTCCCGATTCGGACATTTCCGAACCTTCGTTTGTTCCGTTGCCTTTTTCCGTTTTGGAATTGCAGCCGATATTCAATAAAAGTGCGGTAAAAAGTAATGTAAAAATTTTTCCAGTTTTCATATGATAAAGTTTAGGACAAGAAATGTATTGGAATCATTCAAAACATTAGGGGTACAATTGATGGATGCATGATTTGGATTGACGAAACGGATGAAAAGAATCAATTTGAGAACTTTTAAATAGTTGTATGATCGCTGAATATGAATGCTTTGCCCTAAATCTGACTGAATAATTTTTGAGTTTTAACAATTATGGATATGTTTTGATGATCCCAGGACAGTTTCCTATTGAAAATGATATTTTGTCTTAATAATGAATCAATTAACCAATATTTGAAGGGACAAAAACGTAATATTTTCTAGTTTTGTACCAACACATAAAATTTAACTATGAAGGATTCTGCTTCAGTCACGAAAACGATTTCGTTGGACGCTTACGGAATAGAACATGACAACATCCACTATCAACTGTCGCCAGAAGAGCTACATGACATCGCCATTGAAAAGGGTATGGGCAAGGAGGCCGCCTCGGGCGCCCTGGCCATCAACACTGGGGAGTTTACCGGAAGGTCGCCCAAGGACCGCTTTATCGTAAAGGACGATATTACTTCGGAGAGGGTCTGGTGGGGCAACATCAACATCCCATTTGATAGTGACAAGTTTGATGCGCTCTACGACAAGGTGATCGCCTACCTGAACAATAAAGAACTTTATGTTCGGGACTCATATGCCTGTGCAGACCCGGAGTACAAATTGAACATTCGGGTAATCAACGAATACCCATGGTCCAATATGTTCGCCCACAACATGTTTTTGCGACCCACGGAGGAGGAGCTGGAAGATTTTGACCCGGAGTGGACAGTGGTCAACGCTCCCGGTTTTATGGCAGACCCCGAGGTCGATGGAACAAGGCAGCACAATTTCGCCATCCTGAACTTTGGACGAAAGATCGCTCTGATCGGTGGGACCGGTTACACGGGGGAGATCAAGAAAGGGATATTCTCCGCACTCAACTTTATTCTGCCCGTTTATAAAAACACCCTTCCCATGCACTGTTCCGCCAATGTTGGCGAGTCTGGGGATACGGCCATTTTCTTTGGGCTTTCCGGTACAGGAAAAACGACCTTGTCCACGGACCCGAACAGAAAATTGATAGGGGACGACGAGCATGGATGGACCCCGGACAACACGGTCTTCAATTTTGAGGGAGGATGTTATGCCAAGGTGATCGACCTCTCCCAAGAAAAGGAACCGGAGATCTACGGCGCCATTAAGAAGGGTGCGATTTTGGAGAACGTGGTCATGGACAATAACGGGGAGGTGGACTTTTCAGATACCTCCATTACGCAGAACACTAGGGTAAGCTACCCGATACACCACATCGATAACATACAGTGGCCCTCGATAGGCAAAAATGTGAAGAACATCTTCTTTTTGACCGCCGATGCCTTCGGGGTACTGCCCCCCATTTCAAAATTGACCCCTGCACAGGCGGCCTACCACTTTATATCGGGCTATACGGCCAAGGTTGCCGGAACGGAAGCGGGCGTTGTGGAGCCACAGCCCTCGTTCTCAGCCTGTTTTGGAGCGCCGTTCATGCCCTTGCACCCGGCAAAGTACGCGGAGATGCTCAGCAGGAAAATGAAGGAATCCGGTGTGGACGTATGGCTGGTGAACACTGGATGGACGGGGGGACCCTACGGTGTGGGTACCCGAATGAAGTTAAAATATACCCGTGCCATGATCAGTGCCGCCCTGAGCGGTGAACTTGGCCTGTACAATTATGATAAGTACCACATCCACTCGGTGTTCGGGGTGGCCCAGCCAAGAGAGTGCCCAGGAGTGCCGACCAAGGTGCTGAGCCCAAGGGCTACTTGGAACAATGATGAGGCCTATTACAAAACGGCCTTTAAGCTCACCAATGCCTTTAGGGAGAACTTCAAGAAGTTTGAGTCATATGCCAGCGAGGAAATCCGAAGGGGAGGACCACAACGGTATGCTTTCTAGAAAATAAAAGCCCCGTCCATGGACGGGGCTTTTTGTTTTTAACACCAGTATGTGATTTATTTGTTCACGCTGGTAATGTACTTTTGTAATGCCATGGTCATGGATGGCGTTTCAGGTGTTGGAGCCTGAATGTCTATTCGCAATCCGGCCTGTGTGGCTGCTTTTACCGTACTATTGCCAAAAACGGCAATTCTAGTATCGTTCTGTTCAAAATCCGGGAAGTTTTTCATGAGTGATTCAATGCCCGATGGACTAAAGAAAACCAAAATGTCATAATACACATTTCGTAAGTCCGAAAGGTCGCTGATTACCGTTTTGTAGAAAATCCCACGTTTCCAATTCACACCGATTTCATCCAGCAATTCGGGGACGACCGGTTTTAACGTATCGGAAGACGGCAATAGAAACTTTTCATCCTTATACTTTTTGATCAACGGGATCAACTCATTAAAAGTTCTTTTCCCAACATAAATCTTTCTTTTTCTGTACACCACATATTTCTGCAAATAGTAGGCTACGGCCTCAGATTGGCAAAAATATTTCATGGAATCCGGTACTTTGAAGCGCATTTCGTCGGCAATCCTAAAAAAGTGATCCACGGAGTTTCTACTCGTAAGAATGATGGCCGTAAAGTTGTTCAAGTCGATTTTTTGCTGTCTCACATTTTTGGCCTCTACGCCTTCAACGTGTATGAAAGGTCTAAAATCTACTTTTACTTTCTCTTTTTCAATCAATCGCGAATAGGGGGAATTTTCGACTTTGGGTTCTGGTTGGGAAACCAAAATTGTTTTTACTTTCATAAGTTATCAACCTTTAATATAGCTTCCAATTAACACCAAGGGCGCAATTTCGAGTGCGCAAAGGTACAAAATAAAATACATAAAATACGGAAACAGTGCTTTTTGATGGTTCTTTAAAAGCTTTACGGCACCAATGGCATTTATGAGCAAAATCAAGGAAATTGCTACATATATTAAGGGTTTTGAATTGGTTGAAATGTATATCAACAATATGTTGGTAATGGAAATTATTAGGCTGCTATAGTTGAGGTAGGATATTTTACTGAAAATAAGCCCTCCTATCAGATTCAAATTATTGAAAACAAATCCCGTGAACATTTGAAGTAGAAACTTTACCAGTTCAAACAAGGCCAATAAACCCAATAGGATGCAATAGGTCAAGAACGGATTCTCGTCTGGAATCAGTTCAAAAACCCGTAGGACAAGAAAAATAAACAGGGAAAGATTGATCAGTTGGAAAAGTGTCAAAAGCAAATGGAACCAATGCGAAAATTGCCCTTTTTTATTATGGAGTATAATATACTTGTCGTTGAACGGCAGTATGATAAAGTTCAGGAACTTTTTATGATAAAGGTATTTGCCCAATCCCAAAATTACCAGGCCCATGAACAAGGTCAAGGTCATCCAATCCAAAGAAACGACTGTTTTTTCTATGGGATCCATCAATGAATTTTGATCGGTTTACCGTTTAGTCCAGGCAAGAGGTTGTGTTCTGCAATGCCAATTCTAAAATACGATGGATTTTCCATTTTGGACAACGGCAGCACAAAAGAATATTCAAGGGTATCCTTGGATTTTAAAAAGGATTCCTGTGGCGTAAGGTTCTTGACCTTGAGCGGGAGCATTTGTTTTACCTGTTTGTATTCGTTGGAATATGAAATGGTATATTTCAATTGATCCAGCGCCACATCAAAAGGATAGGGGTTATAGACCTTTAGTGAATATTCGATTCCCGTTTCGGGCTTCTCCACTATACATTTCAGTTTTCGGTACGATTGAAAATCATCGATATAAAATCCATGAAAAACAGTGCTGTCCAAGTGCATGTAGGTAACATCGCCGTTCTGCCGATATTGTGAAACGTACAAAACCCTTTGGCCCCTCACCCGCTCCTCCGAATCGTTAATGGAGTATTGGTTTTTCCGGTACATGTAATTGTTGAGGGATATGGCAGGAATCCCGGAGTAAAATTCATACATCGAAGCTCGCCGATAGGAATTTTCAAAAATTACGGGGATGCCTCCGGATTTGGTTTTGAGTTCTTCGGTCCATTGCTTGTTCCCATGGGTCTCGAAAACCATAGGAAACAGGGGTTGGTAAATCATCCATGCCCTTGCGTACATTAAAAGTACCAAACTTACGATGCCGATACGGTACATCCATCTCCTACTTTTTGCATTGACCAAAAGATGGTTGAAAGCAATAATGGCCAACGGGATGGAAATAGCAATGGTCCATTGGGCCTGCACCCTCCGGTTGAAGCTCGATATAAAAAAGAAAACCAATATCCCATAGACCAGATAAATAAGGGCCTTTGAAAACTTATCGGTCGATCTAAATTTGAAAAAGGCACTATAGACCCAATAAAACAAGAGCCCAATGATCACAATATTGTTCAGGAAAAAGCCAAGTGTAAACTCATCAAATTTATAGGCTTGATTGGGGCGTTCGTACAAATGGAAAGTGATGGAAACAAAATCGTTCTGGTAGAGCCAAACAAGATGGGGAACGTAGCAGACCAGAGCCAAAATTACCGCCAACCAGGCCTTTTTGTTGAATATGAGCTTGTAGTTGGATAACAAAACGAACAAAATCACCAAAACAGCATGGTATTTACTGTACATGAGCCCGGCCATCACCAATCCCAGACCAACGGCCGTGATTGTTTTTTCATCCGCCAAGAATCGTTTGTAGAGCCATAGGAACAATGCCGTAAAAAATAGAAGCGATGTGTCCGGAAGTGTCAAAAAACCATAGGCGTTCATCAACGTGAAGGAAAAAACCAGCAAGAAAAAGTGAATGATGTAATCTTTTTTCTTTGGGTTGTCCACCACTGACCAGAGCAATAGATAAGTGCCGGCAGAGAGCACGCAGCTCATCAACCTGACCCCAAGTTCCCCATCAAAAAAAAGACTGCTGACCTTTATCAAAAATGCCACCATCGGCGGGTGGTCAAAATAGCCCCACGCCATATCCTGTGCATAATACCAATAGTAAGCTTCATCATAAATGAGCTCGGTGAACGAAGCTTGCAAAAGGTTGAGCAGAAAAAGGACTGCCGAGAGTATTAAAAAAAGCCTGGGAAACTTTTGAAACATCAAAATTGATTTTTAAAAGGGCAAAGTTACAAATAATGGTCAAGTGTTATTTTAACCTGCAAAAGCTAAGTTGCACGGACAAGATAGAAAACCGTATTTTTGAAATTCTAATCTAGTGCGAATGGCAGACGGCTTGGTCATTATACCTACATTCAACGAAATTGAAAACATTGAAGCCATTGTTAAAACGGTTTTCGATTTAAAAAGGGATTTTCATGTCCTAGTGGTGGATGATAATTCTCCCGATGGTACTGCGGATTGTGTAAGAAGCCTACAAAATGAATTTCCGGAAAGACTTTTTTTGGAAGTGCGAAAGGAAAAATCTGGTCTGGGAACGGCATACATCCACGGTTTTAAATGGGCCTTGAAAAACGGGTATGAGTATATTTTTGAGATGGATGCCGATTTTTCGCACCGCCCCGCGGACCTTGTTCGCTTGCACAGGGCCTGTTTAAACGGAGCTGACGTTGCCGTTGGCTCGCGGTACAAAAAAGGGGTCAATGTGGTCAACTGGCCCTTGGCCAGGATACTTCTTTCCTATGGAGCATCCTTTTATGTAAAATTGATCACCGGGATGAAAGTCCACGATCCCACGGCCGGTTTTGTCTGTTACCATCGGAGAGTACTGGAAACCATTAATTTGGACAACGTACGCTTTATCGGATATGCATTTCAAATAGAAATGAAATACAGGGCCTATCTCAAAAAATTCAAGATAGAAGAAGTCTCGATCATTTTCACCGATAGGGTAAACGGAAAATCCAAAATGAACTCTGCCATCATTCGAGAAGCTATTTTTGGCGTAATCGCCATGAAGATTAGGAGTATATTTTTTAAAAAGAACTTTTAGTTATGTCCAAAATACTGTTGAAGAATGCCAGAATCGTGAACGAGAACAGCATTTTTGAATCCGACGTTTTGTTGGACGGGGACTTTATTGCCCGCATAGACGGGAATATTTCCGATGCCAATGCCAAGGTGATCGATCTGGACGGAGACCTTTTGTTGCCGGGTATCATTGATGACCAAGTGCACTTTCGGGAGCCGGGCCTTACCCATAAAGGCACCATTGCAACAGAAAGCCGGGCCGCGATAGCCGGGGGCATTACCACATATATGGAGCAGCCCAATACCAACCCGCAGACCACTACCATTGAAAAATTGGAGGAAAAGTTTGCTATGGCAGCCAAGGATTCATCGGCCAATTATTCGTTTCTTTTTGGAGGAACAAACGATAATCTGGAGGAATTGAAACGATTGGACAAGAATGCTTGCTCCGGTGTTAAATTGTTCTTGGGCTCTTCAACTGGAAATATGTTGGTGGACAATGAGGAGGTGCTGGAAAAAATCTTCAGCAATACCGAGATGGTAATTTCTGCCCATTGCGAGGACGAAGGGACCATTAGGGCCAACTTGGCCAAATACAAAGAAATGTACGGGGAGAATATTCCCATTGAGATGCACCCCATCATACGAAGTGCTGAAGCCTGTTACCTTTCCTCGTCAAAGGCCATAGCACTGGCCAAAAAAACGGGGGCTAGATTACATGTGTTCCATGTCTCCACAGGCATTGAAACGGACCTTTTCACCAATGAAATCCCGCTGGAAAAGAAAAAAATCACCGCGGAGGTATGTATCCATCATTTGTGGTTTTCTGATGAGGATTATGCCAAAAAGGGAACCCATATCAAATGGAACCCTGCCGTCAAGACCAAAACCGACAGGGAAAAACTTTGGGAGGCGCTTTTGGACGACCGTTTTGATGTTGTGGCAACGGACCATGCCCCGCACACGATTGAAGAAAAAGATAACCCATATACCAGCGCGCCATCTGGTGGGCCTTTGGTTCAGCATGCACTTTTGGCCATGTTGCAAAAAGAAAAGGAAGGTGTCATCAGTTTGGAAAAAATGGTCGAAAAAATGTGCCATAACCCTGCAAAATTGTTTGATATCGACCGCCGTGGATTCATACATGAAGGATATTATGCAGACTTGGTCCAAGTGAATCGGAATTCTAAAAACGAGGTTAAAAAAGATAATCTTTTCTATAAATGTGGATGGTCACCATTTGAAGGCATTACCTTTGATTCCGAAATAAAACGGACTTTTGTAAACGGTCTTTTAGCTTACGAGAATGGCAAATTCAGTGCAGAAAAGAATGCGAAGCGACTTACTTTTAATCGATAGGGGATGAAATATGGTTTAGCACTTTTCCTAGGTTCAATACTCTTGGTTTCCTGCACCGAAAAGGTGGTAGAGGAGCCGGAAAACCTTATTGCCAAAGAGAAAATGGTCGAAATCCTTCATGACTTGGCTATTTTGAACGCCGCCAAATCCAGTGTAACGAGCAAATGGGATGATTCTGGTTTCGAGGTGATGGAATTTCTTTATGAGAAATATGATATAGACAGCGCCCAGTTTTCACAAAGCGATCTGTATTATGCCTCACTTCCTTTGGAATACCAGTCCATTTACGAAAAGGTGGAAGAACGGGTAAAGCGGCAAAAAGATACATTGGAAGCAATTGGAGAGCGAAGGAACGACAGCGTACGGAAAGCAAACCTTAAACGCAGCGATTCTATAAAGGCCGCTCAAGAACAAGGAGAGACCAAGGTGAAAAGGCCTACTCCTGTGGAACCCTAAACTTTTCACAGCAAAAGGCCAGGGCCTCGTCCATATCCTCGAAAGTAAAATCCAATTCCGACTTTATTTTCTCGCTACTATAAAACTCTTGGTGATAAAGGCCTTTAGCCATGTTCTTGGATAATTTTCGCCTTTTGCCAAAAAGATGGCTCCTAATCCAATCCCATCTCCAGAAACATTCCAACATAAATTTGGAGACTTTTTTTGTTGGAGGTTCCACCCCCAGTTTCGGGGCAATTTTCTGGAACAATTGCTCGTATGTCATGTTCTGGTTGACCAGGATAAAACGCTCTGTTTGGATGGAGGAATCCATCAACTTCATCATTGTGCTCACCACATCGTTTATGGTTACAAAACCTGTACCTCCTGGGATAACATATTTTTTCCCTTTGGATGCATAGGTAAAGAAAGTCCCACTGCCCCGTTTCCAAAAACCTGGACCTATCACTACTCCCGGGTTTACGATCACTATGGAAAGTCCTTCTTGCGAACCGCGCCACACTTCCAGTTCAGCTTCATACTTTGAAATTCCATATACCGAGGCCATGGCGTCGTTCCACTCATTCTCTTCGGTGACTTCTTTTTGTTTGATATTGGACCCGATTGCGGCAATGGAACTTACGTAGCACAGTTTTTTTATGCCATATTTTAAGGATAGGTTTACGATGTTGGCCGTACCCTCCACGTTGGTACGTTCCAAGGCCTTAAAATCTTTTGGGTCAAAGGAAATCAGGGCGGCACAATGATATACCTGCTCAACTCCCGTAAAAAGGGAATCAAGTCCGCCCACTTCCGTAATATCCGCTTTTACCCAATCAATTTGCTCGACCAAAAGAGCGGGGTCGTCCGTATAGTAACCAAAAACGGTATGGACTTTTTCGATGGACTCTTTGGTCCTGTAATTGCTCCGAACCGCTTTTCCATGGCTGACCAAGTGGAAAAGCAAATGGGAACCGATGAGCCCGGTGCCTCCTGTAACCAAAATCATAAGGTAAAAGTACCTATTTGTACTTTAAATATGGAGCAAAATGCCAACTTCATTTTATATTTGCAGCTATTCCAAAAAACTGATGATGACTAAGAATTTTGTTCAAGAACTACAATGGAGGGGAATGGTACACGACGTGATGCCCGGTGCCGAGGAACATTTAATGGAAGCGATGCGAGCCGCTTATGTGGGCATTGACCCAACAGCGGACTCCCTGCACATTGGCCATTTGGTAGGGGTTATGATGTTGAAACATTTTCAGCTATCCGGACACAAACCCTATGCATTGGTTGGTGGTGCAACGGGTATGATCGGAGACCCTTCCGGTAAATCAGCGGAACGCAATCTGTTGGACGAGGAAACCCTAAGTCATAACCAAGAGGCCATCAAAGGTCAATTGAGCCGTTTTTTGGATTTTGAAAGTGGCGAGGCCAACGCAGCGGTTCTGGTGAACAACTACGATTGGATGAAAAACTTTTCTTTTCTTGAATTTATCCGTGATGTTGGAAAACACATTACCGTAAATTATATGATGGCGAAGGATTCCGTGAAAAAACGGCTTTCCTCCGATGCCAAAGAAGGTATGTCCTTTACCGAGTTCACCTATCAATTGGTCCAGGGATACGATTTTCTGTATCTCTACCAAAACCACGATTGCAGCCTGCAAATGGGAGGCAGCGATCAGTGGGGGAACATTACAACAGGTACCGAACTGATTCGAAGAATCGGCGGAGGCAAAGGTTTTGCCCTTACCTGTCCATTGATTACCAAGGCAGATGGGACCAAATTCGGAAAGACCGAAGGCGGAAACATCTGGTTGGATGCCGAGAGAACATCACCCTATAAGTTTTACCAATATTGGTTGAACACTTCTGATGAGGACGCGGAGAAGTACATCAAAATCTTCACCTTTTTGGACCAAAAGGAAATTGAGGGTTTGGTGGCGGAACATAAAGAAGCTCCACATATGAGGACACTTCAGAAGAAATTGGCCGAAGAGGTTACCATAATGGTGCATTCGCAAGAGGATTTGGATAATGCCATTAAGGCAAGTGAAATCCTTTTTGGTAAATCAACGTCCGAAGATTTAAAGGGACTCAACGAAAAAACATTTTTGGATGTTTTTGAGGGCGTGCCACAGGCCACGGTAAACAGGGATGAACTTGAACCCGGTCTGGATATGATCGGTGCGTTGGCCGCCAAAACCGGATTTTTGGGTTCCAATGGTGAGGCAAGAAGGGAACTGAAACAAAATTCTATATCGGTCAATAAGGAAAAGGTACAAGAGGATTACCTGATTACTGCGTCAGATCTGATCAATGATAAATTTGTGTTGTTACAGCGCGGAAAGAAGAACTATTTTGTGCTAGTAATAGCGTAGATGTAAAGATCAACTACATCAAAAAAAAAGGAAAAAGGTAATTCTGAATTTATTTTAGAATCCCATATTATTGATTACATCTGGATATGAACCTGAAACAATCCCCATATCTATCGGGACAGGTTGACCGGAATTATTTTGTTGTTTTTTGTAATGGTATAGGTTAAAGTACCATCAAATTACAGCCGCGTATATCGGAGTCATCAAAACGGCCCAAAACTTCAAAAGTTCCGTTTGGATGGGTCTTTCCCAGATCTTGGGTAGCGATGAAAGAGCAGGAATATAGGTTGGCCAAATCAATAACGTTGATGCCGCCCGTTCTGCCATTTTCTTGAATGGTCAAAGGATCTTCGGTGTCACGGGTAATGATTTTCATCCAAGGTGGTGTTTGAAAAATGCCATCACCTTTGGAGTAACCTTGGGACAATAGCTCCGTCATCCCATATTCCGAATGTATTTTGTCCACACCAAGCCCCTTTTTTAAGATATGATGGAGTTCCTCCCGTATCAGTTCTTTGCGACGGCCTTTCATGCCTCCGGTTTCCATAACAATGGTGTTTTTTAATGCTGAGGTGAACTGCTCAGCAAGGTCCAAAAGTGCAAAAGAAACGCCTATAAGCAGGATTTTTGTGCCTTTTCGCCCCAATTCTTCCAACTTTTGATGTAGTTCATCCAAATTATGAAGATAGAAGCCACTACTTGGGTGTCCCGATTGTTCAATTAGGCTGTTGACCATATAGATTAGGGAAGAGCCTTCTCTTTCCAAATAAGATGGCAATAGTGCCAGTATGCAAAATTCTTTGGGGTTCCCATAAAATAATTGGAATGCCCTTATGAAGCTTTCTTCATACAGTTTTATATCTGGCACAAAGTGTTTGCTGGTAGTGCTTTGTGTGGTGCCGCTACTGGTAAAGATGGTCTGTGCACCGTTGCTAGAGGAAAGTACTTGGTACGACTTAAAAAATGAAATGGGCAAAAAAGGAATGTCCAGATGTTGCGAAACATTTTGTGGATTCGTTTTCAAATGATCGCAGAAGTTCCTGTATACCCGATTGTTTTCATATTGAAACCGGAAAATGTCCAATGCTAGGGCATCAAATTCGGTTGCATTGCCAATATTGAAAATCCGATGGGTATCAAACTGTTTCATTCGGGACCAAAAGTACCCAAAAATAAAAAAGCCCTTTGCGAAAAGGGCTTTAAAAATGTATGGTCTTTTATTTGATGACCAGCTTTCTGGTCATTGTTTTTTTTCGTTCTGTTACCTGGAGCACATACACACCGGGTACCAGTCGGGATATGTCCAACGTGTTCGTGGTGATTCTTTTGGTTAGGACAACTTCGCCAAAAACATCATAAACCTTGATTTCTTTGTCACCGTTGGTCTCGGTAGTGATATACACTTCGCTTCCATACGCTGGATTAGGGTACATTTTGAAACCCTTGAGCTCCTGTACGGGCTCATTGTTCACAGTTACCAGGTCTTGACCGAAGGATAGTAATGGTAAAGCCATAAGTAAAATAAAGTAGATTTTCTTCATATTGCTGATTTGGGGTCTATGTGCAATATAAAAATATGCAAACACTTAAAAGTTGGCCATTTTATGTTGTGAAAGTACTAAAACGGGTTGTAAAGCGTTGAATGTTGTGGTTTGGAGGATTTGAAAGGTGAAAAAATGAAGCGAACTATTTCACTATGAGCTTTCTAGTGGCCACTTTATCCTTTTCAAACACCCTTAAAATATAAACGCCCTTATCCAATTCAGAAAGGTTGAGCTCGTTGCCCAAAATGGTGGTTTGAAGTACTTGGGTTCCCAAAACGTCGAACACAAGAATTTTTTTTGGGGAGTTCTGTGCCGTTTCAATATAGACTTTGCCTTGGGTAACAGGGTTGGGATAAAGCTTGAACCCGTCAATATCCGCACTTGACTTTGCATTTTCCTGAGAAAACCCAAGTGTACAGACAAATAAAAAAATGACTAGGTAAAAGTGCTTCATACGTTAATGGTTGCAAACGGTGTGCCACAAATATATAAAAATTGCGATGCGAAAACGGAACCGTTTGACGAATAGGGGGTTACTTTTCGATGAAATGCAAAAAAAAGGCCCTCGATTTTTTGAGGGCCTTCTAATTTTATGTGTTGTTTAGGATTAGTTGATACCTACGGTCCAACCAGCTCCCCAAGTGGCAATGTCGGTTCCTGTTCCGTTTCCTACACCTGATATAACATCACTTTCGTTAAATACGGCGCCGGTGTCATTTTTCAAGGTAACGGTTACATTGGTGAATGTTACATCAACAATGTTCAAAAGATTGTCCAATACACCTTGACCAGTTTCAGCGTCATCCAAGTCAAAGGCTTCTTCAAAATCGATAACCAATATATTTGTGAAAGTACCTTGTGTTCCAGCACGCAACCTGACTGCTTCTCCAGCGTTGTTTGGTCCACCTACAACTGTTACGTTGGTTACGGTCGGGTTTGAGAAATAACCGGCTTCGTTGCTAAAATCAGTATTGAAACCGTCGCATTCGAAGGCTTTATCGTTGATTGTTCCTCCGTGCTGAACGTATACATCGGTAAGGACACCTGTAAAGCCTTCGGTCCAGTCGATGGAATCGTCCTCTGCATTGACCACGACCAAGTGACTGGCTTCAACTGTTCCTCCAAAGAATTCGAAACCATCATCAGAACCTTCGTATACCTGTACGTAATCGATTAGGGTTCCATTCCCTACTCCATAAAGGGAAAGTCCGTTCAACTCGGCGTTACCATCAATGGCACCACCTGCATACTCGATACGAACATAACGGATTACACCTGAATCATCTGCTGGAGTGTTACCTCCATAGGCCAAAGCACCAACTTCAGAAGTTGCTATATCGGTTGACCCATCTGGAGTTGAGTTGATAGGCGCTCTTCCCAAAACAACCAATCCGCCCCAATCACCAGGACCTGGTTCAGCACTATTTGAAGTAAATACGATTGGATTCGATGCTGTTCCATTAGCATTGATCTGAGCTCCTTGCTGAATGGCAATGTATGCGTTTACTCCGATTGGCTCTACTTCAATGGTCATACCAGCAGGAATGGTAAGGGTAGTTCCGTTTGCCATAAGTACTGGCCCAGTCACTGTATAGGCAATGTCCGGATCCAATGTAAGGTCTTGAGTGTACAGACCGTTTAAGCTTACAGCAGTTACTTCTTCTCCATCGCCACCATCTGTGTTGTTGGTGGTGTTGTTCGTTACACTGTTATCGGTGATAACAATATCTGAGGTATCGTCGGCTTCACAAGCAATGAACAAAGCGGCGGCTATACCTAAAAATAAAAACTTGTTTTTCATTTGTCAGAAATTTAGATAGAATTAAAATTTATATTTAAGGGTTAGCCCAATGTTAACCCCAAGGTTATACTCTCTTATTACAATGTCTCCCAAATCGGTTCCTTCTCTAATGAAGGATATATCCGGGTCCAAAATATTTTTGGCGGAAAGATTCGCTTCAAAGTGCTCCCCGAAGGAATTTTGCCATACAAAATTCAATGTAGGTACCGCTTTCTCAACAATGTTGCCCAAGCTACCGGCACCCAAAGAGAAAATACGATCGGAAAAATAGGAGAAGGCAACGGTGGCTTTCGGCTTATAGTTTCCAAATGTGGGGCTATAGTTCAAATCCGCATTGATAATGAAAGGGGAGGCACCTTCCAACTGATCTGAAGACCTGTCAAAAGACGTTCCAAAGGTGTTTTCAGTACCCGCAGGAATATCTTTTAAATCTTGCTCGGTATGCGTATAAGCGGCATTGACTCCTGCGGATACAATGGCGTTGTCATCGGCATCCATTACAAGATTTTTTCTGGCCTCCAATTCAACACCATAAATATCTGCTTGCTCTCCGGTTCTAAAGTAACGTTGTGTACCGGTTGCATCGGCAGCTACCACTCGGTTTACCGGGTCTTTGATGGTCTTTGCAAAGGCAGCAATGGAAATGATTTCACCTCTCTCCAAGAACCACTCATATTTAAGGTCATAATTATAGATGTCGGAATAAGTGGGTCCATCACCGTTCAATCCGCCCAAAAGGTCAGGGTTACCACCCACACGTTGCGTTACGGATTCGTATACAAATGGTGCAACCTCCTTAAATTCGGGGAAAGAAGCTGTTTTACTGAAGCCTGCCCTAAGATTGGAGTTCTCGGTCAAGGAATACTTAACATTTAAGCTAGGTAAAAAGATGTTTTCATAAACTTCTCTAAAACCAGGATCTACAGGGCTTATATTGATTACATCGTATTCCACTTTTTGGCTGAACGATTCAATTCGGATACCCGGTACAACACTAAGTTTATCGGTTAGACCTAACTCGGCAGTGGTGTAGAATGCGTGAATCCCCAAATTACCTTTATAGGTGTTCTCCGGTAAACCAGGTCGGTTGGTATTTCCAATTTCGTTGGTAATCGGATTAAGAACAATGGTATTCCAAAGCCCCTCTCCAGATGGAATGTTGATGTTCTCCACATTAAAGATGGAGTTAAGGTTGTTTACATCGGTTACAGGGGTATTGTCCCTGTTTACAATATCATACCCATATCGGATACTGCTGAACCTACGTTCTTTTCTTCTTCCGTTATAGCCAAAATTAAACTTCACCTTATCAGAGACTTTGTAGCCCAAATTCATAAAGCTGTTCAGCTCGTTTTCATCGATGCTCTGGAAAAAGCGTTGGTTATCAAAAGGAATATTGGTGTAGAATACGGGATTGGTGGATGCATCATTGTCCAACGCCAATTGATAATTTTCCAAGGTGATTCGCTTTCTGTCCGGCTCATCGGAAAAAACTTTGTTGAAACCAACTCCCCAATCAAAGGATAGTTTTTCATCGAACAAATGTTGTCCTGTCAATTGGTTAACAAAGATCATGTCTTGGTTAAACTGAACGTTCATTACATAGAAACCTTGGTCGGTATCCAAAATGGCATCACGGTTGGTTCCTTGCCCATTAACCCCGTAATATCCTACGCGATCGGCAGCACTGTTTACAAACAAAGAGCTGAACTTTACCTTGTTTTCGGTATTGATTCGATAGGTTACGTTGGCCAAAGCGGTTGTGGTTGACTTATAGGCAAACTCCCGAACGTTTGGAAAATCTACTTTTAGTACGTTGGTAAAGTCCCTGGCAGGTCCTTCCCAAATTTCATAACCGTTCGAAAAACTTGCGGCACCAAAAAAGCTCAATCTGGATTTATCGTTATTGAAGTCGAAGGAATAACCGCCTTCGATAGCTCCGTTAAGATTAATGGGGTCCCATGCGGCTTCGGGATCTACTCCGTGGGATAGGACAACTGCAAATGGATTGTTGTCATATCTATTGTAGAACCCAAAATCACTGGTGCCTTCGCTCTTTACAAAATCTTCCCCAGCAGCATTGGTATTGATTCCACTTCCCAAAGCAACTTCAAGATAACCGTCTCCAGTGTACTCCTTGGAATCCACATTAACATTACCTGCGGCGAAATCTCCATAAAATGTTGGACTGTACGACTTGCTAACGGCTACGTTTTCAATGATACTGGAACCAAAAAGGTCTAGGTTGATGTTCTTTTTCTCCACATCGTTGGATGGCAAGGACAAACCGTTCATGGTCGTGTTTTGATATCGATCGCCAAGACCACGTACATATACGTTGCTGGACCCCTGTTGTTTGGAAATACCAGAAATTTGGGCCACTGCTGCCGCGGCATCATCAATACCTTTTAGAGTCAATGCCTCGGCACTAATGGCCTCTTGCATTACAAGGGCATTTTTTTGTTGAAGCAATAGTGCAATCTCGGAATCTTTACGGGCCGTTGTAGTCACCACAACTTCATCAAGTCCAACACTGCTTGCGCCTAAACCGGTATTTATTTCTGTTACCTTACCAGCTTCTACAACTACATTGGGCACCTCTAAGGTCTCATATCCCAAGAAACTAAAAACCAAGGTGTAAGTTCCCGGTTCAACATCTGCAATTTGGAAAAGACCGTCAAAATCGGAAGTAGTTCCTTTGGTAGTGCCCTTTATCAAAACGTTGGCAAAAGGTAGAGGTTCGTTATTGAGTTCCTTATCCGTAAGTTTTCCCACAATGCTTCCGTTTTCCTGTGCGGAAAGCATTATAGTGAACAACGAAAAGGCCAATATTAGATACGTTTTCATACTTTGGTCTGTAGGATTAAATTTTGGGCAAAGAAACGGGCACGCTGTAAAAGCCGTGTTAGTTGTATGTTAAGAGTTTATTTCAATTCCGTTACAATAACGTTACTAGATTAAATCAACGTTAAGCATATATCCTGTAAGTGTATTATCTTTACATTTGGGCGATTAACATAGAAATACCATCCCATGAAAAACAAGGACATTAAGATTCTTCTCGTTGACGATGAACCTGATATTCTGGAAATTATAGGTTATAACCTCTCTGCGGAAGGATACGAGGTCTTTACCGCGAAAAACGGAGCAGAGGGCGTAGCCAAAGCAAAAAAGAAGAATCCCCATCTCATTATTATGGATGTGATGATGCCGGAAATGGATGGTATTGAAGCATGCGAGATGATTAGGAATACTCCAGGGCTGGACCACACCATCATTACCTTTTTGACCGCCCGAGGCGAAGATTATTCCCAAGTGGCCGGTTTTGATGCCGGTGCGGACGACTACATTACCAAACCCATTAAGCCAAAGGTATTGGTGAGCAAGGTAAAAGCGTTGCTCAGACGCATCAAAGATGAAAAGAAAGAGGTAGAGGATATCGTTAAGGTAGGCGATATCGTCATCAACAGGGAGGAGTACAAAATTGTGAACGAAGGGGAGGAAATGGTGCTTCCGCGCAAAGAATTTGAACTACTGTCCCTTTTGACCTCCAAACCCAATAAAGTGTTCAAGCGCGAGGTGATATTGGACAAGGTTTGGGGCAACGAAGTGGTCGTTGGTGGCCGAACCATTGATGTTCACATTAGAAAACTACGCGAAAAAATCGGAGATCACCACTTTAAAACCGTTAAGGGCGTAGGCTATAAGTTTGTGCTCTAATGGCCATTAAGCTAAAGAAATCATACAAGTTTGCCCTTAGATCTTCTTTGGTTATTACCCTTTTGATTACAGGGACATTTTTAGGCTTTCAGATTGTTGCGAACTATTTTATTTGGACGCATACCATTCTTTTTGCCCTAATATGTTATGGAATATGCTTTGCTATCATACAAATACGGGTAGAACGATTCATATATCGACGAATCAAAAGAATTTATGATGATGTTTCCCTATTGGAATCCTCATCTTTCTCCTCCAAACCGGTCACTACCGATATGAAAACCTTGGTAGAGGAAATTGAAAAGTTTGCGGAAGGCAAGAAAATTGAGATAGATACCCTCAAAATACGGGAAGAATACCGAAAGGATTTTCTGGGCAACGTTTCACACGAGCTAAAAACCCCCCTTTTTACAGTTCAAGGTTATATTTTGACCTTACTCGATGGGGCCATGAAGGACAAAAAGCTCCGTAAAAAATACCTCCAACGTGCAAATAAAGGTGTGGAAAGGCTCATTTATATAGTAAAGGACCTCGATCTGATCACCAAACTGGAGGCGGGCGAGCTCAAATTGGAACGAGAGGATTTTAATATCATAGAGCTTATCCAAAACACCTTCGACCTCTTGGAAATGAAAGCGGCCCGAAAGGAAATATCGTTGACCTTTGATATGGAATACCCCAATCCTATTTATGTGAACGGGGACAAGGAAAAAATACAACAGGTGATCAGTAACCTATTGGTGAACTCCATTAAATACGGATTGCCCAAAGGTACCACGGAGGTGAGCGTGGAAAACCTGATAAAGAACAAAGTGATCGTTAGAGTAACCGACAACGGAGGAGGAATCCCAAAACAGCACATTCCGCGACTTTTTGAGCGTTTTTATCGGGTGGACCAAAGCGGTAGCCGTGCCGAGGGCGGTTCTGGATTGGGACTTTCCATTGTAAAGCATATTGTGGAGGCCCATGGAGAGAAAATTTATGTAGAAAGTGAAGTCGATGTAGGTTCAGAGTTCTCCTTTACGCTGGAAAAGGCCACTGCCCCTCGGGTTTCCGAAAAAACATCGAACAAGGAAGAAAAATCCACTTTGGATTCAAACTGAGCCAAACCTAAGAATTCTTCGATTCTGGATAAATCTTTCACAGTAAAATCCTCTTGACTGGAAAAAGGGACAAGTCCTTGTTTTTGCATTCGTTTGGCCAAGTATTCTTGCTCATATTGCCCCGGTGTGGGTATAAAAAAGGCCTTCTTTTCCAATTTTGCAAGATCCATAACGGTCGTGTACCCTGATCGGCAAAGCACTTTATCGCTTTGGTTCAAAGCGCTTTCCAATTCGTCCGACTTCATAAAATTGTAGTGCAGTATTCTTCCTTTCTCTGTCTTGATTTCCTCTTGGACCTGTTCATCCTCGATTTTGCCCTTCACAAATAATATGTTGCCTTCAAACCCTTGTAATTCCTTCAATAATTTTTCTTCGAGCATCGTACGTTGTGGTTCGGGTCCAGAGAGCAAAACCATGAGATCGTGGGTGATGGGAAGCTCCTTTTTTTCAAATCGGCTCAAGGGGCCCAAATAGGCAATGTTCAATTTCGATTTTTTGAGATGGCCCAGTTTTCCGGTCAAGTTGGGTTTTTCTTCCACATCGGGAACCCAACAGGCATCAAACTTTTTAATTATTTTTTGATGCGCCTTGGAGCTCATCCAGGTCGTGTTCCCCGAAAGCACGTTGAGTTGGTGGGTGATGAAGACACAGGGGACTTTTTTATAGAAGACCCCTAGTCGATTGTCCGAAATAATTCCTTCCAAACAATGTTCTTTCACCAATCTTTTCACCGCTTTCTTCTCATCGGCCATGGCCTTGAGCACCTTCGGTGAATCCCAAATCATTTTCAGCTTGAAATTCTTACGCTTTTCCGCATATGAAATTTTGTAGGACGGAAGCTCGAAAGCCGGTAGATGAGGAAACTCCTTTTTCAACAGTGATAGTGCAACGCCGTCCGATGCGATATAGGGTTGATGACCGTGCCGCAATAATTCATGAATAATAGGGATACACCTAGTAGCGTGTCCCAGTCCCCAGTTCAAGGGGGCGACCAAAATCCGTTTGGAAGAATTCATGCCAACAAAAAAACAAAATACGAATTGCTTTTAGATTTCCTTAGTTTTGCCAAATCATTATTTTTTTGCTCAATTTGATACGAAAGTGGGAAGTAAGAACAAACTAAAAAGGTTCAAGGAGAACGAAACATTTGCCAATGTGGTGCAACCCACGCGGGAAGAGGTTTTGGATGGATTCGAATACAAAGGCAGATGGGCCTCTTTTTTCGGAAACGACAACCCCATTGTATTGGAATTGGGTTGTGGTAAGGGCGAATACACCGTTGGACTCGCCAAAATAAACCCTGATAAAAACCATATCGGAATCGATATAAAAGGAGCACGTTTTTGGAGAGGGGCGAAAACTGCCCTTGAGGAAAAATTGGACAATGTAGCGTTTTTGCGAACACAGATTGAATTGGTCGATGACTTATTTGGAGCAGGGGAAGTAAGCGAAATTTGGATCACGTTTCCCGATCCGCAAATAAAGTACAAGCGGACCAAGCACCGTATGACAAACCCAGTATTCTTGGAGCGATATAAAAAAATCCTTAAGCCAGGAGGTCCTATCAATCTTAAAACCGATAGCGAGTACATGCATGGCTATACCCTTGGGCTTTTGCAGGGTTTGGGACACGAAATTTTGTATGCCAACCACGATGTGTATAAAAATGAAGGAGCTCCGGCCGAAGTTCTTGATATTCAAACTTTCTACGAAAATCAGTATCTTGAAAAAGGAAAACCAATTACCTACATCCAATTTAGGATCCACTAACCGATGACCCACGTACTCATTCTCTTTTTTGCCACGTTTTCGGCGGCCTTTATGGCCACCGTACCGCCAGGCTTGCTCAATATGAACGCGGCCAAGGTAAGCGTGGAAAAGGGAAAAATGAACGGAATTATATTTAGTCTGGGCGTTTCCAGTACCATCATGGTGCAGGCCTATATTGCAGTATATATTTCCAAATTTTTGTACCGGAATCCAGAGGTAATCGATATTCTGTTCAAGATTGCAGTTGCCGTTTTTGCCTTTTTTGCAGTTTACTTTTTTGTTATGGCAAAACGGAACAAAGCTCAGGCACAGGCCATAAAAGAAGTTAATCTGAGCAAGAAGAACAGTTTTTTCAAGGGAGTACTTTTGGCGGCCCTCAATTTATTGACCATCCCCTATTACAGTGGTTTAAATGCGATGTGGAACGAGGCCGGATGGATCCAGTTCGAGGCCAAGGACATCACCACTTTTGTTGTGGCCGCAGGGGCAGGAACATTTTCCGTTTTATATCTCTATACTTTTTATTTTGATAAAATGGAGACCAAGACCAATCGCTTTTCCAAAAATTCAAATTATATACTGAGTGCTTTGATGCTTTTACTCCTGATCATTACGCTGATTCGAATAATGTACCGCTAGCATGGAAGAGAAAAACTTCTTTGATAAAGTCTACGAAGTGGCCAAGGAGATTCCTTATGGCAGGGTTACCTCATATGGTGCCATTGCCAAATATTTAGGGGCGGCAAGAAGTGCCCGAATGGTGGGTTGGGCCATGAACAACTCTTTGGCAAAGGACGTTCCTGCACATCGCGTGGTGAACCGAGTAGGCGTTTTAACAGGCAAGCATCATTTTGATGGAAGCAACATTATGCAACAGCTTCTTGAAAATGAAGGCATCCCGGTAAAGGACAATCAAATCGTCGATTTTCGAAAATATTTTTGGGATCCTGCGCAAGAACTTTGAATCAATATCCTGGAGGATGCAATTCATCAAAAGAGGTATTGTCCTGAAACGCCTTGGCCAAAAGTAGAATACTTTCCTCATCGTACAAATTGCCCACAAACGTCATACTCGTAGGATGGTTTTTGTCATCCAAGCCTGTAGGAACCGCAATTACAGGATGCCCCGTAAGGTTGGTGGCCAAAAGTTGGTCGTTTCCAAACGTAGGTGAAATCAAAACATCATAATCCTTCATCAGATCCTGCATTTTTTGGATGAGTACCTGCCGTTGTCTATTGGCCTGGATATACTCTACCGCGGGAATAAATCTACTTTGCCTTAGGGAATTGGCACGCGAACGCTGATCTTGTTCTACCATAATGTCCACACCTCCCGAACGTACCAGCTCATCAAAAAAAGCACCCGCTTCTGCCCTCAAAATAATATCAAACCCACGATAGGGAACTGCTTCGGGCATCTCTACTGCTGTGGGCTCAATACCCATTTCTTTTAGGGATTTAAGTGCATTTCTAAGATTGTCCCCAGATTCCGTAGTGTCTTTTTCAATATCTTTTTTCAAATAGGCAACCCGTAAGTTTTTGTAGTCTTTTTTCCAATCCACGCCAAAAGGAAGGTCAACCGTGGTAAGATCGTTTTCATCTTTTCCCTGAATGGCTTCAAAAACAATGGCACAGTCCTCCGCATTTCGTCCCAATGGGCCGACTTTGTCCATGGACCAGCTCAAGCTCATCACTCCATGCCGACTAACTCTACCATAAGTTGGTCGAAGACCTGTGACGCCATTTCGCGTACTGGGTGAAGTTATCGAGCCCAATGTTTCCGTTCCCAAAGCAAAAGGCACAAGTCCTGCAGACGTTGCCGAACCTGATCCCGCAGAGGAACCACTGGCGCCTTGGGTGGTATCCCATGGGTTTTTGGTCTTTCCATCGAACCATACATCACCTCGGGCCAATGCCCCGGAGACCAATTTGGCCACTAAAATCGCACCCGCATCCTCCAGTTTTTTAACAACGGTCGCCGTTTCGTTGATGAATTGGTCTTTGTACGGCGCAGCTCCCCAAGTGGTGGGATAACCTGGAACCGCCATCAAATCTTTGGTGCCATAGGGTATCCCGTGCAGGATACCCCGATATTGTCCATTTTTGATTTCTTCGTCGGCTCGCTTGGCCTGCTCCAATGCCAAGCTATCAGTGATGGAGATGCTGCATTGCAACGTAGGCTGATATTTTTTGAGTCGTGCCAAGAAAAATTTTGTGAGTTCCGTGGAAGTGATTTTTTGGTTTTTGATGAGCGATGCCAGTTGGGGAATCGTATAAAAAGCCAACAAATCATAAGGTTCAGGTACTTCAACATTATTTGGAATCTTCCACTCGGTTCCATTTTGTTGCTCGGGCATGGTAAATCCAAAAGGAGTTGGGTCAAAGCGAATTGCAGGGAAAACATCATTCCCTATTGGATATTTACGCAGGGAATCAAAACCACTACGGTTTCGTTTTAAATAGGGATAGAGCGTATCAATTTTTTTGTTGGCAAAATGAAGTCCAATCAATTTTTCCGACTTTTTTACATCTCTTTTTGTGAAAGAATTTTTGTTGGTGGAACATGAGAGCCACATCAACGAAATAAGCAATAGAAAAAAATGGGGGATTCTGGTTTTTGGTAGCATGTTGGTCGGTTATTTCAAATAGCAGCTTCTAAGCTACATTTTTTCAAAAAAACGAACACAATAATCCAGCTCTTTTGTGCCTATCGGACATACTTTATTCGATTCCTCATAATTCAAGTACTGATTTTTTTGAAATTCGACAGCACAACTTCTTAATCTAACGCCAACACCGTATCTTTGTAGTTTAGAACCAGTTCAAACAGTTGGTTTAAAAAAATTGATTCATGAAGTTGAAAAAGACAGACATTCTTAAGGCATTGGAAAAAATTTCTGCCCCAGGTGAAGGCCAAAATTTGGTCGAGAGCGGAGCTGTGACCAATGTTCAGGTTTTCGGTGATGAGGTTGAAGTGGATGTGACCATCAAAAATCCAAGTCTTCAGGCAAAGAAGAAGACCGAAGTGGAAATTTTGAAATGCATCCACAGAGAGGTATACGAGAAAGCAAAAATAAAGGTCAACCTAAAGGTTGATGCTCCGGCACAGCCCAAGGTCAATCAAATCAAGGGAAATCCGATTCCCGGAATTCAAAATATCATTGCAGTCGCTTCCGGTAAAGGAGGTGTAGGAAAATCTACAGTGACGGCAAATATTGCAGTGACCTTGGCCAAAATGGGCTTTAAAGTGGGATTGTTGGATACCGATATCTACGGGCCCTCCATGCCCATCATGTTCGATGTGGCCACGGAAAAACCTTTGTCCATCAACGTAGATGGCAAGGCCAAGATGAAGCCCATCGAAAACTATGGTGTAAAACTACTTTCCATAGGATTCTTTACCCAGCCCAATCAGGCCGTAATTTGGAGAGGGCCCATGGCGGCAAAGGCATTGAACCAAATGATCTTTGATGCGCATTGGGGAGAATTGGACTTTTTGTTGTTGGATTTGCCACCGGGAACAGGTGATATCCACCTGAGCATCATGCAATCCCTGCCCGTAACCGGTGCCGTAGTGGTGAGCACCCCACAGGAAATTGCACTGGCCGATGCCAGAAAGGGAGTGGCCATGTTCCAGCAAGAAGCTATTAGTGTGCCCGTATTGGGAATCGTGGAGAATATGGCGTATTTTACACCTGCGGAACTGCCCGATCACAAATACCATATTTTTGGTGAGAACGGAGCAAAAAATCTGTCCGAGGATTTGGGAGTCCCATTTTTGGGAGAGATTCCTTTGGTACAGAGCATCAGGGAGGCGGGCGATATAGGAAGACCAGCTGCTTTGCAAACGGCTACCCCTACCGAAGAGGCCTTTGAAGAGCTTACCAAAAATGTAGTCCAGGAATTGGTGAGAAGGAACACAGACCTTCCTCCGACCGAGGCAATAAAAATAACAACCATGGCAGGTTGTTCCGCTGTTAAAAAGAAATGAGCATGGCAACAATGACATCAGAAGAGACAAGGAGCAATGTGGAAAAGGCGTTGGAAGAAATACGTCCATTTTTGCAAAGTGATGGAGGCGACATCACGTTGATTTCCATCGAGGACAATACCGTAAAGGTGCGTTTGGAAGGCAACTGTATCGGTTGCAGTGTAAACCAAATGACATTGAAAAGCGGTGTGGAAATGACCATTAAAAAATATGCACCTCAAATCGAAGAGGTCATCAATATCTCCTAATTGATAAAAATCATGAATCTTTTTTTGTGCATGCAGTAAGTTGCAGGCCAAAACCTCTAGTATATGATAAAAACAGATATTCTGATAATTGGAGCGGGACCTACGGGTCTCTTTGCTGTTTTTGAAGCAGGCCTGTTGCAACTCAAATGTCATTTAATAGATGCATTGCCACAAGCAGGTGGTCAATGTTCCGAAATATATCCAAAGAAACCCATTTACGATATTCCTGGGTTCCCAGAGGTGTTGGCCGGGGACCTGGTGGATAACCTTATGGAACAAATCAAACCGTTCCAGCCCGGATTTACTTTGGGCGAACGTGCCGAGACCATTGAAAAACTGGACGATGGGTCATTTATCGTTACCTCGAACAAAGGAACCAAACATCATGCTCCCGTAGTTGCCATTGCAGGTGGTTTGGGAAGTTTTGAGCCTAGAAAGCCTTTGTTGGAAAATCTGGAAAAGTACGAGGACAACGGTGTGGCCTACATGATCAAAGAACCTGAAACCTACCGAGATAAAAAAGTGTTGATTGCAGGTGGTGGAGATTCCGCTTTGGACTGGTCCATCTTTTTGGCCGATGTTGCCAAGGAAGTGACCTTGGTACACCGTAGGAACGAATTTAGGGGTGCTTTGGATTCCGTTGAGAAGGTTCAACAACTCAAAAATGAGGGAAAAATCAATTTGATCACACCCGCAGAGGTGGTTGCGCTCAAAGGTGAAAATCGGTTGGAGAAAGTGACTGTCAAGGATACTTCTACTTCCGAAGAAACCGATGTGGAGGTGGATGACTTTATTCCATTGTTCGGATTGTCGCCTAAACTGGGCCCGATTTCGAATTGGGGACTCGAAATAGAGAAAAATGCCATCAAGGTGGACAATACCTACGATTACCAGACCAATATTCCAGGAATTTACGCCATAGGCGATGTAAACACCTACCCAGGCAAGCTAAAATTGATTCTTTGCGGGTTCCATGAAGCCACGCTGATGTGTCAAAGTGCCTATCAAAAGATACATCCCGATAAAAAATACGTAATGAAATATACGACCGTAGGCGGCGTTACAGGATTTGACGGAAGTAAAAAAGAAGCACCGAAAGCCGTTGTTAAGGCAATCGATTAATTTTTAAGTAAAAATGTTCCCTTGGGGGGACTTTAGGGGTGTCCCTAGACTGATTATGAGTGACATTAAAATAAAAATAACCGACCGTGAAGGTGTCTCGCACGAAGTGGATGCACCAACAGATATGAACATGAACTTGATGGAAGTGGTACGTTCCTACGAACTTGCTCCAGAAGGAACCATTGGAATTTGTGGCGGAATGGCCATGTGCGCCTCTTGCCAATGCTATGTACAATCCGACCATCAACTTCCTGAAAAGTCGGATGATGAGGAAGCCATGCTGTCCGAGGCGTTTAATGTGAAGGACAATAGCCGTTTGGGCTGCCAAATCCATATTACCGAGGATTTGGATGGTCTAGAGGTTGAATTGGCGCCAGAGGAAGCTTAAATCCTTGCTTGATAGGTAAACAGGTTAAAATATCTTCCTTCGGAAGCAATCAGTTGTTCGTGGGTGCCCTGTTCCAAAATGTGGCCGTTTTCAATGACTAGAATCTGGTCCGCTTTGCGGATGGTGCTCAATCGGTGCGCAATTACAAAAGTGGTCCTGCCTTTGGTGAGCTCCCCCAAACTTTTTTGGATAAGTGCTTCGGATTCATTGTCCAAACTGGAGGTGGCCTCGTCCAAGATCAAGATTTTTGGGTCTGCTAAAATAGCGCGCGCAATGGCAATCCGTTGACGCTGACCTCCAGAGAGCTTAACACCTCGTTCCCCGATCAGGGTGTCCAAGCCTTTATCAAAACGGTCTGTGAACTCATCCACATAAGCCGCCTTTACCGCTTCCAATAACTTTTCTTCGCTGGCATTGGGTCTTGGGAACAGAATATTTTCCCTGATAGTGCCCTCAAACAAAAAGTCATCTTGCAGCACAACCCCAAGATGCCTTCGGAAGCTTTTCAGATTCACCTTGGACAGATCCTGGCCATCTATCGTGATGGTTCCCGAATCAGGATTTAGAAAACTGGCCGCCAAGCCTGCAATGGTGGATTTTCCAGAACCGGAACTGCCCACTAGGGCCACAACTTGCCCCGGGTCCACATTAAAACTGATTTGGTGCAACACTTCCTTGTCTTCTTCATAGGAGAAACTGACATCCGAAAATGACATCCGCCCCACAATTCCATCCAATTCAATCGTACGGTTTTCCTCATCGGATTCCTCTTCAAGGTTCATCAATTCTTCGGTACGGTCCAGACCTGCCAAAGCTTCGGTCAATTGACTTCCCACGCTGCTCATTTGCACGATGGGCGCGATCATAAGCCCCAATAGTACCGTAAATTGAACAAATTCACCCAAGGTAAGGGTGTCATTAATTATCTTATAGCCACCAAAACCCATAACACTGGTGGTTGCAACACCCAGCAAAAAGGTGGAGGAGCTTGTCATAAAAGCTGTGGTCGTCAAACTCTTTCTTACATTTTGATACAGACGTTCCACACCGACTTCAAAAACTTCCTCCTCTTGTTTTTCCGCATTGAAACCTTTGATCACACGTATGCCGCCCAAGGTTTCCGTTAACCGTCCTTTTACCTCGGCGTTTATCTTGCCCCGATTTCTAAAAATAGGTCGGATGATCTTAAAGGCCTTTAGCGCGATAATGGCAAAAATGGTCAGCGGGATAAAAGTAAAAAGCGTCATAAAAACACTGATCTCCAAAAGAAGGATTACGGAAACAACCGCCGTTATGATACCACCTACCAATTGCACCAGACCCGTTCCGATGAGGTTTCGGACCCCCTCAACATCCGACATGATTCGGGATACCAAAGCTCCCGATTTGGCATTGTCGAAAAAACGGACGGGCAATGCCAGTACTTTTTTTTGAACCTGTGCCCTTAGTTCCGAAATGAGATATTGCGCCTGAACGCTCAGAATTTTGGTCAGCAGAAAAGAAGTAACAGCTTGCACCAGTATGGCCAACATAACCCCTGCGACCAGATACTTGAGCATGGTCACGTCTTTTTTTACGATTACATCATCAATTAGATATTTGGATGCTATCGGTGCTACAAAACTTGCCGCTTTGCTGATGGCAATCAAAAGTAGACCAAGAAAAACAAGTTTGCGCTTGGGCCAAATTATGGTCTTGAACGCGGTAAGGATGCTAACTTTTTTATCGGGCATATCAAAATATAGAAAGAGATCGCAAGTTACGGCAAATTAAAAGGATGCCGAATCGCTTTGTTTTGAGTTTGGAAAAATTACAAACACTATATTTAAGTGCTACAATTATAAAAGAGGTATGCTAAAAACGAACTGGTTCGGTTTTTTGTTTTTAATATTCTCGTTGTGCGCTGCACAGCAAGAGTATTCCAGATTGACCGAAATTGTTACAGACGATGCCCAAGTTTTTACCCAAGCACAGTTGGATGGGCTTCGGGACAAACTGTACCGATTTGAATCGGAGACCAGTAATCAACTGGTGGTTTTGACCATTGATGACTTGGGGGGCGAGACCATTGAGCAATATGCCTTGCACGTATTCAATGAAAACAAACTTGGCCAAGAGGGTAAGGACAATGGTATTTTGATTCTCTTTTCTAAACTGGACAGAGAGGTGCGGATTGAGGTCGGCTATGGCCTGGAACCCTACATTACGGACGCAGTTGCTTCACGTATAATTAGAAATACGATGGTTCCAAGATTTAAGGAAGACCAATATTTTGAGGGATTGGATGCTGCCACGGACCAAATCATTGAGTTTTTGAAAAACCCCGAGGCCTTAGAGGAATTCAATCAAGAAATTGAGGCAGAGAGCGAGATGCCTTGGTGGCTTCTAGGGGTGATCGGTCTATTCCTGATGATGTTCGTTGCCGCGGGTGGATTTGTTTTTTATAAAGGATATTCCACCCTCATTGAAATGGTCCGCGGCATGCTGATTGGAAAATTGGCAGTGATTCGTGGAATTTTCATGTCCGCCTTTATGCTGCTTCCCTTGGTTTTTGGTCTTGTTTTTATGGGGCTGCCCTTATTTTTCATGGCCATGTTGCTTGGTTTTGATGATGTATTGAATGGACTGGCCAAAGATTTTTCATGGGTGATATGGGTTATCATCACATTTGTTGGTATCACCATTTTATTGGCAATTCTCAAGATCAAGAAAAAGGGAAAAGACGATTTCAAATTATCGTTTTTAAAATCTGATAAGAGTTATATCAAAAAGACCTTTTCATCTTCTGGCACCCATTCTTTTGGTTCAAGCTCGGGCTCTAGTAGCGGTTCCAGTAGTTTTTCGGGCGGTGGTGGCAGTTCCGGTGGAGGTGGGGCCAGCGGAAGTTGGTAATTGTTTTCAATTTTTAGTATTTTATACAAACTGGTTTTACCTAATTCCCTTACGGGTCATGGGTACGATAAACGATTTAAATATTAATTATGGACAATACTTTTATCATCTTCATATTAGGTTTTTTTATTGGAATGTTTATTCTATTCAAGGTCTTCAAAAAGAAAAGGTGAACCTATTTTTCCAAAGGTTTAAGATACTCACCGATTGAAATAAGATACAAAACATGGCATTACAGGAATGCCTGCCGGTTTTCAGATCGGGAATAAGGTCTTTTCACTAAATTTACAGCTAACCAACAGTTTTTATAAAGGTTTGACAACTGAATCTTTTGCGAAACCAAAACCACTTATCCTAATTTAGACCCATGAGAATTTCAATCCTCGCAGTCCTCGTTTTATTTATATCCTGTTCCGAAAAACCCCAGACCGAGCTGGAACAATGGGAGTCACAAGCCAAAAATATTACCATTATACGGGACGATTTTGGGGTGCCCCATATTTATGGAAAAACGGATGCCGATGCTGTTTTTGGGTTGCTCTACGCCCAATGTGAGGATGATTTTAATCGTGTGGAACAAAACTACATCTGGGCCACGGGGCGTTTGGCCGAGGTTGAAGGGGAAGATGCGTTGTACAGTGATCTTCGTGCAAGGCTTTTTATGACCGAAGAGGAGGCCAAGGCCAACTACGAAAATAGCCCCGAATGGTTGAAGGAACTTTGTGATGCCTTTGCGGATGGAATCAATTATTATTTGCATACCCATCCCGAGGTAGAACCTAAATTGTTGACCCGTTTTGAACCTTGGATGCCCATGTATTTTAGCGAGGGGTCCATTGGGGGAGATATCGAACGCATATCGACACGAAAAATCAAAAGTTTTTACGAAAGCGGCATGGAATTGCCCAAAATGGAAGCACTTCAAATCAAAAAACAGGAAGAAATGGCCGAGCCGCAAGGTTCCAACGGAATTGCTATTTCTGGAGACTTGACGGAATCTGGCAATGCGATGCTTTTGATCAATCCACATACTTCATTTTACTTTAGGGGCGAAGTGCACGTCGTAAGCGAGGAAGGGTTGAATGCATATGGCGCTGTTACCTGGGGGCAGTTTTTTGTGTACCAAGGATTCAATGAGAAAACGGGGTGGATGCATACATCTACGTATACCGATGTGATGGATGAGTTCAAGGAAACCATCGTAAAAAATGATGGAAAACTATTTTATCAGTATGGAGAGGAACTGCGACCTGTGGATTCCAGTTCGGTTACCTTAAAATATAAGCAAGGGGAAAGTATTAAGGAGAAAACCTTTCCCATGTACCGAACCCATCACGGACCGATTACGCATCAAGTGGATGACCAATGGACCGCTTCTGCTATGATGTGGGAACCCGTGAAAGCTTTGGAACAATCCTATATTCGTACCAAACAGGATGGCTACGAAGGTTTTAGAGAAATGATGGATATCCGTACAAATTCATCCAATAATACGGTTTATGCCGATGCCGAAGGTAACATTGCGTATTTCCACGGCAATTTTGTGCCAAAACGCGATACTATTTTTGATTATACCCAACCTGTGGATGGCAGCAATCCCAAAACGGATTGGCAAGGATTGCATACGGTGGATGAAAATATTTTGGTATTAAATCCAAAAAACGGTTGGATTCAAAACTGTAACTCCACTCCATACACTTCTGCGCTGGAGTTCAGCCCAAAACGAGAAGATTATCCCAATTATATGTCCAGGGACCAAGAAAACTTTCGGGGCATCCACGCCATAGAACTTTTGACCGGCCGAAGCGGATATACCTTGGATGGACTTATCGAGCTGGCCCATGACCCTTACTTGCCCGCTTTTAAGGCATTGATTCCTGGGTTGGTGAAAGCCTATAATGAGAATGCAAAAGCATACCCAGAACTGCAAGAACCGATTGAAGTACTCAGGGAATGGGATTTTACCACATCAAAAGAATCCATTGCCATGACTTTGGCGCATTACTACGGTACACTTTGTTATTCCAAGGCAGAAAGACCCGAAGGCATGTATTCCATGCAATGGGTAGAATATTGGGGCGGTGATTGGCCCGATGCTCAAAAATTGGATATGTTTCAAGAAACGTTGAACAAGCTTCAAAGTGATTTTGGAACTTGGAAAAAGCCTTGGGGCGAGATCAACCGATATCAGCGTTTGAATGGAGACATCCGTCAGCCTTTTGATGACGACAAACCCAGTATTCCCATTGGTTTTGCCAGTGGTACATGGGGAGCCTTGGCAGCATATGGCGCCCGTTACGACAACAATACCAAAAAAATCTATGGTACAAGAGGGAACAGTTTTGTTGCGGCCGTGGAGTTTGGAGATAAAGTAAAAGCGAAAACCATATTGGCCGGGGGTCAGAGCGGAGACCCAGAATCACCTCATTTTGATGATCAGGCCCAACGCTACGCCGATATGGAATTCAAAGATGCTGCCTACTATAAGGAAGATGTGCTAAAACGTGCGGAAGCAACCTACTCGCCGGGAGAGAAGTATTGAGGGAAAATTTAGTTGTTCTTTGTGATTCCGCTATCCTCTTCCTTTACAATAATGAGGCTGGCCTTGGAACCTGTAGATAGGTTCCAGCGGTTGTTGTGAATGACCTGGCCTTTATCGTCCGTCACGACCACTTGGGCCGTATTGGGACCTGAAGAGCCTTGGTTTAGCGCTTCAAACTCGACTCGGTTAAATCCTTCCACTAAATCCAGATTTATTCCCTTAAAAGAACCACTCAGCAACAGATTATATTCCACAACCTCTCCATTTACATAAATCTTGATGCGGTCACCATCCACATATTCATGATCTCTGGCAACAATTCCCACAAATTTGGCCGAGGTTTTGAAATCGCCCAAATATTGATCGCCGAAGTGCTCGTTGGCCCCTTTTTCCCGCTTCTCGACTACTTTGGGGTCTATCACCATATCGTGTCCAGCCTGAACGAGTTCCCGGTCGGGCAACATCTTAATGCCCGGGTTTTCATTTTTAGAGGTGAGGTTTTCATCCAATACGGAAGGCATACGAAGTAAAGTACCTTGGTTGCTTGCCTTTACATCAAGCTTGTTGTTATCCCCGATCTTCAATGGTCGCGTGGTGGGCAAATCTCCCTGAGCAAACATGGGCAGGCTAAACAGAACTGCTCCCAAAACGATATAAATTTTCTCTTTCATGGCAAGACGGGTCTAAATCCATTTATAAATTTAGCAAATACCTTGCCATCAGCGTTATAAATTGACGTTAAATCGTTAAAAAGCAATCTCTCGTTAAAGTCTTGCCAAATCATTTTTTTTGTGAAAAAATGGAACAATGCTTGATAATTTTTCAGCTTTAACCTTAAAAATTCAACCCAAAATGAAACAAGTATTATTTTTTGCCCTGTTGTTTGGCTTTGCAACCCTCCAAGCACAAAATTCGGATGACGACCAACGAACAATTTCAAAAGGAACATGGAATTTGGGATTGGAAGCGAATTTCAATGTATCCAATTCAGAATCTCAAGCCCAAGCCTCATCAGTGGATACCGATAGGTTTTCGGTAGGACTGTTCCCAAGAGCAGGATATGCCTTTTCTGAAAATTGGATGGTTGGTCTAAGAACTGGGTATAGCCGCACGAAAGTTGATAATGACTTGAATCAACAACCAAATTTTAACCAATCTGAAAGTAAAACCGAAGCTATTCTCTTTGCTCCCTATGTTAGAAAGTATTTTAATTTAGGAAAGAGTCTATTGTTCTACACCCAGGGCGAAGCAGGCTATGTGGGTGCTTGGTCTGAAACCATTTCTGACGTGACCAGCAGGATGAGCATGGAAAGCGATGAGTTTTATGTGGCTTTCAGACCAGGGATATCTTTCTTTGTTTCTCAAAAATTGGCGTTGGAATCTTCCTTTGGAATTCTGAGATATTCCTCCATTAAATCTGAAAATTCTGGTTCAGAAACAACTAGTAATGGTTTTGATCTAAATCTGGATTCATCCAATATTTTGATTGGTTTATCCTACTATTTTTAAACTAAAAGTGAATGGCCCGCTAAATTTTGGCGGGCCTTTTCTTTTTAAGTCCAAAGAGCGGATGCATTATCGGAATCCGTAAAATAATCAAATCATAGATCAACCAACTGATTCCAAATGTGCCCACGACCAGAACGAGTGCTTTTGGGAAAAGGCCCCAACTCAAATCCATCAAATAATAGGCGATGGCAACGGTGACGGTCTGGTGCAAAATATAAAACGGGTAAACTGCTCTATTGGAGTAGGCCAATCCCTTGCTTGGCTTGTTGAGGTATTCTGAGGCGTAGGCAAACAATACCAATATCCATGACCAGATATTCACTACTTTTAAAAATGCTTCGGTAAAATGGACAACGTAGCCATCTTCCAAAAACAGCCATATAAAAGCTTGGGAAGCAAATCCTATTATTCCTAGAATTATAGCCTTGGATTTTACTTTTGTCAGTGCTTGCCAAAAAACATCTCCTGTTGCTATCAAAATGAAGCCATAAAAGAACAGGATGATACTGAATATAAAATTGAACCAGTCATCCACTAAAGCATGAGTGACCGGGAAAAAGGGTTCCACCAGTGATTCTACAAAGTAGAGCGGAATCACAAAGGCATAGATTCCCCAGGTTTTTTGAATCAATCGTTTGACCCATCCAATAAAAAGGGTTTGGCACCTTCTCAAATAGACGAACAACGGGGCCAAGATCCAAGAAAAGACCAAGAGGTAGGGTAAAAACCACAGGTGGTGCCAGCTGAGATTACCTTCCGGGTAGACGCCATCAAAAGCTATAGTGGTAAAATATTCCCAGTACGAGCCCGTAAATGAGCCTTGGACCAGTCGCTCAAAATATACCTGTGGCGGAACAATGAGAATCATCCCGATAATCAATGGAATTCCCAAACGCAGGAACCTTTCCCACATAAATATTCCCATACTTCTTTTGCCCAGGGCGTAATAGGTTCCCATTCCAGATATCACAAAAAGTATAGGCAGTCGCCATTGGTTCAGGAACATCATGGGCCAACGAAGCCAGTCGTATATTTCGTTGTTTTTTACATGCCATCCCCAAGGAACAAAAAACATTCCTACGTGGTAAAATATGAGCAATGTAAACACAATTACACGTAGCCAATCCAAATCGTAACGCCTAATGGTATCATTCATTTTTTAAAATTTTTCCCAAAGGTGAAAAAGAAGGGGGATCAGCCTATGTTTTTTGGTTGGGGAAACGTCCTGAATTGCAATTGTGGAGAAATTACTCCTTGTTTTGCTTCATAAATGAAGATGGAGACTGACCGGTATGTTTTTTAAAGGCATTGTAAAATGCCGATTTGGACCTAAACCCGACCGATTCGCCAATGGCTTCAACAGTGAGTTGTTTGAACTCATCATCCAGCAACCTTTTTTGCGCCAAAACAATTCTTTTTTGGTTGATGTAGTCGTTGAAATTGGTGCCGGTTTCAGAATTTATGAGCTTGGATACGGTATTGCTATTGGTACCCAATTGTTCGGCCACTTTTTTTAGGTTGATGTCCGGCTTGATGAATTCGTTGGAACCTGATACGGATTCGTCCAGCGTTTTAAAATCAATGGAATTTGCCGAGAGGGTTTCATATTTGTCCGCAATCCATGAATTTTCGAAAAAGCGTGATTCGGAAAGGACAAAAAATGAGGTGATGAATATGATGATGGTCTGTACCATGCCAATGATATGATCTCCACCATCATCATCATAGTTGAGATAAATTAAAAGAAGGGTGATCATGAGCAATAGAAATATGACCACAGTGTTCCTTGAAAAGATGTATTTGTCCACTTTTACATTCTTGGGAGCTTTCCAACCTTTTTGTCGGTTTTTGAGCACCAATTTTAGTGATAGGAACAAGTAAAGTGCAAAATTGAACAGCACCAACCATCTAAACTTGTCTTTTATTAAATGATAAGAGTAGTCCATGGTAGTCGGCACATCCAAAAATTCCATATTCCGGTAATATGCCCCTAGGTATGCATTGATTTTTACCTCAACAGGACTTGTATAATAATTGAACTGGGAAATGGCGTATAGTACTGGAAGCACAAAGTGGGGCCAGTGTTTTTTAAAAGTAAAGTGTTCCCGTTCCAATAAGGTGTACAAAAAAAAGTACATCGTTGGCATGATCAGCAGCACCAGAAACTCAGTGGAATCGTTAAAATGAATAACGTATTTGATGAGCCCGGTATAGCATAGATAAACATCTAAAAAGACCAAACACTGTATTAAAAGTGACCATCCGAGGAGATTGATGGCAGATTTTCGCTTGCTCCTCAAAAAAATGACAAATGCCAGAAAAAAACCTTGGACGATGCCCAATAGCATAATATGGGACGAGAGGTCGTGCCGAATGGGGATTTGGTCCAGAATGTATTGTGCCTTATCCATTTTTACGCCTTCTGGTAATCTGTTAGTTTTTGTGGGCCTTCCAAAAGGACCCTTACAATTTGCAGCGTTCCATCGGGTTTGGTGTCAATGTACCATTTGATCAGGGATATTTTGCCGTCCACGATTTCGATGCCCGTAATACTTCTTGGGTGAACACAGCTACCATCGTTAAAAAAGGGAATTTGACCCGGCTCTGGAAATCGGGGTCTATGCGTATGTCCTGCTAAAGTGACCAGCAAGTCTTTTTTGAGTATCCAACGTTTGATCCGCTTTTCGATACGGATAAGTTCCTTATAGTTTTTGGCGGGGCTGGTAGGGTCGGCAATACCAACAACTTGTAAAGGTTTCCATAAGATCCTTACCAAAAACCGACCAATTCGCCAGCACACATAATTCCACCAATCCGCCTGATGGCCGTGCACACAAAAAAGTTCCTGACCCGTTTTGGTATGTTTTAAAATAAGTGCTTCATGATAGGTGATTCCTTCAAAAAGTTCTTTATCGGACCCATCTATGGGTTCAAAATAATGCGAAAGATGTTTGTTGACGTAATCCGGGTCTCGGTATACCATGTCGTGGTTGCCCCAGAGCATATGGAGCCGCTTTTCCAAATGAAACCTTCGCAAAAGTTGATATACGTTTTTATGCGCCTCAAAAATGGCATCAAAACTAATGTTCTCCCATAGCTCATCGCCATCACCAAGTTCTATATAGTGGAAACCTTCCCGATAATAATGGTTGAGGGCATGAAAATAAATATTACGGTTGTTCGCAAAATCGTCGGCAAAACTGTTGTCTCCACGATGGCAATCACTAAAGAAGATGAATTTTGAATCCTCGTTGAACGGAATCGTGATGGCGTTCCGATATGCTCTGTCTAAACGGGTTGAGGAGGACATGAAAAAGTTTTTGCTAAATATCCTTAAAATTGACGATTTGTCCATAAAGATATCCAATAATGGAGTCGCATTTTTACTTTTTGTAACTTTGTGGACTAATCCTCGACTAACGCTGGTATGAATCAAGATTTCAATTCAGAAAGCCCACTGGTTCAGTTGGTAAGCTTCAATAAGTTATTGGAGCATTACGACGAATTGCTGAACAGCGAAAACGCTCATGAAGTGGACCGGGCAAAATATGTACTGGATACACAGGCACCCTACCCAGTGTTGAGGGAAGGCTTCACCGATTTGTCCTTATTGGAAAAACACAAGGATGTGATTGGAGTGATTTTGGAAGATTCCTTTTCCCCCATTTTGACGAAGAACGAGATTAAAACGGCATCTACACCTTTTGAAAATTTGGTGTTCAATTCCTCGGAACGCTTTCGTCAGATTCTAAAAGATGCAGGAGAGGATTTTGATTTGGAGATTATGAACATACCCATGGAATTTGGGTACATCATGCGGTGTACGGTGATTCTAAAATTTTATTATGGGTATAATCTGGATATTAAACGGCCATTTTTTTACGACATTCCAGACCTCAATGGGGTAATGCGCAGGTATAGAATCTTGTACAATGCGGATTTTATGGAAATCATTCCAACAGAAAAGGCAAAGGAGCTTACGCAAGATGATGTGGACGAGTTGTTGGATAATTTCTATAACCTCGACATCTGGAAGGATAAAATTCCGCCAAACAGTTTTATAGCCAAAGGCTTTGTTATTGCCAATATGTTCGATGTAACTACGGAACATTCCGTTTCGGAGATCAAATCAACATTGATTGGACGTGCGCAACGGGGCAACGAGACCTTTATGGAAAGTTTTGAGGAAACCTTCAGGTCATTCTTTAACCTAAAGGATATTAAGGTCGGATTTTCCGGGTATGATGCCGGGGCCAATCGTTTCTTTAAGATTTATGGCAAGGGGATGGAGAGCTATATCCTAAATGGCAAGGATATGGAGGAATGCGACTCCACATTCTGTGACTATACCCATGGAAAATTGTTCAAGGAGAACAAGTACTTTGCCATATCCAATGTCGAAAAATACTTTGAAGGATCTGATGGCGATGTGGAGCCCTATAAAAGTTTGATGGAACAGGGTATAAAGAGTGCCATTTTGGCCCCGATTGCCGTGAACGGGAACTTATTGGGGGTGTTGGAGCTTGTCTCTGGCAAGGTGAACGAGCTGAACAGTGTGAACGCAAACAAGCTGGACGATGTAATGCCCTATATTGTTGCAGCGGTGATGCGAACTATCGAGGAGGAAGAAAACCTGATTGATGCCGTGATCCAACACGAATGTACCTCTGTACACCCATCCGTTTATTGGAAGTTCCAGGAAGAGGCCAAGCGTTTTATGGCAGACGAACTTTCAGGGAACGAAGCCGTGTTCAAAGAAGTTGTTTTCAAGGACGTATATCCATTGTACGGGCAAATAGACATCAAAGACTCTTCACAGCAACGAAATCTGGCCATTCAAAGGGATTTGATGATCCAACTTTCCGAAATCAACGATATTTTGGAAGTGGCCTTCAAAAAATATAAGCTTCCCATTTATGAAGAATTGATGTTCAGGGTGAACAACTATCTCAACGAAGTGAAGGAGGCCTTGTTTACCCATACGGAACAAGCTGTTTTTGATTTTGTACAGGAGGAAGTAGACCCTGTTTTTGGTCATCTTCAAAAGGAGGACAAAGAAATTGCAGCCTTGCTCGAAAAATATAATGAGAAGATAGACAAGTCCACCGAAAGCTATTATGACCATCGTAGAAATTACGATAACAGTGTAATGGAGGCCAATATGAAGCTGGCCGCTCTTTTGGACAAGAGACAGGAGGAGGCCCAGGCCATGTTCCCACATTATTTTGAACGCTACAAGACCGATGGTGTTGAGCATAATATCTACATAGGCAGCTCCATTGCCAAGGATCGGGAGTTCAACGAACTTTTCCTGAGCAATCTTAGACTATGGCAGTTACAGGTAATGTGCGAAATGGAGAACAAGTACTATAGTCTGAAACCACACTTGCCGGTAAAACTGGATGTGGCCTCATTGGTATTGGTCTACAGCACCTCCTTGGCCATTCGTTTTAGGATGGACGAAAAACGGTTTGATGTGGACGGCACTTACAACGCCAGGTACGAAGTCATAAAAAAACGTATCGATAAATCGTTCATTAAGGGAACCAATGAGCGTTTGACCCAAAAGGGCAAATTGTCCATTGTGTATTCCCAACGTAAAGATGAAAAGGAATATTTGCGATATATCAGCTTTCTGAAGGCCAAAGGTTATTTTACCAACAATATTGAAATCGTGGAGCTCGAAGGTGTCCAAGGGGTATCTGGATTAAAGGCCATCCGAGCAGAGATACTGTACCAAAAGGACAAAAAATCGGAGCGCACCTATACTTACGATGATTTAATGGAAGAACTGAACGCTTAGATTAGAAAATCAACCTTTCCGGGCCAAAATACCTAAAGGCAATTATAAAAGAGATTACCGAAAGAATCATGCCCAACATAAAAATGTTATAGGTAATCCGCAGTATTTTATACTTTTTGTTAAGGACAATGCCCAAGTAATACAGGTCTTTGGTCAAGGAAGAGTATACATAATCCTTATCCTTTACCAACTCTTTTAAGGCCCATTCGTATTCAGAAAGCTCCATTTGGTGAAAGTTTCCGAAAAACAGAAGGTTAACCTTTCTTTTTTCCACGTCTTCTTTGGTGAATTTACCGCTCGTAACATTGGGTCTGGTGGCCAATACGGAAAGTACCATGGAAACAATACTGAACATGATCAAAATCAAGGTGGGATAGATCATATAGGTGTTGGATGGATTGTCCAACTTAGTCAATAAATTGGCGAGCACCAACGAAATTATTATAGCGTTGACCGAAAGTAATATGTTTGCTTTGGTATCGGCAATATCGCTCAACTTCAAGTGATTTTTTAGCGTGACCCGGTAGAGGGTTTGAACGCTTCTATCGGGACTCTCATTCTTGTACTTGGCCTTTAGCGCCTCTTTTTTGGCAATCTTTTTTTCTTCTTTCTTTTCTTTCAACAATTTTTTTAGATTCTGTTGTTTTCCTTCTTCCCAATTTTCCTTGGCATAGTCAGTGAAGAAATTATGTTTGGTGCGGAACATTTTAATGTTTTTGTCCCGCCATTCCTTGTTCGAATAATCGGCGACTCCCAATGCTTTAAGCTCTTCCTTTAAGAAATCCGTAGTCTCCCAATAGCTTTTTTTGGCAAAATGGGATATGTCGGCATCCCTGATGATTCCTTCCATCAAATTGGAGGGCTCGTTGCACATTTTAGTGACCATGATCAAGGAACAAACCTGTTCGATTCCTTCCGGGTCATAGTCATTCTTTTGGAGAAAATCCCTGGTAATCTCACAACTGTTTTCCTCATGGTTTTCCCAACCTTTGGTGTGCCCCGTATCGTGAAGCCATGCAGCTAGCATTAACCTTTCATTTTCAACTTCGCTCAGGTTATAATAGTTGAGCAATTCTTTAGTACTTTTGACTACTCTTTGGGTATGTCGCAAGTTGTGGTACAAGAACCTTGGGTCGAGCTCTTCCGTTAATAGTTCAGAAACAAAGTGTTCAGTTTTTTCAACAATTTCCGACATATCTTTTTATTGGAGCATCCAAATTACAAAATTTTGGAATCAACCTCGTGTATATGAAGAAACATTACTTTCTCCTCTTTTTGATGGTTTTGAGCATAGGTTGTGCAACTTATGAAGCTAAATATGCTGGGCCCTTTTCACCTCAGGACCTTGGGGAAGAAAAAGTAGTGGAGCACACATTTTATTTGATAGGGGATGCTGGTCTGTCCCCAATGGGCGATGTGAATCCTACGCTGAAAAAATTCAAGGAAGAATTGGACAGGGCAAACGCTAATAGCACCGCTATATTTTTGGGCGACAATATCTATCCTGCCGGACTGCCGGACAAAAAAGACTCCACAATCGCATATTTAGAGGCGAAAAACCATTTGGACGCCCAGTTGAGCACCTTGGAAAACTTTAAGGGCAACAAGCTTTTTATCCCGGGGAACCATGACTGGTATACGGATGGGCTCAAGGGCCTTAAAAGGGAAGAGGAATATGTGGAGGATGCTTTGGATAACAACGATGCCTTTCAACCCGAGAATGGATGCCCTATTGAAGAGATAGAGATCAGCGAGAATATTCTGGTCGTTGCCATAGATACGGAATGGTACATTGTTAATTGGGACAAGCACCCGACCATGAACGATGAATGTGAGATCAAGACCAGAAGCCGTTTTTTCGAGGAACTGGAGAGCATCATCAAAAAGAACAGGGATAAAACCGTAATCTTGGCCATGCACCACCCCATGTTTTCCTATGGGTCACATGGAGGACAGTTTTCTTTCAAACAGGGCATTTATCCAAATGGGGGCAAAGTGCCCATGCCCATTTTGGGAACGGCCATCAATCTGATGCGTAAAACCTCAGGTGCCACTTCTGAGGATTTGTCCAACAAGAGATACAACGAACTCAAGAACCGGGTCGTGACCCTTTCACAATTTTCGGATAAGGTAATCTTCGCATCAGGGCATGAGCATACCCTCCAATACATTGAGGAATATGGCAAACCACAGATTGTAAGTGGCTCTGGGGCAAAAACAGGGTGGACCCGATTGTTAAACGGCAGTAAATTCTCTACAGGAAGAAAGGGCTATGCCATATTGAAAGTATTTAAGGACGGATCTTCGAAGGTTTCATATTATGGAGCCGATGAACATTCCGATGATCTTCTGTACCGAACGCAGGTGCTGCCACCGGACAGGTCCGTTAGCCCAACAGTGCTTTCGGACGATTTTCCAGCATATAAGATGGCATCTGTATATGAACCCGAAGAAATAGAAAAAAGTGGATTCCATAAACTGTTATGGGGCGAGCGTTACAGAAAATATTATGGAACCCAAATAAAGGCAAAAACGGTGCGGTTGGACACCCTCTTGGGAGGGCTTACCGTTGTACGAAAAGGAGGCGGGAATCAATCCAACTCATTAAGGCTTGCCGATAAAGATGGTAAGGAATATGTGATGCGGGGCTTGCGAAAAAGTGCCGAAAGGTACCTACAGGCCATAGCTTTCCAAGACCAGTACATCATCGGTAAATTCGAGGATACCTACCCGGAAAAACTGTTGTTGGATCTATACACCGGAGCACACCCGTATGCACCCTTTACCATAGGTAAACTTTCGGATGCGTTGGACATGTACCATACCAATCCCAAATTGTACTACGTGCCCAAACAATCTGTTTTGGGAGATTACAACAAGGAGTTTGGTGATGGATTGTACATGATAGAGGAACATGTTTCCGACGATCATGATAATTTAAAAAGCTTCGGATACACCAAAAAGATTGAAAGCACCTACGACCTCATGGACAAGCTCCGTGAAGATGAAGAGTACAGCATAGACCAAAAGGAATATGTGAAGGCCCGTTTGTTCGATATTTTGATAGGAGATTGGGACCGGCACGTGGACCAATGGCGCTGGGCCGAGTTTGAAACAGAAAACGGCGACAAAGTCTACAAGCCCATACCAAGGGACAGGGACCAAGTATTCTCCCGTTGGGGCGATGGTCTCATCATGGACTTTGGTTCCAGAGCGGTTCCCGCGCTTCGGATTTTTGAAGGTTTTCATGAAAAAATTAGAAGTGTTGAAGGGTTTACATCGTCACCCAGAACATTTGCGCTGGATATGGCATTGCTCTCCGAAACGGATTTGGATATGTGGATAGAACAGGCCAAGTTCATCCAGCAAAAGCTGAACGGGGAACTTATAGATGATGCATTTATGGCCTTCCCGGAAGAGGTGAGGGATGAAACCTTGGCCGAGATCAAGGACATCCTTTTGGCACGAAAGGAAAATCTGGTCGAAACTGCTCGGGACTACTTCTCTGTCTTGAACAAATACAGCGTGGTTACGGGAACGGATAAAGATGATTATTTTAATATTACGTCCTTGCCCAATGGTGATGTTGAGGTGAGGGGATATCGAATAATAGGGGGAGAATATACCGACATGTTCTTTCACAAGGTTTACAGTCCGAAGTATACCAAGGAAATATGGATCTACGGTCTGGACGATGATGATGTATTTGAGGCCAATACAGAAACATCCAGAATAAAGGTTAGGGTAGTGGGCGGTCAGAACAACGATATTTACAAGATTGCCGAGAATTCTCTAAAATTGTTTGTCTATGACTTTAAATCAAAGAAGAATACTTTAGACGAGGCTTATGGCGGAAAAATCAAACTCGTCAATGATTATGATACCAATACATATGAATTTTTAAACATCAAGGCAAGCAGTAATCAAATACTGCCAACGATTGGATTCAACCCCGACGACGGTGTTCGAATAGGATTGACGAATACCTACACCTTTAACGGATTCAGGAAAAATCCCTTTACGCGACAACATATTGTCAATGCAGCCTATTATTTTGCCACTGATGGTTTTGATTTGGGGTACAAAGGAGAATTTGCACATTTGTTCAACAAAGTGAACTTGGAGATCAATGCCCGGTTTACCAGTCCCAACTTTACGCAGAACTTTTTTGGCTTTGGGAATGAAACTGTAAACAATGATGATGAAGAACCTTTGGGACTGGATTACAATAGGGTCCGGATAAGTACGCTCCGTTTGGCGCCCGCCTTGGTATGGCGTGGTTTTTTTGGTTCCAAAGTGCGATTGGGGGTTTCCTATGAAGGCATTGAAATCGAGGAGACTGAAAATAGGTTCATCAATGAATTTTATCTCGAAAACGGTGAGGAAAACCATTTGAGTTTCTTTGGGGCAGATGTGAAGTACAGTTATTCCAATACCGATAACGAGGCGTTCCCTACCTTAGGGATGAACTTTGGTCTAGAGGGCGGTTTCAAGACTAATTTGGATGAGTCGTCAAAGTCGTTCGGTTATATCATCCCTTCCTTCTCCATAAATCATAAGCTTTCTGCGGATGGACGTTTGGTTTTGGCGACTCAGCTTAAAGGACATTTTACCATAGGTGACGATTATGAATTTTATCAAGGAGCAAGCATAGGGGGGAACAATGGGCTTCGTGGATTTCGTTTTCAACGATTTACGGGGAAGACGGCCTATTTTCAAAATACAGACCTTCGATATAGCTTTAGAGGCGTCAAGACGGGTCTGATGCCAGTAACCCCTGGAATATATGGCGGGTTTGATTATGGTAGGGTATGGTATCCCGGTGAAGATTCAAATATATGGCACAATTCCTACGGAGGAGGGTTTTTCTTGAATGGGGCTAACGTGATTTCAGCAAACCTCGGACTTTTCAACAGTGTGGATGGGTTACGTTTTGCCTTCGGACTTGGTTTTGGTTTTTAGTCCAATTCCAGTTTGTAAAGTCTACGTCCGCCATGCCGGTTTTGCTCATCGGCAATCAGAAGAGTGTCGTTGTCCAGAAAGCAAACCGATTCAATTTGGGAATAGGTCTGCAAATCAATGATTTTAATGGAGGATTTAGTAAAATCCGGAAGGTTGAAATCCGTGAGCAAAAAAACAAAACCGTAGCTCAGCAGCGCAATGGTTTTTTCATCTGGTGAAATATCGGCGCTGGTCACCGAACAACGATTTTGGTCCGAGCACAGAAATAGGGAACCCAAAAACTCCGCTTCATAATCCCCTTCTTTATCCGGGACTCGGTAGATCAATGTGTTTCCGGAATAGGGCCTGGTTCGATTTTTTGTAAAGATGTACAGAAAATCCTTTGCGTGAAAAAAGCCTTCGGTATCATAGTACAAACTGTCGGATTTGGGCGGAAAATCCTTTTGTTGCGGGTATTTGAATGCTATCTTATCAGCGTTCGGTTCCTTTTTGTCAAGCTTGTCCTCTGGGATTTTGTAGATGACCAGATCTCTCCGTTGATTGCCGTTGTTTCCAAAATCCCCAATGTATAGATTGCCATCCACATCTACGGCCAAATCTTCCCAATCTTGGTTCTTGGCGTGATCTATTTTTGATGATTCTTTGATTTCGCCATCGGTAGCTACGCGATAAATCTTGTCCTTGTTACCGCTATCCTCGATTACCCAGATCTTGTCTTTTTTGTCGACCTCTATACCAGAAACCTCCTTGAGCTTGGAAGGGAATTTGCCCAACGTATCCAATTTGCCCAAGTAGGTCTGCTGGGCACAAGCCTGTACCGTGATCAACAGAAAAAAGATGGCTGCTTTATTCATCGGATTCTTTTATGGGCATAAAAATTTCGGTAGTCCATTCTAGCTCATTTCCACCCATATTCGGGTTGTTGTAAAAGACCTCGATTGGTTTCCTTTCTATGGGTATATTCTTTTCTTTGGCATAGTCCATTATGGCATACCATGCTCTGTCCGAGGTAATGTAATTTCCATGGTATTTGGCTTTAATGGCATTCTTACCATATATCCGTTTATAAATGATTTCAGGGTGATCTGGAAGTTTTTCGGAGCGGACAATGGGGTGGCAGAAATTATATGACAAATTGTTGTTTTTCAAGTCCCAGTCGAGGACTTCAACAAAAGGGGGGCCATTTAACTGAACTTCATTCTCCAAAAGAATGGCATTGAGAAAGTTGTAGTTGGCCATCATTCCCTTGGCTTTGTATTCAGGGGAGGTGTTCAAGTGCACGCAGGCGCAGTAGGATGTAAATGTTTCTTCCTCACCTATAATTGTGGTGTTAAAACTCTTGATGTGCTCGATCAAGATATCATTAAAATCCAACAACAGTTTTCTAGATCCTTTTTCAAAATCGGTATCAGAAAAAGGTATGGCCAGTCTATTATTTATGGAGTTGCCAGTATCCGTTATATTGACCTGAACTTGGCTCAAGGAGTCATGTACTCGATTTATCCTCCATTCAAACACATGAACGGAATCGTTTACCAAAATGGTCTGTTTAAAATGATCAGGACTGATAAAGTCTACTGGAATTATGGAATCAAAACCGTTGTTCCAAGCCTTTACAGTTTCGTAAATAGTGCCCGGAATGGCTTTTGCCTTAAAATTTACCTGATAATCTTGGGGCTTTACAAATAAATACCATAAAACTATCCCTACCACAAGGGCAAGGATTATAGAAATAATCTTCCTCATAACCAAGGAGCAAAAATAAGGATTAGCCTTTTGTCATGTCCAATTTGTCCACGATAAATTTTCCTAGGTCTCGTCCTTGTTTAATTCCGACCTCAATGGCAGCACGATAATGGATTCCGCCATACATACGGCTCAATGCAGCCTCATCGGACGCTTGGTTGAAGGATTTAAAGGAGCGCACAGGAAGGCCATAGGCCACTTCGGTATCGTCGTCAAAGGCAAAATTTTCACCAAAAATATCCGTAAGTGCAATGGCAGCGGCGCCCGATACTACGCTATGGCCACTGGTATATTCTGGGAAAGGTGGGGTCTGCAGAACAGGTTCCCAGCTATCATCTATATATTCATTGATCACGGTTTCCGGACGTATAAGGTTGCTTCTGTACTTTTCGTCCCAACAGCTAATGAATCCGTCTGCGATGGCAATGGAGGTTTTTGTATAAGCATATACCGTTTTGGCGAAATCCGCATTGGTTTTTCTTGCAGCAATTTTAGTGATGCCGATCCAATGGGCCCCGGGAGTAATCTTTTTAGTGGCGAACATTAGGTGCCCTCTGGTCACGGAAACATAAGGATTACAATCCCAAAACTGTGCAATTGCAATTTCGTCGGATTTATCACCTTTGCCCACCATACTTTTTCTAACCTCGTACACTTCCATGACCTCTTGGTAAAACTTGGAGTCTTTTTCCATAGAAAATTCTGGTGGAGGAACAGGCTTGAACTGCTGGGCGGAATCAATAGCGAAGGGGCGTATTTTCATCCAATGCGGCTCAATCCCGTTCATGTATGCCGGCGGAGTGGGTTGCCAACGAGAAGGGTCATCGGAGTCTACCGAGAACTTGGGCATAGTACGGGTTTCCTTGTAGTTGTCCTTGTTCATCCAATCCCCAACAAAGTTGGCTACTTCCAGCCCATATTCTTTGGAGGCATTAAAAACAGGTTCGTTCTTTTCCTTCCAAACGGTGTATAGGCTGTCCCTAAAACTTTCCATTTTCTCCTCTGAAAAAATCAGCCGTTTGCTGATATCCATGTGGGCAATCAAGGCAGCCATCTCATAGTTGATGTTATCACTGTTGCTAGGGTCCGGAATATCTTTCAAATCGGTTACCTGCCCCGCCAAGGATTTGTAGTCTTCGTTGCCCTTGGCCACAATCTCGTATGCCGCAATATTGGAATAAGCAAATATTCTGCTGGCCACTGGTGGAGAAAAGATATCGTGGATCATAATCTCGACCACCTTGTCCACGGAGGCGTGGTATTCTTCCGGTGTGACTTCAACGGGTTCCTGTTTTTTTTGACACGATGTCAAAACCAATAGCAGTGCTGCGATTAAACTTATTCTATTTTTCATGGCCTTGCGATTAATCATTGATTTTATAGACTTGTGCTTTGTCATTATTGAACACAGCCAACAAGTATTTTTTATGGTTTAAAATGAATGTCTTTAAATGTCTGATGGACTTTTTGGTAAAATCCAATCCCAACTGGTTGCCCAGAACAACGGTATTTTCATTGGAAATAAGGGCGCCTGGAAACGAATCAAGTCTTCCATGGTATGGTTTAACACCAAAGTAATTGCCTCCGAGCAATACTTCGGATTTGCCATCACCATCAAAATCATCTACCAAAAATGACATGATGGGAGATACTTGTAGTTCGTTTTGAAAGGGCACAAAAACAAAATTACCATTTTCGTTCCTTAAATACCCCGATTGAAGGTTTTCCACTTCCAACAGAGAGGATGCCTCGAGCGCGTCTTCCCCAAAAATTTCTTCCAACGTCTGCCCGGCGAACGATTTGTATGTGGTGTATTTCTTTTTTAGGTACACCATCTGCGATGCCAGTCCGTCCAAGTTTTCCAATGGATAGTATTTTCCGTTCTTTTCCATAGCGGTGACGGTTTCCGTTTGCCCATTTTCATCAAAATCATTGAAATACAGTCTCATGGAATTTTCTTTGGAAGCCTTGAACTTGGAGTTGGTTCCCCAGTTGCCAAGAAGATAGTCCGTATCACCGTCTCCATCTATGTCAAAAGCTTGGATGGCTTGCCAAAGTCCGGGAATATTGACTTGCTTCGATTCGGTGAAAGCACCATTCCTGTACTTTAAAAATTTGGGAGTCATCCATTCCCCTACCAAGATAAGGTCGGTGCTGCCATCGCCATCAAAATCGCTCCAAATGGCGTCGGTGACCATTCCTTTGGAAAATTCTTCAAAATCTTTTCTGGGTTTAAAGGTTCCGTTCTCATTTTCTAGCAAATGGGATTGGGGTGCATCTCCAAACTTAGCTGTAATAGTGTGTCCGCCCACAAAAATATCCAAATCGCCATCGTTGTCAAAATCAAAGGGCCTTACAACCGAGGAGTTTTGATAATAGGTGGGAAGTTCCACCCTTGCAAAAACGGTATCCTGCTTTATGTAATATGCGTCCAATAAGGCATCGGATTTCCCAAAAAAGTCACCTCCTCCAGAGGTTGTGATCAAGTCATTTTCTTTATCGCCATTGTAATCAGCAATGGATGCGGAAACATTTTCCAAAATGGAATCTTTTTCAATGCCATCGAAGGAATGCTTCACAAAAACGGAATCTTGCTGAACAAATATTTGTGAAGGTTTGTATTTGGATCCTCCAAAATATAAATCCTCCTTGGAATCACCGTTTAGGTCACCAATGGCAAATGCCGGACCTCTATCCGATATTTGATAAGGAATCAATTTTTCTCGGTTAAAATCCGTGTAATTGTCCTCCTCATGGGTAAAGTTCAGTCCTAAATTGTCCTTCACGGGACTAAAAAGTGGCGTTTTGGTTTGATGAAGATCCTTGTAATCAAAAGGTCTGGTACTGCTGGGAGCTAAGGTCAGAGTTTGGTTTACGGAAACATCTTTTAATATTTGATAGGTCTTGTCCGGCCAAATAATTTTGATGGAGTCCACTTGCTTTACACTTTTATATCCAAAATGTACCATAGGCTCCGAAGACGCCTGAAATCCCCTAACTGGGAACAACTCTTTAAATTGTAAGCCGTTCTTGGTATAGGAGTATACTTTGGTTCCAATACCAAACTTGTTCTTCTGCGTATAGTTGAACTTTATCTTCAAGTAATTTCCCTCATCGTTGGTTTGGTTGATATATAGGGATGCAGGATGGTTGATGTTGTTGGTAACAAGGTCAAGGTCGCCATCGCCATCAAGATCGCCCATGGCGGTAGCTCCGGAAATCAGAGTGTCCTTCGCTATCCATTTTTGGGACATGTCCTGGAATTGTAGTCCTTCGGTTCCCTTGTAAACGTAGTTGTGCACATTGCCGGAAGGCATCAGCTTCAAGGCTTGTTGGTCCACCAGTTTGGTGTTGTCCATTTTGTTTTGGATTTGTTCGCTGGAAACAAATTTGATGAAATCCAGATCATTGGGTCTTTTGGGAATTCCGTTGGAAATAAATACATCTTGATGGCCATCCAGGTCGTAATCCCCAAAAAGTGCGCTCCAGCTCCAGTCGGTTGCGGCAATACCGCTCATCAAAGCAGTTTCCATGAAATTACCGTCGGGTTGGTTCACAAATAGCATATTTCGCGTAAACTGATAGTGGTAACCATAGCGGTCAATTCTCATCTTTTGGGTCTGGATATTATCATCTCCTTCCGAGGATTTTAACGGGACTTCATCTTCGGGCAACATGTCCAAAGAAATGAGATCGGGTCGGCCATCGTTGTTGATATCGGCCACATCATTTCCCATGGAAAAACGCGAAGTGTGCCCAAAATACTGTTTGAGACTTTCGGTAAACGTACCATCACCATTGTTCAGGTAGTAATAATCGTCCTCATGAAAATCGTTGCCTACGTAAATGTCCGGGTACCCATCCTGATTAAAGTCCGAAATGGCCAGTCCCAGACCGTAACCGTTTATACCTCCGAAAATTCCAGCCTCTTCACTAACATCCTTGAATTTGCCATTGTCGTTTCTTAATAATTTGTCGCCAGTTTCATATCGGCGGTCATACCTTAGGTCAAAACGCCCAAAGGAGTTTTGGGTATGTACGGCATGGTTGAGCAGGTACATGTCCAGATCGCCGTCCAGATCATAATCAAAAAATGCTGCGTTGGAACTGTATGAATCAAAATCGAGTCCATATTCTGCCGCACTTTCGGTAAAAGTAGTGTCGCCATTGTTGATATAAAGTTCATTGAATCCATTGAACCCGTTGATGCCGACCACCGCGCAGACATAGATGTCCAGAAGGCCATCACCGTTCACATCGGCCATGGTTGCTCCGGTATTCCAGCTGCTGCTCCCTTCAATCCCTGCTGTTTGGGAAATATCTTCGAACTTTAGATTGCCCTTGTTGAGGTAAAGCTTGTTTTTAACCTGGTTGCCACTAAAGAAAATATCGGGCAGTCCATCGTTATTGATGTCGCCTATGGCCACACCCCCGCCATTGTAAAAATACAGGTAGTCGAGAATGCTCAAATCTTTCGTAGAAGTCAGCGTGTTGGTAAAGTCCACTCCGGTCTCCTTCGGCTTTGGATTTTTAAATAGACTGCCTCCCCGGTCACAAGAAACCATAAGGGTCAATGCAATTGATATGGCTAGAAACCTATTCATTAAGAGCAAAAATCTTTGGTTTATTGTTGTTAACAGCTGCGATTACGAATGTTACACCGTTTTTATCCTTGAACTGTTTCAAATATTTTACTTCATCCCTGACCTTGAAACCACTGGTTTCGTAGTCCTGCCATTCAAAACCTAGATTGCCATCTCCCAAAAGGAGGTTGCCTTGGCTTGCATCCAAACGAGAGAATTGTGGTTTGAACTCGTAATTGTTTCCTGCCATGATAAGATCGAGATTACCATCTTTATTGATATCGGTACAGGTTATATCGCACACGCAGGACAATTGTACCCGGGGCGGTAATTTTTTGATGGTGAACCTTCCGTTGCCCTCATTGATGGCAATAACGGATGCGGAGGTTTCCACTTTTTTGACGATGGACTTGTCCATTATCTCCTTTGGAAAAAGTTGGTGAATCGTCCGGTTGGCATAATCCGAGGCTTTTAAATTCTGTTTTTTCAGAAATGGCAGTTGTTCCGTAAGTTCCCGCTTTTGATGGATGGGATAATCACCGCCGTTTTCCTGCATCGTTACGATTTGTTCAATGGTTCCATTGTTGTCATAATCGTTGATGTACATTTTCATTGGGGCGTACTCAGTTGGTTTGTAATGAAGGTTCAGTCCTTGGTTGCCCAGTATCAAATCTTGATCTCCGTCACCATCAAGGTCGGCGGATTCCACGGTATTCCACCAACCGTAAAGGCTGTCCAGGGAACTTTTCATTTTGGTCAACCTCCTGCCTGTGTTCTTGTAAATTTTTGGAGTGTCCCAGTCCGTACTGATGACCAGGTCCTTTTTACCGTCCCCGTCCATGTCTTCCCATTTGGAATCGGTGACCATGCCCGCATCTTTTAGGTCGTATCCCAACCTTTCTGTTACGTTGTTAAAGGTTCCATCACCCATATTTTCGAGAAGGAGATGATCGGGAGATACTCCGTATACCCCCACCACGCTTCGGGATCCAATAAAAAGGTCTACATCACCATCCCCATCAAAATCGAAAGGGGATATGGTGGATATGTTCTTGAAGGTCGAAGGAAGTTCGTTCTTGGACTTGGAGAAATTTCCTTTTCCATCGTTAAGATATAGGCGTGCCCTATAATTGCGCTGCATGCCCACATTGTTTCCTCCGGAACCTACGATTAGGTCAAGGTCACCATCTTCATCGGCATCAAAAAAGGCTGCAGCAACATCCTCAAACTCTTTATCTTCATCAAATGCGGGCGTTCTTTTTGCGGTAACCTTTCCATTTCCCATATGAAGGTATATGGATCCTGCCTGGCCACGGGCACCACCGATGAAAATATCTTCATTGCCATCACTATTGATATCCGCAACGGCCAATGAGGGCCCTTCTTGCGAAAGTTTGTGGGAGATAAGGCCTTCGTAATCAAAATCGTTGTAGTTGTCTTCTTGGTGGGCCGCCAGCAAATTGGTTTCGATTTCTTTTAGGTATGATTTTTTAGATGCTTTTTTCGGGATCACATAGCTTTCCTTGGCATCGGAATACTCAAGGGTGAGCACTTGATTGACTTCTATATTTTCAAGTTTTTGAGTCATATTGTCCGGCCAAATAACCCGAATGGAATCCAGTTTTTCGGATTTTCCCAATCCCAGGGTCATATCATACTGAACGGATGATTGGAAACCTCGTGACGGAATCAATTCTTGATTTACAATATTGCCATCAAAATATATTTTTGCCAAGGTACCCACGGCAAAAGGATTGTTTTTGGGGCCTTTGAATTTTAATTGGATATAATTGTTGTTCAATTGGGATTCCGTATTGTTTCTGTAAATAAAAGCAGGGGTGTTCACATTGTTTATGACGAGGTCCAAATCCCCGTCATTGTCCAAGTCTGCATAGGCGGCACCGTTGGAGCGGGAGGGAAGCTCAAAACCCCATTCCTCATTTGCATTTTTAAATGAGATGTCCCCATTGTTCTTGTAGGCGTAGTTGGGCTGGGGCTTTATAGGCATTTTGGTTATAATGGAATCGATGGATTCTTTTTTGCCTGTCAAAGCCATTTTTTGGACTATTTCATTGGCAAAGAAGTCCACAAAGTCCAAATCGGTAAGGTCATGGTTTATGCCATTGGTGATAAAAATATCCTTTAGACCGTCATTGTCCATGTCGAACATAAGACCTGCCCAGCTCCAATCGGTAGCATCAACCCCGCTGTAATAGGCCACTTCGGAAAATGTACCGTTTCCATTGTTTAGTTGTAATGTGTTCTGAATGTACTGTTGCCCAAAATCCTTGCTCTGTTTTAAATTGAAGACATTATAACCTTCAAATTCCATTACCGATTTTACCCTACGTTCTTTCTCCGGTAGCATGTCGGTAATAAAAATATCATTGTGGCCATCGTTGTTGATATCAGCAATATCAATCCCCATTGCGGAGAGGCTCAAGTGTGATGTCCAATCTTTGATTTCTTCTTTGAAAGTTCCATCTTTCTGATTGATATAGAGGTAGTCCCTCTCATAGAAATCGTTGGAAACGTAGATGTCCGGATAAAGGTCTCCATTAAAGTCCGTGACCAAGACTCCCAGTCCAAATCCTATTAAGCTGCCGTAAATCCCAGCTTCTTCACTTACATCCACAAATTTGCCATTATCGTTTCGAAGGAGCATGTCACCCACTCCCTTAAAAATATCCGGGACTCCTTCCCAATCCTGTGCACGAACTTCGCGTTGTTCTGCATATCCAAGGCTGCTCACAGGTATATTGCTATTGTTCAAAATATATGCATCCAGATCTCCATCTTTATCATAGTCAAAAAAAGATGCATGTGTGGTGAATCCAGTCTTAGCAAGATTGTATTCCTCGGCTTTTTCCGTAAACGTGAAATCTCCATTGTTAATGTAAAGATCGTTGTCGTGGTTGTTGCCTTCCATGTTCCCGGCGTTACAGACGTAGATGTCCAAAAGCCCATCATGATTGATGTCTACCATGACAACGCCAGTAGACCAAGGCTTGTTCCCCATAACTCCGGCACTTTCCGATATGTCCTCAAACTGCATGTTGCCCTTGTTCAAATATAGTCTGTTGGGCTCCATGTTTCCGGTGAGATAGATGTCCTGAAGGCCATCGTTGTTGATATCCCCAATAGCAACACCGCCACCGTTATAAAAGTTCCGGTATTTGAAGATGTTGAAATTTTTTTGGTTTTCAACCTTGTTAATAAAGGTTACACCCGTTTCCTCGGGAGTTAACAGGGTAAACAGTGTTTCTTTTTTGGAGCCTTCCCCAAGCTCTTGGTCGACTTCCTTGTTTTTACAGGCGATTGCAGCCGTTAGGAGAAGACCTACGCAAATGTATTTCAGTTTCATTTATCGTTCTTTTTTTTTGACCAAAAAAATGGGAGCACCATTGTTCATCGTTATGATGAATTCTTCATTCCCTTTTCTGATAATTCTTTCAATTTTTCTGGCGGCACCTGAGATTCCCAAACTTTGTTTCCAACTAATGTTTCCATTTTCGTCGTTTTGCAATAAGAATCCGTGGGAAGCATCCAATCTACCAAGTTGGGTGCTTATCTCAAAATTATTTCCGACCATTAATATTTCATTAATCTTTTCTTTGCTGTTTTTTACCAAGTAAATATCATTAACCGTTGAGGATTGTACCATGTCCGGCAGCTGTTTGCGTGTGAAATGGTTTTTACCGTCATTTTCAAAATATGATGTGGCTAGGAGGTATACTTTTCTTTTGGTGGCCTCTTTCAATTTTTCTTCGCCAAAGAGTTCTTCCAAAGAGGCTTTGGCGAAGTCCTTATAGAACAAGAATTTCTTGTTCAAGAAGGGCATTTGTTTGGCCAGCTCGTCTTTGGAGGCAAATGCAGTCTCTCGATCGCCATGAAAATGGGTCACTACGGTTTCTATGGAGCCGTTTCCATCAAAATCGTTGATATATAGAGTTACCGGTTTTTCTCTAGAAGCGTTGAACTTGGTGTTAAGTCCCCAATTTCCTGCAAGAATATCCATGTCCCCATCGTTGTCCAAATCTGCTAGTTCAATACTGTTCCACCATCCGTTGGTTTGCTGAAGTCCATTGTTTTGTTGTTTTACCAATTGTTTTCCATTGTTCAAAAAGATGCTAATGGGTGTCCAATGGCCTACAATCACCAAATCCGGGAAACCGTTGTTGGTAATATCTTTCCAGATAAAGTCTTTAATATTCCCTATGCTTTTAAGTTCTGGTGCGATGATTTGTGTTACCTGTCGGAAATGCCCGGTCCCGTCGTTTTCCAGAAGAAATTGATTGCTTTTTGACCCAAACTTTGTGGGTACCGTGTTGGATGAAATAAAAAGGTCCAAATCCCCGTCGGTGTCAAAATCAACAGCGTCTACTTTTGATGCGTTTACCTCAATTTCCATTAGGTTTTCCTCTTCCTTGTTGAAAGAACCGTTAACGTTGCGGTAAACTCTTGGTCTTAATGCTTTGCCACTGGTGAATTCGTTTCCTCCGCTTACCACGATCAAATCTGGGTCGCCATCATTATCTATGTCCGCAAATAATTGGTCAATATCCTCATTGATGGCATCCTGTTCAAAAAGATCATTTTGATGTTCTTGGAAGTTGCCCTCATCATCTTGAAGAAAAAGCTTGGATGCTTGTTTTTTACCACCACAGATAAAAACATCCTCAAAACCATCGTTGTTGATATCCGCTACCGATATGGAGGGCCCTTCGTTGGAACTTGCAAATGGAATCAGCGGATTTCTGTCAAAATCCAAAGTCGGATACTCTCTGTGGACAAAGTTTAATTCTTGTGATCGAGTTTTAAATTGGGTTTCGACTTTGCTTTGGTTCGTGAAAAAATTTCCGGATGCATTTGATTCCGAAATTTTCAAAAGTTGGTTGGCCTCCACGTTTTTTAGGGTTTCAAACTTTCCTCCTGGCCATATGATTTGTATGGAATCTATGATGGAGTCTTTGCCCAAACCAAAATTTAAGCTATTGTCCTTGGCCGACATGAATCCTCTTGTGGCCATATTTTCTTGGACCGACTGTCCGTTTTTATTGTAAACAATTGCCTTTGTTCCAATACCAAATTTGTTTTTGGAAGGCCCTTCGAATGCTATTTTTATGAAATTTGCCTTTTTTAGGGTGTTCTCCATGACAAAGGCATTTTGGTTTACATTGTTCACCACTATGTCCAAATCTCCATCATTGTCCAGGTCGGCATACGTACAGCCATGGCTATAGGAATTTATTTGTGGCCCCCAGGTGGCGGTAACGTTGTCAAAACTGATTCCGTCTTTATTACGATAAAAGTAATTTTGAACTTTTTTCTTAGGTAAGCGGTCAATCAATTCCATGTCCTTGTCCGATAACCCTTTTTCTATGTTTTTTTGAATTTCTTCGTTGGATATGTAATTGATGTAATCCATATCGTTCGTGACTCCTTGAATACCATTGGATATGAAAAGATCCTTTAATCCGTCATTGTCAAAATCGGCAAACAATGCACCCCACGACCATTCAGTAGCATCGATACCGCTTAAATTTGCTATTTCACCAAAGTTTTCTCCATCCAAGTTCAAATGTAGAGTGTTGGACATGTATTGAGGGGCGAAACCATTTTTCAGGTACTGTTGGTAAACGGGGTAAGCATATTCCAGACCGGAAGTTTTATAGGTTTCCAAATCTTCTGGGAGCATGTCCAGTGATAATATGTCGGATAATCCGTCATTATTGATATCGGCTATATCGTTTCCCATGGAAAAGTGCGTTGTGTGTCCCAGCTTGGTATTGTCCTGCGATATGGATTCTTTGAAGCTGCCGTCTTTTTGATTGATATAGAGATAGTCGTTTTCAAAGAAATCGTTTCCGATATAAATATCGGGATATCCATCATTGTTGATGTCGCTTATGGCAAGTCCAAGCCCATAACCAATGCCTCCCTGAAATATTCCAGCTTCCTTGGATACATCAACAAATTGTCCGTTTTCATTTTTAAAGAGAATGTCCCCGGACATGGAATCGGCGATTTTTCTTTTGGCACCTTTGCCATATGAGCGGTTGGGGTTTACGGAATGATTCATCAGGTACATATCCAGGTCTCCATCCAAATCGTAATCAAAAAAAGCCGCTTGAGTGGAATATCCTATAAAATCCAAACCAAACTTGGCGGCTTGCTCCTTAAAGGTGGGAACTCCTTTTTCGTTATTGCCTTGATTGATGAAGAGCAGGTTTTGTCCTTGGATCGTTCCATGGTCACCAACCTTGCAGACATATATATCCAAAAGGCCATCATTATTGATGTCAACATGTGTAACACCGGTGGTCCAGCCGGCATTGTTTTGTATTTGCGCCATCGAGGTGATGTCCTCAAATTGAAAGTCTCCTTTGTTAAGGTATAGTTTATCCGGCCCTTGGTTTGAGGTAAAGTAGAGGTCTACCAAGTTATCTCCGTTAAAATCCCCGGCAGCGACACCTGCGCCATTATAAAAATAAAGGTAGTTTAGGATATTGAGTTCGGGGGTTTGCTCCAGTCGGTTATTGAACATTATTCCGGTATCTTGAGAATCCCTAAGAACAAATAGTGTATCCTGCTCCTTGTTTTTACAACCGGCCAGAATGAATAAAAATCCAATAATTATGTAGAGTCGTCCCCTCATTTCATTTTTCAATAGCAAATGGTAATGTAAATAATTCTTTGGTTCTGCCGGACATTAAAAAGACTAATGTTTAACTAAGAATATATTAATGTTCGATTAATGTATATGGACTCAAAAGAAAAAGACCACCAAATTGGTGGTCTTTATATTTAAACAGCTTAAACTTTGAACTATTAATACCCAGGGTTCTGTACCAAGTTGGGGTTAGAGATAATCGCAGTTGCAGGAATTGGGAACAAGTTTTTGGTCTCGTCACCAGAAACTTCTTTATACGACCATGGTGAAGTAAATTGGCCAAAACGAATAAGGTCGTTTCTTCTCCATTGCTCACCATAAAGTTCTCTACCTCTCTCATCGAGTATGTCCTGTTCTGTAACGCTTCCTAGGGGAGAAGCACCTCTTAGAGTTCTTAGGGTATTTACCATCGCAGTTGGGTCACCTCCACTACGCAACATAGCTTCGGCCTTCATTAAATATGCATCTGCATAACGGAAAACGATTTTATGGTTGGCGAACGCCCCGTTAGCAGGATTGTACTTGATCACCCTAATACCTGTTCTCTCGTTGTTACCCAATAGTCCGGGAAGCTCCTTTGTGAACACCAGCGGAGCACCTGTTCTGTCTTTGTAAGGGTTTCCGCTGGCGTCATACTGTTGCCCTATCAAGAAACCATTACCTATACCAAAGTTGGTACCATCTGTTGGAACAAATCCTCGACGCTCTTCCTGACCAGAGCCTGGAGTGTTAATGTTGGGATCTCCCTCGAACAGGTCGTAGAATTCTGCAATAGTGGTAAAACCATTCCAGCCACCAGCTTGATCGGGTACAATTTGGTTGTAGTGCAATGTGTTCCAGATGTTGTTACCTACGCTAGAGGTTGTAAAATATATGGTTTCTGTATCCACATCGGAGGTGAACAATTCGAAATACCCTTCTTGAAGATCGAAACCTTCAGCGGCAATATCATCCACCAAATCAATAACCTGTTGCATATCGGATGGATCTGCAGTTCCGGTACCGGTGTAAATGTGTTTGTTCAGATAAAGTTTGGCCAAAAGAATCATTCCAGCGGCTTTGGACGCTCTAACCAAGTCTTCGCTTGGCCCAATGGACGGAAGATCTGGAATAGCCTCTGTAAGATCTTTAACGGCAAAATCAAAAGCCTCTGCCCTTGTCATTACCATAGGGTTTACATCTGGACCTTCATCCGGGGTCCTAAAGGGAACCTGACCAAATAAATCTATTAACCAGAACATGCTGTAAGCCCTTAAAAATTTGGCTTCAGCAGCTTGCTGAGGAGTTGGGTTACTACGGCTATCAATAATGGTAGTCGCATTGTAAACATTACTGTTTTGATCGTTCCATGTGTTTTTGACACGTTGGTGTGTTGTACTCCAAGTGTGGGAATGAAGAGTCCTCCATACACCGTTGTCCCCCCAATCTGTGCCACGTGTAGGAACTACAAATTCATCGGTACTTACTTCGGTCAATGCGTATAGATTTTCCTGACTCTCTGTTTGACCACGCACTGAATTGTAAAGAGCGGTAAGACTGGCTCCAGGTTGCACTCCTGTAAATTCACCACTTAAGTCGGTAAAAATGGAATCTGTTTGTTCGATTTCCAAATCTGTACAACCCAACACAAGGAGCGAGATTGTCCAGAGGTAAATTTTATTTAGTTTAATAGCTTTCATAGAATTATTTTTTAAAAAGTTGCACTAATACCTAATGTAACTGTTCTAGCCCTTGGGAAGGCGGTATAATCGATTCCCAAAGATGGAATGTTGTTCAAAGACTTTGGTACGTTCACCTCTGGATCAAGACCTGAGTAATCGGTAATGATAAACAAGTTTTGGCCAATTAAGGACAAACGCAAGCTTTGTAAAGCTCCATCACCGCTCAATGGAACATTGTAGCTCAAGGAAGCGTTCTGCAACCTTAGGAAATCTCCTTTTTCCAAGAATCTGGTAGATACATCAGCGGCATTGGCATTGGATTCACCATTGGTCAGCACATTCTGTGTAACATTTTTACCCACTCCGATAATACCAGCAGTGAAGTAGGCATTTTGAGTATTGTTATATACGTAGAAACCGTATTGCCCTGCCAAAAACGCATTGAAATCCCAGTTTTTATAGGAAGCGCTTGTGCTGATACCCAAGTTAACTTTTGGCAATGCACTTTTTCCAACGAATTCTTGAATATCACCATTTGGATAAACAGAGATACCATTTTCGTCAAACCCTCCGAATTCTCTCAAATAGTAGGAGAACAAAGGTTGTCCGCCGGCCAATAATTGCGCAAAAGCACCTGTTAATCCATTACCGTTTATTTCACCAGTTTGAATTTGACCATCGAAATCTTCGACCATGTTGTCGTTGTACGCTACGTTGAAACCAAGGTTCCAGTTCGCATCCTCCATTTGTATGATGTCGTAGTTCATTGAAAGTTCGACCCCTTTATTGATTACCCTTGCATCTAAGTTACCGAAGTAGAATGGTTGGGGTGAAGGTTGTGCAGCTTCTTGTTGAAGCAGTAAGTCATTGGTTGTTTTATGGTAGAAGTCCAAAGTACCGGAAAATCTGTTATTGTCGATTCCAAAGTCCAGTCCAATGTTTGCCTGTGCAGTTTCCTCCCATTTCAAATCATCATTGGTGAAAGATTGAATTGCAAGACCAGGCGCGTTGATATTCTGGTTCTGATCGATTCCAATTCCTGCGAAACGTTGTCTAACTGTAAAGTTACCATATCCTAAACCTTCTTGGTTACCTGTGATACCGTAACCCAACCTAAGTTTTAAGGTTGAGAAAGTATCCCCGATAAAGTCCTCTTCGCTCAATTTCCAAGCAAAAGCACCGGAAGGGAAGTAACCATATTGATTGTTGGGACCAAATCTGGAAGAACCATCAACCCTCAACGTACCTGTAACAATGTACTTGTTGGCAATAGCGTATTCAGCTCTACCAAAGAAGGATTGAAGCTCATCTGTTGAATCGAAATAATCCCCTGCAACCGCACTTATTGGAACTCCGCTTGGGCTGTCCACATCAAAAGTTCCAGGCTCATCCACAAACAAGCGGTTTACGAATGTTCCAGAATCGTTGTATCCAAATTGTTGGTATTCACCAGGAAGTTGACTTTCAATCACGGATGTTGCCGTTTCCAAATCTGAAATCATTTGATTAAGGTCACTGGAACTAAAGCCCAGTCCGGAAATATTCTTACCGGCTCTTTGATAGCTTTGGAAGGAATAACCTACCAATGCGGTCAAATGAGAATTATCAAAATCCTTATCATAAGTCAATGTAAGATCCAGTAATTTACCGGTCACATCAACTGTGCTGAGAGCACCTTGTCCTTGCCCGGGAGCATTTCCAATACCAGTGGACAATGAAGACTGTACCTGATATTTTTCAGAACTTGAATCATCATAACCTACAGCCACTTTTGCCTTCAACTCATCGGTAAGGCTATATTCTGCCGAAACGTTGCCCAAGAATCTATCGGTATGGGTAACATCGTCATAATAGTTCAGTAATTGAAGCGGGTTGATTTCACTACCTCCCGTTGTAAAACTGGTTCTTGCAGGCCAAGTGGGGTTGGCAAAGTAAGCAGCACCCAATAAATCTCCTGTGGAACCGGAGTTATTACTGATGGCACCTCCATCATCATTGATTCTTGATACGGTAAGGCTGGCATCAATTTTCAGTTTATTATCGAAAAATCTTTGGGAAGCGTTAATTCTTCCGGTCAATCTTTCTTGCGCATAACCTTCAACAACGCCAAATTGCTTTCCATATCCAAAAGAGGCACGAACGTTTCCGCTACCGTAGTTTTTGGAATAGGACAGGTTTTGGTTTTGAGAGGCTGTGCTTCTTAAAATTATCTCTTGCCAATCGGTATTGGAGCCAAAATCAAGGGCATTGGGATCACCACCATATTCCGGAAGTGCAGTTAAGAATTCATTACGATCCAAAAGATTAAATCTTTTGGCCGGTGTGGAATAACTGAGGTTTGAGGTGAATTCGAATCTTCCTTGACCAGTCTTACCACTTTTAGTGGTAATGATTACAACACCATTTGCACCACGGGATCCATAGATTGCTGTGGCCGATGCGTCCTTAAGAATACTGATGCTCTCGATATCATTTGGATTAAGAAAGCTCAGCGGGTTTTTGGAGGAACTTGTTCCAGTACCTACGTCAGCCCCTCCTGCTGATGTGTCTTGTCCGGTAAGTGGCATTCCATCAACCACAAAAAGCGGGTTGTTGTTGGAACGTACCGAACTTGTACCCCTAATTCTTACATTGATTCCGGCACCAGGCTCACCGCTGCTCTGTGTAATCTGAACACCTGCGGTTTTACCTTGTATCAGCTGTTCTGGTGAAGAAATAACGCCTTGGTTGAAATCTTCGGAATTCACAACGGCAACGGCACCAGTGGCATCCTCAACCGTAGTCTGGCCGTAACCTATGATCACGACTTCGTCCAATGCCTGGGCATCTTCTGCCAAGGTAACATTAATAGTGGATTGTCCATTGACGGCGATTTCTTGGGTCTTGTAACCGATGTAGCTAAAAACCAAGGTTGCTCCGGAAGCAACATCGTTTAAAGTGAAATTACCATCAAAATCAGTCTGCGTACCGTTGGTAGTACCTTTTACCAATACGCTTGCCCCTGGCAAAGGTCCGTTCGCATCTGAAACGGTACCTGATACTGTTTGGGCTTTAACCAACCCAAAGCACAGAAATGCCCCGAGCATCAAAAAGCTCCTTAGTAGCGTAATCTTCATAAATAATTAATTTTAAGTTTAGTTAATCTTAATTCAAGTGTTAAACATATATAAAAAAATTGTTAATCAAAATTTAAGCATATCGCAAAATGTAGCGAAAACGGTTTCGTGTTAATAACTTTAACAAGTGTATTTTTCACAAATTTAAACAGACTTATTTGCTTAATCCGTAAATATGTTGGTGGGAATTGTGAATTTAGTAATAACCCCACGAATAAAAAAATTTAATTTTTAATCGGTAAATTTCGGATAGCCATATTGGAAAAGCGTTGTTCCCTAATTGTTAAAAAAGCGAGAGTTGTGCAGGCCTTTATATGATTATTAAGTAATTTTCAATTCTGAATTAGTTTACCACAAAAAAGACATCATTGAAAGCCAAGATCACTTTAAAGGATATTGCCCGAGAGCTTGAGGTTTCCATTTCCACAGTTTCCAAAGCGCTCAAGAACAGTGAAGAGATCAGTAGGGACACCAAAGAAAAGGTCCAAGCTTTTGCCAAGCTATACAATTACAAACCCAATAATATAGCGATAAGCCTTAAGAACAAGAGGACCAAGAACATCGGTGTCGTGATACCGGATATTGTGCACCACTTTTTTACCACCGTGATCCGCGGCATTGAAAAATATGCAAACGCCCGAGGTTACAACGTAATCGTTTGCCTATCCGAAGAGTCCTTTGACAAAGAAGTGATTAATATGGAGATGCTGGCCAATGGTAGTATCGACGGTTTTATTATGTCCCTTGCTTCCGAAACCCAACAAAAAGGCGACTATAACCATTTAAAGGAAGTTACCGAACAAGGTATCCCCGTGGTGCTTTTTGACAGGATTACCCACGAGGTGGAATGTGATAAGGTAATTATAGACGATGAACTGGGAGCATACCAAGCGACCAAAAAGTTTATAGAACAAGGGAAAAAGAAAATTGCCCTTATCACCACCGATGACTATTTAAGTGTAAGCAAGGCCAGGAGCAAAGGGTATAAAAAGGCCCTTGCAGAAAGCCCGATAGGGGTCGATGAATCCCTTATATTAAAAATGCCCTCCATGGAAATGGACGAGATAGCCATTAAAGCATTTTTGAACCAAAAGACGCCCGATGCCGTTTTATGCGTTAATGAAATCTTTGCGGTCTACAGCATGCGATTGGTCCAAGAAAAGGGATTGAAAATTCCAGAGGATATCTCCTTTATCGGTTTTACCGATGGTGTTTTGTCCAAGTATGCCAATCCCAGCCTTACGGTAGTGGCCCAACATGGGGAAAAAATGGGAGAAGTATCCGCAAAAATGTTGATCGATAAGGTGGAAAGCGAAGCCGAAGAAGAAACCTATCAGACCAAAATATTGGAACCCACCTTGGTCATCAGGGATTCAATAGCACATTGATCTATACCCAACCTTATTATAGTGGTATGAAAACAATCCGAACCTTGATTTTACCGATTGTTATTGTCGTGCTATCTTCGTGCAACGATCATACCAACCACAAGTCCAACCAACAACCCATGAAAAATAAAGAAGTAGTCTATCAGGTATTTACCCGTTTGTTCGGTAACACCAATACGACCAACAAACCTTGGGGCACCATACAAGAAAATGGGGTTGGCAAGTTTGCCGACTTTTCAGACAAGGCTTTGGCTGAGATCAAGAACTTGGGTATTACGCATATTTGGTATACCGGAGTCCCCCATCATGCGGTGATCAACGACTACACGGCCTACGGAATTTCCAATGATGATCCAGATGTGGTAAAAGGAAGAGCGGGTTCCCCCTACGCCGTCAAAGATTATTATAATGTAAACCCAGATTTGGCCATAGACCCTGCAAAACGCTTGGAAGAGTTCAAAGCATTGATCGAACGAACCCACAAGGCAGGTTTAAAAGTAATTATCGATATTGTTCCCAATCATGTGGCCAGAAAGTATGAAAGCATCACCAACCCTAAAAATGTAGAAGATTTTGGGGCTTCCGATGATACATCCAAAGCATACGATGTAAACAACAATTTCTACTACATCCCCGATCAGGCCTTTAAAGTTCCAGAATGGCAAGATGGATATCTGCCTTTGGGCGGTGAAGAAAATAGGTTGACGGATTCAAAATTTGAAGAAAACCCCGCCAAATGGACAGGAAACGGTTCCCGATTGGCGCAACCGCACTTTAACGATTGGTACGAAACCGTAAAAATAAATTACGGTATACGGCCGGACGGTACAAAGGATTTTGCCGAGTTGCCAGAGGAATACCGTAACAAGAACTACAAGGACCACTACCGGTTTTGGGAGAACCGGACGATTCCGGATTCATGGCGCAAGTTTAACGATATTGCCCAACATTGGTTGGATTTTGGGGTAGATGGCTTTCGTTTTGATATGGCCGAAATGGTACCCGTGGAATTTTGGAGCTATCTCAATTCCAGCATCAAAATGAAAAATTCCAACGCTTTTTTGTTGGCCGAGGTCTACAATCCCGAGCTATACCGAGATTATATTCACTTGGGCAAAATGGATTATTTATATGATAAGGTAGAGCTCTACGACAGCATCAAGCATATCATGAAAGGCTACGGATGGACCGATCACATCCCCGTAGTTCAACAAGGAATGGCCGATATAGAGCACCATATGCTACACTTTTTGGAAAACCACGACGAACAGCGCATCGCAAGTCCGGACTTTGTGGGCAATGCCCAATTGGGAAAACCTGCCATGGTTGTTTCCGCAACCATAAGTACATCGCCTACCATGATTTACTTTGGACAAGAAGTTGGAGAGCCTGCGGCAGAAAACGCTGGGTTCGGCAAACCCTCCCGGACCTCGATTTTTGATTATGTCGGAGTCCCGCACCATCAAAGATGGGTCAACAATAAAAAGTTTGATGGAGGTCAATTATCCGAAGAGGAGAAAGAACTCAGGGATTTTTACAAACGCCTTCTAAACTTTACCATTGGCAGTGAAGCGCTGATGGGCGAATACCAAGAGATACACTTTTATAATAAGGAAAATACGGAAGGATATGATCACCGGGTAATCTGTTACGTTAGATGGTCGCCCAATGAGAAACTCATAGTGCTCTCCAATTTTGATGCACATAAGAACTATTCCCTAAACCTTAAGGTTCCCGAAGATGTAATTGCCAAATGGAATTTGGCTGACGGGAACCATCCATTGACCGAAACACTTTACGAAAGCGTGAAAAAAAGCATGACCGTAACCAACGGACAAGGGCAGATTCAGGTGGAATTGGAGCCTCTTCAATCCTATATTTTTAGAATTGAGCCCTAATGCCAAAAACATAAATTCCAAGTGTTTTTTCATTTGCAAATCGTATTTTTAGCCTTCAAAACCCAACCAAAATGAAGAAAAATGTACTTATGGCTCTTGTAGCTGTTCTGCTTTTAACTAGTTGCGAAATGACAAAATCAAAACCATTGGTAATCGGCCACAGGGGAGCAATGGGCCACGAAACCGAGAACACCCTTGCATCGATACAAAAAGCCATGGATTTGGGAGTGGATATGATCGAGATAGATGTATTCAAAATAAAAAGCGGAGAGATAGTCGTTTTTCATGATGAAACAGTAGATCGTCTCGCCAATTCCGGTGGAAATATTGAAGATTACAACATAGTTGAGTTAAAACAGCTTGTTTTGGATGGTGGCCATAAGATTCCCATGCTCCAAGATGTATTGAAACTAATAAACAATCAGGTCGCCCTGAATATAGAACTTAAAGGCAGCAATACGGCAGATAAGGTCAATCAAATTGTGAACTACTATGTGGACAACCAAGGTTGGAGCCGAGAGAACTTTATAATTTCCAGTTTTAAATGGGATGAGCTCAAAAAGTTTAGGAAGATAAACAAGGATACTAAAATCGCGGTGTTGACGGAAGAAGACCCGCTAAAAGCAATTCCAGTTGCCAAAGAACTCAATGCAGCAGCCATTAACCCTCATTTTAAGGCATTGACCAAAGAAAGCACCGAAAAGATTCAAAAGGAAGGACTTAAAGTGTACACTTGGACGGTAAACGAGCCGGAAGACATTCAAAAAATGATTGAATTTGGGGTGGACGGTATCATCACCAACTACCCGGAACGTGTCAAATAATGTTCGATGTTATAATTGTAGGAGGTGGTGCAGCAGGATTTTATGCGGCGGTTCAAATAGCGGAACTTTCGCCCAATTTGAATATTGCCATTTTTGAAAGGGGCAAGACCGTACTTTCCAAAGTCAAGGTTTCCGGTGGAGGTCGCTGCAATGTGACCCATGGGGAGTTTTTGCCCAAAGAGTTGACCACCAATTATCCAAGGGGCGAAAAGGAACTTCTGGGTCCATTTCATACCCACGCCCCAATGGATGTTATGTCCTTTTTTGAAGAAAGGGGAGTCCCCTTAAAAATTGAGGAAGATGGCCGTGTATTTCCAAAAAGTGATTCTTCCCAAAGTATTGTTGACTGTTTGGAGGGCGAAGCGGACCGTTTGGGAGTGCAGGTTTTAAAGAATAGTGCGGTCAAGAATATTGAGAAAATCGGGGATGCATGGCAGGTCACAACAATGAATAAGCACTATCAAGCAAAAAAACTATTGCTCACGACCGGAAGCAATCCTAAAATCTGGAAACAATTGGAGAAATTGGGGCATCAAATCGTGTCACCCGTTCCCTCCCTCTTCACCTTCAACATCAATGATGAACGCATTCATGGAATACAGGGCATCAGCACAGATGCGACGGTGGAGGTGTTGCCCAAGAAAACCTTCCATACCAATAAAAGCACGCTGAACCTCAAAAGCAAAGTGAAGGACGAAGCCATACTCTATGCAGATGGTCCACTTTTGATAACACATTGGGGTTTGAGCGGTCCGGCCATTTTGAAACTATCCGCTTGGGGAGCCAACATCCTGCACGATTATAATTACTCCTTCAAAATAAAAGTGAATTGGCTTCCCGAATATAGCACCGAGTCCATGGAAGCATATTTAAAGGAATTAAGAGAAGTCGAAGCAAAAAAAACCGTTGTACGGACCAATGTTACCGAATTGCCAAAAAGGTTGTGGAAGCGTTTGGTCGAGGCGGCCCAAATAGGCCCCGAGGTACGCTGGGCGGATTTGAACAAAGAACAACTACAGGAATTGGCGGAACAATTGACCGCATCAACTTTCAAAGTAGAGGGCAAAAGCACTTTCAAGGAGGAATTTGTCACTGCTGGCGGAGTGGATCTAAAGGAAATCAATTTTAAGACCTTTGAAAGCAAAAAGCAGCCCAATTTATATTTTGCCGGCGAGATCATAAATGTTGATGCCATTACGGGCGGATTCAACTTTCAGAATGCATGGACGGGTGCATATATAGCAGCCCAGGCCATTGTTTCCTAAAGGAATTATTGTAAGAGCATGGAAATCCATGCCGCCAAGACCCCACCTAAAATAGGCCCAACTACCGGTATCCATGCGTAGCTCCAACCGTTGTCCCCTTTGTTTTTTAACGGCAATAATGCATGGACAATACGTGGCCCCAAATCCCTGGCCGGATTAATGGCATAACCCGTAGTGCCGCCCAAGGACAGACCGATGCCCCAAACAATTAAGGCTACGGGCAAAGCTCCCAATGAGCCTAATCCAATGATGGCATCCTCGGTTGATAGTACGGCGTCCGTAAAATAAAGCACGGAAAAAACCAGAACGAACGTACCCAATACCTCGGAAAAAAGATTGATGAATGTATTGGGAATGGCGGGAGCGGTACAAAAAACACCTCTTTTGGCGCCACCATCCTCCGTAGCATCGAAATGGTCCTTGTTTGCGAGCCATACACAAAATGCGGCGAACATGGCCCCGATAAACTGTGCCAAAATATAATTGGGAACTTGGTTCCAGGGAAATTCACCTGCAGCGGCCAGTCCAACCGTCACCGCCGGATTAATATGGGCTCCGCTATAAGGCCCTGCAACCACAACCCCGGTATATACGGCAAACGCCCACCCCGTGGTAATTACCATCCAGCCAGAGCCATTTCCATAAGTTTTTTGTAGGGATACGTTGGCATTTACGCCACATCCAAGGACCATCAATAAAAAGGTGCCTACAATTTCAGCTATAAAGGGAGTCATATACAGGGAATGTTAGTGTTTATCATTTCTAAAAATTAAGGGTTTTCGGTCCAGAACTCCAATGCCTTTATGGCCTTGTACCAACCTTTGATGCCTTTATCTATGGCTTTACGCTCCTTGGTCGGGTTAAAATGAACGTCGGTCTGCCAAATATCCTGGATTTCTTCCGGACTTTCCCAGTACCCAACAGCAAGCCCCGCCAAATAAGCAGCTCCCATCACCGTGGTTTCCACTATCTTAGGACGTACGGTAGTGGTATTCAGTACATCGGCCTGAAATTGCATCAACATATCGTTGACAGTGGCCCCGCCATCTACGCGCAACTCTTTGATGGAAATTCCAGAATCGGCCTCCATGGCCTTGAGTATGTCCATGGTCTGGTAAGCGATGGAATCCAAAGCGGCACGTGCTATATGGGCATCCGTGCTACCGCGGGTAAGTCCAAAAATGGTTCCTTGGGCCTTTTGATTCCAATGGGGTGCTCCCAAACCAGCAAATGCCGGGACAAAAACTACGCCTTCGGAGCTCTCCACGGAACTGGCAAGCCGTTCCACTTCAGAAGATGTTTTTATGATGTTGAGGCTGTCGCGCAGCCATTGAACCACCGCACCGGCAATAAAAATACTTCCTTCGAGGGCATAATGGGTTTCTCCATTAATTTTCCAAGCGACCGTAGTGAGCAGGTTGTTCTTGGAAACAATTGGTTTTTTCCCAATGTTCATCAACATAAAACAGCCTGTGCCATATGTGTTTTTAACCATTCCCTTTTTGGTGCACATTTGTCCAAAAAGAGCGGCTTGTTGATCGCCTGCAATTCCTGCAATCGGAATTGGAGTAGCAAATAGGTTGGGTGTCGTATGCCCATAAACTTCGCTGGATTGCTTCACCTCTGGGAGCATGCTTTTCGGGATTGTCAACAGTTCCAAGAGCTCGTCGTCCCAATCCATGGTGTTGATGTTGAACAGCATGGATCGGCAGGCATTGGTCACATCGGTTATGTGAAGCCCCCCATCCGTCATTTTCCAAATGAGCCACGAATCTATGGTTCCCATAATTAAATCGCCGGCTTCGGCTTTTTCCCGCGCACCGTCCACATGGTCCAAAATCCATTTTACCTTGGTGCCTGAAAAATAGGAATCGATGACCAATCCGGTTTTTTCACGGATCATATCGGACTTGCCCGCTTTCTTTAGTTCATCGCAATAATCAGAAGTACGCTTGTCTTGCCAAACAATGGCATTGTAAATTGGCTGGCTTGTGTTCTTGTCCCAAACCACCACGGTTTCCCGCTGGTTGGTAATGCCGATGGCGGCCATTTGGGCTGCCTTCAACCCTTTTTTGCTCACGGCCTCGGCCGCCATTCCGGCTTGGGTGGACCATATTTCGTCCGGGTCGTGTTCTACCCATCCTGGTTTGGGAAATATTTGCGTGAATTCCTTTTGAGCTACGGAGATAATGGCCCCCTTTTGATCAAAGACCACGGCACGCGAACTGGTGGTGCCTTGGTCCAGGGCAAGGATATATTGATTCATTTTGTTAATTTAAGTGCGTTTGAATTTACTAAAATTAATCCGGGTTTGGAATCTATCATTATGGGGAAAACATATATAGCGTTGCTGAGGGGAATCAATGTAAGCGGTCAAAAAAAGATAAAAATGGCCGATTTGAGGGATGTTTTGGAACAAACCGACCTGAAAAATGTAAAAACCTATATCCAAAGCGGCAATATTGTTTTTGATACTGATCTGGATGAAAGGAATCAAATCGAGGAAATCATCACAACGGCCATTCAAAAGCAGTTTGGATTTGAGGTGCCGACCTTGGTGATTCAGGGTGAAGATATTGAACGGATATTAAAAGCCAATCCTTTTTCAGAAGAAGAGGAAAACAAATTGTACTACGTTTTGCTGAAAACTTCTATAAAAGATGAATTGGTCAAGCAGTTCAATCAACTTCAGTTTGAAAAAGAAGGTTTTCATATCACGGATTCCTGTGTGTACCTCTATTGCAAAAATGGCTACGGCAATGCAAAGCTCAACAACAATCTTATCGAAAAAAAACTGGGTACACCGGCCACCACCCGAAATCAAAAAACGATGTTGAAATTGCTGGAGATGGTGTCGGACTAGGAATTAAGTTCCCAAATCTTATAGTTGAGCGCTGAGGCAAAGGCGACCCATAAAACATAGGGAATCATTAAAAGTGCGGCGGGTTTGCTGATTACCTTGAACCATTTTATGGTAAGTATGATCATCGTCAACAAGGCCAAGATCACGATCATTCCACCCAATGGATTTTTAAGTCCGAAGAAAACAATGCTCCAGAGGGCATTCAATAATAGTTGGAACACAAAATGGTACAGCGCTGTCTTGACCCAAATATGATGGTAGCCTTTGGACCAAACGATGCCCGCGGCAACGCCCATCATAATGTACAATGCTGTCCATACCGGTGCAAATAGATAGTTGGGGGGCGTAAACGAAGGTTTGTTGAGTGTAACGTACCAATCGTTCACGGAACTTTGGGTCGCAATGCTGGATAAAAAACCAATGGCAAGGCAGACCAAAACACTTACTGTTATGTAAACGATTCTTTTTTTCATGGTTGGCGCAACTTCGACTAAAATAAGAATTTATTTGTATCCGATTTCCAGTAAGTTTGCCGCTGCTTATATTTGTTGAAACAATCCATTCCAATGACGGAAAAAGATTTTTTGCCCGGCGCCTATGAAAATTTGCCAGATAGTGGCAAAGTGACTTGGAAAGCGCCCAGCAATATCGCTTTGGTAAAATACTGGGGAAAGAGGCCCGTTCAGGTTCCGGCCAACCCTTCCATTAGCTTCACTTTGGATACCTGTGCTACCACTACCTCCGTTTCCTTTGAAAAAAAGGAGAATAAGGATAATTTTTCTTTTGATCTATTTTTTGAGGGAAGGTCCAAGGAGGATTTTAAACCCAAAATCCAAACTTTTTTGGAACGGATCGAGATGTATCTGCCTTTTTTGAAGGAGTACCATTTCACCATTGAAACGTCTAATTCCTTTCCGCACAGTAGTGGAATTGCATCCTCTGCGAGTGGCATGGCGGCACTATCTCTATGCTTCATGGATATTGAAAAACAACTGTTTCCTTCCATGGAAGAAAATGTTTTTCATGCAAAAGCATCCTATTTGGCCCGATTGGGCTCCGGAAGTGCCTGCCGAAGTATCAAAGGGAGTCTTGTGCAGTGGGGAAATCACGCCAATATTCCGGACAGTTCGGATTTGTACGGTATTGCATATCCGTTTGAAGTGAATCCCGTTTTTAAAAGTTATTGCGATACCATTTTGTTGGTACACAAAGGTCAAAAACAAGTAAGCAGCACAGTAGGGCATCAATTGATGCATGGTCATCCGTATGCTCAAAACCGGTTTCAACAAGCATTTGACAATCTGGATAAGCTAAAACCTATTTTGGCAAGTGGCGATTTGGAAGAGTTCATCAAACTAGTGGAAAGCGAAGCACTTACCCTGCATGCCATGATGATGACGAGCATGCCCTATTTTATGTTGATGAAGCCCGATACCTTGGAAATCCTCAATAAAATCTGGGAATTTCGTGAGGCGACGCAAACACCGGTATGTTTTACGCTGGATGCGGGTGCCAACGTACATTTGCTGTACCCATCATCAGAAAAGGAAATAGTACGGAATTTTATCAAGGAGAAACTGGCAGTACATTGTGAAAACGGACAATATATCCACGATGGGGTAGGAACAGGGGCCATCAAAATAAACGGTTAAAAATGAACAGCTAAGCTGTTTTTTTACGTTATTTGCCAAGATTTTAGACCATTGAGAACAGGTTTTATAGATAAATTCGGTTTGTTTATCGAAATTTATCAAACTTTAAACAAAATTTGTTTGTATCTTAGTAGTAGCATATGAAAGGTCCATTATTTTATTCCAAGATTCTATTGTTCGGGGAGTACGGTATCATCAAAGACTCCAAAGGACTTTCCATACCCTACAATTTTTTCAAAGGAGCCCTTAAATGGGACAAGAACGATTCCGAAATGGCCCAGCGTTCCAATAAAAGCCTGAAGGCTTTTGCGGAGTATCTCAAGGTCCTTGAAATTAAGGAAGAAGGTCTGGTTTCTTTTGATATTGATGCCTTGGAAAAAGATGTCGCGGACGGAATGTATTTTGACAGTTCCATTCCACAAGGCTACGGAATTGGTAGCAGTGGTGCATTGGTCGCTGCAATTTACGACCGTTATGCTACGGATAAAATCACCGTATTGGAAAACCTTACCCGAGAGAAACTCCTTCAACTGAAGAAGATTTTTGGCAAAATGGAATCCTTTTTTCACGGTAAATCCTCCGGGTTGGACCCCTTGAACAGTTATCTGAGCCTGCCCATTTTAATCAACTCCAAGGACAACATTGAATCCACCAGCATTCCTTCACAAAATACCGAAGGAAAAGGTGCCGTGTTCTTGTTGGACAGTGGAATGACCGGGGAAACCGCGCCCATGGTGCAGCTTTTTATGGAAAACATGAAGCAGGAAGGATTCCGTAAAATGATAAAAAATCAATTTATAAAGCATACTGACGCTTGCGTGGAGGATTTTTTGAACGGCAACGTAAAATCGCTGTTCGGAAACCTCAAACAACTGTCACATGTGGTTTTTGACCATTTTAAGCCGATGATTCCATCCAAGTTCCACCAACTTTGGGAAAAAGGAATCGAAACCAATGATTATTACCTCAAACTTTGTGGATCGGGTGGTGGCGGATACATTTTGGGCTTTACCCAAGATTTGGAAAAGGCCAAAAAAGCCCTCGAAGGCCATACTTTGGAAGTAGTGTACAACTTCTAAAAACAATCCCATGCTTAGTAGAAAGAACAAACTCTTGCTTTTTAAGCTGTTGAGTCTGTTTTCTGTAGTTCGAGGATACAATATTTTGGTGATAACCCTGGCCCAGTACTTGGCGTCCATTTATATATTGGCCCCCGATATTCCATTGCGGGCAGTAATCCTTGATCTCAATCTATTTTTGATCGTTACCGCTTCGGCACTTACCATTGCAAGTGGGTACATCATCAACAACTTTTACGATGCGGAAAAGGATTTGATCAACAAGCCCACCAAAAGTATGCTGGATCGTTTGGTGAGCCAGCGTTTTAAGCTCACCACTTATTTTATCCTCAACTTTTTGGCCGTTTTTGCAGCAAGTTATATTTCCTTTAGGGCAGTACTGTTTTTCTCCGCCTACATATTTGGTATCTGGATCTACTCCCATAAACTAAAGCGCATACCACTGGTGGGCAATCTGGTATCTTCCACTTTGGCCATTGCACCGTTTTTCGTTGTATTTGTCTATTATTGGAATTTTCAGACCGTAATCTTTGTGCATGCCCTCTTTTTGTTTTTATTGATACTGGCCCGTGAAATGATCAAGGATTTGGAGAGTATGCCGGGGGATATCGCACAGAACTATAAAACCATACCCATTATTTACGGCCCCAAGGTGTCCAAGACCATAATCTCCCTTTTGATCGTACTGACGCTGGTTCCCGCATTATTGCTAATCAAAACTTTCGATGTTGGATACATGTACCTCTATTTTATTGCTTGTATCGTTCTTCTGGTGCTTTTGCTGATACTGTTATGGAAGGCCAATGGCAAAAAACACTACGTATGGCTGCACAACATCATCAAGTTTATTATCGTTGCAGGGGTTTTCAGTATCCTTTTGATAGATGTTGATGTAGTGCTGAACCGTATTCTGTAAGGTTCTTCTCTTTCTTGAAACAATGGAACAAAGAATTGTCCCCTCGAGAAGACCTTAGGGGTATTAAAAAGACTACATTTGCAAAAAATTCGACTGATGGCGAAATCAGACAACAACAAAGGCAGAAGACCTTCCAAAAGCTTCAAGGGAAACGATAGAAAAAAGCCTTTTGAAAAGAAATTTTCTTCAAGACCTAAACAGGATGCCCCACGGGCAAAGTCCAACCCCGATGAAATTCGTTTGAACCGATATATTGCCAATGCTGGTATTTGCTCACGAAGAGAAGCGGACACGTACATCGCAGCAGGTAATGTAACTGTTAACGGAAAGCCGGTCACCGAGATGGGCTACAAGGTAAAACGTTCCGATGATGTCCGTTTTGATGGAAAACGACTCAGCTTGGAAAAAAAGGAGTACATTCTCTTGAACAAGCCCAAGAACTTTATTACCACTACAAGTGATGAAAAAGGGCGCCGCACGGTAATGGAGCTAATTTCGAGCGCATCGAACAACCGACTGTTGCCCGTAGGCCGTTTGGACAGGAACACAACAGGTCTGTTGCTCTTCACCAACGATGGGGACCTTACCAAAAAACTGACGCATCCCAAGCATAACGTACGCAAGATTTACCACGTGCATTTGGACAATAACCTAAGTTTGGGCGACCTCCATAAAATCGAGGCTGGTCTGGAACTGGAAGATGGGCCCATATCCGTGGATAGCGTGAGTTACATCCAAGGGGCACCAAAGCGAGAGGTGGGCGTGGAAATCCACAGCGGACGAAACCGTATCGTGCGCCGTATCTTTGAGCATTTGGGCTATAATGTGACCAAATTGGACCGTGTGGTCTTCGCCGGCCTGACCAAAAAAGATTTGCCACGAGGACACTGGAGGTACTTAACGGAGCAAGAGGTAATCAATTTGAGGAATATTAAGTAATTTAAATATTTTAAGAACTAGTTCTTAGATTGGATTTTAGTTTTGAGCTTCTTATTCATTTGTGTAGCGATAATGATTGAGTTTACATGGGAAATAATAAAGTAGCCTACACCAAAAGGGACTGAAATTATCATACCATATATTAAAATATCCCGTAATTCAAGAATTTCAAATTGGCTGAAATAAGAAGCTCCAAAAATTGATGTTAGAACTAACATAAGACTTAGGATTACGCCAATAAGGCTTTGAAGCTTTTCCAATTTTGTTATTTTGATTTCGATATCACTCTTCTCAAAACTTAAATAGTTTTGGACCAATTTAATCTTGCGCCAAGTATAGTTGCCACCCAGTTTATCCTTGAATGAAATTAATTTATAAATGGATTTTTCATTAGCCTTGATACCGGTTTCTAAATAGAAATATTTCTCCATTAGGTTAGGCCATATAAAATCAGATTCAAATTTTGTATTTGAAAACAGCTCTTTAGAATTACAGTAGTTATTAGTCTCACTCCTTAAAACGGAATATTTGTGCGATGAAAAATGATTATTAAGAATTTTTGTGCAGGAACCTAGTATTAGATTAATTATGGGAAAAACATCAATTTTCATAAGGCTATACTTCAAATGGTTTCTTATGGCACAGGTAAACTTTTTCGGTACTGTCAAACCCATACTTAAACTGCTCTTCTTTTGTAAAGGAAGAAATATAATCATCCTCTATTACTTCAAAACCTGCATCTGCCAATCTCAATTTATAATCTTGGCCGTACCATCGAACATGATCCTTCCTTCCATACGCCTTCAGCCTTCCTTTTTTGGATGTAATGGAAAAATCTTCATACGTTTTCTCCAGATTATAGTCGATCGGAACTTGAAATATTCCTAAACCGTTTGGCTTCATTACCCTATACAGTTCCGACATGGCAAGTGTATCGTTGGGAATGTGTTCCAGGACGTGGTTACATAAAATAAAGTCAAACGTATTGGCCTCGAACGGAATCTTGGTGATATCAGCTTTGATAACTGCGGTTTTTCCGTCGTATTTATAAATCTTCGGGTTTAGATCGCACGGAAAATATGAGATACCTTCCATCTCCGAAAAAATATCATAGAAAACCTTTTCCGGTGCAAAGTGAAGGAGCTTCATCGGTTTTTTGATCAGGTTTTTCTGCTGAATGTATTCCCAAACCAATCGGTGCCGTTCCAATGAGCCGCAACTGTGGCATTGTGCATTTTTTCTGTTTTTGTTGCCAAAAGGCCCAAATTCCCTATACTTCGCATTACAAATGGTGCATTGGACAGCATTTCCTTCAAATAATCTTTGTTTTCTCTTTTTTCGGTATTCCCTATGCTTTTGTTTGATAGAAAATTTAAGTAGGTTCTTCATTTTTATAGATGCTATTAATGGCATGTGAAAAAATAAAGATGAGGAAAACGGACCGATGTGACCAGCGCCAATTGACGGATGCCCCGTTTGGGTTGACGGATTCAGAAGGATTGTCTGAAATTTAAATAATCACCGATTAAACCAATAGGTAAACTTGAGCGTCAGTGACCATAGATTACCTTCCAGTGGCGACAATTGTTCATTATTGTTGAAGACCAGAAATAAATCCGAAGCAGGGGCGTAGCGCCATTGGAGTCTGGAATTGATGCCAAAATTATTGACCTGCTCGTTGTATTGGAACAGGGTGTTCCAAAACAATTTATTGGTAAAAGTTATATCTGCTTCAGTGCCCACAAGCCAAAAATCCGTGGTGTACCATGGTTCGGGCAGATCAAGATTATTATAACTGAGGACAGCACCCAAACTCACGTAGGGCTGAAAACGATACCCGAGTTCCGCATTCAGGTTGGTTCGGTATCCCCCCGAAAAATAGCGGCCCAATCGGGTAGTGAGATTATAGGTGAACAAACTTTTGGGACGTGAACTGTATTCAAGATAAACCCCGTTCCAATGGTGGCGGGTTCCTGCGGCCAATTCCTCTTTTCCTGTGTTAGTGGGGTCAAACGGGGCCAAAAGCTGCACATATTCATTAAAAACATCCACTCCCAACGAGCTGCGGTCCATAAAATTTACCGTATACCCTAAAATGGACACGTAGTCAGTGGAGTTCATACTTGGGTCAAAATAATAGAAGCCCGTGTACTGGGGACCATGGCTCACCACCTTTTCGCTGTTGGGCAAAAATAGATGCCCTACGGAACCTTCCAATTTAATGTAATTGTTCCGGGGCACAAAACCTACTTCCGAAGTGAAGTTCTTGGAGATATACTCCTGCTGCACGCGCCAGTTCCATTTACGACTACTGTATTCCAAATGGGCACCTTGGGCAAAACCGTTATAGGTAGAATCTGGGCCAAACGATTTCAGCATAAATACCTTACCATTATATTGGTTGTCGGCAGAGGCCAAGTTGTATTCCAGTCCAAGGTTCCTATTGAATTTGGTGAATTGTGTTTGAAGACTATCCGCCAAAGAATTATAATCCAAAGACTCTTTGTTCACGAACATCAAACCAATATTGGAGCGGGAGAATACCTTTTGTTGCAGGGAGAGTACCGCAAAGTTTTGACCGGGCAACCCCGTTTCATCGACCTTGTCGGTCTGCATGTCCATCATGCCCAAACGGAGGTTGCGGTTGAGGTTTCCGCTCACACGGGCACCTGCAATAATGGGCACGCCCAATCCAATTCTTCGTGAAAAAAATGGACGGATGTTGTCATACCCAAAACTGGCAAAGAGGTCTGCATTTTCAAGGAAAAACTGGCGTCTTTCAGGAAAAAATAGTTCAAAACGGGTCAAATTGGCCACTTGACGGTCGGCTTCCACCTGCGAAAAATCTGGATTTATGGTCAAGTCCAAATTAAGTGAAGAAGTGAGACCAAGTTTTACATCCCCACCTACCTTAAATTCATTATCGTACGTAATATCCTCGATGCTAGAATTGCCCACTGTTCCCAGCACGTAGGGGATTATGGAGTAATTGAGCCCTTGCTTTGGTGGCGGATTGTCCCAGACCATCGTGCCCGTATAGGCCAAAGAAGCAGTTGGGAATTGTCGAGGAATGGGTGTCCAGCTCGATTTTTCGTTGGTGCTCAAATCCAGTCTGGAAAAGTTCACGCCCCATTCGGTCACGTCTTTTTCATAACGGATGGATTTAAAGGGAATGGCCATTTCCACGACCCACTTATCCTCATGATTTTGAATTTCTGAAACCCATTTGCTGTCCCAATTCAGGTCAATACTGCCACCGTTGGACATGGTACCGTCCCATTGAGCGCCATAGGCATTTGCGCCAAAACTAAATCCTGTGGTCTGGTTGTTGAATGGGTCCATGAACAACAAAAAATTATCGTTGCCCCCAAAAGAAAAGTCCCTGCGGAGCGATTCTACCACATAGGTATTACCGGGAGTCTTAAAAAAGGTGGCCAGCAGATAGAGTTGTTTATCGTCGTATGCCATTTTTACTTCGGATGGCTGAGTGGCCTTGCGGTCGTCCATAGGCAATACCATGAAAAAATCTTTTGCCGGTTCTGCTTTTTGCCATGTTTCCTCGTTGCCAATACCATCAATGGTGAAGGTTTCATCGGTCTTGAAAAGGTGAATTTTGTAATCGGCGTTTTTCTTTTGGGCAAAGGAAAAAGCACCAAATAACATGGCAATGGCCATGCAGGCGGGGGTTGAAATAGTACGGTTGATCATTGTTTGTTTAGTGCGGTAAATGTAATGATTTACTTTGTTTTTTAACAATAGACCAAAACCGTCTTCCTGAAATTCACTTGGTTATTTAGCAATGAGATAGAATTCGTTTTAATCCTCCAAACTGCTGAATTCTACAAATTCATATTGTGGTGATGCTTCCAATAGTTGACGTAAAATGGCCGCGTGTCCGTTGCCAAAGATGACCAAAATACGTTCTTCTGGACTTTTGGTAATATTGATGAGGTTAGAAAAGATCCGCACGTTTCGGTTATACCACCAAATGGACAAATGGTCGGCACCTTGGCCGTCGCCTGTGGCAATGGAGCCTGTAAGATAAAGTCCAAAATTAAAATTATGTCCTTCACGGGTATTCATGGCCTTGATGAAATCCAACAGATGAACATCCTTCATTTTTTTGTCCCGATAGTCAAAATATTCCTCGGCATATGCCCAAAAGGGGTCTTCAATTTCCCAATTCACTTTTTCCAGCAGCTCTCTTAAGTAAACGGAATCCTTTCTGTAAAGATCATTGCGTAGGTCTGTGGCATCGATGCCATATACGGAGTCCAAACCTAAATCAGTAGCTATGCGCATGCCCAATTGATAGCGTTCGTCCCTGTTGGACCGGTGTTGGCCATTTTTGTATTCGTCAATTTTTTGCATGGTGTTCCAGGAGGGCATGGCCTCAATGGCAATTTTTGTGGGCTTAAATTTTTTGATGTAGGCCACAAGTTCTTCCAGTTCCGACTTTTTGGGTTCCTTTAAAACGTCGATTTTATTCTCATCGGCTGTTTTCACCTCGTCCAAACCAGGAAAATTAAAATGAAAGGTGCCTACGACAAGTACCTTGGTCTTTTGGGCTGGATAAAATTCGGATGGTGGTTTTAATTGGGTTTGACCAAAAGAAAAAGTGGAAACTAGAACGATAAGAAAGATTAATCGGTACATGGCTGTGTTTTTCTTTTAAAGATGATGGAGGGCAGTGAATTGTTACAGTGAAAGAACAAAAAATTTTATCGAGGTTTTGGGTTTTATTTGGAATAGCACATACAACTATATCGAACGATAGTTAAGTTAACAGATAAAATCCAAAAGCTCTGAGGTCATTTAATGATTTGTTCAATAAGTCCACCGATTTCTTTTATAAGTTCCTTCTTGGATTTGTTTTCATTGACTATCGCAAAATCTGTATCAAAATTTCTTTCCCGTACTTTCTTATTGATATTTAAAACTTGGTCATCAGAAATATTGATATGTATTTCTTGGTCTCTGGATTTTACCCGCTCCAAACAGGTCGTGCCGTTTGCAAAGACACCTATGGTGATCACCCGAAAATCACTTTTTAAACGTCCAAGCATTTCATCAAAATATTCGGTCAGACCTGTGGACTCGAATACAAGTTTGTCTTTATGGGCTAAGCTACTTCGGATTCCCTTTTCAATGCTCCCAAAAACTTGTTCTAGATATGCTTTATCATCAACATCTCTATTTTTGATGATTTTCTTGGCCCAATCCTCCACTCGAATGAATGTTATCCCAAACTCCTTGTCGAACAGGGTTCCAATAAAAGACTTTCCACTGCCTTTTTGCCCAATCAGCAGAAATATTGTTTTACGATTAATAGTTCCCACGCTTCCGCTTTTGTAGTTCCCATTTCCAGATAAGCCCCTCTTCCAGGTCGTTGATTTCTTCAACCTTTTCAAAGCCACATTTCATCAATACTCTGGTTGAAGGGTTCTCATGTCCTAGGGTGTGGGCAATCACTTTTTTCACGCTACTGTCCCTAAAAGCATTTTCAACAAGACCGTTTGTCATTTCAGTGGCAAGTCCACGATTGCGGTAGGCCGGAGCAATCTCGTATCCGAGTTCAACAGTGCCATCCGCCGTTGGTTTTCCTTTGTAACCGCCGCTTCCTATCAATTTGTTGTCCTGCTTGTGAATAGGGAAATAGGTCCACCAATCTTTTTCGTCTTCACTTTCTGTAAGCCTGTCAAGCGAATATTGTAGTGCAGCAACACCAAACTCCGTCCAATTATCTTGAATGCTAACCCCCAACTTTTGGGCAATGATTTCATTTCCTTCAATCGCAGCTTTCAAAATGTCACCATTACAGGCGATGAGCTTTAAGTTCTTTGTTTCTATTATGGTCGTTGTCCTGATCGTGGTCATGTTTCTTCCTTTTGGTATCAGCTTGATGCTAACAAGTTGCTAAACATAATTTTTAGCAGGAGTCAAGATATCTTTTTTCAGGATAGAACTCTACCGGTAATTAACGAATGGGCCATTTGAATTTACGGATACTATTATTTTCCCATATCCTCAAACAACGTCCACTCATTTGGATCTAAAACAATGGAATCGGGTCGGTCTTTGCTTTCCAATTGGATGTTTTGGTTGCGCTGGTCCAACACAATGGTTTTTATGGTCAGTTTTCCATCTTTTACCACACCTATTTCCAAAGGAAACCCAAATACATGATGGTCTTGCAGTTGTTGTATGTTGAGATTGATGTTCCCATTGCTGTAATTCCAGTTCCATTTGATTTGTGGATGCCCCTTCACAAACAACCATTGCTCAAAAAAGGACGCCAAATCCTCTCCCGATGCCTCTTCCATTACGTGCCTAAAATCATCCGTCAGCACATTGCTGTTTTGGTATTTCGCGTAGTAATTTCGGATGCCTTCCCAGAATACGCCATCGCCCAATTTGTGCCGTAACATGTTCAGTACCCATCCCCCTTTTTGGTAGGTGTTGGTGCTCAAGACCTTCATGGGGTCTTTAATGGTGAGGTCGACAATGGGAGCGGGGTTTTTTCGGTAATACTCAAAGATTTGCTGCTTATCGATGGCCAACTCCTCTTTTCTGCGCTCATCGCCATATTCGCTTTCCAAATACAGAATGCAGAAATACGTGGCAAACCCCTCGCTCAACCAAACGTGGTTCCAGCTTTTCTCCGTGGCTGAATTACCGAACCACTGGTGGGCAATTTCATGGGCAATAAGGGGCTCAACTGTTTTGTTGCCCGTTACAGAATTTTCAAAATACGCAATGGTACCAGCATTTTCCAGCCCGCCCCATTGGGTCTTGGCCTGCATGTTGGCCAGTTTGGCGTATGAATAGGGTCCGATATGATTTATAAAATATTCGAGTACATCGCCCGCTACGGTATAATCTCCAAAACCCTCCAATCGGTTTTGCGGATATACCCAGGCCGAAACTTCGATACCATCCACATAATCCACTACTCGCGAAGCAAACTCTGTAACGCCAATGGTCATTACTTTGGTGGCCACAGGAGCAGGTTCTTCGTAAATGGTTAGTTTGTAACCGTTTTCCAGATTGCTTTCTTCGATTTTCTTGCCCGTTGCCACCACATCGTATTGTTCTGGGGCAGTGATTCGGAATTCCACGCTTGCCTTATCGTACGGATGGTCTACAGACGGCAGCCAATGCCTAGCCAAGTTGGGCCAATTGTCTCCAAAAAAAGAGCGCTTTCCAAATTTGGTGGTATCTATGACCAAACCTCTTTCAGGAACACCCTGGTATTTGATGGTGAACGTCTGTACGGAATCGTTCGAATTTTTAGGAACGATGTTGATTTTGTTATTGGTATAGGTGTAGTTTGCCTTGGAGCCATTTTCCAACACACGGGTCACTTCCATGCCAAATTCTCCCGATTTTTGGATGAGGTCCAAAGCAAATGGAACCATGCCCTCCTTAAAACGGACCGTTACTTCGGTCTCCCCTTTGATTTCGTTGGTGGCATCGTTTAAATGAAGACCAAAAACATAGTTTTGGACATCTACCGATTCATTTTTGGCATATAGGTCTTGGGCATTTCCAGTAAGGCAAGCAAAAATAAAAGTGAATACAAAGGTTACAGTTCGAAGTTGCATAAATAAACCATTATAGTTGATGGCTCAAGATACAATTTTGGGAAAAAGCCTGTATGACTTTTTGCAGGGAACCCAAAAATTAAAAAAAGGGAGTTTTTGTAACGGCACTTATCGGTTGGGCTATGGCACTTTTTAATGTGCTATAGCTTTTGTTGGTGGTAGTTGTTCATTTTTAAAAAGGTAATGTATCTATGTAAACGGACAGTGGAATTTTGAAATTGAAGCTTCCTTTTTCTGTAGCTATTTCTAAGAATAAATTGCCTTGTATTGTATAGTTATCTCTTATCTCTTCTCCGTCATATGCGTAAGCTAGAATCCTTGAGGTGTTGAATTCGATTTGAGTCCACCCTTTTTTAGGGATTTTTGTAATATCTAAATTGAGATGATATTTATAGTTGTAAGGTTTTAGATCAGATTTTCTATTTGGAATCTTGTTTCCCCTCTGTTTGATGTTCCATTGTTTTGATGAGTGGATGTATACAGCTTGAATTTCAGGTGATACCCTATTTGATTTATTTTCAATATCAAGGGTGAAATCAATATTCGCATTCGCAAACTCTTCTGTCGTTTCCAGAATCCCATTCGTTTTCAGTTCAATTTCAAATGGATTGTTTTTTCGATTAGCAATTTCTTGTTTAGCCCAATTAATATTTTCGGAAAGCTGTTCTTTTAAGTAAGAAATCTTATTGCCGTAAACAATATGGCGCTTATGCTTTAAATCGAATGGTATGTTTTCTGCTGAAGTCGTTGTGAGGATACATAATTTGTCGATTGCATGTGCATATCCAAGTTCATAAAACACATTTGGATTTTTATCGGATAAATCAGCTATTATAAAATCAGCGTTTTCAATTTCAGAATAAATTTTATCAAGCATTCCTTCCTCAAATAATTCCTCATCTAGCCTATAGGCTTTAACTTCCAGGTCTTTAGCAGTTTCTTTAATACCAATTTGATAGATGTCATCAAATGCCTCATCAAAGGGCATTATTACAAATGCTTTCATATATTCCGTTTAATTGCCACCAACCTTAAAGATATGATTCGTTTTAATGAATTATATCGACCAATACCTGCCTGTCGGCAGACAGGAGTGAAGTTAGTATTTTTCGGGTTTAAATTCCAGCCTCAATTGGTCAACGCCCCATTTGGATTGATAAACCAGAAATCAACACTTGATAAGCAGTAGTATTTTTAGGAATTTAAGGATTTCTCCATTTTCTCTTTTATCTGCTCCAAGCACAGATTGCCCAAACTCCCTTCGTGGCTATGCTCTATATCGCGTTTCGGTTTAAAATTGCCATTTTCTATGGCCTTGCCCATGGTTTTGTAGGCATCACGAAAAGGCATTCCGCTTTTAACCAACTCGTTCAAGGTATCCACACTGAAGAGATAATCGTATTTCGGGTCTTCCAAAATGGACTTGTTCACTTTGATTTCTTTTAGGCTGAAGGTCATCATCTCCAAACAGGCGTGCATGTCCTGCAAAGCAGGGACTATGACTTCTTTTACCAATTGAAGGTCACGGTGGTACCCGCTGGGCAAATTGTTCATGATCATGATCAATTGGTTGGGCACCGCTTGAATTTTATTGCACTTGGCTCTGATCAATTCGAACACATCTGGATTTTTCTTGTGCGGCATAATGCTGCTTCCAGTGGTCAACTCGTTCGGGAAGGAGATAAAATCAAAATTTTGGCTCATGTACAGACAAATGTCCATCGCCATTTTTGATAGGGTGGCGGCAACGCTCGAAATTCCAAAAGCGGTTGCCTTCTCCACTTTTCCACGTCCCATTTGGGCGGCCACTACATTATATTTCAAGGTTGAAAACTCCATTTCGGCAGTCGTGAAACTTCTGTCAATAGGGAAGGAGCTTCCGTAGCCTGCGGCACTGCCCAGTGGATTTTGGTCGGCAACTTTATGGGCTGCTTGTACAAAGTACAGATCGTCTATCAAACTTTCGGCATAGGCAGAAAACCATAGTCCGAACGAGGATGGCATAGCAATCTGAAGGTGGGTGTAGCCTGGCAGCAAGATATTTTTGTGTTTGTCCGCTAATTTCATCAACAGGTCAAATAGTTCTTTTACTTGATCTTTGATCTCTGTCAATTCATCTTTGAGGAACAACTGCATGGCCACCAAAACCTGATCGTTCCTGGATCGGGCCGAATGGATTTTTTTACCAGTATCGCCCAATTTTTCGGTGAGTATAAACTCTATCTTCGAGTGCATGTCCTCAAAATCATCTTCGATGGTAAACTTTCCTTTTTCAATGTCCTTGGCAATGGTATCCAATGCTTTTACCAGTTCCTTGGCCTCTTCTTCGGAAATCAGCCCGACTTTGCCCAACATTTTGGCGTGGGCTTTGGAAGCGATGACGTCATATTTGGCCAATACCAAATCCAGTTCGCGGTCGTTGCCTACGGTAAAGTGGTCTATTTTTTTATCGGTACTGAATCCTTTGTCCCAGAGTTTCATAATTTTCGTTTTGTCATTCCCATGAAAATGGGAATCTCATGATTTTGATATAATTGCCCTTCGACTACGCTCAGGGTCCCATTGTATTTTGTTTATTGCAAAAATCCTGTAAGGGTCTTAATGTAAATATCTATTCCTTCTTCAATTTCCCTCACGAAGATAAATTCGTTGGCCGAATGCGATCGTGTACTGTCCCCAGGCCCCAATTTTACGGATTGACAGGTCAAAGCAGCCTGATCGGATAAGGTGGGCGAACCATAGGTTTTTCTGCCCAGTGCCAATCCACTTTTCACCAAGTCGTGATCAGGATCAATGCAAGATGAGTTCAAGCGTAAGGAGCGTGGGGTCATTTTGCAAGGTGCTTCTTTTTGAAGGATATCCGCAATTTCCTGATTACTGTAACAATCGTTTACACGCACATCCACTACCAGGTCCACTTGTGCAGGCACAACATTATGCTGCTTTCCCGCATTAATTTGGGTGACGGTCAATTTTACCTCGCCCAAGGCTTCGGAAACCTTTTCAAAAGAGTAGTCTTTGAACCATTGTAACGTTTCAATGGCGTTATAAATACAGTTGTCATCGTTGGGGTGGGCTGCATGCGATGGGGTTCCCTCCACAACGGCATCAAAAACCACCAAACCCTTTTCTGCGATGGCCAAGTCCATCAATGTGGGTTCGCCTACAATGGCTACATCAATTTGTGGTAAAATAGGAAGCAGGGCCCTAATGCTTTTCTCTCCCGCATCCTCCTCTTCACCAGTAGCGGCCATAATAATGTTGTGACTTAGCCCTTCTTTATCATAAAAATGAACAAAAGTGGCCAAAAGCGACACAAGACATCCGCCCGCATCATTACTTCCAAGACCGTATAGTTTGCCGTCTTCGATATGTGCATCAAACGGGTCTTTGGTATAGGCGCTGTTCGGTTTTACGGTATCGTGATGGGAGTTGAGCAACAGGGTCGGTTTGCTCTCATCAAAATATTTGTTGAAAGCATAAATGTTGTTGTGTTGTCTTTTGGTATCAACCCCAAAGCTCTTTAAAAACTCCTCAATGGCATCACCTGTTATGTCCTCTTCACCTGAAAATGAAGGCGTACAGATGAGTTTTTTAAGCAGTTCAATGGCTTTTTCCGTTAATATGTCCTGGGTTATTTTCATAAGGTCAATGTCGTATATTCTGAATTGTCGGCTTCCAACATGTTCGTATTGCCTACACAAACTTTGGATACGTTGTTCCGAAGGGCGTAAAAGCAATTGTGCATTTTGGGCAACATGCCATCAGCGATGATGCCATAGGCCAATAACTCGTCGTAGCCTTGAGAGTCGATGTGCTTTATGACCGAGTTTTCGTCCTCGATATCTTGAAGCACCCCTTTTTTCTCGAAACAATAATAGAGGGTGGTCTCAAATTGTTCGGACATGGCGATGGCAATTTCAGCGGCTATCGTATCTGCATTGGTATTCAGCATCTGTCCGTTACCATCGTGGGTGAGGGCACAAAATATCGGTGTAAATCCCGCTTGCAGCAATTTAAATATTCCGTAGGTGTTCACGGTATCCACATCGCCCACAAAACCGAAATCTACATTTTTCTTGGGTCTTTTATGGGCACGTATCGCATTGGCGTCGGCACCGCTCATACCAATGGCATCGGTACCCAACGATTGCAATTTGGCCACTATTTTTTTACTGTACAATCCTCCGTAGACCATTAGGGCAATATCGAGGGTTTCAGCATTGGTGATTCGTCTGCCGTTGACCATTTTGGATTCCACTCCCATTTGGTTGGCCAGTTCGGTGGCTTTTTTGCCTCCGCCATGGACCAAAATTTTGTTGCCATCCATTTTGGAGAACAGGTCCAATACCTTTTTGCATCCTGCGGCATCTTCAATAAGATTGCCGCCAATTTTTACTACGGATAATTTCTGTTTCATTTTATGTATTTATAATCCCTCCATCTATGGTCACTGTGGTTCCCGTGATCCAAGAACTATCTTCGGAAACCAAGAAAAGTACAAGTTTAGCAATATCTTCAGGTGCCCCCAACCTTTTTAACAATGTAGTCCTTTTCGCATTTTCGACAGCAATATCGGGATTCTCAAAAGCCTGGGCCGATTCCCACAACAAAGGGGTGTCCACAGGGCCTGGACAAATGGCGTTCACCCTGACTTTTGGAGCATAGTCAACTGCCATTTGCTTCATCAGGGCTACCGATGCTGCTTTGGAAGCACAATAAGCGGGATGGTTTGGAAAACTCTTGAAGGCTGCAATCGATGCATTGATCAAAATATTGCCTTGTGGTTGTTTCTGCAACTGCGGAAGTGCATATTTACAAAGGTAAAAGATGGAACTCAAATTCGTATCGATGGTATTCCGCCACGAATCAATGGACAGCTCTTGGACATTTCCCAATCCAAGAATGCCAGCATTCAATGATAGGATGTCCAGCTTGCCATGGGTTTCCATAGCGGTTTGCACCAACTTTTTGTTGTAGGACGGGTCGGTAACATCACCTGGAACAAAGAGCGCATTGTTAAGGCCGTTTTCCAATGCTTTGCCGCTTTCTTGGTTACGACCAGAAAGTATTAGCTTAGCTCCTTCAGAAGAAAAGGATTCGGCAATGGCTTTTCCCATTCCACTGGTTGCTCCTGTAACTATGCAGACCTTGTCCTTGAGTTTCATTTTTCCTGCAATATTTTTTTCAATACAATCTGTGCGGAATAGATCCTGTTTTTGGCCTGTTCCACCACCAATGATTGTTCTCCATCCAAGACAGCGTCCTCCACAATCATGTTTCTTCGAACGGGAAGGCAGTGCATAAACTTGGCATGTCCCAATTTTTCTTTGGTAATGGTCCAGTTTTTATCCTTGTTCAATACTTTCCCGTAATCGGAATAGCTGCTCCAGTTTTTTACATAGACGAAATCGGCATCTTCCAGTGCCTTGTCCTGATTGTATTCAATTTGACATCCTTCGGTCAGTTCCGCATTGAGTTCATATCCTTCGGGATGTGTGATTACAAAATCAGCATCTTGCATCTTCATCATCTGAACAAAGGAGTTGGCCACCGCATGTGGCAATGCTTTGGGGTGCGGAGCCCAAGACAAAACTACTTTCGGTCTCTTTTTTACTTCATTCTCCTTCAAAGTAATGGCATCCGCCAAAGCCTGAAGCGGATGCCCTACGGAACTCTCCATATTTACCACTGGAATGGTGGCGTACTTGGCAAATCCGTTGATTACCTCCTCGGCTTCGTCCTTTTCTTTGTCCACCAAACCTGCAAATGCCCGTATCGCAACAATGTCGGCGTATTGGGAAACTACTTGGGCAGCTTCTTTTATATGCTCCGAAGTACCCTGATCCATCACGGTGCCATCACCATATTCCAGTGCCCAACCTTCGTTGCCAAAATTCATGATCATTACTTCCATACCAAGGTTCATGGCGGCTTTTTGTGTACTCAAACGGGTCCTTAGGCTATTGTTGAAAAACAACAGGCATATCGTTTTCCGTTTGCCCAAATCTTCAAATAGGTAAGGGTCTTTTTTTAGGGTTATTGCTTCGTCCACCCAATCGGGTAGGGATTCTATATCGTTTACGGATAAATAATGCTTCATTATAATGCTTTTTTCAGCGCTTCAAAAAATAGGTCAATGTCTTCTTTGGTGATGTTCAATGCAGGTAAAAACCGCAATAACTTTTTGTTTTTGGCACTTCCCGTGAACATGTGTTGTTCCAGAATCATTTTCTTGCGTAGGTCGGCAACTTCAAAATCGAATTCCAATCCAATCATTAATCCTCTCCCCTTTACTTTTTTGATTTCTGGTATCTCAGCAGCTTTTTCCCTAAAATAGGCTCCAAGTTCTGATGCATTTTCTATCAGGTTTTCACTTTCCAAAACCTCTAAAACTGCAAGACTGGCGGCACATGCCAAATGGTTGCCACCAAAGGTGGTGCCCAAGAGTCCGTATGATGGTTTAAACTTTTCGTGAATCAAAATACCACCTACTGGAAAACCGTTCCCCATGCCCTTGGCTATGGAAATGATGTCGGGTTCTATACCATGATGTTGAAACGCAAAAAACTTTCCGCTACGGCCATAGCCCGATTGTACTTCATCGGCAATAAGCACAACATTATGTTCCTTGCATTTTTTGGCGATCAATTGGAAGAATTCCGTGGTGGGCTCGTCCAAACCGCCGACACCTTGAATGGCTTCCAAAATCACGGTACAGTATTCATCACTTTCAATGGCTTTTTCAAAGGCATCAAAATCGTTTAAAGGCAAGAAAGTGACTTCTTGTTGTTTGTTGATGGGTGCATTGATGCTCGGGTTGTCCGTTGCGGCAACTGCTGCCGAGGTTCTTCCGTGAAAACTATTGGTAAAAGCGATCACTTTTGATTTTCCTGTGTGGAACGAGGCCATCTTCAGTGCATTTTCGTTGGCTTCGGCGCCCGAATTGCACATAAAAAGGTCATAGTTTTCACAACCAGACAAATCACCAAGCTTTTGTGCCAATGCTTCTTGCAACGGGTTTTGTACCGAATTGCTGTAGAAGGCCATTTGGTCCAATTGTTCCTTGATTCGTTTTACGTAGTGCGGATGTGTATGGCCAATGGAGATTACGGCATGACCACCATAAAAATCCAAATATTTTTCCCCTTTGTCATCCCAGACCTCAATGCCCTTTGCCTTTACTGGAGTGACATTATATAGCGGGTATACGTCGAATAGTTTCATAATTTCTTATTTGTCATCTCGAGCGCAGTCGAGAGGTACACTTATTTTTTAAGGTCTCGCATCTCGACTGCGCTCGATGTGACAGCTCGACCTGATAGCTTTATCCTTTTCTGATTTGACTGATTTTTTCATACGAGGATACAATTCCCCTGATCAACGATGAGCTCAATCCTTGGTGCTCCATTTCGTTCAAACCTTCAATGGTGCATCCTTTTGGGGTGGTCACGCGATCAATTTCTTCTTCTGGGTGACTTCCTGACTCAATCAACAGGCTTGCGGCACCATTACAGGTATGCATGGCCAGCTCTTGTGCTTCTTTTGCATCAAACCCCAATTGAATGGCGCCTTGGGTGGTGGCACGTATCAAACGCATCCAAAAAGCAATCCCGCTCGCACAGATTACGGTAGCAGCTTGCATCTGGTCTTCTGGAATTTCCATGGTATGCCCCATTCGGTTGAAAATGGCCTTGGCCAAGTCGATTCTTTTCTTGCCGAGCTCGTTGGAGCAAATGCAGGTCATGGATTTGCCTACGGAGATTGCCGTGTTGGGCATACTTCGGATGATGAACTTGTCCGACCCGATGATTTCCTCGATTCTAGGAATCTTAAAACCCGTAATGGTACTGATGATCACGTGCTTTTCGGTAAGAAGATCTTTGATTTCGTTCAAAATATGGGCAAAATGCCCTGGCTGAACGGCGAAGATCAATATATCCGAATTTTTCACCGCTTCTTTATTGTCCGAAGTAACGGTTACGATTCCATATTTTTCAAACTCCTGAATGGATTTGGTGTTCCGTTTGGTAAGGTACATGGTGGTGGCTCCGTTGCTGTGCAAAATGCCTTTGGCAATGGCCAATCCCAAATTTCCTGCTCCTATGATGGCTACTTTCATGGTTTCTTAAGTTTTTGTCATCTCGAGCGCAGTCGAGAGATGTTTCAAAATTTTTGCGTGTGGTCTCGCATCTCGGCTCCGCTCGATGTGACAGCTCGACCTCGTAATTTTAAAATACGCCTGCCTTCAACAACAGACCTTCGGTTTCGGGGAAACCGAACATTAGGTTCATATTTTGTACTGCCTGTCCCGATGCCCCTTTCAATAAATTATCAATGGCCGATGTAACCAAAAGAATATCATCGTGTTTATGCAAATGAACGTGACACTGGTTGGTGTTCACTACTTGTTTTAGATGCAGTTCTTCATCCGACATGTGGGTGAATGCAGCGTCTTTGTAAAAATCGTTGTACAGCTTCTTCGCATCTTCCAAGTTGCCGTTGTATTTGGTGTACGCCGTGGCCAAAATTCCACGGGTGAAGTTGCCGCGATTCGGTAAAAACATCAATTTGCCCACGGAATTTCCGAAGGAATTCAAACTTTCACCGATTTCTCCCAAATGCTGGTGCGTAAAAGGTTTGTACCATGAAACGTTGTTGTTCCTCCAGCTAAAATGCGAGGTGTCGGACAGTCCAACGCCTGCCCCAGTGCTGCCCGTAACGGCGTTGATATGGACGTCATCACCTAACAGACCTGCTTTTGCCAAAGGCAACAGGGCCAATTGTATGGCGGTGGCAAAACAACCTGGGTTGGCAATGGCCTCAGCGGTCTGTATGGCAGACTTGTTCAGTTCGGGAAGCCCATAAATAAATCGTTGACCATTAAAATTGGAATTCGTTTGTAACCTAAAATCGTTGCTGAGGTCAATGATTTTTGTTGATGCTGAAAATTGGTTCTCGTTCAAAAATGAAGTCGAGTTGCCATGTCCCAAACAAAGGAAGACTACATCGACCTTTGGATTTATCTCCCCTGAGAATTTCAATTCTGTTTGTCCCAGCAAATCCTGATGTGCGGAACTGATGGGCTTTCCCGCTCTTGTGGTACTGTATACAAAATCGATTAGGGCCTGCGGATGGTTGAGCAGAATCCTGATCAATTCACCACCTGTGTAACCCGAACCTCCTATGATTCCTGCTTTGATCATGAATCTTGGTTTACGTGGTTGGCTATTTTTCCTGAGTTCGACAAAATTTTGATAAAGCCCTTGGCATCGTCAGCGGTCCAACCTTTGTTCATTTCGCCATAACTTCCAAAGGAAGCGTTCATCAAATCGTGTTGTGAAGTGATGCCGTTCAAGTCGAATCGGTAGGGGTGCAACGTGACGAAAACATCGCCCGATACATGTTTCTGGGTGTCGGTCAAAAAGGCTTCGATGTTTCGCATCACCTCGTCCAAATAGTTGCCTTCGTGCAATAGCATGCCATAAAAATTGCCCATTTGCTCTTTCTGATATTGTTGCCACTTGCTCAAGGTGTGTTTTTCCAACAAATGGTGCGCTTTTATTATGATCAATGGAGCCGCGGCTTCAAAACCGACCCGTCCTTTGATTCCGATAATCGTATCTCCAACGTGGATATCTCTACCAATGGCGTATTTGGATGCAATGGCGGACAATTTTTCGATGTTGGCCACAGGAGTGTCCTGCTCGCCGTCCAATGCAACCAATTCACCCTTTTTAAAGGTCAACTTCAACTCTTTGGATAGTTCTTTTTGCAATTGGCTCGGGTACGCACTTTCTGGTAATGAAAGGTGAGAAGTCAAGGTTTCATCGCCTCCCACGGACGTGCCCCATAATCCTCGGTTTACGGAATATTTGGCTTTTTCCCAGGAGTAATCGATACCGTTTTGTTGTAGGTAGTTGATTTCTTCCTCCCTTGCCAATTTTTTATCCCTTATCGGTGTGATGATCTTGATGTCTGGGGCCAAGATTTGAAAGATCATATCGAACCTAACCTGATCGTTTCCTGCTCCCGTGCTTCCGTGGGCAATGTATTTGGCGCCAATTTTTTTGGCGTGGTTCACAATCTCGATAGCCTGAACGATTCGTTCCGCGCTTACGGAAAGGGGATAGGTGTTGTTTCGGAGTACATTTCCGAAGATGAGATATTTCACCACTTTCTCATAAAATGTTGCAACGGCGTCAATAGAGGTGTAGCTGGTTGCGCCAAGGGCAAGCGCTTTTTCCTCGATTTCCTCGATTTCAGTTTTGCTGAAACCGCCCGTGTTCACACTTACGGCATGCACTTCAAAACCTTCTTCCTGTGATAGGTATTTGGCACAGTATGACGTATCCAATCCACCACTATATGCTAAAACTAATTTTTCCATTTTTCTTTTATTTTGTCGTTCCTGCCAAAGCAAGAATCCATTTATGTATTTTCAATAGTTCGACTGTGCTCAGGATGATAGCTCGAACTGACAATTAATTATCTTTCTTTTTTAGGAAAAGGTGTTCCTTAATGCTTTTCAGCCTTTGAAACGCCTTTTTATTGAGTTTTTCAGGCTCGTGTTTTTTTGAATTGGGGTCGTACAGCATTCCCGTGCAAAGACACATCTTTTTTTCTGTGCGTGTAAGAATATCAAAGTTCTTACAGGTCTGACAACCTTTCCAAAATTCGGGATCGTCCGTAAGTTCGGAAAATGTAACAGGTTTATAGCCCAGTTCGTAGTTCATTTTCATTACGGCAAGTCCCGTGGTGATACCAAATATTTTGGCTTCGGGGAATTTTTTTCTGGATAGATCAAAAACTGCCTTTTTGATTTTTTTGGCAAGTCCTTGGTTTCTGTAATCGGGATGTACGATCAAACCAGAGTTGGCCACAAAATCCTTGTTTCCCCAGACCTCGATATAGCAGAAACCCGCAAATTTATCGCCATCCAAAGCAATGATGGCGTTTCCGTTCTGGAGGCGTTTTATAATATATTCAGGAGTGCGTCTGGCAATACCTGTACCGCGGACTTTGGCCGATTCGGTAATGGTATCGCTAATGATCTGTGCGTATTTAAAATGTGATTCGTTAGCAACAATAATTTCCATTGCAAGCGATTGTTCTGTAAAAAATTAAAAAAATAGATTTGGTCGTTCTGCGGAAATGGACTCACCTATTTCCAATTGATATAATGCACCCTTACGGGCGACGACGACGGGGAGTAAACGGACTGATGGGAGCAGTGATGCTCAAAGTAAATGGTATGTACTGGTGTCCTTTCATTCTGAAGCTAAAGTACAAATTAATTCGAATTGTACTAAAGTTGAGGTCACTTTTTGAGGAAATATAACTTTTTCGGCCTACTTCCTATTATTTCATAAATAAAAAACCCAATTACCAAAATGTATTCAATGGCCAATAACCAAAGATTTTCTTTGTAATCGGGATTGGAATATGCATAGTAACTCAGAACTACGGCGAAGGACCACACGAATGGGAACCTGTAATCGGTAAACATGGCAATGCCCAAAAGAAACACTACATACCAAGGATGCACGGTGCTGGAGAGGAAATAATAGCAGGCCAATGCAAGCATCATGGATGTGATGACGCTTTCCAGTTTTTGGTTTTTCCGTAGGAAAGCAAGTAGCAAAATGATAACGATCACCACTTTTTGTATTACTGAACCATAGGAGTCTATCAATTCCCAGGGTTTGGCTTCATAATAAGTGACTGCAATCTTCTTAACGACATTGTATGTGCTGGCATTGAACTCAAAATTGGTGAACCATAGCCCAACGGTATCCGAATAATTATCGATAAATACGGAGGAATAAAAAGGAAACAGCAAAGCCCCGCACCCCAACAGTATCAAAGCGTAAAAAACAACACTCTTTTTTAGCCCGAAGTATTTTACAAAAAGTGGCAGGAACATCAGGGGCATTAACTTTACCATGATGGAAATGGCATATATCGGGGTTGACCATAACCACTTGTTTTTTGAGATTAGATACAGGGCCCAAACAAAGAAAAAGAGCATTACACCCTCAAAATGCAGGTTGCCCGTAAGTTCGATAATGATCAATGGATTCAAATAGTACCAAAATGCCAAATGGTTGGCCTTGTTCAGGTGCTGTAAAAGCTTTCTTCCAAAATAAAGCACGCCTAAATCGGCAAGAATCACCATCAACCGCATGGCAATGGTGGAACCCAGAACACTACCTCCACCCAAAATTGATGCAATGGCAAAAAGGACTTGGTTGATTGGCGGATAGTTGCTGTAGTGACGCGCATTGAGGTCGGTCATTCCCTCGTGCAGTTCCTTCATGCTGGGGAATGATACCGTGCCCTGCTCCATAATTTGGTCGGGTGTGTACAAATACGGATTGATGCCGTTTTTGATGAGTTCTCCATCCCAAATAAACCGATAGAAATCCTGTGAAAGATTGGGCTCGGCAATCAAAAATACCAACCGAAAAAGTATCCCAACGACCAATAGGAACTTAAAGTTCCATTTTTCGAACTGGATAATTTTGGAAGTAAGATAAAAAAGTGCCCCATAGAGCATGAACAACTTAATGAAGTCCGTACGGACCAAGTTGTATGCAAAGCTCCAGTAGAACAGAATACAAGCGACAGCAAATAGTATCGGGTATCTGTGCAGTCGCCAATAAGATTGCATGGTGTTTGTTTATGCCTTGGAAGTTAAGGATTTAAAGAATACAAATCCAAAACCTAGGAACAACATTAAGTGGAACGGGAACAATCCGTAGTCGTTCAACGGTATGGCGCTGTACATTCCAAAGAGGAAATAAATCATCAAGGCAAACTCCAAGATCATGTTGGGCGACAATTTATCGGTTAAATATTTGTTGCCTTTCCAGGTATCCTTAATACTGTTGATGTTGAACTTTGGAGTTCTTACAAATTCACTTCGCTTGCCCAAATGTCCTTCCAAAACTGCGACGGTATTGTGCAAAGAAAAGCCCAATGCCACTGAGAAAAAGGTAAAGAACAGTTTGATGTAATCCACGAAATTGTCGAAACTACTGCCCTGAATACTTTTGTACGTAAACCAATAGCATACAAAAAGGATAATGGTACTCAAAATGAAAAAGCTTGTCACTTCAAATACCCATCCCAAATGGCCGTAGGTATTTTTGATATAAAGCATGGGAATGCTCAACAAGGCCACGGTGAACACGCAAAGGAACATAGAGCTGTTCAAGAGGTGCATTACCCCGTGGAACTTAGTTTTGAACGGAATGTTTTTGGCGGTAATTACGCTCAATACCGTTTTTCTGAAGTTTTCCGCACCACCTTTGTTCCAACGGAACTGTTGTGAACGCGCGGCGCTGATTACTACGGGAAGCTCTGCGGGAGTTTCCACATCTTCCAAATACTTGAACTTCCAGTTTTTCAATTGGGCACGGTAGCTCAAATCGAGGTCTTCGGTAAGGGTGTCGCCCTCCCAGTTGCCCGCATCGAAGATGCATTCTTTTCTCCAGATACCTGCGGTACCGTTAAAGTTGATAAAGTGTCCTTTGGAGTTTCTTCCAACTTGTTCCAAGGTAAAGTGGGCATCCAAGGCAAAGGCCTGTATACGGGTCAAAGTGGAGTAATCCCTGTTGATGTGTACCCAACGGGTCTGTACCACACCGATTTCCTCATCCTTGAAATAGGGAACTGTTTTTTTGAGCCAATCGGCTTCTGGAAGGAAATCGGCATCAAAAATGGCGATAAAATCACCTTTGGCAATTTCCAGTCCTTCTTTAAGGGCACCTGCTTTATAGCCTTGTCTGTTTTCCCTACGGATATGCTTAATGTCCAATCCAGTTTCTTGGAGTTCCTCGATCCTTCTGGCAGTTTCCACTACGGAATCGTCCGTTGAGTCGTCCAGCACTTGGATTTCCAGTTTACTTTTTGGGTATTCTATCTTGGCAATGTTTTCCAACAAACGCTCCATCACATATTCCTCGTTGTAAATGGGAAGCTGAATGGTAACGAATGGAATTTCTTTGGGGTCGAGAAGGTTGAATTTTGGAGCTTCCTCGTTTCGTTTTTTATAGCCCAGATAATTGACCAGTAGATTCAATTGAGCCAGACTATAAAAGAATATCAAAATTAAGGCTGTACTATAAATAGCAATGATGATGTAAGCGATAGCAAGTCCCATTATTTTAAACTGTATTTAAAGATCCAACCTAATATTTTTATGCCAGCAAATATAGTACCTTTTACCGTACCTGATACTTTTGACACCCCAATTCTTCGTTTGTAACGCACTGGTACTTCGATATATGACATTTTTTTTCTCAAAATTTTCAATTGCATTTCCACTGTCCAGCCATAAGTGGTGTCCTGCATTCTTAATTCTTTGAGCTTTTCATATTTTATCGCCCTAAAAGGTCCCAGATCCGTAAATTTTGACCTAAAAAACAATCTCATTAAAAATGTGGCCAATTGGTTCCCAAAAACCTGCTGTGGGGTCATGGAACCAGGTTCGCGAAGTGATTTTTTTCGCGCTCCCACCACAAAATCGATGTCATTTTCCAAAATTGGGGCGACAATCTTATCCAATTCCTCTGGATAATCTGAATAATCTCCGTCGATAAATACGATGATGTCGGGTGTTTTAGATCGTTCGGATATGTAATTTAATCCTCTTAAACAGGCAAACCCATAGCCCTTGCGGTTTTCCGTGATTACAGTGGCGCCAGCTTTTTCTGCATTGGCTACGGTATCGTCTTCGGAACCGTTGTCCACGACCACAATTTCGGACACATGGTCGGGAATTTCCGAGACCACCAAACCAATGGAATCTCCTTCGTTGATCGCTGGGATGATGACCTTGATATCCGCCATTGGTCAGGTGTTGTTTTGGTTAGTGTTAGAGCTCGCCAAAACTAAAATTTTCCAAGGATATTTGACCGAAAATCTTCAAAAAGAAGGGAAATCTATTTTTTGTTCACCAATGTCATCAGGTCCACATCGTTACCCAATAATACTTGGTTGCTGTCTATTCTTCCCTCCAACGGACCGTTTTCCAGTTTAAGGACGCCCCTTGGACAAACTGCTGAGCAAATTCCGCATCCCACGCAGCTCGACCGAACAATGTTCTCTCCTTTCTGGGCGTAGGCCCGCACATCGATGCCCATTTCGCAGTATACCGAGCAGTTACCGCAAGAAATACATTGCCCCCCATTGGTGGTAATTCTGAACCTGGAAAACAATTTCTGCTGAAACCCTAAAATGGCGGCCATGGGGCAACCGAAGCGGCACCACACCCTACTACCGAAAATGGGATAGAACCCTGTTCCAATGACTCCAGAAAAAATGCTTCCAATCAAGAAAGAGTATGATTTACGAAGTGTTTCGGATTTAAAAAGAAAAATTTGTCCGTCCCCGCTAAAAAAATGAAACCCGATCAGCGCTATAATGATCACAAAATAACCGATGGCTCCGTACTGCGCATCTTTCTGGAGTTGGTCTCTTTTAAAAATCATGGCCCAACCAAAAACTAAAGTAAGTAAGACGGCTACACCAATTAAGAAAGTGCTTTTGGTCAGCCAATATTTACTGGTATCCGTTCCCAAATAGGAATAAATGACCGCGGTGGTCATCAAAGTCACAAAAACTACGACGCTGTGCACCACCCAGCGTTCCACTTTCCATGCAAATGTAGATTTATCGCTCAACTGCCTGAATGAGTCCCCAGCGGTTTCCGCCAATCCGCCGCAGCCACAGACCCAGGAGCAATACCATCTTTTACCATATTTATAGGTAAGGATGGGGGTGATCACAAATATGGAAAGGATGCCGAAAATCAAAAGGGCAAAACCAATTTCTCCTGAACTTAGGAAGGCCTTGATGCGATAACCTTCAAAATTATAATAGTTGAGCGGCCAAATATTTTTGAGGTCGTAATAAGGCAAACTTCCCCCGTCCAAAATTTTATCACCGTTCAAACGGGCCATCAATTCTGGGATGATGAACGCAAAGGCGGTTTGAAAGAACATGACGCTCCAAGTGCGCAACCTTTCGTATCGGTTATGGCGGTATTTCCAAAGAAACTTGATGCCAAAGGCAAAAATGGCCACCGTATAAAGTGTGCCGTAAACAAACCACTGACTGGCGGGGTTACCGCTCAAAAATTTACTGAGCGGGTCAAAAAGCCCGATAACCCCTTTGTTGTCGCCACCGTTCACCAGACCGAGGTATTCTGGATAAAAATAGAGTACAATGTAGAAACCTGTCAGGGACAAACCTGCCACCCAACCCCATAAGCCGCGGCTGGAAATCGACTTGAACCAAACCCCATCATTTTTGATCCCAGGGATTTTTTTGGAATAGGCGTCCCAAGAAAACCAAACAATCCCGACGGTGATGGCCAAAAGAGACAAGGTCAACCATAAGGTCTTGTTCGGAAAATTGACATTGAAAACGGCCAAAAGCAGAATGCCCATCCCAGATAATCCCAAAAGGACAGCAAGTTTTTGACTTAAGCTCAAACTTTTTGGTGGTTCGCCTGTCAGGGCCATACTTTTATGATAGGTTTGACTGTTCATTGTTTGTTGTTTCTTTGTTCTGATATTTTCGAATGGGACATGACCTCTCCAGTTTTTCGTACAATTTAAACTCTTTAATAAACCATTAACCCTTAACCATCAACCAATCAATTCAGTTGGAAGATGCGTTTTAGGTTTTTCTTTTTCGGATTGATGGATTTGCCGAAATCAGAATTGTATTTGGACACGATCTGTGATTCAAAATTCTTATAAAACTCAGGGTCAAAATTGGCGTCTCTAAGATGCTCCATCACATAATCAATGGTTCTTTTTTCGCTGAGCCATCTATCAAAAACCTCGTGCCGCAAACGAATGCCAAAGGTGTTGATGCCCAACACGGTTTCAGAATCTTTATCAAACGCAAGGGTGATGCAGAGTTTTTCTTTGGGATGTCTCCAATGGAAATGGGCCTCGTTTTCTTTTTTCTTTCTCTCTGGGAACACCCAACCATAGGTTTGGTACTCAATGTCCAGAAATTTGGCGGAGTTGAACCAATGGCCTGGATTATATTCCATTCGATTGCCGCAAATGGTCTGGGCCAGGGTTTCGCCCATCATACGGCCCGTGTACCAAACAGCTTCAATGGGGCGTCGATTTCCAATGGCTTCGTGCTGTTCCGCACAATCGCCAATGGCGTATACGTCTTCAACATTGGTCTCCAAAAACCGATTTACCTTTACTCCTCTACCTAATTCTATATCCGAGTTTTTCAAAAAATCAATATTTGGGGTAACACCTGCGGTCAATCCTACCAAGTCACATTCAATTTCTTCCCCAGTTTCGGACAGTGTCACGGATTTTACCCTTCCATTTTCATCGGGAGTGATTTGCTTGAGTGAAGCACCCAAGCGTAAATCTATATGGTGCTCGCGGATATGTTCGTTGATCATTTCTGATTCGCCAGAAGGCAAAACACTGTTCCAAAAGCTGTTTTCACGAACTAAAAACGTTACTGGAATATCGCGGGTTCGGAGCATTTCGGCCAATTCGATACCAATAAGTCCACCACCAATAATCACTGCCCGTTTGCAAACCTTGTTGTTGGGCGCGTTTTCCTCCAGCAGTTCCAAGTCTTGTTTGGAATAAAGTCCTTGAACGCCATCCAAATCCTGTCCTGGCCATCCAAATTTGTTGGGTTTTGATCCTGTGGCAATAATCAATTTATCGTAGTTGAGGTCTGGAGCACCATCAAGATGAAGCAATTTTTCTTGGGTGTTGACCTTGGTCACGTACCCTTGTACCAAATCTATTCGGTTCTTTTTCCAGAAGTGGTTCTCGTATGGTTGGGTATGCTCAAACTTCATATGGCCCATGTACACATACATCAAAGCTGTTCTGGAGAAAAAATATTCGGATTCTGCAGAAACAATGGTGATTTTTTTGTCGGAAAGCTTTCGAATGTGCCTTGCAGCGGTTACACCTGCAATTCCATTTCCAATAATGACAATGTGTTCCATGGGTTGGGTTTGATTGTTCTATGTGTCGAGGTTTATCGTAAAAACTTAACAGAAAGATGAAATTTAATAAGAATTTGGCGGTCGGATGATGTTTTAAAATGATTATTTTTAAAGCGTTCACAATCATTATGAAAAAGCTGATTTATTTATGTGTGCTTGTTTTTGCCTCTTGCGCAACTAGCAAGTTTGATAAAGTCAATGGTGTCAGTTTTGTCTCCTCGAGGGAGGAAGTCGCCCAGCACCATATCGACCCCGTTCTCAACGTGGGTGCCAATTATGCCGCCGTGATGCCGTTTGGATTTATTAGGGATTTGGATTCCCCCGAACTGATTTTTAATACGGATAGGCAATGGTATGGAGAGCGCAGGGAAGGAGCAAAGCAGTACATAGAAAAGTTGCATCAAAATGGGGTAAGCGTGATGGTAAAACCCCAAATTTGGATTTTTGATGGTCAATTTACTGGCAACATGAAAATGCCTTCAGAAGAAGATTGGGAAAAACTGGAAGCATCCTACGAAGCATTTATTCTGCTTTATGCCGAGATGGCGGAAGAGACCCAAAGCGACATATTTTGTATAGGAACTGAGCTAAAAACCTTTGTGAACGAACGGCCAGAGTTCTGGAACGATCTTATTAAAAAGGTAAGAGAAGTGTACACGGGCAAGATTACCTATGCCGCCAACTGGGACGAGTATGCAAAAACACCTTTTTGGTCGGATTTGGATTTTATTGGTGTGAACGCCTATTTTCCGCTTTGCGAACGGGAAAACCCTACGATAGAAACGTTAACGGAAGGTTGGCAACCCTGGAAGACCAAAATGCGGGAACTTGCCAAACAGGAAGATAAACCTATTCTTTTTACGGAGTTTGGATACCGAAGCATGGATTTTACGGGCAAAAAACCTTGGTTGGTGGACCGTAACCAAATGGATGTGAACCTCAAGGCACAAGCTGATGCTACGCAGGTAATCTTTGATGAATTTTGGAATGAGGATTGGTTTGCTGGGGGATTCGTCTGGAAATGGTTTATGCAGCACGATCAAGTTGGTGGACATGCGGACAACCGTTTTACGCCCCAAAATAAACCAGCGGAATCCATCATTAGAAGGCAGTACACCCAAATCAAAAAATCGAGTCTTTAAGGCTTGTCGATAAATTGTGGGAATTTTTATCTTAAGGAATGGTGGATGTTTCTGATTTTTCGCCATATTTGTAGCGCACCCTCCCCAAAAATATAGCGTAATGAAATTAAAATCGACCCTTCTGTTTTGGGCGTGTGCCTGTACCATTATTTTTGCACAAGAGGACAACTTTTATACCGTTACTGCCGAGCAGGGCGATGGTATTTTTTCACTTCTTCGTAAACAGGGGCTGGATCCTGCCAAGCACTACGGAGCCTTTTTGGAGCTGAACTCAGATAGGATTTCAGAGGGCGGCACGTTAAAACTGGGTAAGGAATATAAGGTGCCCTACGCAGACGATTCATTTAAAAAGACCGGGGTTTTGGTTGAGCCCACTCAAGGTGTGGAGGCGCCTATTTTTGATAAAGAGTTGGCCCAGATGTCCCTCAAAAGTGATAAGCTGAAAGATGCGGTGTACTATTTGGTCACGGAGAACACCAAGAACAATACTGACTTTGTAAAGGAAATAACAAAACGTTTGGCGGCCGAGTTAATGGTGAACGGTGCCAAGGTTTATGTTCTCGGCGATGATTCTTCATCAAACCTTGAGGAGCCTCTCGAATCAAGGACAAGCTCCATGGGGGATTATATCAAGGTCATCAATAAGCGATACTTGCAGAACTCAGGAAAATACCAACGGGTTTTGGTCATTCGTTCGGAGCATGTTACTGGAAACGGAAATTTGGATGTAGCTGTTTATCATTATAATAAAAGCGAACAGGGCCAACGATTTGCACAAAATATCCAGAACGTTTTCAAGAAAAACAATATCTCCAACAAAACATTCAACGAAGCCAGCTTGATTTTTAAGGACAAAAACAGCCTGTACTTGGCCAAAAATATTCTGCCCGCCATAAGTCTGTTGACCCTTGAGAACACTTCTAACCAATCAGATAGTAAAATTTCCTTGCGACCCAACCAAAAAGAATTTGCCAATTTGATCAGCAATGGCATAATGAATGATTATGTTGATATAGAATTTGAGAATTAAATGAGACTTAATTGGTTTACGCCATTGCTGGGCGTTTTGTTTATATTTCAGTACACCTTATGGGGCCAAGAGGATTTTCCCAAAGTCATGGCCCAAGAAGGCGATGGTATTTATTCGTTGCTGCGACGACACGGGGTGAGCCCAACAAAACATTACAACAACTTTGTGAAACTAAATGCAGAGGATTTGGGCGAGGATGAATCCTTAATTCTGGGGAAGCGGTATATGCTGCCCGATACTTTGGAGACAAAAACGGTAGAAGTAGTGGAAGAGGGCACCACCTATTCCATTTTTGGGGAGGACTTTAAAAAGGTAGACAAGGTTAGTTCCCGTTTGAGCAATACTGTTTACTACTTGATTTCGGGACACGGTGGGCCAGACCCAGGGGCCATTGAAAAGCATAACGGTAAATTGATTGCAGAGGATGAGTACGCCTATGATGTGACCCTAAGATTGGCCCGCGAGCTGATATCCCACGGGTCGGAAGTACATATCATTGTCCAAGATGATAATGATGGAATTAGGGACAAAAGAATCCTTGAACTGGATACGGACGAAACCGTTCAATCACAGCCTATCCCGCTAGACCAATTGGAGCGTTTGAAGCAACGTACCAAAGCTGTAAACGATTTGTATGCTAAGAATTCAGGTAAATATCAACGTCTTTTGGTCACACACGTGGATAGCAGGGGCGAGGGTACCAATATCGATGTATTTTTCTACCATCACGAAAAGAGTACCAACGGAAAAAGGCTTGCGGAAAGTATTCACCAGACATTTTTGAGGAAGTATAAAAAATTCCAGCCCAACCGATTGTACAACGGAACCTTTATGGAAAGAAGCAGTTTGTACGTAGTTAAAAACACGCTTCCGGCCATGGCTTACATCGAAATAGGCAACATCAGAAACAAAAAGGACCAACGTAGAATCCTGGACCCCGATAACCGACAGGCATTGGCCAAATGGATTTCCGAGGGGATTTTATTGGATTATGAGTCTTCTAAAGGAGCTATTTCAAAATAAACTAGCAACACCCGCCACCGTTGTAGTGGTATGTACTTTCACTTATAAAGATTTCATCAGAAGCATTGGCCAAAGCTGCTGCGGTTTTATCGCAGACCGCCAAGGGTTGGTTTTGTTGTAGCACATGTCCTTTCTGATCATCAAAATAAGCTTCATTTCCAAAATAAATGGCTGTTTTACCCGTAAAAACACAGGGGCCATCCGCTGGCATGGGGTCTTTAATGGCAGCTATTTCAATAGATTCGATATGAATAAGCTCTTTTGTGGGATAATGGTTCGGTGATAACACCCTATACGATCGCTTACCTCTAATTTCAATAGTGCCAAAACCAGCATCGGTCAGTACTTTAACATATTCCTTCAAAGGAATGCTGCCGCTCAGGCATTGAGCCCTAAGTCTATCATCATTGCGAAGCTCGTCACTCATAGGTTGTTCGCAAATGGGATCGCTCATCACCAATCTTCCGTGGGGCTTTAGTACCCGGTACATTTCGGAAACGGCTTTTTTAAGATTATCTATCTTAAAAATATTGAAAAGGCAATTTTGTGCGGCTACATCGATACTTTCATCGGTAACGGGAAGGTTCAATGCATCCCCTTTCACCAAATTCACGTATTCGCTCTTGAACCAATCGTTTTCTTCTTCGGCTATTTTGAAGTTCTTTCGGGAAGCTTCCAGCATTTCGTCCACGGAATCCACACCCACAACTCCACCTTTTTGTCTGGAAAAATAAGAGAATTGCAATAGTTCCATTCCGCCTCCTACACCAACATATAGAATTTTGGGATTGTTGACCAAATCCTGTGCGGAAACGGTGCTTCCGCAGCCGTAGTTCATCTCTTGCATGATCTTGGGAATGGAAAGCCCGGGGAACTGCCAAATGGGGTTGGTGGTGCAGCAAAGCCCGACATCGGGTGTTAGGGCCGCTTGTTTGTATAGGTCTTGGGTGGCGTCTAAATAGCTCATAATTCTTTGATCAGTTCTTTGAATAGTTTAATCATTTTGGGTTCCGTTTGCCCTGCAATCTTCAAAATTTCTTGGACTTCGACAGGTTGCAGGTTGTCGGGGTCGCATTCATCGGTCAATACCGATACCGCTACAATGGGTAGTCGTAAATGATTCGCAACAATTACTTCGGGGACGGTGCTCATTCCCACGGCGTCGGCACCCATGATCTTGAGCATTCGGTATTCTGCCTTGGTTTCCAGTTGTGGTCCTACCACGGAGGCATATACTCCCTTTTTCAAGGAAATGTTTTCACGAGCGGCGATGGATTCCACTTTTTTGCGCATTTCTGGGTCGTAAGGCTCGCTCATATCCACAAATCGGTCGCCGAACTCGGATACATTTTTAAATGCCAAAGGTGAACCTCCTTGAAGGTTAATGTGATCTTCGATCAGCATAATATCCCCTTTTTTAAAGTCAAGATTAATGGCTCCCGCAGCATTGGACACGAACAATTGTTTGATGCCCAATTGGTGCATTACACGTATGGGGTAGGTTATATCGATAAAATCGTAACCTTCATACAAGTGAAAACGTCCTTGCATTACGATGACTTTTTTGCCCTCGATGGTGCCATAGATCAATTTGCCCGTATGGAATTCCACGGTGGCCAATGGGAAATGCGGAATATGGTTGTAATGGGCCTCAATGGGGTTTTCTATGTTGTCCACCAATTGTCCTAATCCCGTACCTAGAACTATACCAATTTCTGGTGTTTCAAAACCTCGTTTTTTTAAGTATTCAACGGATTCTGCTATCTGTATTTTTGTCATTCTTCCATATGTTTTAAAAATGGCGCAAAGGCCTCAATGTCTTTAATGTCTTCATAGTAATCCACATCATTCTTCTCATCTAAAAGCACAAACTTTTCATCTTTTATGTCGGATAATGTATCAGCAAGTACAGTATTTGTGCCCCATTCTTTGTTTTGGAACAGTTCCTTTTTTAAGGACTTCATGCCCAAAAGATAGTATCCGCCATCTTCAGCAGGCCCCACCACATACTTATAGTCTTTAAATTTGGAGAAAGCTGCTTCCAAATCGGTTTGGTCGAGGTGAAACATATCGCTGCCTATAATAATGATGTTCTCAAAACCTGCCTTGAATCCTTCATCGAAAGCGTTCATCATCCGTTCGCCTAAATCGTTCCCGACCTGAAGTTTCTTTTTGTAGACCTTGTTGTCCCAAATATCATCCATCCAAATGGTTTCTGAATAATAGACCCATTTTTCGACCTTCAAATCTTTGGTAAACGATACGGTCTTGTCCAATAAAAAGCTATAAATGTCCAAAGCTGCTTGGTCTCCCACTTTGGCGGCCAATCGGGTTTTGCATTTACCAAGTTCGGGGTTACGGGTAAGGATCAAAAGTAGGTTTTTGCTCAATTGCTTTGTTTTGGTTACCGACACTTTAAGCTGTTGGTCAGCAAGACGATCCAATACTTACGTTTGATTTTTGCAAAGAATGGTCATCTTTTGTTCATCTACCCAAATATACTACCATAATGATTTTCTTTATGAACAATAGTTGACTTTTTGGTATTGAGCAGAAAAAATGGGAGGGAAGCTTTAGGATATTTTGATGAGGTAATTGGGCAAGTGTTTTCTTAGCTTTTCAAAAGAAATGGGTTTGGTAAAATAGTCGTTCATGCCAACACCTTTGGCCTCATCGATCGCTTCTTTTGTTACATCTGCCGAAAGGCCAATTATTCCGATGGTTTCATTAAACTTTCTAATTTCCATGGTAGCCTTAAAGCCGTCCATTTTTGGCATGTGGACATCCATGAAGACCAAATGGTAGCCATTTCTTTTGACGGCTTCGATGGCCTCGACCCCATTGGTGACCGAATCGGAATGGACCCCCAAATTTTCGAGGGTTTTCTGTAGTACAATTACATTCACTCGGTTATCATCTACAATCAGAACCCGACAGCCGCTCAAATCAATCGATTCTTGTCCTTTACTGTTTACGGAGCCACTACTGTCCGAAACAGGGAATTTAAGGGATAAATGAAATTCGGTTCCTAAGTTTTCTTGACTTGTCACATCAATTTTCCCCTCTAGGAGCTCTACAAGTTTGGAGGTAATGTACAATCCAAGTCCGCTACCTTCATGACGTTTGGCCTTTCCGACCTCTACTTGTGTAAATCGGTCAAAAATGGTGTTTAGTTTATCTTTTGGGATGCCAATTCCAGAGTCTTTTATGGAAATGGCAATCGAAAGGTCGTTATCCACTATATGTTCTTCGTAGGAGATGGTAATTCCTCCTTTTTCTGTGAATTTCAAGGAGTTTCGCAAAATATTGGTTATTATCTGACCGTATTTCCCGATATCCCCAAAGGCTTCCACTTGGCTTTGCGATGCTTGGTTCAAATCGATATAGAGACCTTTTTCTTCAGCAGTTCGCCTATAAATCCTGATAATGTTTTTTAGTTCATCCAAAGGGGAGAAAATGTCGTTCCTAAAAGTTGTTTTTCCCGATTCTATTTTGTCGATTTCAAGGATGTCGTTCACCAAAAGGAGCAGTTTTTTGGAGGAAATATCCATAAGGGAAAGATATTCTTGTAGGGAACTCTGTATCTCCGAAAGTTTTAAAACTTCAATAAACCCAATGATTGCATTTAATGGGGTCCTAATTTCATGGCTCATATTGGATATGAACTCCGTTTTTGATTTGGATGCCTTTTCCGCTCTCAACTGTTCTTTTTTCAAGGATGTGTTGAGGTCTTTTAGTTTTAGGTTGGCATCGTGCAAGTTCTTGTTCTTTTTTCTGGAAGATCTGTAGAAATATACCAAGGAACTGGTTAGCAAGGAAAGCAGGAGCCCAAATGCCAAATAGATGTAAGTGGATTGTTTTCTTTTGGCCAAAAAGTTTAGCTCGGCGGGCATAAGGGAGAACTTCCATGTTTGTCCATCAAGTGCGTCCACCTCAAAAGATGTGGTGAAAATAAATTCTTTTCCGATTTCGTTTGTCCTCGGATTGTTTTTGGAATAAAATATGGTGCCTGTTTCGTCCTCTACTTGAATTGCATATTTGTCCAAATCGGCCGCCAACTCATTAAATGGTGCAGTAAAATCCATGCCCGCTGTTACCGAACCCATAAAGCGGCCGTTCAAATACACAGGTGCATCCACAAGAAAGGCACTGCCTCCTTGGTACAGTTTCGTCCAGGGCGAAATATTGGTGGTTGAATCGCTTATGTGTTTTTTCCATTCGGGATATCTGGGGTGGGTGGTAAGATCTAGCCCAATGGCAGCTTTGTTTTCCTCAATCGGGATAACTTTTTGTATGACCATGGAACTATCCAGCCATTCCACAAACCTAAAGGATGAATTTTGTGCCATAATCAAGGTGGCATCCCGTTCCCAGTAATCAAAGTAGGACCCATTGGTCATTTCAATTCGCTGTTTTAGGTTCTCCAAGGATTTGATGTTGTACTCTACCAAGGAGAAGAATTCCTTTGCCCTAAGACTTCCCGTATTTTGTATTTCCCTAACGTAGATTGATTTTTGGGTATTGAGCGAATTGTTCCACAGAGCGAATACTATGGCAATAAAAAAGACAAATATTGCCAAAGGGAAAATCAGTTCTTTTTTTGAGGATATCAACGGCATGTTAAGTATCTAAATCGGGAGCTTATTATTAATACTTGTCAACTCATCTGTTCAAAACAGCGAACAGTCTATATTTTTCCGCCGCACTTGGTGTCGTAAGAAAATTCATTCAGTTATTATTATCAAACAGTTTTTTGCAAAAAAAATTGTGCTTCAAACCGCGTATTTGGTAAAACATCACAAAATCGTTCACTAACCTATATGCTCTGATCAATATCAGTTTTTTTGAAAGCTCTCCACATGATCTTTGTCATAAATAGGCAAGTATGGGCGTTACACAGAACCAGTTACAAAAATAGCTTTGCAGATTGATGAAGTTGTTGATTTGATAGAGGAGCAAAATGTTGACAACGGTATCTTTTGAAACGAGATATACCCAAAATACAGGCAGCGTGTCAAAAACTGGATGCACGCAAGAGGCCTACAGGAGAAATAATGGAAAAGTTCCCATGATAAACTAGTATTCTTACCGAGAATGGAATGGAAATAAAAAAGGGCGCCTGATCAGGAGCCCCGTGAGAACACATTATTAACTATTGGTGAAATTGATTGATGTGGTAGTGTTTAGTATAGTTTAATTAATGTAAAGGTAAATGCTACTGAAAAGGGAGTAAACGGATAGTGCAATTACAGCGTACCAAAAGAGGTAACCTAGTTTTGCTTCAACAGTGTTCATTTTTGTGAGTGTTTGTTATTTAGTTGAGTTAAATACACTTCTAAATTATTCAAAACACAGTGTCTACAATCCAGATTTTTATTGGTTGCAGTAAATTGGACATAATTGGTTCTAAAAGTTATGTAAATGGGAAAACAGACCTAAAATGGAAAAAAGAAGGTCTTTTTTAATCTTTAAACACTGAAAAACAATAGGTTATGATTTAATAGGTGAGGGGTATAAACAATTATGGAAGGATGCCGACACTTACGAATGACGATATCCTTCCATAAAAGTTAGTGGTTGATAGAAATCTTAGGCCAACGGCGAGCCCTTGAGTCGTTTTTCTATCTTACGTTTTTTAGCCGTAATGTTCTTCATGGTTTCCATAAGTTTGGAATCCTTTGTTTTCTTATAGATCTCGTTTATGGAGAGAATTAAACTCTTTGCTTCTCTTGAGGCCTGAACCCTATCGCTGGTGGACATGTGGCTCATGGGCCTTTTCTCAAACTCTTCCGCCTTTTCTAGTAACTCCTGGGTCATTTTTTGTTTTTAAAATTATTCGTAATCTGCTAAATATAAGAGTTAGTTTGATATTTTTTAACTATGCAACCATTTGATTTTCATATTTATGAAAACATTAAGAAGTCCAAACCACTAAACGCTATAAAAGTCTTAAAAATAAATGTTTGAACCCTCCTGAATGCACCCTTGAGCAACCATAGTGAGGAATTGCAGCCTGAGAAACGGAGATGCGGGAATTGATCATAAATGTTAAATTAACTTATCCTAATTGTAAACTAAATATTATAAAGGCTATTTTCGCAAAAAATAGTTGACTTGGAAATCATCTGGAAAACTTCGAAAAACAAATATGGTCTGGGCCAAGAGCGCATGGTGGACCTAGAATATGCCGTTCGGTTAGAGGTGGTAAAGATACTCATCAAGAAGGCAGAACACCTGATGGATTATCTTTCCTTGATCGTTGTCGAAATTGATGCATACACAGGTCAAGTAACCGTTCACGACGAGACTCCACAACCTTTGTTTTCCATTGTTTCGGATAATTTAGGCCAACCCAAAACAGAGAAGGTTGCCAAAAAGACTTCCCCTTTCTTTGTGACACCCATGTCGTAAGATGATTTAAGTCAATCTTAAAATGGATTGAGTAAGCGCGCTTTCACGGATATGGGTACATTGGACGGAAATTTCCCATTATGGCAATCATAGGCAACATTATAAAAGGCGTTATAGAAGCACGGGACGCCCTCAGCAAAGAGGAAAATCCGGTGGAGGAACAAAAAGAGGTCCTAAAAGAATTATTGGAAAAGGCGAAGGATACTCAATTTGGCAAACACTATCAATTCACTTCTATTTTGGAATCGGATGCGATGCAAAAAGCCTTTTCCGAGGCCATACCGTACCACGATTACAATAAGATCACGGAAGAGTGGTGGAACAAGACCATAGCGGGCGAACCCGATGTGACCTGGCCCGGAAGCCCCGATTTTTTTGCCCTGTCATCCGGTACTACCGGTAAAAAATCAAAAAGAATCCCTGTTACCAAGGACATGGTGGATTCCATTACCCGTGCGGGAAGGCATCAAGTTTATGCCATGAGCAATTTTGATATGCCGGCAGATTTTTTCGAAAAGGAGATTATGATGCTCGGTAGTTCGACCAATTTGAAAGAGCGAGATGGCAAAAAAGAGGGGGAAATCAGTGGTATCAGTGCCAGTAACATTCCTTTTTGGTTTAAAAAATATTATAAACCCGGTGATGAGATCGCTAAAATTGATGATTGGGACGAGAGGGTCCTTTCCATAGCCAAGAACGCCAAAAATTGGGATATCGGTGCCTTGAGCGGTATTCCTTCGTGGATGGAGCTCATGCTCAAAAAGGTGATCGATTACCATGGGGTCGATAACATCCACGACATATGGCCCAATCTACAGGCATATACCTCTGGAGGTGTTGCTTTTGATCCCTACGAAAAAAGTTTCAATGCACTCTTGGGGCATCCCATTCAGATCATAGATACGTATTTGGCCTCCGAAGGTTTTTTTGCTTGTCAGAACAGACCGGAGACCACTGCCATGAAACTCATTACCGATAACGGAATCTATTTTGAGTTTGTTCCCTTTGAGCCCCAATATGTAAACCAAGATGGTTCTTTGAGCAACGATGCCCCATCGGTTACGTTGGATGAGGTAGAGGAGGACGTGGATTATGTACTGATCATTTCCACCGTTACGGGAGCTTGGCGTTACATTATTGGGGATACCATCGCTTTTACGGATGTGGAGAGGGCGGAAATAAAGATTACCGGCCGTACCAAGTTCTTTTTGAATACCGTGGGATCACAGCTTTCCGTGAACAAATTGAACGATGCCGTAAAGCATTTGGAAGAAGAACTGAACATTAAAGTTCCGGAGTATACACTATGTGCAAAACGTTTTGATGATGGGTTCTATCATTCATGGTATTTGGGTTCCGATAGTGATCTGGATACAGAAAAAACGGCACAGGTGCTGGACGATTATCTGAAAGAGGCCAACAAAAATTATAAGGTGGCCCGTAGCAAGGCCTTGGAAGGTGTAAAGGTGCATTTTGTACCGCAGAAAATGTTTTCCGAATGGAACGGTGCCAATAAGAAAAAGGGAGGCCAAGTGAAAATGGAGCGTGTAATGGGAGAGGAACGTTTTAAGGAGTGGGAGGATTTTGTATCCCAAAAAGCTTAACCATTTCCTTCTATCGAATCCAGTTCTTTTACCATTTCCATAATCTCATCCGGAGAAAGGTAGTATTGTTTGATGCGTGTCTTGTAGGTCTCGTCTATTTCTGAGTTGTTGAGGATAAACCGCTTTGTTTTCAGAATGTATTCGGACATTCCCCTAGATACGGCAAAAGAATCCGCGGCGCGTTCCGCTTTTTTCACAAACTCCTTCAGCATCACATAGCGGATACCAAAACCGATCAGGTTGAGGTTCCCCCGCTCCTGGTAGTCCATAACGTGCCCAAGTTCGTGGCCTATCCAGCCTATCAATACATCGCTGGGTACATCTACGGTCTTGAACTCCTCTCCGGAAATCTTGAACTTTTCGCTGATGAGGATCACATAGCTGCGCTTGTTCTTTGGTTTTAGCAGTCCACTCCATGTAGGTTGGGCCTGCATCACCGATTTTTTGATGTTCTTTTTGAACTTGAATTCAATAGGGATGCCATTGAGTTCCGGAAAGTAGCCCAAGGCGATTCTCGCCTCCTGCTCAATGCTTTTCGGTATGCTGTTCTTGGGTTTCTTCAAAATAATGATAACTAAAAATACCGATAGGGATAGTAGTAAAAGTAGTTTTAGTTTTCTTTTCAAAATTTATGGGTTAAAAAAAGGGCAAATTACAATTTGCCCTTTTCAATGTGATTATTTGTTTTCTAAAACTGGTATCTAAGCCCTAGGGCTATATCTAGGTCAAGGTCGTCCGAGTAATTATCGTTGAAACCAATTTCCGGTCTCATATCCAACGAAATCAACAAAGGAATTTCAAAATCGTACTCAATACCGATGTCACCTGCGACAAGGGCAAAAGCTCCGTCGTTGCCTCCGGCATCAAAGGAACCGATACCGCCACCTGCACCAACGTACCAGTGGAAACCACCATCTATGGGCATAACCCATTGGTAAAGGCCTACCAGTTTAAAAGCTTCAACATTGTCCGAATCTCTCCAACCAAGATCAAACTCCAAACGGTTGTTCTCCTTGAGATAGCGCTGATAGGAAATCTCTCCTCCAAATCCATCATTATCGCCTACCCGGATACCCAATGCGTTCTTGGATATGCTCTGAGCGCTCATGGTCGTTGCTCCAATAAAAAATAGAATTAAAAGTAAATTTTTCATGATTGTTTTATTTGGTTACAAAGGTAGTTTTGCCCGGATATTGGCTTGCCTTAAATCAATCAATGATTGATCCAAACAATCAATGTCTTTACAGTACGGGCTTCAAGAATTTGAAAAGTCCTTCCAGGAACCGCATCCAAACGGTCCTGTTCTCGAACCGCTTTTGGGTGACCAAGTTCGATTTTTCGCAGATTTTATCGAACTCCCGTGTCATTTCGGAATTGATCTCTTCATTATAGATAAGTACGTTGGCCTCATAGTTGAGCTCAAAGCTACGGATATCGAAATTTCCAGAGCCAATGGAGACCAGATCATCATCAACGATCATGATCTTGCTGTGTGAAAAGTCTTCCCGCAGGTAAATTTTGACGCCGACTCCGAGGAGGTCCTCAAAATGGGAGAACATGGCAAATTTGGCCGCTGCCGAGTCGGAGTATTTGGGCACCAAAAGAATGACCTCTACCCCTTCGAGGGCCACGATCTTTAAACTTTGCATAAAGGCCTCTCCGGGAACAAAATAGGGGTTGGCAATGCGGATGCAACGCTGGGCCTGGTTCATCATGCCGATGTATTGTTGCATTATGGTGGGATGCTTGGAATCCGGTCCGCCGGCCACTACCTGCGCATCCATGTTGCCTGCCGATTCTTGCTCAACGAGGTAATCGGAAATATGAAAATCTTCTTTTTTGCTGGCAAAATAATAGTCTTTCAAGAACACCAAGTGGAGATCGTTAACTATGGGCCCCTCGAGCTTTAGGTGGGTGTCCTTCCATTTTCCCAGTTCATTCTGGCCCTTTATGTATTTGTCCGAAACATTCACGCCTCCGGTAAACGCCACTTTGTTGTCTATGATCACGATTTTGCGGTGGTTCCTAAAATTGAGGGAAAACAAGAGGTTTTTTATTCGGATGGGCATAATGGGGTAGATCTTGACCCCGATATCCTGAAATTTTTTTCGTGGCCTTCCCCTTAGGTGATAGCTTCCCAGGGAATCGTAAATGATGCGTACTTCAACCCCTTCCTTTATTTTTCTTTTAAAAAGGGCCAACATTTTGTCCAGTAGTTCCCCTCTTTCCAAAATATAATATTGCACGTGGATAAACTTTTCGGCCTGCTCCAAGGCATCAAAAAGTACTTTAAAGGTCTCCCCGCCATCTTGGAGCACTTTTATGTGGTTGTTCTTGGTAGCTGCGATTCCCGAACTGGCCTTTAAAAGTTTTGTTAGTCTGTCTTTTCTCGAACCATCATCATAATTGACCCAATATTTTTTTTCAGCGAGCAATTTTTCGAGGCTATATTTTTGTCGCTGATCAAATTCCTTGGGATTGAAGAACTTGAATTTTCTACGGTTCATACCAAAAAGGTAGTACAGCACTGCACCCAATATGGGCAAGGTGATTATGGCCAGTGCCCAGCTTATGGAACGGGATGGCCGTCGCCCGTGGTAGATGATCGCCCCAATGGCCCAAACGGAGGACAGGATATAGAGAATGGTCAGGATTGTCTTCAAAAAATGGTCGTGTTTATATGTCTAATTTAAGTACGATTATTGGTTAATCGGATTTTTTCGGAAAGAATCGCTGGTAGGGCCCATAAAAAAAACTCTGGCAAAATTTTGCCAGAGTTTTTTAGTACTTGTCAATGGTTATTTCTATTGAGGGCTGTCGTCCGTGGCATCCTCTACTTCATCTTCAACATCTTCGGCGGCATCCTCGATGCCTTCCCCGACATCTTCGGCGGCGTCTTCAACTTCCTCAACGGCATCTTCTGCCTTATCTTCTTTTGTTTCTCTGCAACTGGTCATACTCAATGTAAGTGCCATTGCAAACAATAGTGTAAAAAAACTTAATGACTTTTTCATGGGTTCTGTGTTTTTAAGTTAATGATTCTTTTATCTAGGGGGGTATCCTTATAATTTTTTTCTTCCGGTTATCAATGAAATGATAAACAGTACAATGAATATGAAGAAAAGTATCTTGGCTATACTTGCTGCTCCCGCGGCTATTCCTCCAAATCCAAAAATTCCGGCGATGACCGCCAAAATTATAAAGATGATCGTCCAACGTAACATAATAGTAGTGTTTAAAATTAAAGTCTGATTAGCTCTTAATCAATACAATACAAATATCGCTCGCATTTTACCGGTAACTTGTCGCTTTCGGTATTTATGTTGACTCAATTGGATAAAAAGGCGGTCTTTTTTGGGGTCTGGGAGGTCGGGAAAACTAAGAGCTGGCCCTATAATTTTCCATTCTGGAAGTAAGGAACAAGGGCTCTACGGTAGTGCTGGGGGAGATGTTCTTTAAAAAGAACTCGTTGGACATGCGTTTGGCGGACAGCTCTATTTTTTTGGGGTGTTGGATCATTTCCTTGAGCTCCCCGATGCCGGTACTTTGATCGAGCCAGCGGGATGCCCTGTCCTTATGGATGATCACCGGTGCCAGATTGCTGATGTTGTGGTAGCCGGAAACGAATGAATCCGTTTTGCTGAGCGTTAGGGCCGCGCACATAAAACCATCGTTGAGGATATTATAGGTGCCTGCCAAATAGAACGGTTTTTGGGAAGATTGGTAAATGTAATAGCTACAGGTGTTGCCATTTTCCAGTAGGTGGGTGTAAAAGCCGGTCACCACGACCAGGCATCTCCTTTTTTTCAAGGATTCCCGCATCCACTCCACGCTTTCCAGTTCCTCCATCTGCACGTTAAGGGTGTTGGCCTTGTCCTGAAAAATATGCCAGTCCTCCTTAAAATCCTGGGGCATCAATCCCCAAATGGCATACGTGATCTGGTTTTGGTTTTCCATGGTCACCACACTAAGATTGGTTTCGTGAAAACCATTGATGATGACGTTGGGGGTGAACAGGTTTGGAAACCTGAAGGGAATTCCAAACTCCTTTTCTATCTCTTCTCTATCTGCGTCATTTGAAAGTTTGTAGATCATAATCTTCTTGAATGTTGACCACAATTAAGTACAATTTAACAGCAATGGTTAACGCAAATCAATTTAATCGTGTTTCTTTTGATAAAATCTGTGGCAGCGTTTTTAAAGTTGCGCGTACCGGGTTGTACAACCAACAACAAAGATTATCTTTACAGGTTTAGACCAATTATTTAAACAAACAGTAGTATTACATCCCAATGATAAAAATCAATGTGGACGCTCAGGATACCGCAGAATCGGTAGAGCAGATCAGGAATGTTGTTGGAGGAGAAATTGAGGAAAAGTGGGGGCAGTACACTTTGGTCGTATCCAATGACAAGGCCAACGGAACCATCCGCTTTATCACCTTTGACTGGGGCGTGAGCTTATTGGAACTCGACATTACTTTTTTTGATGAGGTTTTTTTGGAGGTGGACACTTCCAAGTTCAATCCCATCAATTTCTATTATTGTCTGGAGGGGTATTGCGGACACAAGTTCGGGTACCAGCCCGATGACGAGATCAAGATCATGGAGCAGTTCCAGTCCGTGATCCTTACCAACCGCGATGGCGGAATTACCGATAGATATTTCCCAAAAGACGTGAAGATAAGCCAAACCGTGATACAGGTGCGGCGAAAGCCCTTTTTGCGAAAAAGGCTGAACCAGGGGGAGGAGCTGAACAAGCAACTGTACAAGGTGTTTTTGGATACGGACCATGAGCGGGTATTTGCCTACTACGGATCGTACAACCTAAAAATTGCCGAGGTCATGTCCGCGATAAAGAAGATCAAGGCCAAGGGCATGGTGCGCATTATGATGGTGGAAAGTTACGTGTACCAGATACTTTCCATGCACATTATGCAGCACAACAAGGAAGTGTCCGACGAAAGGCCACAGACCTCCTTGCTAAAACGGGAGCTGAAGGCCATTAGGAGCTACGCCAAAAAAATAGAGAAGAACATTGCCAAGGATTTTTCGTTGGAGGAGATCTCGGCGGAAACGGGACTTACGCAGGCCAAGCTCCAGGAAGGCTTTAAACTATTGTACAACAAGACCGTTACCGAATACATACGGCACGCGCGATTGGTGCTCGCCCGCGACCTTATAAACACCACCGAGATGAACATTTCCGAGGTGGTCTACTCCATTGGGTTTACCAGCAGGAGCTATTTTTCCAAGATCTTTAAGGAAAAGTACGGCCTTAGCCCCAGCGAGTTCAAGAACAGCAAAAAAAGTACCGAGGCTTAGGGCCACGGCCACCGTACAGGCGGGGCAAGTTCGCCACCAAGGGCCGTGCAGGCCCTTTCCATGTTGCAAATGCCATGGTACACCTGCGTTACCGCTACGCAAAGCAACGGGTCCGGGGCATCTATCCTAAAGGATAGTTCCAATTTTTCTTCATCCACACATAGCCTACCGTGGTCCAAGGGCCGGGGCAGGGACAGCATTTCCAGATCGGTATAGGGCCCTCCCATGGCGGGAATGCGGAACTGAAAGCAAAAACTGAACACCAGATTGTCCGGAACCGCAATTTTGGCGAGGCCCGTGCCGGGCATTTTTTGGAGGACGATGCGGCCCTGCTGCCGCTGCACTTGGTTTAGGAACTGCCTATTTTGGTAATGGCAAATGGCGAGGTGGGCAAAGGTGATCTGCAATGGCTCCATGGACGTTTGATGCAGGAAGTCATTTATTAATTGAATCGGGCTTAGATTTGGGTTTTTGGGCATGGTAATAGGATAAGTAGATATTTAAAGATACGGTATTTTTTGAGTTTAACCCTATATATAGGGAAGATTTATTTCTATATATAGTGCAACTTGAGGCATGCGAAATAAATTGAGCCGCGAGGAGAAGTTATTTATACGGGATTTTGGAATGAATCTTAGAGCTTTACGTGAAGAGCGGAATTTATCGCAGACCAAATTGGAAGCCATCGCCGGATTATCCAAAAATCAAGTTTGGCGTATTGAAAATGGCGAAGTAAACACTACCATATCCAATTTAAAATTACTTGCCAAAGCACTCGATGTGAATATATCACAGCTTTTTGATTTTAGGGATTGATTTTAAAAACAACGACAGTTATCAGTTTTATTCCTAATTTGGGGGTATATGGATGTATTTTACATCGATATAAACAAGTTGTAGGCAATATAAAAACAAACTATGGGAGTAATTCAAGCTTTAAATTTTACAGGAGGTTCCAGTCAAGTTGGATATAATACTGAACCGAATGAATGTCCTTTTTGTCATAAGAAAATAACATCAAGAATTTACCAAGCTTTCATTAAAGACGAACTTTTGGAAATAATATATCGCTGTCCTGATTCTGATTGCGGACGAACATTTATTGGAATTTATCAAAACGAGTTAATAAGTGGAAATACTTGGCGATTTAATTTAAAATCAACATCTGTTGGAACTTTTATAGAAGCCAATTTTTCAGATAATGTAAAAGCCTTATCTACAAATTTTGTTGAAATCTTTAATCAAGCATCTAAAGCCGAATCTCTGAATCTTAATCATATAGCTGGAATAGGCTTTCGAAAAGCACTTGAGTTTTTAATCAAAGATTATTTGATATCTAAAAAGCCTGATGAAGAGGCAAATATAAAGGCTAAATTTTTAGGGAAATGTATTAAAGATGATATTGACAACGTTAACGTTAAAGAAATGGCGGAAAGAGCAACTTGGTTGGGTAATGATGAAGCGCATTACGTGAGAAAATGGGAAACCAAGGATATTGATGACTTGAAATTACTCATTAAAGTTACTCTGCATTGGATAGAAATGGAACTTTTAACAGAACAATACAGAAGTGAAATGTGATAAATACTGCCTACAACACCGTGTATAATTCATTGCTGGTACTCGCCTACTTACGAAAATCCTCGCACCCGATAGCTATCGGGATTCAGTTTGGTGTGTACATGCAAAGCCTGCCTGCCGGCAGGCAGGTTAAGTTCTAATACACGCAACTACTCATAGCCGAGACCGTTGTAAAACATTTGAAAAAAATGAGAATAGGATATAAAAAAAGACATATGAATATCAATCTGATTTTTGGATTGGTGTGGTTAGTTTGGTTTTTTATCGGAATATTAACAAAAGATGAACCAAACTGGACTGACTATGGTTGGATTGTAATTTCTGCAATGTATTTAGTTGGATATTTTTATCAACGACAGAATAAATATCTGACCATTGAAAACGGAATTATAAAAATTAATAGTCCATTCGGAAAAAAACTAAATCTGAATGAAATAAAACGGATTAAAAAGTTTGCAGGAGATTATATCCTAAAAACTGAAAAAGAAGAATTGACTATCAACACACAGATAATTGACCCGAATTCACTCGCTGAATTAAATGCGGAATTGGAAAAACTGAATGTAGAATGGAATTAAAACGTTTTACAACAATGTATAACCGCAATTACGGCGTATTCGCCTACCCTTCGACTGCGCTCAGGGCTGGCTGAATCCACGCGCACGGTATTGCTAAAGTCTGTGCTAGACCGAAAAACAGTAACTTAAAACCTGTAACTGACGGTTATACGAGACCGTTGTAAACAATAATGAAAAAAATTATCGTTCTCATTTTTCTAACTCAAATGGCTTTTGGCCAGGACAGCTCTAATAACTCCTTTGTTGGAAAGTGGGTAGTAGTTGAATCTTTCACCAAAGGTCCTGACCAAGCGGTTTCAGATGAATATGAGCTCTCTCAAATATTCCTTGGTGGCTCAATTGACTTCAATTCAAATGGCAATTTCAAAATAGACTTAAAAAGTCAAGATGAATTTGCCAGAGATTTAATCGAAATGACAATGGGCTCAAAATGGATATATAATAAAGATTTGGACTGGATTATGGTGGGTACAGAGGAAGATGACTATACTATTATCGGATTCCAACACTTTATTAAAGACAAAAAGCCTTATTTGAAAATACCTGAATCAGGAATTGTACTCCAAGTGGAAAAAATAAAATAACTATTTACAACACTGCCTGTATTTCATTGTTCCCTCCTACCTTGAACTAAATTCCCTACTTTTAAGAAAACTAATAATCCCAAGAATGATTTCTTCTGTTAGCCTTGGCTACCCGGCCACTGACTGAAAGGAAATTATTGGTGTGAGTGTTGTGTCCCAACAACAAAAGCGAAATGGAAATTCTAAAAATATAGAAGTATGATTTGGACATTAATCATAAGTATTCTGATATTCTACGGGATATTGATCGTGGTAAATATTCCGGCACCGCTGATTGGACTGAATTTTGAAAGTGGACAAACGCCTAGACTTTGGTACGCTCCACCTGGATACGTAATACCTATCATTTGGTTTGTTCTATTTACACTTCTCGGGATTGGAAGGTACAACCTAATTCAAACGGAATTTGGCAACTATCAATGGTGGTTATTCGGATTGGCATTTCTCTGTGCAACTTATGCCTACTATACGTTGGGACTTGCCAAAATGACAAATATTTCGGCTTTGTGGTTTGGACTATTTGGCAACATAGTCGTGATTTTATTTACAGCACTCGTGATTTACAAACTTTTACCAATAAGCAAAACGGTCGCATTTATGACTTTACCAGTTATAGTTTGGACAACTTTTGCGAGCTTAATAGTAATTGGAGAATTGAAACTCGAGAAATTGATATAGAAGAACACAAGCTCAAAAGCGAAATAAAAATAGGACAACTCCGGTATAATTCACTGTTCGCACCTGCATTAAGCTAAATTCCCTATTTTTAAGAAAACTAATTAATAACTGGAATGCATTCGTTACGCGGCATTGGCTCGCTGGAAAAGCCTGCCTTCCGGAAGGCAGGCGCACCGGCCCGCGCCATCGCTCACCAGCCACCAGCCACAACGAAATCATAGCCGAGAACCGTTGGCAACAATATTGAAAAAACTAATAATCATATTATTTCTTGTAGTTTGTTCCTGCAAAACTGGATTTGATTCTTCTTCTAAGAAATGTATTGAAAAAGAGGAAAGGCAAATTCTAATAGAGGCCGTTGATTTGTTTGAATTCAAGATTCAAAAACAATACCCAGAAATTTCAAAAGAGGCCGCCTATTTTGAATTTTTAACTAACTGGGCAGATAATAAATTACCTATGGAATTCTTCCAAGACACTTTATCATTGAAAGTGCGGAATATGGATATATGGGAGGAATCTAAGCGTTCCGAGAAGAATATGGATCGGGAAAGAAAAATATTCAATGTTGATTCAATGAATCCTGTAAGGGTTAAATTGAATTCGGAATTTTCAACTTGCCTATCCAAAACCACCAAGGACTGGGATGGTATTAGAAGATTTTTACTAGCTAATTCTAAATACCGTTTAAGTCCAAGATTTGCCTTAAATGACTACTTCTACAGATCTAATGAAAATGATTTAAAAGATTTTGAGAATAGGTTATCCATAGTTCTTGGAGCATACTACCAAACTATGTTTAATATTAAAAATACAGTTGCCAACAAAGAACTGAGTTAAAAAACAAGTTCCTTTAGTTCAATTTTGATACATAATTCTCATCGTAAGGTAGCCATGTTTATGTAATGGCAAACGCGCTTCAAAAGTTTGTAGATGGGGTGATAAAGATTTCTCTTTTTGCTGGTTATAAAGGTCCGATTCAATTTTGTCCCAAAACAAAAGCCCATCCAAATTGGATGGGCTTTTTGTAGTTGCCACTTCGTGGTACCTCCAGGAATTGAACCTTTTCTATATTAACATATCTCACAATTATATTTAACTACGAAAACCCTTTTAAATAGGGCTTTTTTATATATTTACGTTATATCTAGCTATGTTTAGATATGATTAAATTGTCAACTAAATTGTAAACTGTAATGTCAACCCTGTCTTCAACCTTCTTTCTCAAGCATCCAAAAGGTAATGATGAAACCTTGATTTTATTTTCGTGTTACTTCAAATATGAAGAACGAAAGTTTGTGTATTCGACTGGTGAAAAGATTCATCCCATCCATTGGGATTTCAAAAATCGTCAACCAAAATTAAGAGGTGATAAGTCTCCGTATGCTTCTTCCATTAGGATGCAGATAAATAGGTATTCGGACAAATTTGAAGAGCTTCAAGCTAGGTCCAAGACATACGGTGAGGAATTCACTTCAAAGTTTTTGAGGGATGAATTTGACACTGAATTCAAAAAGGCGCCATCAGGTAAGAATATTTTCTTTAAAGCTTATGACGAATTCATGGAGGCCAATAAAATGCAACAAAAGTGGTCTGTTAGCTCAATCAAAAGATATAACAACATAAAAAATATTCTGGAGGAATTTGAAGAAGCTAGAGGCTACAAACTAACTTTCAATTCAATCAACAAGAAGTTTCATGCCGAGTTTACTGATTATTGTATGACTGACCGAAAACATGCCACCAACACCTACCGGAGGAACCTTGGTTTGTTCAAGACCTTTATGTATTGGGCATTAGATAATGGGTACACCTATCAGGATGATTTCAAGAAGTTTGAAAAAATGAAAGAGGCCTTCACGGAAAAAATTGCTCTCAAAGGGGAGGACCTGGCCAATATAATGAACCATCAGTATAAAACTAAAAGTTTGGAAAAGGTCAGGGATGTTTTTGTATTCGCATGTTGCACCGGGATGAGGTTTGGAGAGCTTAAATTGATTGGCAAGCACAATGTGAAAGATGGTTCCATCTATCTGAAAGAAGAAAAGAGCACAACCAAAAAACCGCGAGAGATACCCTTGAATACATTGTCTGAAATGATACTCAAAAAATATGATTATCAACTTCCCTTAATCGCCAATCAAAAGCAGAACGAGTATATCAAGGACGTTTTTAAGGATGCTGGATATACCCATGATGTTGAGAAGATAATTGTCAAAGGAAAGCAGATTATTCGCGAATCCATGCCATTTCACGACCATATTTCAACGCATACCGCCAGAAGGACATTTATCACTATGATGAAGCGAAAAGGGAAGAGTGATAAGCTAATCAGTAAAATAACAGGGCATACCGATTTAAAAACCCTCAACACCTATTATCAAGTTGATCAAGAAGCAAAAAGGGAAGCCGTTGGTGATGTTTTCAACGGGATAATGACGCCATTAAGAAAAGTAGATTAGATGGAATATCTTGAAATAGAATCCTCATTTCAGAAGCTGATTAAAAGGATAGGAACAATTAACGGCCTGTATATTTCGATTGCATCGTACTACGATTCGAATCATCCGATGTATGATTATTTTAAAGACACCACTATTGATAAAAAGGAAAAGGATCTTTCCAAGATTCAGGAAATTATTGGGAATGATGGGTTTTGGAATTCCTTTAACAAGGATCTCTATGATATTGTGAAAAATGATGTGACAGGTATAGTTGATAAACACCTAATCAAATTACTCATGGAAATAGAGCGATGTCTATACTTTGAGCACAAATATTTTGATTTGTTTGATGCTATTCAAGAGGCAGGTAATGAGGAACTAAAGAAGAGATATGAAAGATTGAGCCTATTTTTTAAAGCAGTCGATGGGTTTTATAATCGATTAGAACAAATTAGGGATGATATTTTTTCTTACTTGGATACTTTTAAATTTGATAGGGCTACCCTATTTGATGATAAGTTCGTGTTCTCCGATAAGTTTCTTGAATTGAAGAAAGAATTCAAGGATGCCCCCGTTGTTATGGATCCATATCCAGGTTCTGCTGTTCCTGTAAAAGCATTGATAACTTACGTTCTAATAAATACCGGTAAAATCAAGGACTTCCCATCTTCCGGTAAGAATAGGAAGGGGGCCATAATGGAGTATGGAAATAAAAACTTTGGTTGCAGTGGAGCCAATTTCGTTAACTGTTTTTACAAGGTTCAAAATGGGACCTATCCTACTGAAGATCATTTAGAAGAGGCTGAGGGGTTTTTAGCTTCTGATAAATCGGCATTTGATTATCTACAAACTCTTCGTCCTGACAAAAGATTCGGTAGATAATAGTTCAAACAGCAATCATATATAATATGGACCTGGAGTGATGAATTTTGAAGGTCTCATCGGTTTCCATTCAAATGACTATATGTTTACCGAATTGGGCAAGTGGAGTATTGAAGAATACAAGTTTTAAATAGCGTAAAGCAAAATTGAAAAAAAACTATGTTTTGGTAAAAGATGGGATTCCTTCAGGGATGTGTGGCATCTTGAAAAAGGTAGTCAAATTCATAGAGCGGAAAGTGTTTTCAGTTATTGGACACCGATAAGAAAGAGTGAAAATCTAATAATTAAAGATGATTATTCAATACATAGGGTTAACCAGTATTGATCTCAATAAAAACTTATCAACAGTAAATGTCTTTGAAATATCAATGCAGGCGCTTAAAGTAGGATTTGTTCCAAATCAAATGTTAATAAACCCTGCTTCTAAATCTATAGTTGATCAACTATAGATTATAAAATGCATTATCTTTGGATAAAAATAAGCCACCGTGCGTCGAAAACAAGATGGCTTAATTACTTTAAATGTTGTAACAAAAAATTAGGGGCCGTTAGATTAATTCTTGCTGGATTCCTACCTAGTAGAAGTGGGTTTGATTCCCACCGGCTCCACTTTTTTGTTATGCAAATGTAACGTATTTGCAATATATACAAAAATAATTTTGTACGCATGTCTGAAATATCTATAGAATCGCTTAAAAAAGAGAGAGATAGCCTTATAAGAAAAATAGAGGCTGTTGAGCAAATGATATATGAATATCAAAAAGCAAAGGATAAGGATTTTTTCTATGTTTTGGATGGTTCTGGCGGTTATAAAATGGTGTTCGAATCTAACTTAGACACAAGAAAGCCTTTAGATGGGTTTCCCGTTAAGGAAACATGGCTGAATCAAATAGTTTATCTACTCAATGACAGGGGTAGATTCATGAACAACCAAGAAATTGCAAGTGCCCTGACTGATTATCACTTCGATTATAATGTAGATAAAATGAAAAGAAAAGTATCTGTTGTAATTTCGGCAGCGTACAAAGCCAAAAGAATTAGGGGGTTGATAAAAGTTGGGGTGACAAAATCAGCTAAGGATGCATTGTGGGGTTTTGATAAGTGGTTGACTAAAGGCAACAAGATAAAAAAGGAACATCGTCCATTTGAAATGGAGCATATTGAAGAAATAATAATTGTATAAAACTAAGGTGGCACCAATCAAGAGAAGTCCAGATTCGAGGTTCACAGGCCAGAACTGTACATTACTTGAAGTGCCACTTTTTTAAAATACCGATTCCGCTTCATTCGCGGCTGAACAGACGAGAAAATCAAAGTGTGCCGTCTCTCATTAGGATAGGGCTTTGAAAAATTACCGTCGGAAAAGGGAGAATGGTTCACGGCCGCTCCCTTTTTTCATGCTCCAAATCTATATAATATAACGTTCTGATCCAAATTAAAGTCTAGATAAGTGTCATAAATTTATGTTGTCCACGACATTTTAGTTGCTAATCCACCTTGATTTTACTTCTGGGTCTGCTGGTTTTCCTTGTCTCATATTGTTTTTAGGTGCTTTTCAAACAATTCTAAAATAAACTGCATTGTCAACGTGTTGAAAAATATCAGCAAAATCAATGCTTTTCAAGCGAAGTTCTGGAGACGGACGGTATTGAACCCACAAAATTTTTGATTAATTATTAATGAGTAAGCCCTTACTTAAGGCTTACTCCCTATCTACACAAAGCTTAATGTTCAATTTAGCCATGTTTTCAATTCAAAAATCATGGATATGGACACTACAAACCCATTTACTCAAATATTTCAAGAGCTAAGGACGATTAAAGAAAAAGTGGATGAACTTGGAGATAAGATGCCAAAGAAGCAGCAATCAATAAGAATGTATTCTCCTCAAGAAATTGCAGACAATACTCCATTAACTGTACAAACCATTAGAGCTGCCATTAATGATGGTCGCATTAAAGCCAAAAAAATTGGCAGGAAAATAATGATATCTCAAGAAGAGTTTGAAAGAGCATGTGTGGAGGTGAAATCTCTTAAGTACAAAAGAGGTTAGGGATAGGCCATGGAGAACCTGGCAATATTCCAAAGTTTCGGAATAACTGATGGCCAAAGCCAATTTGCTACTAGGGCCCAGATTGAACGGTTATACAATGTGCCGAGAAAAACTCTATCGGATAATATCAAGGACCTTAAAAAAGATGGATTAATCAACGGGGCGAAAATCCGCCATGTTGCACAAGATGGAAAACAAAGGCTTCAAGAAGTGTTTGATTTAAATGAGGTCATTGCCATTGGGTTCCGGCTTCGCTCTGATACTGCCATTCGATTACAGAAATACGCTTCAAATCTCCTTGTGGAAAAAATGCAAGCCATTGCCGAGGAAAAGAGAACCCTCGAACTCGAGCTGTCTTATGCTTGGAATAAATCAGATCAAAAGGATTTGTATCAATAATAAGCACACATATTAGAAAAGTGTTGAAGCTATTGCATAGAGCTTATTAATTACAATTGGTTCGGATAAGTAGATGATACTTTAGCCAAAACTTTGAAAAACAAAGTATATGGACAACTTAGTTACAATAAAGCAAGCATCAGAAATCTTGGCATGTACCCCTGAATATGTTAGGCAGCTGTGCAAAGAAAGGAGGCTTACCCCGGTGTCTACAATTCATCCAAGGTACTATTTCGATATGGATGAGGTATTGGAATTCCAAAAAACAATGAAGCCAACTTACAGTTCAAATCAGAAGTAGAGATTGCAAACAAACTAGTGTTTAAATGAACGGTTACACCCTTACAAAATCATGGTTCAACTTCTGCTCGGAAAACCCCGAAAAAATAAGACCCAATCATACGGCTGTTTACTGTTTTGCGGTTGAGCATTGTAATCAATTGGGTTGGAAGAAAAAATTCGGTTTGCCATCAGCAATGACCATGGAGGTTATAGGGATCAAATCATACAACACTTACAAGAAAACATTTGAAGATTTGGTGGAATGGGGATTTTTTGAAATCGTGGAAAGAAGTAAAAACCAATACACTGCCAACATAATTGCTTTGTCAAAAATTGATGAAGCACCTGATAAAGCAAATGCAAAGCACCTGATAAAGCAAAATCAGAGCACAGAACAAAGCAATGATAGTATAATAAAACATAAAAAACCTAATAAACTAAAAAACGAAGAAACTGATGTAATTGATTGGTCTTCCTTTCTCGATTTTTTTAAAAAGTTAACTGGTAAAAATTTAAAGAGCGTTAGTGAAGGTGCAAAAAAACAATTCAGAGTATTGTTAGACGAAGGTTATGAGAAAAAGGATATCCTAAAAGCAATTATAAATGCCCAAAAAGATCCATGGATTCAGGAACGCTCTCACGTATTGACTTTTGAATTCATTTCAAAGAAAGAAAATTTTGAACGCTACTTGAATTATGCTGATTTGAAAAAACAAAGCAAATACCATATTCCCGTTGATCCTCAAGAAAAACAAGGAATTTACAAGAACATGAAATCTATACCATAGTTTCAGAAATAAGCACCCAAAATGGAAGATAACCACAAAGTTTTATTGACATACTTAACCAATCAAGATAGGGCACTGAGCAATATTTATAGAAATATGTCTGCAGAATTGGCACCAGTGCTCAGGAAGTATAAAGCAACTTCATCATCAAGGTTATGGCATGGCAATATTGCTCTAAAGAAGCAAATCGATAAAATATTGAACAAGTACCAAAAAATCCTATTGGACCACCTTACCAAGACAACAAAAACCGCATGGGACCTGTCGGATGACCATAATGATCAATTGGTGGACGACTATATCAAGGGCATCAATGTGCCAGAGGGTTTGAAAAAACAAATGATGGCCAGAAACATTGATGCGTTCAAAGCTTTTGTAAAAAGGAAATCAGGTGGTTTTACCATGTCCCAGAGAGTTTGGAAGATTACCGAGGCCTCTCGCGCGCAACTGGATTATTTTGTAGCAGAGGGTCTGACTTCCGGAAGGTCTGCAACAAAACTATCCATGGACATAAGGCGGTACCTTCAGAAACCCGAAAAGAGATTCAGAAGAATACGGAATCCGGAAACTGGGAAACTCATGCTGAGCGACCCTGCCAAAGACTATCATCCCGGTACCGGTGTGTACAGGTCCAGTTATAAAAATGCGCTGAGGTTGGCAAGGAATGAAATAAACATTGCGTACAGAACTGCAGATATTGAAAGAAGAAAGAATTTACCGTTCATACTCGGAGTTCAGGTGCATTTAAGCCCAGCACATGCGGTAAGGGATATCTGTGATGATTTGGTGGGCCTATATCCCAAAGAATTCAAGTTTACGGGGTTCCATCCGAACTGTCTTTGCTACACTACGTCTCAGTTAATGCCTAAGAATGATTTCATCAAATATTTGAATGGTCAAAGGAATGGATTGAAAAAGCCGGTTACAGGAATCCCGAAGAAGGCCAATCGTTTCTTGAACAAGAATGCAGACAAATTAAAGAATCTCAAATCAAAGCCCTATTTCCTTGATGACAATTTTAGGGAAACTAAGGAGGGCTATGAACTCAATATCTAAATCATGGAAAGCAATCAACATAATCTAACGGATAAGCAACAAAGGTTCTGTGAAGAATACATGGTTGACCTCAATGCCACACAAGCTGCTATTCGTGCAGGATATAGTGAGCAAACGGCAGCGACAATAGGATGTGAAAACCTTATAAAACCTAATATTCAAAATTACATCCAACAACTTCAAAAGGAAATTAGGGAGAGGAATGAAGCGACCGTAGATGAGTGTGTGATGCTACTCACGAATATTATTCGGTTTGATATAGCGGAACTCTATAATGATGATGGGAACATAAAGGATCCTAAGGAAATACCTGATTCCATAAGGAATGCCATTGAAGAGGTCCATATCTACTCAAAGAAGAGCAAAAAGGGCAAAGTGAAAGGCAATACCAAAAAAATACGCTCCTATAATAAGCTTAATGCCGTTGAAAAGTTGATGCGGTATTTAGGAGCCTTTGAAAAGGATAACAGCCAAAATAATCCTGACAATGTGGTCATAATACAGATTCCGGATAATGGCAGAGGGTAATATCATAACACCACAGAAGGGGTATCAAATGAAGGCATTGTCTTCAAATGCCGATATTGTCATTGGCGGTGGCGCTGCCGGTGCAGGGAAAACATTTTCCCTTTTGTTGGACCCGTTGAGGTATATCAAAAACCCTGACTTCTCAGCAGTAATATTCAGAAGGACCACTCCGCAGATAAAAGCGCCTGGTGGTTTATGGGATGAAAGCATGAAACTTTATCCAATTGTTTCGGGAAAGGCAAACCATACCTATCTGACGTGGGAATTTCCGAAAGGCTCAAAGATTAAGTTTTCCCATCTCGAGAACGAAAAGAACGTTTTTACATGGCAGGGATCACAAATAGCATACATTGGTTTTGACGAGCTTACGCACTTTTCAAAAGAAACATTTTTCTACCTCCTTTCAAGGAACCGTTCTCCTAGTGGAATAAAGCCACGTGTGACCGCCACCTGCAACCCAGACCCCGATAGTTGGCTTCATGATCTCATACAATGGTGGATTGGTGATGACGGGTACCCAATACCGGAAAGGAACGGTGTTGTCCGGTACTTTACCAAGGACGGGGATTCAATGATATGGGCGGATACCCTTGAAGAGTGTCTTAAAAAATCAGCATACTTCATAAATCCTTTGGCAGAAAAGGCAGGGGTGGACCCAAAGGAGTTTGTAAAGTCATTGACATTCATAGGTGGAAACGTTTACGAGAACCAAGAGCTCTTGAAAGCTAATCCAGAGTATTTGGCAAACCTAGCTGCCCAAAGCAGCGATACAAGGCTCCAATTGCTAGAAGGTAACTGGAAGGTATCCATCAACCCGGATGATATATACAACTACAATTCATTCAAGGACATATTCACTAACACATTTGTAAAGCATGGACCAAAAAGGATAACGGTGGATGTGGCCATGGGGGGCGTGGACAAGCTTATTGTAAGTTTCTTTAAGGGTTATCGATGGGAAGATGTGGCCATACTTCCAAAGTCATCGGGAAAGGATGTGGTGGACACTATTTCCGATATGCAGAACAGACATGGGGTCGGCAATTCCAATGTGATATATGATGCCGATGGTGTGGGTGCATTTATCGGGGGCGATAACAATGCATTTATCGAGGGGGCCATTGCTTTCCATAATGGCGCCAAGCAGATTGAAACCGAGGACAAGAGGAAATTCAAGAACCTCAAAACACAATGCTTTATCTATTCAGGGGAAAGATGTTCCCGGTCAGAATCATACATATCAGAGAAAGTGGCCAATACCATGTTCGATGAAAAAATGACCGTAAGGCAAAGAATCCTATATGAGCGTAAGGCCATTAAGAAAATGCCCAAAAGGGACGAGGAACCAGAGCGGTTGATCACTAAAGATGAAATGAAGCAAAAGTACCTTAACGGTTCCAGTCCCGATTTGATGGACAATTTCATGATGAACGAGTACTTCGATATCATGATAAGGTCAACAGTAATAGAATCAAACGCAAACGCAGACGATTTAGGTCTGTTTTAAAATAAGTATTAATAAAAATCAAATTATTATGGCAGCTAAAAAGAAAGCAGACTTTAAACCAATTCTCATCCATGAGGATATAAAGTTATTTAGGGATTTTCAAAAGCAGATGGCTCAATACAAGCCATTGCTTGAAAACTTGAAAACCGAATATGATAAACTTGAAATGGGACCCTTTTCCAATAAAGTATTCAAAGGACTACTGAAAGCCGGAATTGTGGAATTCACAAAAACTTATGAGGCCTTTATCGATAAAGAACTCGATAGGGGGGGTACGACATCACATCAATCTATTAGGAAGCGCATAAAGCGTGGTTTGGAAAATGATCTGTCGGGACTATCCAGCAGTTTGGATAAGTTGAAGAGGTTTGAGCCACGTTATGGCAAATATAGAAGTGTAAGTGACAGGTTGGACATAAAATATATTTCCTACAACGACAGGTTGATGATATTCTGGATTAATCGCGAAGATTCCGAAACTCTATTGGAGGAACGTTGTAGAACCTATTTAGAAAATGAACAAGAGAAGAAAGCTTATGATTCATTGGAGAAAGTCCGAAAAGCATATATGGAATTTATGGAAAATGCGAAACCTTTTAGGGGTGTAGGAAGATTTGATATTGGGGAGTTGAGGTTTTTGGTGCCGATGGGCGAGGATAGTAAAGACCCTCAAATCAATACACTTCAGTTCAAACAATTCGTGAATAACGGGAAAATATTCGCAGGATTTGATTTGACAACGGGTTCAAGAAATGCCAAGGACGGAGTTAAATCTATTCTTAGTTCTCAATCCATCATAGAGGAAAGCCTTTTGTAGTCATCGATGGAAGCAACCTTATGGATTTCGCCTTTGTACTCGATATATCCATAAGGTTGTTCATTGCCTTTTTTCCCATGGAAAAGATCCCGGACTTCAACCTCAAGTTCTTTAGCAATGGCAACAAGTAATTCAGCTTTAGGAAAATGTGTTCCGTTCAAAATGTTACTAATACTGGCAGGTGTAACTCCTACAGCACTGGCCAACTTTTTTCCAGTAACATTCTTTTCGTTCAAAATTTCTCTGATTCTCAGCAAATCCATTGAATAAATGTTTGTATCAAAGTTATAAATATTTAGTGTAACTATAATAATTATCGATTAAATGATAGTTTTATTTGATTAATATTATAGTTTTACTTACATTTAACATATTAAAATTTAGAAAAACTATAATACTATGAAAAAATCCACTCCTAGAACAGCAAGCAATATGGAAAAGTTATCGAAGAATTCTTATGATCAGGCATTGAAGGAATTTGAAACATCTCTGTTTGATTCCAATGAGCAGAATACTCTCAAAGCCAAATGGGCCGAGGCTATTGTCAAGCAGATAAACCTGTTTGCTCAAATTAACAAGTTTTATAAAAATATGGAATCAACGATTAGGTTTGATTATATCATCCTTTTCAAGGTACTCAGTTCAATTTATACTGAAAAAAGATTATCCTATGAAGCTCTTTTGGATTACATAAATCTGCAGATGGAAATAAAGGCGTTCCAGAAGAAATTCGCAAAATGGCTTGATGATGAATTTGCCATTCCATTTGGTTTGGAATACTATCTAATGGGTATGCCCATGAAATGTGCCAATGATAACAACATGAGCATGCTTTCAGAACGATATGGAAAAATCTACTGTGATTTCTACTATGGCACACTCATGATCGATATGTACGTTGAAAAGTCAATGGAGTTGGTAAAAGAGGTCATTGGTGAAGAGCACTATGACACTGTAGAATCTGAGGTTCAATAAGTCTGGACTCCACAAAATCAACCATAACCCCTGATTATTATTAGGGGTTCTTTTTTGGTTGACGATCAGGTTGGCAAAAAGAACCGTTTAATCGAGAAATTAATTAAAACGAATCACCATGAGCACGAGTGAAAACGCACTGGAAAGTGCAACAAATCTAATTGTATCCTTAAATGCTTCTTTGGAAGTAGCGCAATCCTTGGTAGGTCAAAATAGAGTAGATGAGGTCAATAAAGTGAAGGAGCAACTATTGGCCGTGTTGATCAACAGCAACACTTTCCGGAAATGGCTTCCAGACGAACAGAATGAAATAATAAAACAGGAAATGTGGAAAATAATGAGAGCAGAATGATGAATGATTCCTCATATGTAAACATCAATTTTCTTCGGCAGAATGTCTTGAATCCAACTGTTCATAATATTGGTTGCATAAAAGTTGAAATTCATTGCGACGTTTAGCTAGAATTCCCTGAGCCTTAATATTGAGAACAGTATTAATTGTATGTTGAGCGTTCCCATTAATATTGATAGGCATTTCGTTAGGATATTTTGAATGGATGAACTCATTTATTTTAAAATGCCTTAAGTTGCACTCTTTCTTCAAATGACTTTGGAGGAATGCCCTGTTCTCAAATCCACCATATTTGGTCTTTTCAATTTCCAAGCAAATATCTTTTAGATATTTATCTATCAAATTATTAAGTTCTTCGAAGTCATACATAATTTTCAAACATAGGTGATTTAAAGATAATGCCATTTTTAAAGGCAATTTCTCGGTCTTTTTGTATTATATTGTAAAGGTCGATAATACCTTTCTTTTTAACAAAATCATCATTTTTCCTGTGATTAACTGAAAACTATTTGGTATTTGGATGTGCAAGTTTTGTCCAAGGCTTTATTTGTAGACAGGCAAAAATCTATCATTTAGTTTCTATCTTTTTTTTGAACTCCTCGAGGTCGAACCTTGAAATGATATAGTCCCTTCCGGTTTTAGTGGCCTTTAATTTATAGGTTCTACCTCCGATTTTTCTACCGCTGGTTATGTACCTTATTAAAGTAACCTTGCTTACCCCTATTTTGATAGATGCATCCTTGGAACTGAGTTTTTCATCCCGCATCATTTCCTCTTTGTATTTTTCCACTGCTGCATCAGCTGCTACATTAGCAACTTTCTCCATCAATTTGTCCATGTAATCCAAACGCATTGTGATTGTATTACCAACTATTGAATAATCAGGATTCATATATAAGTTTTGACTTAAAGCAGTTTTTTGTAAATGTGCAGATGAACCTTATTAACTGCCTTATTCCAGTAGTCTGAAGTAAAGCTTAGCTTATCTTCAATTTCCACTTCATATTTATCATTTAAATCTGATATAGATGTCACATCATTGAACCGGGATAAATCAGGTCGTGGCCATTGATTTATGTTTTCGATTAATTCCTTGAAACTTTCATCATTTCCACATAATATTTCAAAGTCAATTGCATGCATGTCCAATGCCTCTACTTTTTCAAATAGCAATGATACGCCTTCATCTCTTTTTTGTTGGTGGTACTCGCCTTGAGATTTTGCATGCGCGTTGCTCTCATCTATTCGATAGATGGTTTTGTGATAATTAAAGGCCATTCCATGTTCCAGGCAATTGATTTCGTATCTTCTGATTGAATTAATTGATGATATTAATTTGTTGTATAAGACCCTCTTTTTTTCCTGTTTTTCCTTACCTCTCTTTACCCATTCAACAATCAAAATAGATCCTAATGAAATTACGCCTCCGGCAATGACAGAAAGAAAAGTTTTTAAAAATTCCACGTTGAATGAAGTGGGGTCTGCGGGTTCACTCATAACTTTTATTAAATATAGAGCTATTAAGATAACCAAATGTTTCATAATGAACGAAGTTCAATTACCGTCTCCAAAAATACCAAAGGAGTGTACTTGTTTTGTTGATAAATCCAAGTTGTTTGGCAGTTTGGTTGATGGAAAGGATTTTTTTAAGACAAAAATTTAAATTGGACAGTAAACAAAATGATTAGGAAAGAAGGAAACTTAAAAAAAATATGGTAGAGGCATGAATAGATATTTGAGCACCGTTTCAACTCATGAATCGATTTCGGAGAGAAATATCTCTCAAAAGAAAGCTGTCAAGGATTTATATTATTCGGTCAACCCTCTTTATAGAACAAATTGTTTAACTTTTCCATGTACTCATCAATTGATTCGTCAGGCAACAATGCATCCTTATATTCATGAGTATTATTTGAGATATACTCTGGCACTAATTCTTTCATTTTTTCAATGACGTTCATGTTGAGGAATTTATTTGAAACACAAAGTTCATCAATTTTCATTTTTACTTTTGCATAATCAAACTTCCTATTCTTAGCTAACATTATTTTTTCATGGTAAGTGGGAAGTGTATTTTCTCCTGATGCTAGAAGTTCTTCATATAACTTTTCACCAGGTCGAAGCCCAACTATTTTTATATCTATATCTTCAGGGTATCTATATCCAGCAAGCCTAATCATGTTCTTTGCTAAATCATATATCCTAACTGATTCACCCATATCAAAAACAAATATTTCACCTCCATTTCCCATTAAGGATGCTTCTAAAATCAAGTTGGACACCTCAGATTCTGTCATAAAAAAACGGCTCACTTGTTTATGAGTAATCATAAGGGGCCCGCCCCTTTCAAGTTGCATTTTTAATATGGGGACGATTGAACCTCGTGGCCCTATTACGTTCCCAAATCTAGTGGTTATGTACTTTGTTTTACCTAAGCTGTTAAGGCTGTTTATATACTGCTCTGCAATTCGCTTGGTGACACCAACTACATTTACTGGAATAGCAGCTTTGTCAGTTGATAGAAAAACAAACTTCTTTGCATTGTAATGAGATGAAGCATCAGCCAAAATTTTTGTACCTTCAACATTGGTTTTAATGGCTTCATAAGGAGCATTTTCCACTAAAGGAATAGCTTTATTTCCAGCTGCATGAAAAACTATAGTGGGCCTATATTCCTGAAATATGTGATCTATCCTAACCTTATCACATATATCTGCTAAAACCGTTTCAAAATTGAGTTTGTCTTTTCGTTTAAGTTCCCAATGAAGGTTATATAATGCAGATTCTGACTGATCTAGTAGTATTACTTTTTTAACCTCATAATCCAGTATTTGTTTAGTAAGCTCACTCCCAATTGACCCTCCAGCCCCTGTGATGAGTATTGTTTCATTCTGATACCCTTTCACAAAATGCGAGACCTCTCTTTTTATAATTGACCTATTAAGTAATTCTTCGATATTGACAACTTTATCTTCTTGGCGGTTTCTATTTCCAGTTTCCACTATTAATTTCGACCGCCTTTTAATGCGTATCGCTATCAACGAGATTGTTAAAGAAAGAATGCTCAATATGATAAGACTAGTTTCAATCATTTTATTTCTTTGGAAATAAGTGAACACTTAAAGTTAGGATAATCATAGAGACAAAAGAAACCATGGATATTTCCTTTATTTTTTCTACTGAAAAAGCATCTATTTTTGTGAATGAAAATATTTCAATGAAGATCATGAGCACAGATAACCCGATAAGAGAATTTCTTAAGATAGGATAGTGAGTTTCCTCTTTAAGAAGCTCACCAATATTAGAGCCGAGCAAAACAATAGATATTAAGACTAGTTCTCCTTTTGATATACCATCAAAATAACAATTCTGAAAGCTTTCAAGATTTAACCTGTCCATTTTCAGATAAATATCAATCAAAACTGGAGAAATGGAAATCAAAATAACGTAAAAAAGCCAGTGATTTAAGTTGTTTACGATTTTCATTCAATAGGATAATTTAAATGGAAATATACAACTTATTATCATTGTCTATAAATGGCCCATATATCAACTACAATGATAGAAATGTACTTGTAAACACCCTTACAAAGTTGATTCAGTTGACATCGCAAAGGAAGGAGGCCATGTGTTTGTGCCAAATACAAGAAAGGTTGATCAGATTCAGGCATAGTTTTTAGTCTGTTTTTCTTAGATTGAGAGGGTCGTTTTTTATTGAGGGGCCTCTTTTTGTTTAAATTAGGAGAATCATATTAATTAGCATTTATCTATATGCGAACTAATTATATTATTATTATTCTTACTGCCGGCATAGCAGTATTTTCAATTAATGGAGTTTTTGATATAGATAGCCAGCAATTAAGATTTACGGTGATTATCTTGTCAATCTTTTTGATGTGCTTTTCTATGTATGAAGAATACCAAAAACGAGATGTATTTAGATATATTAAAAATTTTGATACACTTGTATTGAAGGTTGGAAAGAAGATTAATAAATCTAACATTTATTTTGCGGGCACCGAATCTAAATTTGTGGATGCTGATAGATTGCTTCAAAGTACTCTTTTTACAGATTTAAATTTCCAATGTAAACTTTACAAAGGAAGAATTCTTGTTGACATTGATATTTTGGATAATTCTGGTAAAATAATTGCTATGATGCGTTCTAATCTATGGAAAGTTGGTGGTCGGCAATTTGATTATAATTATGATAAAAATGGATTAGAAATATTAAATGAGGAAGGACTAATTTGTTTCCAAATATATAAGTATAAGGATGGGATTTCTATAGGAGGTATATTTTACACCCCAGATGGAAGATATTTTACAATAATGAAGCCGCAATTTGGCCCAAAACATATGCGTAATAGTGCTGGCGTATTTTATATTGATACCGAAAATTCAGTTAATTACAATCAATTCAAAATTGATTACAAAAAAATGGTTAAACCAATTTTTGTTTTTCCCACAGGTTATAAAAAGGGTAAGAGGGTTTAATGCTAAGTACGCTAAAATGGTTAAGCTTACAGGGACCAATAAAAATTTTATATGTCCAAAAATTATTGAGAAAATCGGGGGCATTCTATTTGAATCATAATTTTCGCCTGTAATTATCCATGTTTTTAATATGACTTGAAATTCTTTTTGGAGGCTGAAATAATTGTTTACATTTCTTCTGATGTAAGGAACAATTGAAATGCAGTATTCATTGTTAAATATTCAGGAAAGCAGGTAAATTGAAATCGATTTATTTACTGACATAAATTAAATATGGCTACCGTCGGCGAAGAAATTGTGTTACAATGCCGGTAACTCCAAAAGCAGTTATAATTGCCCCGCCCCATTCAAATCCCATATGAACGGAATAGGCCCCTAAGGCAACTACAGCAAGAAAAACAAAGAATGCAAACCATTGTCCAGACTTTCTTAATTTGAAGTCCTTATCCATAAACCTTTCATCCATCCTGTGTTGATGCTTCTGTTCATCAACAACCATTTGCTTCATAAGATCTGTTAAAGAAGGGTCAATATCATGATAATGTTCGTAATCTTCAGGACTAGGATATGGGCCGGACTTTATAGATATTTGTTGGGAAACCATTCTTACAAGGTTTCTGGCCTTACTAGGTGATTTTAATTCAGGATATGCCTGTAATACTTGTTTTGTGAGTTGTTCTGAGTTGTTAGATTTATTTTTAGCCATTTTTATTTATGGTGTTCCAATATCCTTTTCTTTGGACGGTTCTTATCTTCCTTGGCATGAATACAACTGAATTTGTCAAAACCAGTAGAGAAATAAACACCTACCCTTATCCAACTATCATGAATTGTATTTGTGTTCCTATTTCTTGTAAAACCTTCTCCAAGAATATCAAAAGCGGAATCAACACCATCCATAAAAACAGATGCTTTATATTTTCTTTTTTTACTCATGGCAATAAATTGAATCTTTAGTATTAGCGTTAAGCTTTTTGAAGAGCTTTAAATGTAAGTATTTAATTATATATACGTTTAAAAGCGTTGTTAAGTTACATAAATTATAGTTAATTATATATAAAAGTAATAATCATGACTTTAGTTCAACGGTACTTTTCGTTTCTATTAGATAATTTTCGATTTTGAGGATTTTTTGGTTTCTGTTTCATTTTTATAACGAATATATCAACCAGATTGTCAACCAAAAAGCAAAACCCCCGCAATCCTTGTAGATGCGAGGGTTTGTGGTGGTACCTCCAGGAATCGAACCAGGGACACACGGATTTTCAGTCCGTTGCTCTACCAACTGAGCTAAGGTACCATTTACTTTTTTACCTTGCTCTACCTCCCGATAGCTATCGGGATGAGCTAAGGTACCATGCCTGTTAAGCGGGTGCAAATATAATTTCAAAATTAGGATATACAAACAAAAACCATAAAAAAAGGTTTTGATTTTTTCCAATTCCCGATCTTTGTCCTATGAATTTGGTAATAGATATAGGCAACACCCTCATCAAATATGCTGTTTTTAACAACGGAAGACTGGTCCACGACCACAGTTTTGAATCGGGCCTCTTCCTGTCCAACATCAGGGAGCTGTTCGAGAAGTATCCGCGAATAAACAACGCAATCTTGTCCTCCGTTGGCAAGTTGGACAAAAAAGAGCGGGACGTAGTGGCGCTATTCTGCAAAGTGCACGTGCTCACCCCGGCATCCAAGGTTCCCTTTAAAAATAGCTATGCGACCCCCCAAACACTGGGGGTGGACAGGTTGGCACTGGCCACGGCGGCATATTACGAAAACCCGCGCGGGAACACCCTCGTCATCGATGCCGGCACCTGCATAACATACGATATGGTTAACAACGCCGGAGAATATGTTGGGGGAGCAATTTCGCCCGGAATAAGGATGAGGTATACCGCCATGCACAACCAAACAGCGGGGCTTCCGTTGCTCGGTCCAGATGAAATGCTGGATTTTATTGGCAATTCCACCGAATCCTGCATGCACAGCGGGGTAATCAATGGTGTGGCACAAGAAGTGGACGGGGTGATTGGCCAATATAAAACCCGATTTCAAGATTTAACAGTTATTTTAACAGGTGGAGACTCCCATTTTTTTGCCAAAAGGCTAAAAAACACCATATTTGCGAACTCCAAATTTCTCTTGGAGGGGCTAAACCGCCTACTGGAATACAACACAAACTGAATGATTAAAAAAATTCTGATCGCTTTTGTCTGCGTGGCTGCCCATGGTCTGTTCGCACAAAATGGAACCATTTCGCCATATTCTTACTTTGGAATCGGCGACCACAGGGACAACGGAACCGTGGACAACCAAATGATGGGGGGTATAAGTATGTATGGGGACAGTATCCATATCAACCTGTCCAATCCCGCTGCATATTCCAAACTCAGGTTGACCGCCTACACCGCAGGTATATCCCATAGGGAATACAGGTTGAAGGACTGGTCCGAAGAACAAAATGTTTCGATCACCAACCTAGATTACCTTTCCATCGGCTTTCCTTTGGCAGAAAATCTGGGCTTTGGTTTTGGTTTGATGCCCTATTCGTCCGTAGGGTACAGCTTAAATTCATCCTCCGTGAACGACCAGAATGCCGAAGTGCGCAACTTTTATGAAGGTGAGGGCGGACTTAACCGCTTGTACGCATCCATCGGTTTTGAACCTATCAAAAACCTGAGCTTGGGGGTAACGGCCAATTTTAATTTTGGAACCTTGGAATACCGAAGGGTACAAAGTGTGGAAGGCGTCCAGTTCGGAACTTTGGATAACCGCCAGTCCAAGATCAATGGGTACGATTTTAAGTACGCCCTTAACTATACCCCGACCATTAAGGACAAATACACGCTCTATACCTCAATCTTGGTCAACACCCAAGGGAATCTGGTGTCCAAGAATACCCAGACCCTAGGTTCGTTCTCCCTCTCAAACGGGAACAATGTGGAAGTTATTGATGTGAACCTGGATGCGTCCAACCTAAGGAACACCGAACTAAAAATTCCAACAAGGACCACTTTGGGCGTCGGTTTCGGAGAGAATAAAAAATGGTTTTTGGGCGGAGAATACAGTTTTCAAAAACTTAGTGATTTTGACAATGCCTTTCTGGGTCTGGATAATGTTACCTATAACGATGCTAGTACCTACGCCTTTGGGGGATACTGGGTGCCCGACTATCGCTCACTTTCCGGTTACTTTAAAAGAGTAACATATCGCGCAGGATTAAGATATGATGTAAGTGGTTCCACCGTGAACAATAAGGAGATAAACAACTTTGGCATAACTTTTGGATTGGGTTTACCGTTGGGAGCCAATTTCTCAAATCTTAACCTAGGTTTTGAGCTGGGAAGAAGGGGAACAACAGACGCAAACCTCATAGAGGAGAGTTATTTAAAAATCAATATCGGTTTATCCTTAAATGATAGATGGTTTCAGAAAACAAAAATAAATTGATAGGCCCTTTTTTTAATAAATTGATAAATAACCACCCATAGAATGTCCTTTAAGAGGATTTTTTAATGAAAATTTGTACTTTAACAGCTTTAAAACTAGAAAGATGAAAAAGAGACACTACTTAACAATGATAATGGTCACCATGTTGACGGGATTAAGTATGGCCCAAGCACAGAACCCCGAGTGTATGACCAATCTGTCTATTTATGCAGAGCACGTAAAGGTTAAAAATTATGATGCAGCTTATGAACCATGGAAAATGGTTTACGAAAGCTGTCCTGACATCAACAAGGCCAATTTCTCTTACGGAGAGCGAATCTTGAAAGACAAGATCGAGAACTCGACCGGTGCCGAAAAAGATGGCTATATTCAAGATTTATTGGGGCTTTATGACAACAGTCTTAAATATTTCCCCACCAACTATACCAAAGCTGGGGTAGCAATAGACAAGGCATTGTTGTTGTACGAGAACAAAATGGCTTCCGATGACGAACTGTTTGCCATGTTGGATAAAGCGTTCAAAGAAGATCAAGAAAACTTCAAGAACCCAAGGGCCCTGTACCTTTATTTCTCCAGTCTGGTAGATTTGCACGGTGCAGGTAAAAAAGATCTTCAAGATGTATTTGATACATATGATGATGTTACAGGGAAAATTGAGGATGAGAACAAAGAATTGACTGCCGTAGTTACAAAATTATTGCCAAAAGATTCTTTGGGAACTTTGAGCTCCAAGGAAAAAAGAATGTTGAAAGCGGCTACCGTAAACTCTGAGTCATATGGTAAAGTAGCAAGCAGCGTGGATTCCAAATTGGGTGCACTTGCAGACTGTGACAACCTTATTCCATTGTACGAGAAAAGCTTTGATGAAAAGAAAGATGACGTAAAGTGGGTAAAGCGTGCCGTAGGAAGAATGTTCTCCAAAGAATGTATAGACGACCCAATGTTCAGAAAATTGTTCGAGGCCCAATTGGCTTTAGATCCATCCGCCGATGCTTATATGTACGGTGGTGCATTAAAACAAAAAGCTGGGGACATGAACGGTGCATTGGCTGACTTTAACAAAGCAGTGGAGCTGGAAACAGATTCATATAAAAAATCTGAAATTCTTTATAAAATCGCTGCGACAGTCAGAAATAGCAGTTCATCGCAAGCAAGAAGCTATGCGTTAAAAGCTATCGATGCCAATCCAGCAAATGGTAAAGCCTATTTGTTGATAGCCACTCTTTATGGAAATAGCGCCAACGCTTGTGGAGATACACCGTTCGAGAAGAGAGCGATTTATTGGAAAGCTGCGGCCATGGCCAGAAAAGCTGGTACAGTTGACCCCGCTTTGAGCGGACGTGCCGCTCAGCTTGCAGCCAATTACGATGCCAAAGCCCCATCCAAAGAAATGATCTTTAGCTCAGGAAAAGCAGGTCAGACCATTTCCTTTAGCTGTTGGGTAGGCGGTAGTGTTACCGTACCTAATTTGTAGTGAGACATACATTAGAACATATTTTAAAGAGCTTTGCCACGGTTTTAACCGTGGCAATCCTTTTTATGTCCTGTGGCGACGACTATAAAAGGGTGGGGGAAGAAGCAGTAAAACCTCTTTTCCCGCAAGGCGTTGCGGAAAACTTCACCCTAACCTACACCGAAACGGTAGAGGCGATGAGCACCCAAGATTCTGCAGACTCCAGGGTAATCGCAGTTCTTACCAGTCCATTGTCCGAGGATTTTGATAACCAAAACTTTAAATTCCGTACCTTTCCCAAAGGGCTTCAGGTCGACTTTTATGATGAAAAAAATCAAAAAAGCGTTATCGTAGCAGATTATGGAATCGTATATTCACTGACCAATTTAATAGATTTACAGGGCAACGTAGTAATCAAAAGCCATGACGGCAAAAAATTGGAAACCGACCAATTGTACTTTGACAGAAAGAACAATTGGATCTTTACGGAAGCAGCGTTTACATATACCAATCCCGAAGATGGAACCGTAATGGATGGTGAAGGCATGGACTTCAACAAGGATTTCAGTTTTTTCAAGGCCCACAAGACCTACGGATTAATGACGATAAAAGAGGAAGAATAGAATGATCAGAATATTAAGATATACCGAATACCTTTACTTGGCCGTAGCGGCCATCTCCATTTATAAGATTGCCACACTTTGGAGCATCAACCCAAAGGATACCTATATATTTATCTTCTTTGCAGTGGTGTCCATCGCCATGTTCATTTTCAGAAGAAGATATCGGAAGCGCTTTGAACAACGTAAAAAGGATAATCAACAATAGCCTTGGATTCCTCCGTAATCATCATTGTACTTTCGCTGTTGTTTTCGGCATTCTTTTCCGGAATGGAGATAGCTTTCGTTTCCGCCAATAAAATCCATATTGAAATTGAAAAAAAGCAAGAGGGCTTTTTGGCCAAGGTACTTACCCTGCTTACCGACAAACCTTCAAAATTTATTGCCACTATGCTTATTGGCAATAATATTGCCCTGGTGATCTATGGTCTTTTTATGGGTGAAATGCTCATGGAATGGTTTCAAGGACTGTTGCCCACAAATTATCAATTCCTGAATGCACTCCTCACTGATTTCAGTTTGTTGTCCCAAACGGTGATTTCAACCTTGGTCATATTGTTGACCGCCGAATTCTTGCCCAAAGTATTCTTTCAGATATATTCCAACGTCCTTTTGAAGATTTTTGCGGTACCGGCCTACATTTTTTACCTCCTGTTCTCGGTAATTTCATGGTTTGTGATCAAAGTATCCGATTTTATACTCAAGATATTTTTTAAGACAGAAGGCGATGAGGTACAACTCTCGTTCACCAAATTGGAACTGGGGGATTACATTATGGAACAAATGGAAACCGTGGAGGAGGAAGACGATGTGGATTCCGAGATCCAGATTTTTCAGAATGCCCTTCAGTTTTCAACGGTAAAGGCAAGGGAGGTCATGGTGCCCCGTACGGAAATCACAGCAGTGGAATTGAACGAGACCCCGAAGAACCTTACCAAACTCTTTACCGAAACGGGCTACTCCAAAATTCTGGTGTTCAAGGACAGCATCGATGAAATTATTGGTTATGTACACTCCTACGAGTTGTTCAAAAAACCAAAGACCATAAAAAGCATTATGCTGCCTGTGGAGTTTGTACCGGAAACGATGCTTATTCAGGACATTTTGAATGTTCTCACCAAAAAACGTAAGAGCATGGCGGTGGTTTTGGACGAATATGGGGGTACATCCGGAATACTTACCGTAGAGGATATCATAGAGGAACTTTTTGGGGAAATTGAGGACGAGCACGATTCTACCGATCTTCACGAAGAGCAGATCAGCGAGAACGAATACAAGTTTTCCGCCCGGATAGAGGTGGACTACATCAACGAAAACTATAAATTGGAACTTCCCGAAGGCGAAGAATACGAAACCTTGGGCGGGCTCATTGTTAACCAAACGGGTGAGATTCCAGAACAGGATTCCGAAGTTACCGTGGACAATTTCACTTTTAAAATCCTTGAGGTGTCAAATACCAAAATTGATTTGGTGAGTTTGCGCGTTAATGCTGAGGATTAATAATTTCCGTCCTTTTTTTAGCTTTCCTATTTGAAAAGAAAGTGGTATTTTCGCCCACTGAATTTAAAGAAAACAAGCAGTAAAATGGCAATATTAGAGAATATTAGAAAACGAACAACAGTTCTTATTCTTATCATTGGTTTGGCGTTGTTCGCATTTGTAATATCGGGAGTATTCAGCAGTAATAATTTTTCTGGTGGAAAAGTAGGCTCCTCGATTGCGGAGGTAAATGGAGAGAATATTCCCATTGACGAATTTAGGACCCAAGTGGAAAATGCTTCCAGGCGATATGGTCCCAGTGTCAGTTCTACCCAGTTGGTGAACATGGTGTACGATCAAGAAATTCGTAAGGCCATTTTAAATCAGCAGTTTGAAGATCTGGGCATTGATGTAGAAAGCGATCAGATCATAGAATTCGTGAGAACATCCGGTTACGCCCAGATTCCTGACTTTCAGGATGAAAACGGAATATTCAACGAGCAAGTCTTTAAAAGTGCCATAGCCGATTGGAGGGCAAACGACCCCTTGCGTTATGATGCATGGCTGCAAGATGAAAAATCCATTATAGAAGCTGCCAAGGAACGTATGTATTTCAATTTGATCAAAGGTGGAGTGGCCGCTACCCTTACCGAAGGAGAATTGGATTATGGAATGGCAAACAATAAAGTGGACCTGCAATATGTCCGTGTTCCCTACACTTCCATTCCGGACAGTACCATCGAAGTTTCCAAAAGTGATATCCAAGCCTATATCAACGACCATAAAGCCTTGTTCGAACAAGATAAGGCACGCGATATCCGTTTTGTATATTTTGATGAAAAACCATCAGCGGAAGATGAGAACAGCGTAAAGGCCGAGATTGCTGCTTTAATGGATGATACCGTGGAATATTCCGAGGCCAAAGATGCCAATGATACCATTTTGGGCTTCAGGAACACCAATAATATGGAGGTGTTTTTGGATAAGTATTCCGATACCAAGTTCGATACCATTTATAAAGCGAAGAAAGACCTTCCATCCGTTGTTGCAGATACATTGATGGCGATGAGCGTTGGGGAAATCTATGGACCCTATAAGGATGGGGACTTTTATAAAGTTTCCAAGATCATGGACCGTAAAGAGAACGGAACCGTGAAGGCAAGCCATATTTTGATTACTTGGGAAGGTGCTGAAAGAGCCAACCCAGCAGTGACAAGAACCAAGGAAGAAGCTGAAGTTGAAGCAAAAAGATTATTGGCCGAAGCCAAAAAAGAAGATGTAGTCTTCACCACCTTGGCCAGGGAAAACTCCGATGGACCTTCCGCACCTAGAGGTGGAGACTTGGGATATTTCCAAGAAGGCATTATGGCAGATGAGTTCAACGATTTCTGTTTCGGAAATCCTACGGGGACCATTGGGTTGGTAGAGACCCAGTTCGGTTACCACGTAATCAAGGTTGACGATAAACAGGATATAATACAAGTTGCTACATTGGCAAGGGAAATAGAACCCTCCGAAGAGACCATCAACACTTTGTTCACCAATGCGACCAAATACGAAATGGCCGTTATGGATGCAGAACCTGAAAGCTTTGGGGATATTGCCAAGGAAAGCAGCTATGCTGTAAGACCTGTGAATAAAATCAAGGAAATGGAAGAGAGTCTTCCCGGACTTGGTTCACAGCGCAGTATTGTACAATGGGCCTTTAACGAGGATACCAATGTTGGGGATATCAAACGTTTCAATGTGAACAATGGATATGCCGTTGTACAATTGACCAAAAAGTACAATAAAGGACTTATGGCACCGGAAGATGCCTCGGCAACCGCACTACCGGCAATCAGAAAAGAGCGTAAAGCGGAACAGATCATTGCGGCCAATAAGGGCAAGTCAATGGACGCCATCGCATCGGATAACAATGTGAGCCAAAGTACCGCCTCAGCCGTCACATTAACATCTCCCACATTGCCTGGAGCAGGTAGGGAGCCTTTGGTGGTAGGTACCGCATTCTCTTTGGACAAGGATCAAACCTCCGATTTGATCGAGGGCAATACCGGTGTTTACATGATCAAGGTTACCAACAAAACGGAGGCCCCGGACGTAGAAAACTATAGTACCTATGCCCAAAACCTTCAAACCAGTGCAGCAGCTAGGGTAAATGGCGCCGTTTACAACGCGTTAAAGGATAAAGCAGAGATAGAAGACAAAAGAGCTACATTCTACTAGGATATAGCCAAAACGATAATAAAAAAAGCCTCCCGATCCGGGAGGCTTTTTTTATTATGTAAAGAACCTATTTACTTTCGGGTTCGTCCCATTTCATTTTATAACAGATGTGGGTTATTTTTCCTTTTGGGTTCACGGTAATTTCAAAACCTTGTTTGGTCCTAAAATAGGCATCGCGTAGGAAGTACCATTTGCCATTTTGAAAGAAATATTCTCGTTTGTCAGGCTTCCATTCTGCAATAGGGTAGATATAGTCCAGAAGTGTTTGGAAGTCCGGCGCGGATTCTTGGTTCAATCTGAAGTCCTCACGAATATAGCTTGCCAATGCTGGAAGCTCGGTGTCGGTTTTGATATGCTCAAACCGATTTACCTTCTGACCATCGTCTATAACAATGAACTCAATGACTTGTTTTTCTTTTTCTCCATAAATGTTCATGGTCTCTTGAGTAATGTAGTAGACGTTGTGCTTCAAAATGTTTTTAACCGATTCTGAAGTAATCTCCTTAAAGTGGGTGGTACAGCTTCTGTTCAAGAAATTGTCCAAACGTAGGCTTGCCTGAATATCTTCTTGGCAAAATGAAAGGGAACAGAAAAGGAGTAGGGCTCCTATCAGAAATTTATCAACTGTTTTTTTTAAGACTTGGGTCATTTGTTGTAAAAGTTTGATGAAGAAGCTCAAACTTAACAGCAATAGGTGAGATTTTAGGGTGCCAATTGACGAATGGGGGGTTTGGGTTGATGTATACATCATTTAGCGAAAAAGCCGCATTCAACGGAATGCGGCTTTATACCAAAAAGCTAGTTGACCAATGTTTTATTAGTATCCATCATTCTGCTCCATATTGGAATTTGCATTAATCTCACTAGTAGGTATAGGATATGCAAATAAATTGTTTGGATAAGTAATAGTTCCCAAGCTATTTTGATTGGATCCCCAATATGGGATAGGTTGACCTGTCCTTACCAAATCATCATAGCGAAAGCCTTCGAACATTAGCTCCTTTCTTCTTTCACTAAGAATATTTTCTTTGGTAACAGAAATCAAATCAGGTACTCCTCTATTGTTACGGAGCATGTTAATTTGCGAAAGGGCGTCTCCACCAGTTTCCAATAGAGCTTCAGCATAATTCAATATCACTTCTTCATATCTGAAAAGTGGGATGTTATCTGACCCAACAGCTGTGTCTGGATATTTCCCCATATTTCTTAATCGGGTCCCGTTATCTTGATAACCCAGTATTCCTAAGCGAACATCCCCATCTTCAAAAATGTCAATCACAGAACTAACAACTTGAATGTCACCGTAACCTGCTGGTGAATCTTCAGGAAATCTATATATGTAGGATAATGAGTTGGAGCTTAAATTATCGGAACCGCTAAAGGCCAATTCGAATAATATATTTGTACCTCCATCGGTAGTCCAACTATCAAGATAATTGGCAGCATCTATGATATCATACAAATCGGAATTAATAACGGTTTCAGATGCAGATACAGCTCTTGCCCAATCACCGAAGTAAACGGCTACCCTAGCTTCTAAGGCCTTGGCGACATATTTGGAAACTATAGTTTTGGAAGTATCATAGCTCGAGTTCATCATATCAAAGGCTGACTCTAGGTCACTATAAATAGCTTCTTTAACTTCATCTACCGAATTACGTGATGGAAATAAATCTTCTCCTTTAAATTCAGTTACTATTGGTACACCCAGTGTACCCCCTGCATGTTGCTGTCCATAAACGCGTAACAAATCGTAATGGGCAAGTGCGCGTAATATCATTGCTGCTCCCTGAAGGTGTTTACCATATTCTAAATCTCCATCCAAGGTGGTTACATCTGTATTGATTATAATATTTGCGTTTGCTATTACATAGTAAGCATTGTCCCAGATAAATCCAGTATTTGCATTGTATTCATATTCACCCTGTGTGGTAAATCTACCAGAGTTCCCATTTGAAAAGCAGTTGTCTGATCTTACCTCATTAGTGGCGATTAAATCTCGACCATAGTATCCTGAACCGGTCAAGGTGTTATGTACTCCTTTTAAGATACTATATAGGTTGTCCACGTTGGTCACACTGCCTTCGACCGCTTTATTTTGTGCCAAAGTAGGTTCCAAGCTGTCCGTAGTGCATGAGCTTAATAATATGCCAGCACTTAGTAACAGTAACTTGCTAGTATTTTTTATTGTTCTTTTCATTGTCTTTTTCTTAGAAATTTATATTTACACCTAGAGAAATTGAGCGTGTTGGTGGAGTCTCAAGACCAGTTTCTCCGGGATCAACGGTTCCATTTTGACTGTCAACATCAACTTCAGGATCGAACAATAAGTTATCATCCTTTACCCAAGTCAACAAATTGTTTCCCCTGACAAAAAACCTTAATTTGGTTAGTCCGATAGTCTCAAGGGCTCTGGAAGGAACATCATAACCTACGGTTAAAGCTCTTAAGCGTATAAAGTCGGCATCATATAAATATTTGGAATGTCTTTGCCATGGTGAACTAGAAGTTGTGAATGCACCATTTCTAGCAATATCACCTGGTTGTTGCCATCTATCCAACAAGGAAGTGTATCCTTGAAAAGTTAGTATTGGATATGAGTTTGACTGGTTTAAGTATAAATGCCACCCTTCGTATATCTTATGTCCGCCAGCATAGTAGCCCGATGCATTCAAAAAGAACCCTCGGTATGAAAAATTTAAGTTAAGACCTGCAGTGGTTGTGGGTACGGCATTACCTCCCTGAAAAACTGCTTCTGCTTCATTAAAATTATCTGTGGTTTCTCCATCGACACCGTTGATATACCATTCCTCAACACCTGTTTCTGGATTTACACCTGCCCATGTTGGCATGTACCATGCATATGCCGGATGCCCGGTTTCAATCCTTGTACGAACTGTGGTAATGGTTCTTTCCTCACCGTTAGGATCAACAGGAAGAGATGTAATTTCGTTTTCTACCTTGGAGAAGTTACCTCCAATACTTAGTTTCACATCTTCGGTATCAACCAAGTTGAAGTTTACCTCAATTTCATATCCTTTATTATTTAGTGCGCCAATATTCTGTACTTGACTGGAAAACCCTGTGGTTTCGGACAAAGGTACGTCCAATAGCAGGTCCTCGGAATCGCGATCAAAAAATGCAACACTACCGGTCAGGAAGTTTTTGAACAGGCCAAAATCCATACCTACATCCAAAGTTTTGGATGTTTCCCAAGTTAAATCATCGTTGCCAAAAGTATCCACGTATTGTGCACCTTCGCCACCATAATCTGCGGCGTACCCAAATAAGGATTGATATTGATTCAATGAGATGAGGGCATTACCAGTTACCCCATATGATGCACGAAGTTTAAGGGTGTTTACCACATCTGAATCTGCCAAGAAGTTTTCTCTATTAAGATTCCAAGCAGCACCTACCGACCAAAAGTTACCCCAGCGATTCTTTTTACTGAATCTTGAGTTGCCTTCTCGTCTATAAGATAGGTCCAAAACATAACGACTATCGAACGCAGAATAATTCAGTAATCCCATATAAGCTCCTACATACCAATCATTGAATGAGGAACTAATACTTGTAGGTGTTCCAAGGTTGTCCAAGTTTTCCAACCCCTCATCTGCAAAATTTTGACCTTCAGCACCTAAAAAATATCTACGGTTTGATTGATATTCTTGTAGTAATTTAAATTTAAATCGATGTTCATCATTTAAATTTAAACTGTAGTCAAGATAGTTTTGAAAAACGTAGAATACGTTTGTTCTGTCATATTGACTGGCATCTCCACTTGTAGCTGCTCCGTATCCATAAGTTGGATTGGAATAAGTCCTAAAATTATATAATTGGAAGTCTATGTTAAATGTAGTTCCGTAAGTGAAACCTTTAGCAAAGTCCCAAGTTATGTTGTTATTGGTCACCATACGAGTTAACCTATTCTCACTTGTGTTGTTTTCAGTCAAATAAAGAGGGTTTGGTAAAGAACCACCGAATAAATTATAGCTCCCATCTGGATTGTAAGGCTGTACTAAGGGAGATAAAAAGTATTTCACAGATCGCGGACTTTCAAAATAAGCACTCGTTTCCAAAAATGCATTCTGCAACATATGGGATGCTTGATTGTTTGTGCTGAACGTAATATTTGGGGTTAGGTCTTTTGAAAAATTCAAAGCGCCTGAAATTCTCTCAAAATCTGAACCAATCACCGTTGCTTCTTGTTGCATATATCCAAGAGAAGCGAAAAATGTGTGTCCTTCGCCTCCACCAGCTGCGGAGAAGCTATGTTGTTGAATAACCGCATCCTTGTTGGCAACAGCTCTATCCCATCTTGCTTCAGGGCGCCCCATAGCATCCCATTGGGCAAACGCAGGTATGTTTAAAACATATTCTATGCCCTCTGCTTTTGAGTCCACAACACCATCATTATAATAGGCCTCTGCAGCAAGTTCGAGCCTATTGGCGGCACTAAGAGGCACTGGGCCAGTTATAGCATCGTTTTGAAAGCCATAGCTACTGCTAATACTAAATGTGGTTTTGCCAACTTTACCTCGCTTTGTGGTTATAAGAATTACCCCATTAGATCCTCTGGCACCATATTGAGCCGTAGCAGAAGCATCTTTTAAAACGGTTATAGATTCAATATTACTTTGGTCCAACCCTGCGAGTGCGGAAAGTGACGAATAAGCACCGCTCGTACCCACATTGCCATTGGAGACTGGAACACCATCAATTACATACAATGGCTCGTTACCAGCGGTAATCGAGCTTATACCACGAATACGTATGTTCGACGTAGAGCCAGGTGTTCCAGATGTTGAAGAAACGGTCAATCCTGAAACATTTCCTTGAAGTGCCTGGTCAACAGAAGGCGCAATTATTTCACTCAATTTTTCTGATTCAACCTTAACTACCGAACCTGTAATATCAGATCGTTTTTGGGAAGTATATCCGGTGACTACCACTTCTTCTAAAGCTTGAGTATCATCTTCCATAGTTACATTGACGACGGAAGAACTGCCGACTGTCCTTTCTACCGTTTTTTGTCCGATATAACTGAAACGTAATACCTGCCCTACGGAAGCTGAAATGGAATAGTTTCCATCAAAATCAGTTTGGGTTCCATTTGTAGTGCCGACCACAACAATTGAAACACCCGGAAGGGGCAGTCCATCTTGAGCGGTCACAGTTCCGGAAATACTCCTTTCTTGTGCTAGAGCTGCTGTGATTCCACAGATGAACAGCGTCAGCATCATCCAACATTTTTTTGTTTTCATAAAAATTATTTAAGAGTTAGTTTATGAATCCAAGCAAGGAGGGGATAAATCTCGTTTTGTAGGCTAATTCAAAAAATCTTCCGAAACAATGAAAACTAATAAATCGGAAAGAAGATAAGATTTAGGGCCCCACCTTGTGGATTGCACGACAAAAAAAAAGAAAGCAGGAGACGGAAGTGTAAGCGCTTATTAACCTTAACGCATTTGCCGACCAAGATTAACATTTACAATTATGCAGCCTTCTGAATAAACTCTTTTGGAGTGATACGGGTTATCTTCTTAAAAGCTTTGTAGAACGAAACCCTGTTATTAAAGCCACACTGATAGGCAACATCTGAAATGGAAGTTGATGTATTTTCAAAACTTGAGCCTAGTTTGCTTTTTGCTTCTTCAATTCTATACGAGTTTACATAATCATAAAAACTCATATTGAAATTTTCATTGATTACTTGGGATGCATGGTGTCTGGAAATATTAAGGAGGTCGGCTATATCGCCCAGTCTGAGTTCATGGTTCAAATAAAGCTTTTCCTCACTCATGACGTTCTCCAATTTGTCTTTTAATTCCTGTGAGAATGCCTCGGAAAGCCCCGTTTTTTCGTACTTGATGCTCTTCTGGTTCAATGCCAAGACTGAGGAAACTCCCCCAAAAAACCTCTCGGGAAATTTTAAGCAGAAATAAATCAGTACTCCATAGAGCAGTAAGGTTGCTGAAAGTGCAAATACAATGAGATGCTGCATTTTATTCTCAGATGCCATCAAGCTAAATACTATCAGAATAGCATTGTAGGCAAATAGAAACAAAAAGAGCAACAGCAATTTATTCTTGAATGGCCTGTTCCTTTTTTTCAGAATTAAAAAGAGAACAATCGCACAATCAAAAACAATGAAAAAGATAAAAGTGTACTTCCAAAAAAATGACATAACATCTCCTTTTTTAGAAGATCTATTGAATTAGCTACATTCTTCTTCTGCAAAGTGCAAAAAAGGTTTCTTATTTAGTGGCCACAATTGACGAATGCCCTATTTGAGTTTATGGATTAGGGAAATGAACTGATGTGGGAGGTTGAAAACTTTGTAAAAAGGAAAACCCCGACGAAAATTTATAGAATCATTCTTGCATAGGGAACCACCGATTCGTACCCTTTCTCTTTAAAATAGGATATGGTCTTTTCATCACCAGTGGCCAAAACAAAATCCCCGCCCCAGGCACCAAGACTTTTTACCATTCCAAAATAATCTGGAAAAAGACGTTGTTTTACGGGCTCCATTTTTAAAACACGTGAAAGTAGGGTTTCGTGTTCTTCCATCAACGTCTCAAAACCGGATAATGTGGAAGCTCTAATCATTTTTTTGGTAATGTCCGAAACCTCTTTGATCAGCTTGGACTTGTCAAACTGTTGTTCCCTATAGTTGGTTATGGCCTCTTTGCTGCTCTGTTTTTGGTTAAGGTGAACAAAAAACAAGGATTCCTTAAAAATTGGGTCGAAATCAATCTGCTCTACTTGAGGTTCCCCATCCACCAGTTGATAGGTAATCGGTGAATTGTGCTGCGCGCAGGCGATGTCGTAACCGCTGCCCCCAAAAGCGTTCCTTAATAAATGATAGGCATCTACCCGTGCCCATTGGGCCAAATTGTTGATCAATGTAGAGGAGGTGCCAAGACCCCACGATTTTGGGAAAGTAAGATGGGTCTCTATTTGGAAACCATTACTGTCCGTCAGGAGTAAAGGGTTTAGGGCATTGGCTTCTAAAAGCAAGGATGTCAAGGTTTTGGCCATGGCATCATCGGAAGTGGAAACCACACGTAAATCATTAAGGTCAAACTTCGCGGAGAACCATATTTCATTGGTTTCATCAAAACTGGTCCACTCCAAAAATCCTGATTCCGTTGGAGCTACATGGAGCGACTGCCCATAGCTGGTGGGGATGGCCAAGCCCAGCGCCCCATCTAAAATAGCATATTCGCCAGAAAGTAATAATTTGCCATTACTGTAAAACTCCTTCTCCATTATTTAGATTTGATTTTTTCCAAAGCCTCCTTTACGGAAGCATTTGTTACGGTCCGGTCCTTAAAATAGGTGACCAGTTGTTGTTTTTCTTTTTCGGTTGCCCCTATTTGATTGAGCATATTGAGCAAGTGCATCTTCATGTGCCCTTTTTGGATGCCTGTGGTGACCAAGCTACGAACTGCTGCAAAGTTCTGGGCCAATCCGGCTACGGCGACAATTTGCATCAATTGTTTCGCGGATGGATTTTGAAGAATTTCCAAAGCAAGCTTCACCAAAGGATGCAAGGTAGTCAATCCTCCCACGGTTCCGAGGGCGAGGGGAACCTCTATCCAAAACTTGAAAATATCACCATCGATCTTGACATGGGTCAAGCTGGAATATGCACCATTTTTGGCTGCATAGGCATGAATGCCCGCTTCTACGGCCCTAAAGTCGTTTCCGGTAGCAAGCACAACGGCATCGATACCGTTCATAATACCCTTGTTGTGCGTGACGGCCCTGTAAGGTTCAACCTTGGCTATATTGACCGCCTGCACAAACTTTTCTGCAAACGTTGCCGCTGGCATATCCGCATTCCCTAATTCCGAAACCGGACAGCTTACCTCTGCCCTGACCAAACAATTGGGCACGTAGTTGGACAAAATACTCATCACCACCTCGATATTTTTCTCTTCCTCCGTAAATCCATCAAAAGCAAGAGTTTGCTCTTTTAAGGTTTTGGCAAATTGCTCCAAACAAGAATTGATGAAGTTGGCGCCCATGGCATCCAGCGTCTCAAAAGTACAGTGGAGCTGGTGGTAGCCTTCTATTTTATCGCTTAAATCCCTCAATTCAATATTGTTGATGCCCCCGCCTCGTTTTTCCATGCTCTGGGTGATGGATGCAACACTTTTAAGAAGTTGTGGTTTAACGGATACAAAGAAATCGGCAAGTTTTTTCTTATCCCCTTTATAGATAAAGTGTACCTGTCCCACTTTTTCCGTGCCGATGATCTCAGCCTTAAAACCACCACGTTCCAGCCAAAACTTTGCTGCCTTACTTGCTGCGGCCACCACGGAACTTTCCTCAATGGCCATGGGTACGGCATAGAGTTCCCCGTTTATCTTAAAATTTGGAGCTATGGCAAAGGGCAAGTAGTAATTGGATACGGTGTTTTCTATAAACTCATCGTGCAACTGTTGCACTCTGGGGTCCGTATTCCAATATTGCTCCAACAACTGTTTGGTACCTTTTGGGTCCTTGGTACAGTTTTTCGCTATCCAATCTATTTTTTGGGTTTTGGTGAGTTTGGAAAATCCTTCAATGGGAGTATTCATAAAGCTGGATTAAAGCATTCAAATATACGGATATTGACCATTTCGCCGAGGCTTTCAATTTTATAGGAATATGGATGCAAACCAAAGGTTAAAATTTGTTGCAAATGCAACATCAAAATTTATTTTTCCGATAAATATTAGTAAACTTGGGAGTTTTTAATCAAATAAACAGAGCGTAGCAGTAGTATCGAAGCTATTTTATAATTTGAAACAAAATGTCATGTCGAGAGACAGTCAGGACATTTTTGTTTGACCTTCGGACCGTGCTCAAGATAACAAAAGCGTTTTTTTGATATTAAAGAGGATTTTTAATCAATTTTTCACTTCATGAACAAACAGTCTTTTCTATTCCTGTTCTTATTGGGAATTTTTACCTTTTCAACAGCGCAAAAGAAAAAAATAACCCTTGAAGAGATTTGGGGAGGGGAATTCAGAACAGAATACATGGACGTACTGCGATCCATGAACAACGGCACCCAATACACCATTCTTAATACTACACGTTCCCCACGGACCAGCAGTTTGGACAAATATGATTATGAAACCTTGGAGAAAGTGGAGACCATCGTAGCTTCGTCCGATGCCATTCCTTACTTTTCTTCTTACAGCTTCAGCGATGATGAATCCAAAGTGCTTCTGGCCACCGAAGTGGAACCAATTTTCAGACGTTCCCGCTTGGGCATTTATTATGTGTATGATATTGCTTCCAAGGAATTGGTGAAAGTGGCCGAGACCAAGATTCAGGAACCTACCCTTTCTCCGGATGGCAGTAAAGTGGCCTATGTACTGGACAACAATATATATGTGATGGATTTGGCAGCACGGACCACCAAACAAGTTACCACCGATGGTAGTAAGGGAACCATCATCAACGGGGTGACGGATTGGGTCTACGAAGAGGAATTTGCCTTTGTACGCGCATTTGAATGGAACAGTAACGGAACCAAAATTGCATTCCTCCGGTTTGATGAAACCGATGTACCACATTTTTCCATGGATTTTTATGGAACAGATCTATATCCGTACCAATACGAATTTAAATATCCCAAGGCAGGGGAGAAAAACTCCATCGTTACCTTGCATATGTACGATGTGGCTTCCGGCACTATTTCGGATATTGACCTCAATGATCCCTACTACATTCCAAGAATCAAATGGATGCACGATCCAAAAGATTTAAGTGTACAGACCTTGAACCGTCACCAGAACGATTTGAAGCTCTACGCAGTAAACGCAGAAGATAATTCTGCTACGGTTTTGCTGGAAGAAACAGATAAAGCCTATGTGGATATTGATGATGACCTCACCTTTCTAGGTGACGACAGTTTTATTTGGACGAGTGAGACTGACGGTTACAATCATTTGTATTTATATGGTAGAAACGGAAAACTAAAAAACCAGATTACCGAAGGTCCTTGGGAAGTGACACGCTACTACGGGTATGACGAAAAACATGACCGTATTTTTTATCAGTCGGTTGAAAATGGATCCATCAATAGGGGCGTTTACAGTATTTCTACCAAAGGAAAGCGCAAGAAAGCATTATCCACCGAAGAAGGTACCAATGCTGCAGCTTTTAGCAGTGATTTTACCTACTACATCAATACCTATTCCAGTGCGACCACGCCGTACAGGTTCACCTTGCACAATGCATCAAACGGTGAATTGGTGAAGGAAATCAAGGACAACTCAGCTTTGCTGAACAAACTGGAAGACTACGAGATAGCGCCCAAAGAATTTTCCACCATCACTGTAAATGGGTACGACCTTAATATGTACATGATCAAACCTGTGGATTTTGATCCCAATAAAAAATATCCATTGTTCATGTTCCAATACAGCGGTCCAGGTTCGCAACAAGTTTCCAATTCATGGATGGGCAGCAACGATTATTGGCACCAGCTTTTGGCGTCCGAAGGTTACATTGTGGCCTGTGTGGATGGTAGGGGAACGGGATTAAAAGGCCGTGACTTTAAAAAACTGACCCAAAAAGAGTTGGGTAAATACGAAGTGGAAGACCAAATTGCCGCAGCCAAGCAATTGAGCGAGCGTTCCTATATTGATGCGGACAGAACAGGAATATGGGGATGGAGCTATGGTGGTTTTATGTCCACCAACTGTTTGCTAAAGGGCAACGACACTTTTGAAATGGCCATAGCCGTAGCACCTGTGACCTCTTGGCGCTTTTACGATACCATTTATACCGAGCGCTACATGCAGACGCCACAGGAAAACCCAACAGGCTACGATGACAACTCTCCGTTCAACTACCCAGAACTGTTGAAAGGAAAATATTTGTTGGTTCATGGGTCGGGGGACGACAATGTTCACGTGCAGAACACTATGCGAATGATAGAAGCCTTAGTGCAGGCCAACAAACAATTTGATTGGGCCATTTATCCCGATAAAAACCATGGAATTCATGGAGGAAATACAAGATTGCACCTCTATACCAAAATGACCAACTTCGTTAAAGAAAATCTTTAGAACTTAAACCAATACAGTTATGTCAGAAGTATCCAAACCAGCTCATGAAAAAGAATTATTTGGGCATCCAAGAGGTTTGTTCTACCTCTTTTTTGCTGAATTATGGGAACGTTTCAGCTTTTATGGGATGCGAGCTTTGCTCACCCTTTATATGGTCGATGTAATATTCGCCGCCTTAATGGAGCGGGATTATGCTACCGCAGCAGTTTATTCTTCATATGGTTCATTGGTATATGCTTCAACCGTTATTGGTGGTCGTATTTCCGATAGTATTCTCGGAATGCGAAAATCCATATTCTTGGGAGGTATCTTGATGTCATTGGGGCATTTTGTCCTGGCTATTGAAAACCATGTTACCTTTTTTCTGGCACTATCACTTATCATAGCAGGTAACGGTTTCTTCAAACCGAACATTTCAACATTTGTAGGTTCGTTGTACAAAGATGGTGACCCGAAAAAAGATTCAGGATTTACCATTTTTTATATGGGAATCAATATTGGTGGATGGGTAGCACCCTTGCTCTGCGGTTATTTGGCGGCCAAATATGGATGGCACTATGGATTTGGACTTGCTGGGATTGGAATGCTTACCGGTCTGATTGTTTTTTGGAGCGGAATTAAAAAAGGAGTTTTTGGAGATAAAGGCCTCCCACCGGAAAACGGTAATATCGATAAAAAAGTGTTTGGCCTAAAACAAGGCATATTGGTACCGGTTTTGGCGTTTGCTTCGGTTCCGATCATAGCGTATCTATTGTCTGCCTACAAAGCATTGGGAGCAGAGGGCACTTTTTTCGACGATCAGAATATCGTCAATGTAATTTTTAAACTAATAGGATTGTCCATTTTGGTATATCTGGGATATATCATGTACAAGGCTACATTGGAAGAACGTAAAAAGCTCTTTGTAGCAGTACTGATTACCTTTTTTATGACAATCTTTTGGGGCTTCCACGAACTCTCAGGTAGTGTAATTACCCTTTTTGCTGCTCGAAATGTGGACCTGGAAGGAATCATGTCAGCCTCTCAGACGAATTCTTTGAATTCCATGTGGATCATTATTCTGGCCATCCCGATTTCCTTAATGTGGCAATGGTTGTCCAAAAAGAAACTCAACCCAAGAACCCCTTACAAGTTCGGAATGGGGCTTTTGTTCGCTGGAATCAGTTTTTATGCCTTGGCCGTGAGTGGTGCGAGTGCTAACGAAAATGGATTTGTACCCTTCACTTATTTGCTGTTGATGTACTTCCTATTATCGGTCGGGGAGCTGTTCATGTCACCTGTTGGACTGTCCAAAATCACGGACCTTTCTCCAAAGCGTATCGTAGCATTTATGATGGGAGTTTGGTTCCTTTCTTCGGCATTTGCGTTTCAAGTGGTCGGATTTATAGGCAAGCAATTGGCCATCGAAAGCACAGATGCCGACATAAGTGGGTTTAGTACCCTTACAGTTTATACGAACGGGTTTATGCTCATTGCGCAATACGCTCTTGGTGCCGGGGTATTGGTCGTCATAGCCTCTCCGTTGATCAAAAGATTGATGGGCAACGTACACTAAGCAAAGATTCAAAACTTAAAAACATAATATCCCTTTTCACCCGTGTAGTGGAAAGGGATTTCTTTTTGTGCACAGGTCGATTTCCATTTGTTGATCAAACTGGGATAATTGCTACCGTCGGCAAACACTTTTTTGGGTTTGATGGAATCCAGGAGCCGTTCAAGATTGATTTTGGGAGATTGTGAGAGCAATAAGTAATCCAACTGCTCTTCCAAAGGAAGAATGGCAGAACTATCAATAACGAAGAGATTTTCGCTACCAATACGATACGTGTTTTGTAATGCAAGGGTATCCAATTTTTGAATTCGTTCTGCCACGGCATAATCAGTTCCAATAGTTCCCGTGTTATCACGATCCGAAGTGATTATAGAAAGCGAATCTCCCAGTTGATGCAATATGACAGTATTCCTAGAACGGTGTGCGAGGATGATGGTTTCCTTTTGATGCACCTTAACCTGGTTCCAGATAATCCAACTTTGAAAAACAATCAGGCCCACAAATAATACCAAAGCCGATTTCCATCGAGGTTTTGATAAAAATAGCACTAAAGCAAAAGTGATAAAGTAGCCCAAAACCAACTGAACCGAATCAAAAGGAATATTTTTAATAATAAAACCCTCCTGCTGTGCTACCCATCCAATAACCGAATTCATTAGGCGGATGATCTCGTTGAAACCATTGGCCAAAAAGTTGGGCAGAAAATCAAACAAGGACAACACAATTACCAGGATACCGGTTCCCAAAATCAAACCTAAAAAAGGAATGACAAGTAAGTTGGAAATAAAAAACAGAGCGGGAAACTGATGGAAATAAAACAAGCTTATCGGCAAAACGCCCAACTGGGCCGCAACGCTCACCGATAGCAATTGCCATGTTTTACGAACCAGGATATTCTCGGGAAACCATAATTTTTGCAACTTGGGATAGACCCAAACAATGGCAAAAACAGCGGCATAGCTCATTTGAAAACCAACTTGAAACAGGAACAAGGGCTTTATCAATAATATGAACAGCATGGAAAGTGCTATGATATTAAAAGAATTCGTGGGCCGGTTGAGATAAAGCGCATAGGCCACAAAGGAGAACATGGTGACTGCTCGAACTATGGAAGGGGAGAGTCCTGCGATAAACGCATAGCTCCAAAGCATTGTCACCACTAAAATGAGTTTGATGGTTTTACCTTTAGGTAATCGCTCCAGTGGACTCAAAAGAAACTCTAAAATAAAAAGGATGATGCCCACGTGAAGCCCGGATACCGCCAAAATATGCACGGCCCCCGCATTTTTGTAGTTGTTATAGGTGTTCTCGGAAATATCGTCTCGTTTTCCCAAAAGCAATGCTTGGATCACTGCCATTTCCTCTGCTCCAAAATCCTTTTCTTTCAATTTTGAAATGATATGCTTCCTAAAACCCGAGGCAATCCCCAGCAAAGTGCTGGGAGCTCTTTCTTTTTTTATGATTGAGGCATGATTGGTCCTGATCTGATGTCGAATCCCTTGTTTTTCAAGATAGTTTTTGTAATCAAATTGATAGAGGTTGAGGGGTGGGTGAATACTTTCAAGGGATGAAAACACCAGCAACTCATCATCTATCTGTAATAGTTTCGAGGTGGAATCTGCGGAAAGATTGACAAGCAATTTTCCCGACGTGGTCTCATCATCCCCAGTAATGATCTGGGTAATGTACCGGTGCGAAAAGGCATTTGGCTTCAGTACCTCATTTACTTTTAAGTGCCAGACTTTATCTGAATTAAAATCTAGTTTGGCATAGTGGTCGGGCATGCCGTTTTCCATGGAAATACCGACAACAAAAACGCCTAAGTATAAGCTGGTAAGCGAAGTAACTGCTTCAAAATACGGGAACCCTTGTCGCTGTTGCTTTTTGTTGCTCCAATACATCAGCGGCAGTAACAAAAGCATTGCGATTAAGGGCCAAAGCAGGGAAACTTCAAAATAAAAACCAACAATAATGCCCAATATAACCCACAATGTGAGCTTTATGGACACAAAATTAAGCTGGTGCACTAAAGTATTCGCATGGCCTTAACAAAAGCGCTGTTCCAGTATCCTTCCCGTAATGAAGATACCAGTACGCCACGTGAGGTTGTGGCATGAATGAATTTAATGTCGTCCCCATCCACTTCGACCACCAATCCTACATGGTTGATGCGTCTACGTGTTTTGCTCGTCTGAAAAAACAACAAGTCTCCTTTTTCGACTTGGTTTACCCGAATTTTTTGCCCCTCCATGGCCATTTGGTAGGATGTCCTGGGAAACAAAATGTCGTTTTCCTTTAAGGAAACATAGACCAATCCAGAGCAATCCATGCCCTTTTTCGTGGTGCCGCCATATTTGTAACGTGTTCCGGAATAAGCCAGTGCAGTGGAAATGATTTCGTTTGCCTTAGCATTTTTACGCCCCTCTTTTTTGCTTTCCTTTTTGGATTCTTTTTCAGGGGAAGTGTCGGTGGTTGACCCCTCTACCGTAACGGTTCGGGTCTTGCTGTAGGTGCGTCGTTTTTTGCCCGGGCCGCAAGCGGTGATAGCAAAAAGCAACAGTAAGATTATGGTTTTTCGTAACATCCAAGAATAGATTTACATTCTTGGAAGATAAAACTACACATTTTCCACGATTAATTTGGCTGCCAATTGACTGGCACCTCTTCCGCCCAATTTTTCTTTGAGCAGTTCATAATCGGATAGCATCCGTTCCCTTTCGGCTCCGTCCACAATTTTGGCAAGCTCTGTTTTAAGATTTTTTGTGGTCAGATCATTCTGAATCAGTTCTTTGACGACTTCCCGTTTCATGATGAGGTTTACCAAGGAAATATAATCCAAGGTTATAATGCGCTTCGCAATTTGATAGGAAATCCAATTTCCTTTATAGCAAACCACTTGAGGGATTCCAAAAAGTGCAGTTTCCAAAGTTGCAGTGCCACTGGTGACCATGGCAGCATGGGAATGTTTCAGAAGCGTATAGGTCTTGTTGGAAACATATTCTACTTTGTCTCCTTTTAGGAATGGTGAATAAAATTCATCGGGAAGGCTGGGAGCACCTGCAATCACAAATTGGAAATTGGGAAAATCTTTCTTTACCGAAAGCATCACGTCCAACATTTTTTGTACCTCTTGTTTTCTGCTTCCGGGCAACAAGGCGATAATTGGCTTTTCTGGATCTAGGTTGTTTTCTTTTCTAAACGTTTCGTTGTCTTGAAGGGGAGTGTTCTCAATGGCATCGATAAGAGGGTGTCCTACAAATTGGACTGGATATCCATGTTTTTTTTCGTAAAAATCCTTTTCAAAAGGCAGGATAACATACATATTGTCAATGTCCCGTTTAATTTTTGAAATACGCCCCTCCCTTGAGGCCCAAATCTGGGGAGAAATGTAATAATTGGTCTTGAAACCCTGTTCTTTGGCCCACTTTGCAATTCTAAGGTTGAAACCGGAGAAATCTATGAAAATGACCACATCCGGATTGAATCTTTCAATATCCTCTTTACAATAGGCAATGTTCTTGAAAATGGTGGGAATGTTCATGAGCACTTCCAAAAAACCCATAAAGGCCATATCCTTGTAATGTTTGGCCAGTTCCCCGCCAGCTTGTCGCATCAAATCACCGCCCCAACAACGAATCTCGGCCGAGGTATCCTCTTTTTTAAGCGCCTTGATCAAATTGGAACCGTGCAAGTCCCCAGATGCTTCACCAGCTATGATGTAATATTTCATTTTAAAATGTCAAGTTCAAAAACAAGTTCAACGATAATTTTAGCCATGCAAATTTGGGTTGAACCTACTTTTGCGGTTGATTTTTAAGAGTTTTAGGACATCACTTTGTACATCAAGATAACCAATGCCGTAACCAAGGTAGCCAACATGACGCCTCTGGCACGCTGATCTCGTTTGATTCGTAAAAAACCAAAAAATGCAACCAAGTTCAAAATGGCTCCTAAAGCCAATAAACTGCCAATATGACCTTGCTCGATTGCAGCATTAAAAGTGTCCACGATACTTAAATCCGAAAATAACAGGATATACAGTAGGGTACCAAAGGTATTTGCGATGATGCCCACTATAAATCCAATAACGATCTCTTTTTTAGTGCTCATTTAAGTTCCAGTTGTTTATTTGTTGTATGGCATGGTGCGCCGTAAGGTCGAACTGCGTAGGGACCACCGAAATGTAACCCTCCTGTAACGCCCATTCGTCGGTATCTTGGCCCTTATCCAAAAGTTCAAATTCTCCCGTTAACCAATAATAATCTTTTCCTGACGGGCTTTTTCGTTTATCAAATTCTTCTTTCCAGTTGCCCCGGGCCTGTCTGCATACCTTTATGCCCTTGGGCTCTGTATCCGTTTTTGGAATATTTACGTTGAGTACGGTTCCTTTGGGTATTCCGTTGATCAATGCTTCGGAAACAATTTTTTTGATGGAACCCAAAGCGGGTTCAAAATTGGCATCCCAGGAATAATCGCATAAGGAGAAACCGATGGCTGGAATACCTTCGATACCTGCTTCAATGGCGGCGCTCATGGTTCCGGAATATATCACGTTTATGGAGGAATTGGAACCATGGTTGATTCCACTAACGCAAATATCGGGCTTACGGTCCAAAATTACCCTAAGCGCCAATTTTACACAGTCCGCCGGTGTGCCGCTGCAACTGTACTCGCTCGGGGCACCTTCTTTATGGTCCACGACCACTTTTTTGGAAAACAAAGTGCTGTCCACTGTAATCGCGTGTCCCATCCCGCTTTGGGGGCTGTCCGGAGCGACTACCACAACATCCCCGATTTCCTTCATGGTGCGCACCAGTGCCCTGAGTCCAGGGGCCGTGATTCCATCGTCATTGGTGACAAGAATAAGGGGTTTTTCCATCTTGGATAATTTAAGCTATAAAAATACGTTTTTCATAAGGATATGGAGCGTTGTGCGTTTAACAAAAAATTAAATCCAGCTGTCAGGCGTGGCACGGTTTTTTCTGTATCTTAGAGAATTCATACAAGTAGAAACGATAAGGGGAACAATCAAGTTTATGGATAATGGACAGATTGGGCGCCCTTAAAAAAAAATATTTATGAAAAAGAACTTCATCTTGGCACTTTTGGTAATTCTAGTGGCGGTAGCCTCATGCAGTTTCACCAATAAGTCCTTCAATAATGATGACAAGGATAAATTTTTGTTGGAATTGATTTCCTATGTTTTGGAAAAGGGCCACTACGAGCCCAAAGAGTTGAACGACAACTTCAGTTCCAATGTTTTTGATGATTTTATAGAGGTCATCGATCCTACCAAAAGATATTTCCTTAAAAGTGATATCCGGGAATTTGAAAAGTACAGGTTCATGATCGATGATGAGATCAGGAACACCGATATCACATTTTTCAATGCCGTTTATCAAAGATTGATGGTCCGAATGGAAGAGGCCAAGGAAATTTACAAGGAAGTACTATCCCAACCCTTCGATTACAACATTGATGAAACCATCGAAATCGATTATGACAAGCAAGAGTTCGCTTCCAGCAAAAAAGAGCTCAAAGAGCGTTGGAGAAAGCAATTGAAATACAATACGCTCAATGTTTTTGACAACAAAATCGATAATCAGATCGCAGATGCCGATACCGATATCGATTCTGATGTTGCCTACTCATTCAGCGATATTCCTGGCTCCATAGATAAAGTGACTACTGAGGAAGAGGCCAGAGAGGTCACAAAAAACACCTTGGACGAGTTTTTTGATTTTGTGGATGATCTGGAACGCAAAGATTGGTTTGTGCAATACCTGAACACCATCGTGGAAGAATTTGATCCGCACACCTTTTATTTTGCCCCAGAGGAAAAGGAGAAATTTGACATTGGGATGTCCGGTAAGTTCGAGGGAATCGGTGCCAGGTTGCAGAAGAAACCCGAAGGGGCCAAAATCGTGGAGATTATTTCCGGTGGTCCCGTATGGAGAGACCAGTCCTTGGAAGTAGGTGATGAAATATTGAAAGTGGGCCAAGAAGGTGAAGAGCCTATAAATATTGTGGGAATGCGATTGGAAGATGCCATTAAGCTCATCAAGGGCCCGGAAGGAACCGTGGTGGATCTTACCGTTAGAAAAGTGGATGGCACCATTGAGACCGTATCCATAACAAGGGATGTGGTAGAATTGGAGGAATCCTACGCAAAATCGGCTACCATAGATGCAGGCGAAGAGAAATTCGGTTTGATCGATCTTCCAAAGTTTTATGTGGATTTTGAGAACTATAGTGAAAGAAACGCAGCAACCGATGTTGCCAAGGAACTGGAGCGCCTTAAGGAAGCAGGAGCTGAAGGCATAATCTTGGATTTACGGGACAACGGTGGAGGTTCCCTAAAAACTGTTGTCGAAATGGCTGGATTATTCATCAAGGACGGTCCAATCGTTCAAGTTCGTTCCTCAGGTCAGCGCAAGGAAGTACACGAGGACAAAGACGAACGCATTCAATGGGACGGACCATTGGTGATCTTGGTCAACGAACTATCTGCATCCGCATCCGAAATATTGGCAGCAGCCATGCAGGATTACAAAAGAGCGGTAATCATAGGAAGCAAACAAACATTCGGGAAAGGTACCGTGCAAAACGTGATTCCTTTGGACGATATCGTAAGAAGTAATGAACATGGCGATTTGGGTGCCATTAAGCTCACCACACAAAAATTCTACCGAATCAACGGTGGTTCTACCCAATTGGAAGGCGTCAAGAGCGATATTGTGGTGCCGGACAGGTACAGTTATATCGATCTTGGGGAGCGCGATCAGCAAAACCCATTGGGCTGGGACAAGATTAGCCCTGCCGATTACAAAGTTTGGGACGGATACATCGATTTTGACGAAGCCGTAAAAAACAGTAAAGAACGTATGGCAAAAAATGAGCAGATCAAGCTTATCGAAGAAAATGCCAAATGGTTGAAAGAACAGCAGGACGAAAACCTGATCTCTCTAAAGTATGATGCATATGTGGGCAAGGAACAAGAAGCCAAAAGACGTTCCGAAAGGTTCAAGAGCCTTAAGGATTACGATTCCAAATTATCCTTTAACTCCCTTCGATACGAAACAGAACTTTTTACACAGGATTCTGTGCTCAGGGAGAAAAGAGATAGATGGCATAAAGACTTGGCTCGTGATATTTACGTGGAAGAAGCCGTTAATGTGCTCAGAGATCTTCATAAGAACAATATCAGCAAGAAAGAAGATAAACTCGCCAGCGTAAAAGGATAAACATTGGCAAGAAATTAAAAAAAGCCAACTCCGCGGAGTTGGCTTTTTTTATGCAACTTTGGTTGATAAAATTTCCAACAAGGGATAAGTCAAATGAAAAATAGAACAGTTTATGTCCTTCTCATGGCGCTATGCATTGTAGGCTTTTGGCTTTTTGAAAATTTTTATACGCCCGCTACATATTCAGGTTCTAATGCATCAAAAGGAAATTTAGTTGAATCCAAACTATTGCCGGGTTCCACAACGGGTGTTATTGTGAATCATTCCTATTATACGTTTTCCTACAGTGAGCCACATGAGCAGGCTGAGTGGGTGGCCTACATTTTAAAAAAGGAACATCTGACGGACGATGATAGAGAAAGACCTTATTTTATAGAAGATCCGAAAGTAAGCACAAAATCGGCCGATTGGCGAAACTACAGAGGCTCAGGATATGATAGGGGGCATTTATGTCCGGCAGGGGACCGAAGGTTTTCCGAACAGGCCTTCAATGAAACATTCTATACAAGCAACATAAGTCCCCAGGACAAGTATTTTAATGCTGGCATTTGGAACCGTTTGGAACAAAAAGTTCGGTATTGGTGCAAAAAATATGGTGATTTGGTAGTGATGACGGGAGGTGTATTGGAAGAAGGATTGGTGGAAATCGGGGAAGAAGATGTGGATGTACCCAAGGCCTTTTTTAAGATTTTGGTGAAAGAAGGTGTCACGGGCACCCAAGTAGCAGCCTTTTTGATTCCAGCCAAAGAGACTGGTGAACCATTGCAAAAATTCTTGGTTTCCGTTGATGAGATAGAAGCCAGAACCGGTATTGATTTTTTTGAAAAACAGCCTGAAGCTTGGCAGTCGAGAATCGAGTCCCAAGTAGAGGTCCAAGGGTGGAAGTTCTAAATCCCGTCCTTTAAACGGTTGGAGTCCAGCTTTAGAAAGATGAACAACAACATTGTGAAGAAAATCAATCCAGAGCCTCCATAGCTGAAAAATGGCAGTGGCACTCCAATGGTTGGCAATAGCCCAATTACCATTCCTATGTTTATAAAATAATGGAATACCAAAATCGAAATTACTCCATAGCCGTACATTCTACTAAAATCACTCTTCTGCCGCTCCGCTATATATATCAACCGCAAAAAGAACAGGGAGAACAATAAAATTACAGTGGCAGTGCCCAAAAAGCCCCACTCTTCGCCAACGGAACTAAAAATATAATCGGTATGCTGTTCGGGCACAAAATCACCCTTGGTCCGCGTGCCTTCAAGGAATCCTTTACCTGTAAACCCACCGGATTCAATTGCTTTTTCAGATTGATAGGTGTTATAGCCAATGGTCTTGCGGATTTCTTCTAATTTTTCCTCATCTTTTTCCAAACTTAACCATAGGGCAAAGCGATCACGATGTCGTTGCTCGAATACGTTTTCGAACACAAAATTTACGGACAGTGAAAAAAGTATCGAAACTATAATCACCCCTAAAACGGGCAGGATGGGAATTTTTAAGGAAGCTTTCTTGAAGGTATATACCAGTAAAGTGAGTATGATCAGCCCAATGGCGACCCAAACAGTCCCAAACATCAACGTGGTGGCAAAAAGCACCACGGCAAAAAGGAGAATGCCCAGATAATAAATGGGAAAACCTTCACGGAACAGTACAAAAAACAGGGAAAAATAAATCAAAGAGCTTCCCGGGTCAGGTTGAGGAAGAATCAATACTGCCGGCAACAAAATAATAATAAGGGCATACATTTGATGCTTCCTATTTCGGATATCGGTCTGGATATCGCTCAAAAATTTGGCAAGCGCCAACGAGGTCGTCACTTTGGCCAGCTCCGATGGTTGCAGGTTAAAAAATCCTAGGTCGTACCAAGATTTGGCTCCTGCTATGGTTTTGCCGAATACGAACAGGCCCAATAGCAGTACAATGGAAACGACATAGAAAATGGAGGCAAAGCGCTCAAAAAAGGTGGATTCTACAAAAAGAACGAAAATAATTCCCAATAGCGCCAATCCAATAAAGAACAATTGCTTGCCGTAAAGGGTGGAAAAATCAAAAATAGAGGTTTCTGTTTCACCAATGGAGGTAGAATATATGTTTGTCCACCCGATGAACACCAATAGGGCATAAAGAATCACAGTGGTCCAATCCAACCTTCCAAAAGGCCCTTTACCAGACATATTCGTTTATCTTGAAAGGTTCACCACTATAGGGTTTTGCATATTCATGTTCCAGTGTTTTTTCAAGCATTCGTTGTTCCAGGTCCTTTCTGGTAATTTCACCTTTTATATATTTTTCTATCAAAAGGGATGCAATATGACCTGCGTAACGGGAACCGTAGTATCCATTTTCAATATAGACGGCCAATGCGATCTGAGGGTTTTCAACTGGTGCGAAGGCCACAAAAACGGAGTGATCCGTCAGTTGCATTCGTTCACCGTCAACACGGATATAGTTTTCCACGGTACCTGTCTTGCCCGCAATCTCGATGCCAGGAATTTTCACCCATCTTGCCGTTCCATAATTGTAAACGTTGGTCATACCTTGGATAACGGGTTCAAAATACTTTCTATCAATGGTGGTGTAATTGGGCTCTGTGTACTGGGGGTCTATTTTTCCGTTGCCACCTATATTTTTTATGATATGGGGCGTATAAAAATAACCGCGATTTGCAATGGCTGCCGTCATATTGGCAAGCTGAAGGGGAGTGGCAGCAATCTCTCCTTGACCAATGGCATTGGATATAATGGTGGATGCGGCCCACCTGCCATTGCCATACCATTTATCGTAATAGGCCACATCAGGAATCCTTCCGGGGGCGCCGGTTGGCAGGTCGGTGCCCAAATAATCTCCCAGCCCAAAACTTTTCATATGTTTTTCCCAAATATCCATACCTTCGTCCGTGGTTTCGTATTTGTCAAAGATTCGACGGAAAACACCTGCGAAATAGGCATTACAGGATTGATATATGCCCGAGTTCAAATCCCTGACACCGCCACCACAATGGCATCCCCTTAGGGTATTGCCCACATAGAAACCATGGTAACATTTAAATCTGGTATCTTCATCTATTACCCCTTCTTGAAGCCCGATCAATGCATTGAGTGTTTTAAAGGGAGACCCTGGGGAGGGTTGTGCCAAAATGGAACGGTCCCAAGTAGGTTTGGATATGGTATCGTAATGGAGCTTGCTATAATTTTTGGAACGTTCTCGGCCCACCAACAGTGAGGGGTCATAGGTTGGACCCGATATCATGGCCAATATTTCACCCGTTTTGGGTTCAATGGCCACAATACCGCCTCTTTTGCCATGCATCAATTTTTCCCCGTATTCTTGGAGCACCTTGTCCAAGGTGATCTGGATTTCCTTGCCCTGTTCCGGTAAGGTGTCCAGTTTGCCGCTTTTATATGGTCCAATGTCCCTGTTAAAACGGTCCTTTTGAATATGTTTTACGCCTTTTCTTCCCCTTAGGATTTCCTCGTACTGTTTCTCGATTCCCGTTCTGCCCTTTAATTCTCCGGCAACATAATACGGGTTGTTTTTAAGGTCCCACTCGTTCACTTCACTGATATAGCCCAAAACATTCGCAGCACTTTTGGTATTGTAGTAGCGCAACGATCTTTTTTGGATATAAAAGCCCGTGAAGTGGCGCATTTTTTCCTGAAGTTTGGCATAATCTTCCTTGGAAAGCTGGGGTACCAATACCGAAGGTAGCCGTGGGGAGTATATCCTTGCTTTTTCCATTTTGGAAAGAAACTCACTTTTCTCAATACCCAAAAGACCACAAAATTCCAAAGTGTCCAATGGTTTTACTTCCCGGGGGATTACCATGACATCGTATGCGGGTTGGTTTCCGACCAAAAGTTTTCCATCGCGATCGTAGATATAGCCTCTTTCGGGATAATCATATACTTTTTTGATAGCGGGATCGTCCAATATTTGATCGGGGGAAAACCGGAACAATTGCAAATACGAGAGCCTCCCTATAAAGGTGAACCCTATAAGTATGACAACGGATGATAGCAATAATTTTTTCATGACGGATCTAGATTATCGAGCTGTATATAACTCAACGATAGAAACTACGTTTTTATTCGGTTTTTGGACTAAAAAGTGAACTGAATAAAATACAAAGTATTAAAGTTACGATTCCTGTGGTAAAAACTTTTTTCAAAATTAATAGGATATGGGCAATACTTAAAATTTCGAAGGAAAAGAATATGGCGTGATGGAACAAGACGATCAGGGCCAAAAAGGTTATTCGCTGGATCTTGGTCGTGTTCTTGAAACTGAAATTTTGAAAATCATAGTTCACACCAAAGCAAAATCGCATGATTGCAGGTCTTGCATAAGCAATGGTGACCGATGCCAATGCGTTCAATGCAAGGCTGTCCGAGAAAACATCGATGACCAATCCCAATAGAAAAGCCGTAAGCATAAAAATGGCACGATTCCTTTTAATGGGATACCAGTAAAAGAAGATTACATAAACCATAGGGTTGATGAAACCCAGAAAGTTGAGATTATTGAATATGAGTACCTGTGTGATGACCAACAACACAAACCGGAGAACATTTATGAAAACGGTATTGCTCATTCTATGGTTCTGGCTTCAAGTTCCTGTATTTCCTCTCTGTCAATGTTCTCGATCAGGTACACATTTTTAATGTTGGCCATGTCGGAGAATAGCTCCACGTCAATATTGTAGAAACTTTTGGAATCGTTAAGATCATATTTCTTGATAACACCTATGGGAACGTTTTCCGGAAAAATGCTGGACATTCCCCCGGTAACAATGGTATCTCCAACAACCAAAGGGACCAGTCTGGGAATATCCACCAGTTGTACCACGGAATAGTCTTTTGTATCCCATACCAACGAACCAAAATATTCGGTGCCCTTTATTTTTGCGTTGATGTTGGATTTGGTGTTGAGCACGCTTTGCACCGTCGCAAAATTATTCGACACGTTTTCCACAATTCCCAAAATACCGTCCGTAGTGATTACACCCATATCTTGATGCACCCCATCCTTCTCTCCTTTGTCAATTAAAACATAATTTCGAGGTGAGGTGAAACTATTTTTTATAAGACGGGCATTCAATACTTGATAAACGGCCAAAGTGGAATCCAAAGGTTCAATGCTATCATATTCTGTGTTGAAAAGAATTCTGCGCAATCGCTGATTCTCCTCGACCAATCTTTTGTTCTCCTCTTGCAAGTCAAAATAAGAGGAAACATCGGAACCGGCACCATAAATACTACCGGAGACCCAACGGGATGAATTAAAGAATTTGGATTGATGGTACGAATGGGACCGAATCGTCATCACCAAAGAAATAAACGCAAAAAACACATACAAAAATGCATTTCGATAGCGTAAAACAAAATTGATGATGCGTTGCATGCAATCGTATCGTTAAGAAGGTTTTTTCAACTCCTTGAAGGTAATAGAACTGTAAAGATTACAGCACTATTTTATTAAAATACTTTTATAGCGTTCCAAGTTTTTAAGTGCAATTCCAGTACCTCGAACAACCGCTCTCAAAGGATCTTCGGCAATGTAAACGGGCAGATCGGTTTTTTGGGAAAGCCTTCTGTCCAATCCTCGGAGCATGGACCCACCACCTGCCAAATAAATACCTGTGTTGTAGATATCGGCGGCAAGTTCCGGTGGTGTTTGCGATAAGGTTTCCATTACCGCATCCTCGACCCTTAAAATACTTTTGTCCAAAGCCTTTGCGATTTCCCGGTAAGAAACCTGTACCTGTTTTGGTTTTCCAGTCAAAAGATCGCGTCCTTGAATGGATTTATCCTCTGGTGGGGATTTTAAGTCTTCCGTAGCTGAACCGATCTCGATTTTGATGGCCTCGGCCGTACTTTCGCCCACATACAAGTTGTGCTGGGTACGCATATAGTAGATAATGTCGTTCGTGAATACGTCGCCCGCAATTTTCACGGACTTGTCACAAACGATACCACCCAATGCGATGACCGCAATCTCCGTGGTACCACCACCTATGTCAACGATCATGTTCCCTTTCGGTTGCATAATGTCCAGACCGATACCGATAGCGGCAGCCATAGGCTCATGGATCAAATAAACTTCTTTACCGTTTACGCGTTCCGCAGATTCACGTACCGCACGCATTTCCACTTCGGTAATGCCCGAAGGAATACAGATGACCATTCGAAGCGCGGGCGGAAACCATTTTTTCTTGAGAGCAGGAATGTTTTTGATGAACATACTGATCATCTTTTCCGATGCATCAAAATCGGCGATAACCCCGTCCTTCAACGGTCGTATGGTTTTGATGTTTTCATGGGTTTTCCCCTGCATCATATTGGCTTCGCGGCCTACCGCGATTATTTTACCCGATACACGGTCCCTTGCCACAATGGAAGGACTGTCTACAACCACTTTGTCCAAGTGGATGATCAGGGTATTTGCAGTACCAAGGTCAATCGCAATTTCCTCGGTCATGAAATCAAAAAATCCCATAAAAATCGTCTGTTTTTCGGATTAACGGTAAAAATTATCGGCTAAAGTACTAAAATTAATGTTTAAAATGTCGAGTACCTGTCATCACCATCGCCAATCCATTTTCGTTGCAATAATCTATGCTCAATTGATCCTTGATGGAGCCTCCTGGTTGTATCACACTTTTAATGCCCGCTTTGTCCGCAATCTCCACACAATCAGGGAATGGGAAGAATGCATCACTCGCCATCACGGCACCTTCCAAATCAAAATTGAAAGATTGGGCTTTGTGTATGGCTTGGTTCAGTGCATCAACACGTGAAGTCTGTCCCGTTCCACTGGCGCACAATTGTTTGTTCTTGGCCAAAACAATGGTGTTACTTTTGGTATGCTTGCACAATTTGGAGGCAAAAATCAAATCCTCGATTTCTTGTGGGGTCGGTTTTTTGTCCGTTACTGGGTTCAGGTCCTCTTTGGAATCGGTTTTGGAATCCTTATCCTGAACCAGAACGCCGTTCAAGCAAGTCCTGACCAAAGTTTCTGGCAATTCAATTTCGTTTTGAATCAAAATGATTCTGTTTTTCTTGCCCTTCAAAATTTCCAAAGCTTCATCGGAATAACTGGGAGCGATTACTACTTCGCAGAACAGGTTGTGAATTTCTTCGGCCGTTGGTTTGTCAATTTCAACATTGGAAATCAAAATACCGCCAAATGCCGAAACTGGATCTCCTGCCAGGGCATCCACGTATGCTTGTTTGATGGTGTTTCTCGTGGCCAATCCACAGGCATTGTTATGTTTTAAGATGGCAAAGGTTGGGTCATCATTTTTGAATTCACCCATCAAGTTTACGGCGGCATCCACATCCAAAAGGTTGTTGTAAGATAGCTCTTTTCCGTGCAACTTGGTGAACATGGCATCAAAATCACCAAAGAAGAATCCTTTTTGGTGCGGGTTTTCCCCATAACGCAACACCTGACCTTTGGTCTCGCTGATTTTCAATACGGTTTCTTCTTTCTCCTTGTTGAAATAGTTGAAGATGGCCGTATCGTAATGGGATGAAATATTGAAGGCCTTGGTGGCAAAACGTTTGCGGTCTTCCAAGGTGGTGGCGCCGTTTCCTTCGGTAATTACGTTCAAAAAGTCTTCGTAATCCTCCATGGACGATACGCAAAGCACATCCTTGAAGTTTTTGGCGGCCGCCCTGATCAGGGAAATACCACCAATATCGATTTTCTCGATTATATCTTGTTCCGAAGCGCCACTGGCAACGGTTTTTTCAAAGGGATAGAGATCCACGATCACAATGTCCAACTGCGGAATATCGAACTCCTTCATTTGGGACACATCACTTTCGTTGTCCTGTCTGTTCAAAATTCCTCCAAAGACCTTCGGGTGCAATGTTTTTACACGACCGCCCAATATGGATGGATAGCTGGTCACGTCCTCAACGGGTACCACATCGATACCCAAATCGCGGATAAATTTTTCGGTTCCTCCTGTAGAATAAAGAGTTACCCCAAGTTCATCCAATTTTTTAACGATGGGTTCCAGACCATCTTTATGAAATACGGAAATTAATGCAGCGGAGGCTTTTTTAGCAGTCATCTTCTCTGTCTTAGAATCAATTTATTAAGCGCACAAAAGTACTTTTTTTGAATCTAAAAATCAGAACGGTTTATCAACAAAATATCAGAAGTTTTACAGAATTTTGGCTACTTCGGCATTGATGAATTCCAAAAAGCGCTCGTCTTCCTCGGTAAATGGGTCTGGAGTGTTGGAATCGATATCGATTTGGCCCACATTTTCCCCGTTCACAAATAGCGGAACAACAATTTCAGCTTTAACGGTAATGCTACAGGCGATGTAGTTGTCCTGAGCGGCAACATCGGGTACCACAAAGTTCTGATTGCTCACGGCTACCTGCCCACAAATGCCCTTGCCAAAAGGAATGATGGTGTGATCGGTGGGAGCACCTGCGTAGGGGCCCAGTTTCAATTCTTCTTTGTCACCATTTTTAAAATAGAACCCTACCCAATCATAATGGGCTACGTTGCTGCGCAAAAGTTCACAGATTTCGCCCAAACGGTCATCCACGGATTTGTTCCCATCCTTTACGATTTCGAGCACTTTGGGTTCCAATGATTTTAGCATGACATTTTTTTTTGCAAATGTATTGAATAGTGGATTTGTACGACAAAAGAAAGTGAACTTACAGGTCAAAAACAGATAAAGTTCTGTTAAGCAAAACAATAAATGTTAATATTTTGTAGTTTTGTAGTCGAATGAAACAGATTTTTCATCAAATAGTATCCTCATTAATGGCCCTTTTGGTCTTGGCCTCTACGGTTTCGTGGACGGTGGACAAGCATATTTGTATGGGCCGTGTGATGGATATTTCCTTTTTTGCCCATGCCGATGATTGCGGTATGGACATGGATATGGATATGGAAAAATCCTGTTGTAATGATGAATCTTTCACCGTTCAAGGTCAAGATGACCTTAAAATTTCTTTCGAGAAGTTTGATTTGGACCAACAAGTCTTTTTGATAAGTTTTGTCCAATCCTATTTTCAGCTTTTTGAAATTGATTCCGAAGAGCCAAGTTCGTTCAGGGAGTACAATCCTCCACCATTGATACGGGACGTCCAGGTTCTGGATCAGACTTTCCTTATTTGATTTAAGCATTGATTGAATGTACCCGGCCAATTTGGTTGGGCAGTTGCGTTTATACGCATTTTTTGTATCGATCTAATGTTTAAATCAAACCCTTATGCTCAATAAAAGCATTAAATTTTTAATAGAGAATAAACTGGTAGCCATATTGCTCCTGCTATTTTTTATGGCTTGGGGCATTGTGAGCACTCCCTTTAATTGGGATACCGGTATCTTGCCCAGCAATCCCGTTGCCGTGGATGCCATTCCGGATATTGGGGAAAACCAACAGATTGTTTTTACCAAATGGCCGGGCCGTTCCCCACAGGATATCGAAGATCAGATTACGTATCCATTAACGACTTCTTTGCTTGGTATTCCTGGAGTTAAGACCATTCGGAGTTCTTCCATGTTCGGGTTTTCCAGCATCTACATCATTTTTGAAGAGGATGTCGAGTTCTACTGGAGCCGTAGCCGAATTCTGGAAAAACTCAATTCGTTGCCCAACAATTTATTGCCCGATGGGGTAAACCCTGCTTTGGGACCTGATGCCACAGCCTTGGGACAGATTTTTTGGTATACCTTGGAAGGTCGCGATAAGGATGGCAATGTAACCGGAGGATGGGACTTGCAGGAACTTCGAAGCGTTCAGGATTACTATGTAAAATATGCATTGTCATCTGCATCGGGCGTTTCGGAAGTTGCTTCCATTGGCGGGTTTGTGCAGGAATACCAAGTAGATGTAGACCCCGAACTGATGAAACAGTACAATGTGGGGTTGGACCAAGTGGTCAAGGCCGTTAAACAGAGCAATCGGGACATTGGTGCGCAGACATTGGAAATTAATAAAGCCGAATACTTGGTTCGTGGATTGGGATACATCAAATCCTTGGACGACATCAAAAATGCCGTAGTGACGGCAACGGATTACACCTCCATCAGAATTAAGGACGTGGCCCATGTGTCCTTGGGCCCTGCTGTCCGCCGTGGCATTTTGGACAAAGAAGGTGCAGAAGTGGTCGGTGGTGTGGTTGTAGCAAGATACGGCGCCAATCCGTTGGAGGTCATCAACAATGTGAAGGAGAAAATAAAGGAGTTGAGTGCAGGGCTTCCTTCCAAAGTTTTGAAAGATGGAACTACTTCTCAACTCACCATCGTTCCTTTTTACGATAGAACAGAACTCATCCAAGAAACACTTGGAACACTCAACGAAGCCCTGACTCTGGAAATATTGATAACCATTTTGGTCATTGTGGTCATGGTGTTCAATCTTAGGGCCTCCGTTTTGATATCTGGACTCTTACCGATTGCGGTACTCATGGTGTTCATCGCCATGAAAATGTTCAACGTGGATGCCAATATCGTTGCACTTTCAGGTATCGCTATTGCCATTGGGACTATGGTCGATGTAGGGGTAATCCTCTCCGAGAACATTATCCGGCACATGGATGAAAACGATAACAATCTACCTATAAATGAGGTGGTGTACAATGCTACTGCCGAGGTTTCTGGGGCAATTCTTACGGCTGTACTGACCACCATCATCAGTTTTATACCCGTGTTTACCATGGTGGGGGCAGAAGGAAAACTATTCAGGCCGTTGGCCTTTACAAAGACCATGGCGTTGACAGCCTCTATTATTGTGGCGCTGTTCCTCATTCCACCGTTTGCGGCCATCATATTCAAAAAGAAAAACCGAAAGCCCACTATTACTTATGTCTGGAACGGCATTTTAATTGCCTCGGGACTGGTTGCCATTGGTTTTGGCTATTGGTTGGGCTTGGCCTTGATTGCCTTTGGTGTTTCGGGAATCTTAAAACTCCGTCAAACTTTGGATGGGAAACAAAACAGTATGCTCAATGTGGGTATCTGCGTTGCCACCATCGCCTTTTTGTTGGCCACCTATTGGAGACCTCTCGGTTTTGATCGTAGCATTGCCATCAACCTGATTTTTGTGGGATTGATCTGTGGTGTTTTGCTCGGCGGGTTTTACCTGTTCCGACAATACTATAGCCGTATTTTAACATGGGCCTTGGAACATAAATTGCTATTTCTTTCCATTCCCACGGTGATTGTGGTATTCGGATTTATGATTATGCGAAACACGGGCCAAGAGTTTATGCCCTCCCTCAATGAAGGTTCCTTTTTGTTGATGCCGACTTCCCTGCCGCATGCCGGAGTGGAAGAAAATAAACGGGTGGTACAGCAGTTGGATATGGCCGTAGCTACCATTCCAGAGATTCAAACAGTGGTGGGAAAAGCGGGGAGAACGGAATCCGCTTTGGACCCTGCGCCACTTTCCATGTACGAGAACATTATTCAATACCGATCAGAATACCAAAAAAATGAAGCAGGGAGTCCACAGCGATTCAAAGTGAATGATGATGGTTATTTTGAATTGCGCAATGGAAAAGTGCTTGCCAATCCAAATTTGCAAGTGAGCAATGAGCAGAACTATGCCGATAACCATGTAAGTGAGCCCTTGCGAATCGACAGGAACTTATTGATTCCAGATAGCGATGGAGAACTTTAGAAACTGGCGACCGGAAATAGAAAGTCCAGATGATATTTGGAATGAAATTGTGAGGGTCACCAAATTACCAGGAGTCACTTCAGCTCCTAAACTACAGCCTATTGAGACGCGTTTGGTGATGTTGCAAACAGGGATGAGGGCCCCAATGGGCATTAAAGTGAAGGGTCAAGATTTAAAGGAAATCGAAAATTTTGGCCTTCAACTGGAGCCCATATTAAAAGAAGCGGCCGGGGTGAAGGACGAGGCCGTTTTTGCTGATAGAATCGTTGGTAAGCCCTACCTCCTTATCGATATAGACCGTGAAAAATTGGTCCGATATGGTTTGGTGATAGAGGATGTGCAGCAGATTTTGGAGGTGGCCCTTGGCGGGATGCAATTGACACAAACCGTGGAAGGAAGGGAGCGATATGGCGTTCGTGTGCGATACCCAAGGGAACTCCGTGAAAATCCAACCGATTTGAAAAACATTTATGTTCCTGTGCAAAAAGGAAGCCCTGTTCCTTTGAGCGAATTGGTCACCATCCGTTATGAACAAGGTCCGCAGGCCATTAAAAGTGAAGATACCTTTTTGGTAGGCTATGTACTTTTTGATAAGCTCGATGGCTACGCTGAAGTGGATGTGGTGGAAAATGCCCAGGCCAAGATTCTGGAAAAGATAGACAGCGGCGAATTGGTGGTGCCCCAAGGCATCAGTTACCGATTCACGGGCACTTACGAAAACCAATTAAGGGCGAAAAAGACCTTGTCCGTAGTGGTTCCGATGGCGTTGTTGATCATATTCTTGATTCTGTACTTCCAATTCAAGTCCGTTGCTACCTCCATGATGGTATTTTCAGGGATTTTGGTAGCCTTTGCGGGTGGGTTTTTAATGATTTGGTTCTACGGTCAGGACTGGTTCCTCAACTTTAGTTTTATGGGCGAGAACCTTCGGGACCTCTTCCAAATGCACACCATTAATTTGAGTGTTGCGGTGTGGGTCGGGTTTATCGCATTATTTGGAATTGCTACGGATGATGGGGTGGTCATGGCCACCTACCTTACCCAAACTTTTGACAAGAACAAACCGGACAACTTGAAACAGATTCGTGCTTCGGTATTGGAAGCGGGAGAAAAGCGAATAAGACCTTGTTTGATGACCACCGCGACTACCATTTTGGCACTCTTGCCCGTGCTCACCAGTACAGGTAGGGGAAGCGATATTATGATTCCGATGGCCATTCCAAGTTTTGGTGGAATGCTAATCGCTTTGATTACACTCTTTGTAGTGCCGGTGCTGTTCAGTTGGAAAAGTGAGTTGCAACTTAAAATGCAAAACCAATGAAAAAAAGATTCATTTATATAATGTTTGTACTCGCAAGCTTTGGGACAAAGGCCCAATCGTTGGAAAGCTATCTGCAAGAAGCGGAACAGAACAGTCCCATGATTCAGGCCTTGGAACTACGCTATAATATTGCTAAAGAAAAGGTGAACGAAGTGAACACCTTGCCCAACACAACGGTTGCCGCAGGATATTTTGTGAGCGAACCAGAAACCAGAACGGGAGCACAAAGAGCTCGGTTTTCGGTCTCGCAGATGTTGCCCTGGTTCGGTACCATCACGGCGCGGGAGAACTACGCAAGTTCCATGGCAGAGACAGAGTATGCTGAAATTGTAATCGCCAAACGGAAACTGGCGTTGTCCTTGGCACAATCCTACTATAATTTATACGGGATTCAGGCCAAGCAAAAGGTGCTTCAGGAAAACATTGAACTGTTGAAAACTTACGAAACCTTGGCGCTCACTTCGGTTGAAGTAGGGAAAGCTTCGGCCGTGGATATATTAAAACTTCAAATCCGTCAGAATGAATTACAACAGCAAAAAGAAGTTTTGGAACAATCCTACTTGTCAGAGCAGGCCGTATTCAACAATTTGCTGAATCGTGAGGGACGTATTGAGGTGGAGGTTTTGGAAGAAATGGAAATCCCTGAGGATGATACTATTTTGAACAAGGACGATTTGAGCCTGAACCCGGAGTTGCTCAAGTATGACCAATTGTATGAATCCGTAACGCAATCCGAAGTGCTCAACCAAAAGGAAAATGCACCAAGTTTCGGGATAGGTTTGGACTATATTCCTGTTTCCGAACGTGAAGACATGGCTATGAGCGATAACGGGAAGGATATTGTAATGCCCATGGTTACTTTTTCCATTCCTATTTTCAACAACAAGTTCAAATCCGTCACCAAGCAGAACGAGCTCCGTCAAAAGGAGATTGAATTTCAGAAAAAGGAGCGATTGAATGTTTTGGAAAATGCCTATGCCAGTGCCATTTCGCAACGCAACCAAGCACGTATCGCATACCGTACCCAAGCAAAGAATCTGGAACAAGCGAAGGATGCAGAAGAAATCTTGATCAAGAGTTATGAAACCGGAACCATCAATTTCAATGATGTGCTCGATGTACAGGAGCTGCAATTAAAATTTCAGACCAATCAAATACAATCAGTGCAGTTATATTATATACAATCTGCCATCATCAATTATTTAATTAACAAGTAAATTTAATTTATCAAGAATGAGAACAAACATCAGAACAATTATCGGAATCGCATTTGCATCAGTATTGGTGCTTACAGTATCGTGCAAGGGAAAAACGGAGGAAGCCAAAGAAACTTCTACGGAAGAAACCATGGAGCATGAAGGTCACGATATGGAGAAAATGGATCATGAAAATCATGATATGGAAGGCATGGAAACTGCCAAAATGGAAGGTAAAGAGTATACTTCCAAATATGTTTGCCCCATGCATTGTGAAGGGAGCGGCAGTGATGAGGAAGGAAAATGCCCAGTTTGCGGTATGACCTATGTGTTGAACGAGGAGCACATGGCCGACGGGCACACCCATAACTAATTTCAAATTGTACCACTATGCGTATCAAGGTAAAAAATATGGTATGTGAAAGATGCAAAGGCGTTCTGAAAAATGAATTTCGGGATGTTGGCATTGAGGTGGTACAAATTGACTTGGGAGAGGTTGAATTCAAGGATTCGGCCATTGGCCAAATAGCACGTATTCGGGAGATTTTGACCAAGAACGGATTTGAATTGATCGAGGATGTAGATCAAACATACATCGTTGACATCAAGAAACACTTGATCAATGCTTTGGATGACCGTTCCGATATGAATCTCTCGGAATACTTGGCCAAAAAACTGGGCAAGGAGTATTCGGCGCTCAGTAAAATGTTCAGTGCGAAGGAGGGCTTGACCATTGAAAAATATTTTATCCTGCTCAAAATGGAAAAGGTAAAAGAAGAGATCCAAATGGGAAACAAAACCTTCTCCGAAATTGCCTACGATTTAGATTATAAAAGCAGCAGTCATTTGGCCAAACAGTTTAAATCGGTAACGGGGATGTCGATGAGCGATTATAAGAAATTGCAAGAGTGGAACAGGAGACCGTTGGACCAAATTGTATAAAAGAAACCCAGAATTGTAAAAAGCTTCCGACTGGTATTCAGCTAGTTTTGAATAAAAAACAAAAAGATGAAACATACCTATCACATACACGGAATGAGCTGCAATGGCTGTAGAAGCCATGTAGAGGAAACCCTATCAAAAGTTGACGGGGTTACCGGGGTTGAAGTCAGTTTGGAAAAGGCCGAGGCCGTAATCCAGATGGAGGAGCATATCCCAATTGAGACCTTTGAGGAAGCACTAAAAAACGATGGAGGAGGCTATAGCATCCATGTTCATGGCCATCACCATCCACCCAAGAAAAAAGAGAAGAAGACCGTTTCGAACGGAAATGGCACCTTTTATTGCCCTATGCAATGTGAAGGGGATAAAACCTACGATAAACCAGGTGATTGCCCGGTTTGCGGAATGGATTTAGTAGAGGAACAAAATTCAGCTACCAGTTCCAAACAACAATGGACTTGTCCCATGCACCCCGAAGTGGTTGAAGATGGACCAGGTTCCTGTCCAAAATGTGGAATGGATTTGGTGCCAAAGGAACCAGAAGCCAGTGCAGAGGAAAAAACGTATAAAAAACTGCTCAAAAAGTTTTGGATCGCCCTTGCGTTTACCTTGCCCATTTTTATTATCGCTATGAGCGAAATGATACCCGATAATCCATTGTACAAAGTAATGGAACCAAGATATTGGAACTGGGTACAGTTTGGATTATCGCTCCCCGTGGTTTTTTATGCCACTTGGATGTTTTTTGAAAGGGCCTATCGAAGTATCAGAACATGGAACTTGAACATGTTCACCTTAATTGGTATTGGGGCTGGTGTGGCATTTCTGTTCAGTGTCCTTGGATTGTTGTTTCCCGGATTTTTCCCGGAACAGTTCAAGACTGAATCTGGTGCCGTACACGTCTATTTTGAGGCGGCCACGGTTATCCTAACGCTAGTGCTTTTGGGACAATTGCTGGAAGCCAGAGCACATAGTAAGACCAATAATGCCGTAAAGGAATTGTTGAAGCTCGCACCCAACAAAGCCATCAAAGTGGTTGATGGAGAAGAAGTTGAGGTCAGTATTGATGATATCGAAAAGGGGGATATTCTTAGAGTAAAACCTGGCGAAAAGATTCCTGTGGATGGTATCATTACCGAGGGAGAAACCTCTGTTGACGAGTCCATGATCACAGGGGAACCTATCCCTGTTGAAAAAGCAGCGGATGACAAAGTGAGCAGCGGCACCATTAATGGAAATCAAACTTTTTTGATGAAGGCCGAAAAGGTGGGCAGTGATACGTTGCTCTCACAAATCATTGATATGGTGAACCAAGCTAGCCGAAGCCGGGCGCCCATTCAAAATTTGGCAGATAAGGTATCGGCCTATTTTGTGCCCATTGTGGTGATCATTTCCATAATTACATTCGCGGTTTGGGCCATTTGGGGTCCACAGCCCGCTTATGTCTATGCATTGATCAATGCCATTGCAGTTTTGATTATCGCTTGTCCTTGTGCACTGGGTCTCGCCACACCAATGTCCGTAATGGTCGGGGTGGGTAAAGGAGCTCAAAACGGTGTGCTGATCAAAAACGCGGAAGCTTTGGAGAAAATGGCCGATGTGGACACCTTGATCATTGATAAAACGGGAACCATTACCGAAGGTAAACCCACCTTTGACCATTTGGAGGCCTTTTCGGACGACTATTCAGATAGAGATTTGTTGCAATACGTTGTCTCGGTAAATGCCAACAGTGAACATCCATTGGCCCAGGCGACGGTGAATTATGGCAAGGAACAAGATGTAAAGATTCTAAAAACTGATTCTTTCAATGCCGTAACCGGTATGGGGGTGGAAGGTAAAATCAATGGTTCCGAAGTCCATTTGGGCAACATTAAATTAATGGAAAAGGCCAATGTCGAAATCTCTGATTCGATAAAGGAAAAGGTTAAAAAATCCCAAGAAAAGGGAAAAACGGTTTCCTATTTGGCTATCGATGGGAAATGTCATGGCTTTGTGGCCATTGGTGATAAAATAAAGGAAACCAGTGCCAAAGCCATCAAAGCTATTCAGGACAGGGGAATTTCCGTGATTATGCTTACAGGCGACAATGCCAACACAGCCAAGGCGGTGGCGGGAGAACTTCATTTGGATGATTTTAAGGCAGAAGCTTTGCCGGAGGATAAAATGAAGGAAGTGGAACGTTTGCAAGGCGAAGGAAAAGTGGTTGCCATGGCCGGTGATGGCATCAACGACGCCCCGGCACTCGCCAAGAGCGATTTGGGTATTGCCATGGGCACAGGTACCGATGTGGCCATAGAAAGTGCTATGATCACTTTGGTAAAAGGTGATTTGCACGGCATCGTTAAGGCAAGGAACCTTAGTGAAGTCGTCATGAAAAACATAAAACAAAACCTATTTTTTGCATTGATCTACAACACCATCGGAGTGCCGGTAGCGGCAGGGGTGCTCTATCCGTTTTTTGGGATATTGCTCTCACCCATGATTGCTGCCCTAGCCATGAGCTTTAGCTCCGTATCGGTGATTGCCAATGCATTACGACTACGAACTAAATCAATCGACTAATACAAAAATGGTAAAACGAAAAACAGCGATTAAAATTAGAAAGGCCCACAGGTATTTGGGACTGTTTTTGGGAATACAATTCATTATGTGGACGGCCAGTGGCCTTTATTTCAGTTGGACCGATATTGATGAAATCCATGGGGACCATTTCAGGAATATGGATCATGAACCTGTGGCCTTTGATGGTCTCATCGGAAGTTCAGAAATCAATATACCGGGTAAAATAAGTTCGTTGAGCCTAAAAGAAATAGCAGGAAAACCCTACTACTGGATAAACCATGAGTTTTTGGTGGATGCGAGGGATGGGAGCCTAAAAGACAACATTTCGGAACAAGAGGCCTTAGCGGTTGCAGCACGTGAGATGGTGCCGAGTTTAAAAGTGAAAAATGTGGAGGTCATCAAGGAAACAGATGAGCATCATGAATATCGAGGACGAAAGTTGCCCGCTTATGTGATTTCGTATGATTCCCCTGAAAATATTAAGGCCTATGTTTCCCTTGCCGATGGTTCTTTTCAAACCGTACGACATCGAAACTGGAGATGGTTCGATTTTTTGTGGATGACCCACACTATGGATTATGAGGGCAGGGACGATTTTAATACAACTGTCCTTCGGGCCTTTTCCCTTATGGGATTGATCACTGTACTGAGCGGATTTTTGCTCTGGTTTACCTCTTCGCCAACGATGCGGAAAATCGTTAAACGTAAAAAATAGAAAAATGAAAAAGGAAAATATCATTTATATCGGAATTGCTGTGGTAGTCGGATTATTGGTCGGCTATCTCATATTTGGGGGCAGTGAAGGCAGCACTACAATGGACGAACATGATCACAGCACCGAATCTACTTCCAGCGAAATGTGGACCTGTTCTATGCATCCACAGATCATGCAGCCGGAGCCAGGGTCTTGTCCCATTTGTGGTATGGACCTTATTCCTGCGGAAAGTAGCGAAGAAGGACTCATGGCCAATCAAATCAAAATGACCCAGAATGCCATGGTGCTCGCGGGGGTGGAAACTATTCAGGTAGGTTCCCAAACTGAAGGGGAGGGCAGTGTCAAGGTTTCGGGCAAGATTGCCGTTAACCAAGAATCCGACGCGGTCCAATCGGCATACTTTGATGGTAGGATAGAAAAGATCTTTGTAAATTTTGAAGGGGAAGAGGTACGCAAGGGCCAAAAGCTGGCCACTATTTATGCGCCGGCCTTGGTTTCGGCACAGCAAGAATTGCTGACGGCGGCCAAATTGAAGGAAACCCAGCCCCAATTGTATAAAGCGGTCCGCAATAAATTAAAGCTGTGGAAGTTGTCCGAATCACAAATTGACCAAATAGAAAATTCAGGCAACGTTGTTGAAAATTTCCCGGTATATTCCAACGTCAGGGGAGTGGTTTCAAAAATAATGGTGGAGGAAGGAGATTATATTAAAACAGGTTCACCTTTGGTGAAAGTGGCCAATTTGGGCTCTGTTTGGGCCATTTTTGATGCCTATGAAAGTCAGTTAGGCCTTTTTGAAAAGGGTCAAACCTTGGAAATCACGACAAGATCTTACCCGGATGAAACATTTCCCGCGACAGTTTCTTTTGTTTCTCCCCTATTGAACAACAGGACCAGGACCCTGGAGGTTCGCGCCGAACTTGATAATGAAAAAGGGTTGCTAAAGCCCGGAATGTTCGTGCAGGCTAAGATTGAGATGTCCAAAAATGAAAAGGATGAGGTTTTGACCATTCCGGAGAGTGCGGTTTTATGGACAGGTCAACGGTCTTTGGTGTATGTGCAGCCGGACCCGTCAACTTCGATTTTTGAAATGAGGGAGGTGGAACTGGGAAATTTGAGCAATGGAAGCTATACGGTCAACTCGGGATTGGAACCGGGGGAACTTGTTGTTGCCAAGGGAACTTTTACCGTGGATGCCGCAGCACAATTGCAGGGTAAAAAATCCATGATGAACCAAGATGGTGAAACTATGACCATGGACCACGAAGGCCATTCAAAAATGGGCAGAACCATGAAAATGGAATTTTCAGAAGCGGTACAGGACAAGTTTGGCGGTTTGTTGGAGGTGTATCTGGACCTAAAAGATGCCTTGGTAGCATCGAACAGTGAACAAACGCAAGCATTGGCACAAAAAGGAGCAGGGATTGCTTCGGACATCAGTGGTATGCAAATGGATGATATGGGCAGGAGCCACATGTCCCAATTGGCAGAACAACTGGCAGAAATGGCTTCAAAAAGTACATTGGAGGATCAACGTGGGATTTTTATCCAGCTTTCCCAAAACATGATCCAGATCGGACAACAAATGCAAGGTTTGGAAACTAAGATTTATGTCCAACATTGTCCTATGGCAAACAATGACAAAGGCGCGAACTGGCTGAGTTTGGAGCAAGAAATACGGAATCCTTACTACGGTGATGCCATGCTTACCTGTGGCAGTGTGGTAGGGACGCTTGACTAATTTTTATTTTAGTTAATATTTAGCCAAATAAAATCTACATATTTAAATCTGGAATACATTTACTTCAGTTTTTAAATTATTGACTGATGAAACAAGCAAAGTCAACTGGAAAGTCATCTCCTGCAAAAGCTGTAAAGCCTGCTGCCAAGAAGACTGCCCAAGCTACTGGTAAAAAGAAGTAACTTGGTTATTGGTTCTTATGAAGGACCGCACTAAACAGATAAAAAGAAAACGCCCCGATTTGCATCGGGGCGTTCCTATTTTATAATACTTGTATTCATGAATTACATCATGCCCGGCATTCCGCCACCTCCCATTGGAGGCATTGAAGGTGCATCTTCTTTGATGTCCGTCAATGCACACTCGGTGGTCAAGATCATTCCGGCAACGGATGCTGCATTTTCCAGAGCAATACGGGTCACTTTCTTGGGATCGATAATCCCTGCTTTAAGCATATCCACATATTGGTCTGACTTGGCATCGTAACCGAAGTCTTTTTTACCTTCAAGTACTTTGGCAATTACTACGGAGCCTTCACCACCTGCGTTCTCTACAATGGTACGCAATGGTGACTCGATGGCCTTGGCCACGATCTGTACGCCTGTAGTTTCGTCCAAAGAGTCGGTCGCCAATTTTTCAAGAACCTTTTTGGCCCTTACCAAGGCAACACCACCACCGGCAACAATACCTTCTTCCACAGCGGCACGGGTTGCGTGCAAGGCATCGTCCACACGGTCTTTCTTCTCTTTCATTTCCACTTCGGAAGCTGCCCCTACATAAAGTACGGCAACACCACCGGCCAATTTGGCCAAACGTTCCTGAAGTTTTTCCTTATCGTAATCAGATGTGGTGGTCTCGATTTGAGCTTTTATCTGGTTTACTCTCGCTTTGATGTCGGAAGCGTTGCCGCTACCGTTCACGATTGTAGTGTTGTCCTTATCGATGGTCACTGTCTCAGCAGTACCCAACATGTCCAAAGAAGCGTTTTCCAAAGAGAAACCTCTTTCTTCGGAGATTACGGTACCCCCGGTCAAGATGGCGATGTCTTCCAACATGGCTTTTCTCCTGTCACCGAAGCCTGGAGCTTTTACTGCGGCAATCTTAAGGCCACCTCTCAATTTGTTCACTACCAATGTTGCCAAGGCTTGACCTTCTACATCTTCGGCAATGATCAAAAGAGGTCTTCCGGATTGTGCCACGGGCTCAAGGATAGGAAGGATTTCCTGCAAGTTGGAGATTTTCTTATCAAAAAGAAGGATATAAGGGTTCTCCAAATCAGCGATCATTTTATCTGTGTCGGTAACAAAGTAAGGAGAAAGGTATCCTCTGTCGAACTGCATACCTTCCACTACGTCAACGTACGTATCGGTACCTTTGGCTTCTTCCACGGTGATTACACCTTCTTTTCCAACTTTGGCGAATGCTTTGGCGATAAGATCACCGATGGCATCGTCGTTGTTGGCGGAAATCGAAGCTACTTGCTTGATCTTGTCGGAGTCGTTACCAACTTTTTTGGCTTGTTTTTCCAGGTCGGCCACCAAAGCTTCAACGGCTTTGTCGATACCGCGTTTCAAATCCATTGGATTTGCTCCAGCAGCTACGTTTTTAAGACCTTCTTTTACGATGGCCTGTGCCAATACGGTTGCGGTAGTGGTACCGTCACCTGCTTGGTCATTGGTTTTGGAAGCAACTTCCTTAACCATTTGTGCACCCATGTCCTCAAGGGCGTCTTCCAATTCGATTTCTTTTGCAACGGACACACCATCTTTGGTCACTTGTGGTGCTCCAAACGATTTGCTGATGATTACGTTTCTTCCTTTTGGTCCCAAGGTCACTTTTACTGCCTCGGCCAATTTATCAACGCCTCTTTTCAGTCCGTCACGTGCATCTATGTCAAACTTAATATCTTTTGCCATTTCTTTCTAGTTGATTTTAATTATACAATTGCCAAAATATCGCTTTCGCGCATCATCAAATAGTCGGTACCATCGAACTTAAGCTCGGTACCGGCATATTTTCCGTAAAGAACGGTGTCACCTACCTTAACTGTCACTTTTTCGTCCTTGGTCCCTGGGCCAACGGCCACAACAGTTCCCTTTTGAGGTTTTTCCTTTGCGTTGTCCGGGATGATGATACCGGAGGCAGTTTTGGTCTCGGCCTGTAGCGGCTCGATCAAAACCCTGTCTGCCAATGGTTTGATATTAATTTTAGCCATATTTTTAATTTTAGGTGTTTGTTTTAAAAATTCTCGTATCAAAACGGCAGAAATTGTGCCAATACTCCAAAACTGACATTCTGGAAAACAAAAATGCCAGCTTGTCATTCAAGCTGGCATTTTTCTATGCTTTGTCACTCAATTTATCCAATGGTGTCCACTGGAGAATTTGTGCTTGCAGGTGGAAGTTGTTCTGGAACTTCTTCAGGTACCGTTTCCGGAATTTCGGTATCATCACCTTGAAGTAATTTGGAATCTGCTTGGCTATAGTTCCCTTTTAGGGAAACATTGGAAAGCAAGATCAAAACAATCAATAGGGTAGCAAGTGTCCAAGTACTCTTGTCCAAAAAGTCCCCAGTTTTCTTAACACCACCAACAACTTGGTTGCCACTTCCGCCAAAGGATGAGGATAATCCGCCACCTTTGGGATTCTGGACCATAATGACCAAGATTAACAAAAGGCACACGATAATTATCAGTACCAAAAAAATTGAAAACGTGCTCATTTCTTATTCTTTTTCTTTCTGCAGCTTCTTCACCGCCTGAATTTGGTCTGCAAAGAAACCACTTTTTTCTGGATATTTCAAACTCAATATTTTAAAAGCTTGAATGGCTTTTTTGTACTTTTTTTGTTCTAGGTATACCTTGGCCAGGGTCTCTGTCATCAATTCGTTTTTGTCCAGTTTTGTGGACTCTTTGATGTCAATTTTTGGGTTGCTCTCCTTGGGGACGATTTTTGGGTTTTTTTGGATGAAACGCTCCAAGAGCTCGAATTTTTTCTTACGCTCCAATTCCTCCATTACATTCTCTTTCGCCGGTTCCTCTTCTTCGGTCTTTGCCGTTAGTTGAAGCCACTCGGTGAAGGAATGTTTTTCCTTTTTGGTGAAAGGAATGGGCTTACCAAGGTTCAGGTCTGTCGATTTTTGTTTTTCCTTGGGTTCTGTTTTTGCTTCCTTGGTTTCCGGAGTTTTGTTTTTGAAAAGTTCCGGGTTCAAAATTTGCTCAGCATCCTTAATATTTTGTGGCAATGCTGTTTCACTGGACTCGGACAACATGCTAGCGGCATTGGGATTGGGCTGTATTTCTTCGGAAACGGCTTCCTGATCTTCCAATTTGGCGCCCCTTCCCGCTATGGCATTGGCGATATTGTTCTGAATAAATTCATTGGAGGTAATGTAATCGAAGAGAACGTCCCTATCAGAAGTATGTGCCGCCGTAATTTTTAACGCATTGTTGTATTTGTAGCTGTCCAGATTTTTAAGTCCCTTTAAATGTAGTGCCCGAGCGGCCTGAAAATAAGGGTATTCTTCAATAATGTCCTCCAGCTCCCTCGTTTGCTTGGGAGATAGGATGGTGTTGGAGTTTTGAAGAATATGTATAAAATCCGAAACGTTCATAAATTGATTACCAATTGCCCAAAGAGGCATTAAAAATATCTTGGGTAAGCCGCTCAAAAATTTCTTCGTGGGCCGTTGCCTGTATCGATGTTAGGGAGGCAGCAGCATCAAAATCATAAAAGAAGGAAAATCTTCTTTCAAAGTCGGCATCTTCCTTTGTGGTATTGAAAAAGCGCACATTTACGCTCATGGTCAATCTGTTCTGGGCGGTACGTTGGTCTGCCGTGGCCGTCATCGGGATGATTTTGTACTCCACAATCTCGCCTTCGTAAATAAGGTCGCCATTGCTGCCTGTCAATGACAAGCTGGTCAAATTGTTGATCATATCCTGGAGTGCCAATGTAAAATCCCGTCCCAATCCTGGAACAATAACGGAACCAGGGGTCTGATCGGCATAATTTTGGAAAAAGTTGACCTGGAAACTTTCAGCAGTTCCGATGTCCGCTCCCGAAAAATTATATGCCCCACAGCTTTGCAGAAAGAAAACCACTCCCAGCAGTCCGAGCTTTATTCCATTTTTTCTCTTCATTCTATTCAAACTTTGTTTTGATCTTGATCAAAGATCGTACTGTTTTATTTTACGGTAAAGCGTTCTTTCCGAAATGCCCAGTTCGGCAGCGGCGGCTTTTCGTTTGCCCTTGTTGCGCTCCAACGATTTTTTGATCAACTCGATTTCCTTTTCCTGTAAAGATAGGGTTTCTTCTTCTTCGATCTCCTCTGCAAAATGATACCTGTCCTCCGGGGATTGGTGCGCCGGGGGAGGCGTTGGTGCTTCTACAATGGGTTCGGGGAGATGAAGGAGTTCCGCCGTGGTGCTTTCTTCGTGCTCAATGTCCTCTTCTTCCTGATTGCCGTAGATTTTACGGATCAGGTTTTCGTTTTCACGCTGTACTTTATTGGAATCGTTGTCCTTTAAAAGTTCGAGTGTCAATTTTTTGAGATCGTTCAAATCGCTCTTCATATCAAAAAGCACTTTGTACAGAATTTCGCGTTCGTTGCTAAAATCGCCTTCTTTTTTTGCCTGTGCGACAACGGCAGGAAGATTGGAACCACTGGAATCGGGCAAATAGCTGTTGAGGGTAGCGGCAGAAATACTCCGCTCTTCTTCCAGTACGGAAATCTGCTCCGCGATATTACGCAACTGTCGGATGTTGCCGGGCCAGCGGTATTTCAGCAATAAATTGACTGCGTCGTCCTCCAGCCGAATGGTGGGCATTTTATATTTCTGCCCAAAATCGGAAGCAAATTTTCTGAACAATAAATGAATATCGTCTCTTCTGTCGCGGAGCGGGGGCAAACTTATTTCCACGGTGCTCAAACGGTAGTATAAATCTTCCCTGAACTTTTCTTTTTTAATGGCGTCGAACATGTTAATGTTGGTCGCGGCCACAATACGCACATCGGTTTTTTGCACCTGGGAGGACCCCACTTTTAAAAATTCCCCGTTTTCCAATACGCGGAGCAACCTTACCTGGGTGGTCAAAGGCAGTTCGCCAACTTCGTCCAAAAAGATGGTTCCGCCATCAGCTACCTCAAAATAACCGTTACGGGTCTGGGTAGCCCCGGTAAAGGCCCCTTTTTCGTGTCCGAACAATTCGCTGTCAATGGTACCTTCGGGAATGGCCCCGCAGTTTACCGCAATGTATTTGGCATGTTTACGGTGCGAGAGCGAATGGATGATCTTGGGAAGGGATTCTTTTCCCACACCACTTTCCCCGGTGACCAAAACTGAAATATCCGTTGGTGCTACCTGTATGGCCTTTTCAATGGCCCGGTTGAGCTTTACGTCGTTTCCGATGAGCTCGAACCGCTGTTTTATGGATTGTACACTTTCCATATGTTGTCATTCCCGTGAAAGCAGGAACTTTATTTTTTAGGTATTCCACATCGTTCTTCGACTACGCTTAGAAATGGGTGTGGAATTACAAATGATTATTAATTGTTTTCAGAATACCCTACGGCTTCACCGATCAGTGTTGCAGAGGTGCATTCGTTGATTTTTACATTTACAAAATCACCTACCTTGTATGTTTCCTTTGGAAATACCACAACGGTGTTTTGTGAGTTGCGACCCATCCAATGGGCATCGGATTTTTTGGAGGTACCTTCGATAAGCACTTCCTCGGTCTTGCCCAAATGCTCTTGGGTACGATAATGACTGTGTTTTTGTTGCAGCTCTATAATTTCCGTGAGACGTCTTTTTTTGACGGCTTCGGGAATATCGTCTTCCATTTTACGCTCGGCCAATGTTCCTGGCCTTTCGGAATAGGCAAACATGAACCCAAAGTCATATTTAACGTATTCCATCAAACTTAGCGTATCCTGATGGTCTTCTTCGGTTTCAGTTGGGAAGCCTGTGATCATATCTTGGCTTATGGCACAATCTGGAATAATTTTTTTGATGTTATCGATCAATTCAAAATATTCCTCACGGGTATGCAAACGGTTCATCGCTTTCAAAATACGATTGCTACCACTCTGTACGGGCAGGTGGATGTATTTGCAAATATTTTGGTATTTGGCCATGGCCTCGATGACGTCCAATGTCATGTCCTGCGGGTTGGATGTGGAGAAACGGATGCGCATCTTGGGCTGTGCCTGAGCTACCAGCTCCAATAGACCGGCAAAGTTTACCGAAGTGGCTTTTTGCATGTCCGTGGCTTTGTCAAAATCCTTTTTCAATCCGCCGCCATACCAAAGGTAGCTATCCACATTCTGGCCCAATAGCGTAATTTCCTTGAACCCTCTTTCCCACAGGTCGTTCACTTCTTCCAGAATGGATTGTGGGTCGCGGCTTCGTTCCCTACCTCGGGTAAAAGGTACCACGCAGAAGGTGCACATGTTGTCGCAACCCCGGGTAATGGAAACAAAGGCGGAGACGCCATTGGTGTTTAACCGAACTGGGGCCACATCGCCGTAGGTCTCATCCTTGGAAAGGATAACGTTTACGGCATTTCTGCCTTCGTCAATTTCTTGTATCAGATTGGGAAGGTCTTTGTAGGCATCTGGGCCTACCACCATATCCACGATTTTTTCCTCTTCCAGGAATTTACTCTTCAGCCGTTCGGCCATACAGCCCAGTACACCGACCTTCATGTTGGGGTTGGTTCTTTTTACGGCATTGAACTTTTCTAGACGCTTACGAACGGTTTGTTCGGCCTTTTCCCGAATGGAGCATGTGTTCACCAGAACAAGATCGGCATCCTCCAGGTTCTGGGTGGTATTGAAACCTTCCTTGGCCAAGATGGAGGCAACGATTTCGCTGTCCGAAAAGTTCATCTGGCAGCCATAGCTTTCTATGTAGAGCTTTCTGCCGTTCTTTTCGTTTTTTTCCAGCGACAACGTACTTCCTTGCTGGCTCTCATCTATAATTTTTTCCACGCTTTTTTCCTCTATCATAAATGTTTCAATGGGGTGCAAAGATAGTGCTTATTCCATTTTAGTGACATTATGGCAGTATTTTTTAAGAATATATTGATGTATCCCTTGTTATTGTTACCTTCAAGCGCGAAACCACAATCATTTTAAATATGGATTTCACTAATATTTCAGAAAGAATCAAGCAGAGTCCGGATGTGGAGTTCGGTACTGTTTTCAATAATTCCGTTGAGCTTTTTAAAAAAGTATGGTTGCAGGGATTCCTAACCCTTGTCTTAACACTTGCCAGTATTCTGCCCTTTTATTTATTGATTTATCTGCCTATGATCGCTATTGGGATAAGTGACCCTGAAATGTTGGACCAACAAGAAATGCCACCTGCATTGGCAGGTTTGATCAGTTTGATGGCTCCCGTTCTCATTGTGGGGGTAATGACCATTAGTATTTGTTTGAACGCTGCTTTTTTACGGATCTGTAGAAAATATGATCTCAATGAATCTGGAAAGGATGATTACTTTTTCTACTTCAAAAAGGAGTATTTGACCAAGGCTTTGATTCTTTCCTTGATCATGACCGGACTGTCATTTCTCGGGGTATTGACCTGCGGGCTGGGAATTTTTTATTTGATCGTGCCGATGTCCCTGTTTCCGGCCTTCTTTGCTTTTGACAGGGATCTTTCCGCTCTGGAAATCGCAAAAGCGGGATTTGCATTGGGAAATAAGAATTGGTTGATGATCTTTCTTTTGATCATAGTTGCCGGACTGGTTTCCCAGCTTGGGGTATTCCTTTGTTTGGTGGGGCTGTTTTTTACGGCCATGTTCAGTAAAATCCCTGTTTACTTTATATATAAGGATGCGGTTGGCATTTCGATGGATGTATAATTTTTCACGAAAAAGGGCGCAACGAAATGCTTTGGCTTGTATCTAAGTGGTTAAAACACAAACCGCTATGAAAATCAAGGTCATTTTACTTTTATGTCTTAATTTTTTACTGATAATTTCTTGCTCCGATGATGATTCCAACGGGAAATATCAAGAATATTTAGTGGCCCGTCCCTTGACAATGAGTCGGGCGGAGTTCGCCAATAGTGTAGACATTATTGCCCCTTGGCCCATGGAAGAATCGGGTAAAGTTTATGTGTATCAAGATTATATCTTCATCAACGATAAGTATAAAGGGGTGCATGTTATAGACAATAGCAACCCGAACCAGCCGGTAAAAGTGGCCTTTATTCAAATCCCTGGAAATGTGGATATTTCTGTAAAGAACGATTATCTGTTTGCCGATAGTTTAATGGATTTGGTGGTACTGGATATTTCCGATCTTGGGGATATCACGATTGTAAATCGGTTGGAAAATGTTCTGCAAAGCTATGTTGCCGCTCCTTTTGAAGCAGATTTGGTGGATTACAGCAGCTATACTTATAATTCCGAGGAAATTGTGATCGGATGGGAAATGGTTTCGGAACGCTTGACAACAGAGCAGTATCAATCCCGTTTTGGAGATTTCGGGATTGCTTTTGCAGAAACGACCAATGATGCCAATGCTGTAACTGGGCAGGGTGGTTCATTGGCAAGGTTCAAAATTGTGGACAATTACCTATATGCCGTTGATAGTCATTATATAAATGTATTTAACATTGCGGATTTGGACAGCCCCCAAGTACTGCAAGACGTTTATGCCGGTTTTGATATAGAAACTATTTTTAATCGTGACAATTATCTGTTCTTGGGGAGTATGAGGGGAATGTACATTTATGATATTTCGTCTCCTGGTACACCAACACTGGTTTCGGAATTCGAACATGGCACAACCTGCGACCCCGTTGTGGTGGATGGGGATTATGCCTACGTGACATTGAGAGGTGGAAATATGTGCGGAGCTACGGAAAGTGGTTTGTTCATTGTTGATATTTCGGATATAGAGAATCCTGAACTGGCCATATCGTATTCCATGGACGGGCCTTATGGCTTAGGTATTAAGGATGAAAAAATATTTATATGTGACGGAGAATCTGGTCTTAAGGTGTATGACAAGACAGATATCGACAATTTGGTGTTATTGAACCACTTTGATGACATTATTACTTTTGACGTGATTCCGATGGAAAACCATTTGATCATGGTAGGGGATGAGACGCTTTACCAATATGAGTATTTGAATAATGGTATAAAATTGTTGAGTCAGATAGGACTCGATTGAGATAAAATAAAAAAAGCGCCCTTTTCGGAGGGCGCTTTTTTTTAAAATTGATTAGTCCTAATTATTGGGTTGAAATCATTTTTATTTTATTCTCATCTACCTTTTGATTGATCAAAGTGGCCTGTTTTTCCACAAGGGCATTAAGGTCATTGATTTCTTTGTCCAGTTCATTGGTGATCTCCACAAAAAATTCTTGGGCCTGCTGTGTCGGTTTTTGGTCGCCACGTTGCGAGTCTACCATCAAAAATGCCAATCTATTGTTGATGCGGATACCGTAGTTCAAAGGATCTTGCCTGCTTTGGTTTTTGGTCATATGGATGTTGTTCTCGATCACGGAAAGTTCCGTTTCAAAATCCTTGGCCATTTTTTGGATTTCAGGATTGTCCTTGGTTTTTTCTTTTAGATAGGCCAAATCCTTTTTAATGTCCCTAATGTTGATGATGGCGTTGTTGGCACGAGAAACTTGATCACGAACCTTCATTACAAAGTCAAACTGGTCTTGAAAATCCTTTTGGGCTAGCGAAATTCTAGGGTCTTTGACTATGGTAAATGTCTTTTCCACTGAGTTTCCGTTCACCGTTAGTCTTACCTTATAGTTTCCGGGCACGGCCTTTGGCCCTATGTTGGGCGAGGAATAGAACACCATTCCTTTGAATTCTTGGTAGCCAGGATACCTCATGTTCCAGATAAACCGGTTACCTCCTTCGGAGACGTTAAGTTTTTGAGTTGAGGTCGGGTCTAATTTGTCAGGCTTTGCATGGTTGGAGAACGACTGGATAACATTTCCATTGGTCTCCAAAATTTCCATGGTGATAGTGTCGGTCTCCTTTAAACTTTTCAAATAATAGTTGATGATGGCGCCGTCCGGATGATTTTCACCTACCAATTTGGTATCGGGCTCTTGCCAGGAACGATCTTGGTGCATTCTGTAGGCCATATCGGGTTGGTACAGATAAAAATCACTGTTGGCCACTTCTTCGGATAGTTGATGCAAGGGTGTGAGGTCATCGATCATCCAAAAACTTCTTCCGTGCGTAGCAACGATAAGGTCATTGTCCCTTACATGAAGGTCGCGAATCGCGGTAATGGGTAAATTCAATTGGAAAGGGCTCCAGTTTTCCCCATCATCGAACGAAATGTACATGCCCCACTCGGTACCTGCATACAATAGGCCTTTCCTTACTTTATCGGAACGGATGACCCGGGTGTAATAATTTTCCTTGATGCCATCCGTGATCAATTTCCATGTTTTTCCATAATCTTCCGTTTTGTAAAGGTACGGGGTGTAATCGCCGAATTTATAGGAAGTAGCGGCAACATATACGGTGCCTGGGTCAAATGGGCTGGCGTCTATGGAGTTGATCATGTTCAATTTGGGTGACATGGATTCTGGCGGGGTGACATTTTCCCAAGTAGCTCCATTATCTCGCGTCACATGGATCAATCCATCGTCACTACCGGTCCAAATAACCCCTTTTTCCAAGATGGATTCGGAAATCACAAAAACGTTGGAATAAAATTCCGCTCCAGTGTTGTCCTGCGTAATTGGTCCGCCGGATGATTCTATGGTTTCGGGGATGCCCCGCGCCAATTCTGGGGAAATGGTTTTCCAAGATTGACCCCCGTCCGTAGTGGCGTGTAAATAATTGGACCCGGCATACAGCACATCCGAATCGTGGCGGCTAAATGTTACTGGGTAGTTCCAGTTAAAACGGTACTTCATTACCTCTGCGCCAGATCCAGCTGGATTGTCCGGCCAAATATTCGTGGAAATGGTCTGTCCCGTGGTGTGGTCCAAACGGTTCATGTATCCTTTATAGGTGCCCCCATATACCAATTGGTTGTTTTTGGGGTCGGGTGCCAAGTGGGCGCTCTCGCCTCCTGCAGTAGGTTCCCAGTCGTCTTCTGTGATGGCCGACCCTGAAGAACGGTGCGAAATCCGAAGGGCCGTATTGTCCTGCTGCGCCCCGTAAATCCGGTAAGGGAAAATACTGTCCGTTGCAATGCGATAGAACTGAGCTGTTGGCTGATTATAATAGGTGGTCCAGTTATTTCCCCCATCGTTGGAAATTTGAGCCCCGCCGTCATCGGCAATGATCATGCGTTGGTTGTTGTTCGGGTCTATCCAAAGATCATGGTGGTCCCCGTGAGGCGCATTTTTTAGGGTAAATGTATTTCCGCCATCGGTAGAAACGCCGTAGCTCACGTTCATCACCCAGACCTTGTCCTTGTTTTGCGTATCGGCATAGATTCTACTGTAGTACCAAGCTCTTTGCCTAAGACCCCTGTTTTCGTTCACTTTTTTCCAGGTTGCCCCGGCGTCATCAGAACGGAAAACACCGCCATCCTCTGCTTCGATGATGGCAAATACCCTATCAGAATCTAAAGGTGAAACCGTTAAGCCAACGATTCCCCAAGGAAAACCGGGCAATCCGGAATGTTCCGAGATGTCCTTCCAAGTATCGCCGCCATCGGTACTTTTAAACATTCTACTATCGGGGCCGCCACTGTCCATTCGGTATCCGTTTCGTTTCATTTGCCAAGTGGCTGCGTAAAGGATCCTACTATTGTTGGGGTCCATGATCAGGTCTCCTGCTCCGGCCTTATCGCTTATGTACAAGATTTTTTCCCAATTTTCGCCCCCATCCGTGGACCGGAAAACACCGCGTTCCTCATTAGGCTTCCATAGATTGCCAATGGCCGCTACGTAAACAATGTCCGGATTATCGGGATGGACGCGTATTCGGGCAATATGCTCCGAGTCCTTGAGCCCGATAAATTCCCATGTTTCCCCGGCATCCATGCTTTTCCAAAGTCCTTTCCCTGATGATACGTTGCCCCTGAGCGTTTGTTCGCCTTCCCCGACATAAATTATATTGGGGTCGGATTCGGCAACGGCAACGGCTCCAATGGACCCGCCAAAATAACCATCCGAAATACATACCCATGAATTCCCAGCATCTGTGGATTTCCATACGCCTCCGCCGGCCGTACCCATATAATAGAGGTTGGGGTCGTTTGCCACACCGGTCACGGTTCCTGCCCGGCCACCTCGATGCGGGCCAACCATACGGTATTCCATTCCGTTGTAGAGCGATTCCTTAAATTGGGGAGAATTGTTCTTGTTCTTTTTTCGTTGTGCGTTCGAGGGATAAAAACATAGTACGGCAAGTACCATGATCAAGTAGCGGTTGGTCATTTTAGGTTGAGTTATTGTGTTAGTCTTTCTAAAAATAACAATTATTTCAGCCTGTTGCACCCACGAATACATATTAATATGCCTTTGGGATTATAATTGATGATTTTTTTCTGTTTTGTAGGTAAAAGAATCGCGGGAAATGACGAAGTTTAAATTTTAATATACTTTTGTTCTCACAAAACCCAGTGCATGCCAAAGAATTTAGTTATTGTAGAGTCCCCCGCAAAGGCGAAGACCATTGAACGATTTCTAGGAAAAGAATTTCAAGTAGAGTCCAGTTTTGGACACATTGCCGACCTTCCCTCAAAAGAGCTCGGTGTTGATGTTGAGAACGATTTTAAGCCCAAATATACCGTAGATAAGGAGAAAAAAGCCTTGGTGAAAAAGCTCAAGGATTTGGCCCAAAAAGCGGAAACCATATGGTTGGCAAGTGATGAGGACCGGGAAGGGGAAGCTATTTCTTGGCATTTGGCAGAAGAATTGGGGCTGGACAAAAGCAAGACCAAACGAATTGTTTTTAACTCCATTACCAAATCGGCCATCCAGAAAGCCATCGAAAACCCAAGGGACATCAATTATAATTTGGTCAATGCACAGCAAGCCCGCAGGGTGCTGGACCGATTGGTGGGGTATGAGCTCTCACCTGTACTTTGGAAAAAAATAAAACCAGGTCTTTCGGCCGGTAGGGTACAGTCGGTCGCAGTTCGATTGATCGTGGAGCGGGAAAGAGAGATCGAGGCGTTTGCTCCCGAAGCTTCATTTAGGATCAAGGCGGAGTTCAAAACCAAGGGAGGGAATGCATTTGCTGCAAAGCTCAATACCACTTTTCCCACTAAGGAAGCTGCCGAAAAATTCTTGAAAGAAAATATCGGCGCAGGTTTTTCTGTGTCCGACTTGGCAAAAAAGCCAGCGAAAAAATCACCAGCAGCACCATTTACCACTTCCACCTTGCAACAGGAGGCTTCCAGAAAACTATATTTTTCGGTAAGCCGGACCATGCAAGTGGCGCAACGATTGTACGAAGCTGGTCTCATCACATATATGAGAACGGATAGTGTAAACCTTTCGAACGAAGCGTTGTCCGCCGCAAAAAGTGCCATCGTGGAAAATTATGGCGAGAAATATAGCCAGACCAGAAATTTTACCGGAAAATCCAAAGGCGCACAGGAAGCACACGAGGCCATCCGCCCAACCGATATGAAATTACAGTCTCCCCAGTTGGAGCGCGATCAGGCCAAATTGTACGAACTTATCTGGAAACGTACCCTGGCTTCGCAGATGAGCGATGCCCAGTTGGAACGTACCAATGTAAAAATAAAAGCGAGCACCCATAATGAGGAATTCTCCGCAAACGGAGAGGTCGTGAAGTTTGATGGGTTTCTAAAAGTGTACTTGGAAGGAACCGACGATGAGGACAGTGTAGAGGAGCAGGACGGAATGCTTCCGGCCATGGATGTTGGAGAGCCATTGCAAAATGTGTTCATCTCGGCCACCGAGAGATTCACAAGACCTCCGTATAGATATTCCGAGGCCTCCCTCGTGAAAAAACTTGAAGAATTGGGAATAGGTAGACCATCTACTTATGCCCCGACCATTTCTACCATTCAAAATAGAGGCTATGTGGAAAAGGGCACTGTTGAAGGTTCCGAGCGGAAATATATCCAATTGGTACTCGAAAAAGGAAAAGTGTCCGACACCGAGCTTGTGGAAACCGTGGGGTCGGAGAAAGGAAAAATAGTGCCCACGGATATTGGAATGGTCGTTAACGACTTTTTGGTAACCCATTTCACACAGATTTTGGATTATAACTTCACTGCCCAGGTGGAGGAAGATTTTGACGAGATTGCATCAGGTGATGAGGATTGGCAGGAAATGATGAAAAATTTCTACAAGGATTTCCATCCCAATGTCATCGAGGTCGAGGAGAACGCGGAACGGGCAAGTGGCGAACGTGTGCTGGGAACAGATCCGAAATCGGGCCGACAAGTATCTGTTAGATTGGGCCGTTTTGGTCCTATGGTACAAATTGGAACTGTGGACGATGAAGAAAAACCGGAGTTTGCAAGTTTGCTTCCAGACCAGTCCATTGCTACCATTACTTTTGAGGAAGCCATGACACTTTTTGAACTTCCAAGGAAATTGGGGGTGTATGAGGGTGAAGAAGTTGAGGCCAATGTGGGCAGATATGGACCTTATGTAAGGTTTGGAAAAAAATTCATTTCGCTGGCACAAGGAGAAAGTGCCTTTGATGTGGATATGGACCGCGCCATTGAACTGATCAAGGAAAAGCAAAAAGCCGATGCGCCGATTGCTACCTATGATGGCAAAGAGGTGACCAAGGGCAAAGGTAGGTTTGGACCGTTTATTAAATGGGACGGAATGTTCATCAATGTGAACAAGAAATACGATTTTGACGATCTTTCCGAAGGGGATATCGCTGAGTTGATCGAGGCCAAAAAGAAAAAAGAGGCCGAAAAACTGGTCCAGGAATGGCCCAAGGAAAAAATCAGGATAGAAAAAGCCCGTTGGGGAAGACACAATATAATAAAGGGTAGGGTAAAGGTTGAGCTCTCCAAGGATGTGGATGCCACAAAAATAACATTGGAAGAAGCACAGGCCCTACTGGAAAAGAAATCACCAAAGAAAAAAGCCAAGGCAAAAGCTAAGAAATAGTATGGCGTTCGATTTTTTGGTTCCGGTAAAGGACAAGGTGCTGGCACATTGTGAACTGTTGCCACAACAAGCATTGGGCAAAAACGTCCATATGCACACGGAAAAGGATGGGCTGCCCGTGTTCGCCCATGCCGATGTCGCCATCTTTGGCGTATTGGAATCGCGGAACGCATTCGAGAAAAAGCCGGAAAAGTTGGATTTGGACGAAGTCCGTATCCAACTGTACAGGTTGATGATGGGCAACTGGAACTCCAACATTATCGATATTGGTGATGTGGAGGAGGGCGATACCGTAGAGGATACCTACTTTGTTGTTAAAGAAATTGTAGCGGGACTCCTTGAGGAAAACATCATTCCCATAGTAATAGGTCTGACCCAAGACATTACATTCCCTACCTACCGTGCTTTTGATAAGATCAAGAACATGGTAAACCTGGTCTCCATTGACAGTCGATTCGACTTTGGTGAGGACGATGAGCTTATTTCCTCCCACTCCTACATGAGCAAGATCATCACCGATAAACCAAACAACCTTTTTAATTTTTCCAATATAGGGTATCAGAGCTATTTCAATGCCCAGGAAGAAAAGGATTTGATGGAGCGTTTATTTTTTGATGCCTACAGATTGGGGGAGATAGCGGCCAATATTGAGTTGGCGGAACCGGTATTGCGCAGCAGCGACATCGTGAGCTTGGACCTTAGGGCCATAAGGGCCGCCGAAATGGGCGGTTCAAGAAATTTTTCCCCGAACGGTTTTACGGGTAGGGAGATATGTGCCATTGCCCGATATGCCGGAATCAGCGATAAGGTTTCCCTGTTCGGTATCTACGAAGGGGAGAATTCCTATCAGGCCTTTCAAATGATCGCCCAGATTATTTGGTATTTTATAGAAGGTCTGAGCTTCAGAATAAAAGAATACCCCAGCTCCAAGAGCGAAGACTTCACAAAGTTTACTGTACCCACGGACACCGAAGAGCTTATCTTCTTTAAAAGCCATGTCACAGAAAGGTGGTGGGTAGAAGTACCAACAATTTTAGCGGAACATACTAAAACAAATTCGGTCGCGTTATTACCATGCACCGAAGAGGACTATCTGGATGCTTGCAACCAGAACATTCCCGAAAGGTGGTTCAAAGCTTATAGGAAAGGCTTGAACTAAATAAATTAAATTTTGACCATTAATTGTTTTTACACAATAATTTATTCAAAAATCAGTTTTGAGAGTAATGAATCTGTGTAGCGCAGTTTTAATCTTGAATCGAAATAATTTAACCTAAAGTATGAGAAAGCTATTCTTTTCATCTATAGCACTTGTTTTTTTGCTTACCAGTTGCGGCTCTAAATCAAGGTCAAAAGGTGAACTAGTTGGGGTCAGTGGAAAAAAGTGGCATCCAGAAAAACCCTATGGAATGGAATTGATTCCCCGAGGCGCCTTTGTTATGGGTAAAGCTGAGGAGGATCAGGCAAAAGTATTGAACGCCCCTACAAGAACGGTTACCGTACGTTCCTTTTATATGGACGATACGGAAATCACCAATAGTGAGTACCGTCAGTTTGTGGAGTGGGTCAAGGATTCCATAGTAAGAACACGATTGGCCATTTTGGCCGACGAACTGGGTATTAGCCCAGAAGATGAAGGTATTGGTGAGTACGCATTCAAGGATACGGATACAACCGAACTTTCCGTTTACGATAAGTACATGCTGGACAACTACGCAGGTCTTGGAGCCACTGGCTATGAAGGCAGGGCACTGAACAAGGATGTTGATTTGGTATGGGATACTTCCGAGTATCCGGATGAGTACTATGCTGAGGTGATGGATTCCATTTACTTGTCGGAAGAGGAAAGCTATAATGGATTGCGTTCCATTGACGTTACCAAATTAAAATACAAGTATAGCTGGATGGATATCGAAGCAGCGGCAAGAGCCAGAGCTGGTAACCGTAAGGATTTCATCAAGCACGAAGAATTGGAAATTTATCCCGATACCACCGTTTGGATTCGAGATTTCGAATACAGCTACAACGAGCCCATGCACAACGATTACTTCTGGCACGATGCCTACAGCGACTATCCTGTAGTTGGAGTAAACTGGATGCAGGCCAAGGCTTTCTGCAACTGGAGAACAAAATTTAAAAACGACGACCAAAAGAGCCGTGGAAAACAGTTTGTGAACCAGTTTAGGCTACCGACCGAAGCCGAGTGGGAATACGCGGCAAGAGGTGGAATCGAAGGAGGTACATATCCTTGGGGTGGTCCATATGTGATCAGTGATACGGGTTGCTTTATGGCCAACTTTAAGCCACAACGAGGAGATTATGCTGCCGATGCCGCATTGTACACCGTAGAGGCAAAATCCTTTGAACCAAACGATTACAACCTTTACAATATGGCCGGTAACGTGTCCGAATGGACAAATTCAAGCTTTGATCCCGGTGCTTATGAGTTTTTGTCCACTATGAACCCGAACATTGGTTCCCAGGACAATCAAAGAAAAGTGATCCGTGGTGGTTCTTGGAAGGATGTTGCATATTTCCTTCAGGTAAGTACCAGAGATTACGAGTACCAGGATTCAGCCAGAAGTTATATCGGTTTCAGAACTGTTCAAGATTACATGGGAGAAGAAGATTCTACCAACGGAAGAAGCGGATTATAACAAAAAAAAGACAACGAGAGAACATTATATAAATAACAAGTAAGAGTAGTAGTAACCCAATACTTATTTATATAACTTAATTAAAACTAAAATTATGGCACAGTCAAAATCAACAAAAAAGCTGTTTAACATGGCCTACGGGCTTGGGGCATCGGTAGTAATTATTGGTGCATTGTTCAAGATCCTTCACTGGGAGTTCGGACCACTTACAGGTGGACTTCTTCTTGCGGTCGGACTTATTACTGAAGCATTGATCTTCGCTATCAGTGCATTTGAACCTGTGGACGACGAATACGATTGGTCCTTGGTTTATCCTGAATTGGCCGGTGGTCAACAAAGCGCTTCCAAAAAACAAGAAGCAAAGGATGCCCAAGAAGCGGAAGGACTTCTTTCCAAAAAATTGGACAACCTTCTTAAGGAAGCCAAGATCGATTCTGAATTGTTTACCAACTTGGGCGAGAGTATCAAGAGTTTTGAAGGTGCCGCTAAGAATATCACTCCAACAACAGATGCTATTCAACACACCAAAAAATACTCTGAGGAACTATCCCACGCTGCAGCTCAAATGGAATCTTTGAACAGCTTGTACAAAGTACAATTGGAAAGCGCAAGCAGACAAGCTTCCATCAACGAGGAAGTAGTACAGAACGCAGGTGCATTGAAAGACCAAATGCAGTCCTTGGCCACAAACCTATCTTCCTTGAACGGAGTATATGGTGGAATGCTAACAGCCATGGGAGGAAAAAACTAATTAGAGATTCTGATATCAACAGAAAACAAACCAAATCAAATTAATTATTAAATCTAATTAGAAAAACATGGCAGGAGGAAAACAAACACCACGTCAGAAGATGATCAACCTTATGTACTTGATCTTCATCGCGATGTTGGCCCTGAATATGAGCAAGGAAGTACTTGCGGCTTTCGGACTAATGAACGAAAAGCTGGAAACTTCCAACACCAATATGGACGCCAATAACTCAACGTTCTTTGCAAGCTTGGAAACCAAAGCTTCTGAAAACGAAGAAGAGTACGGCGAACTGTATGAGGATGCTCAGCAGATCAAACAACTTTCGGATAACTACTACAGCTATCTGGAAGGATTGAAAAAAGAAATGACCGCAGATCTGGAAGACGACAAAGATTATGTGGTTATGGACAAGTCTGATTACTTGGACCAAAAATTCTTTCAAGGGGACAATTTGGGCCCAGAAGGGAAAAAGTTCATGGAGCAGATTGAAACGTACCGTGAAGGCGTAATCAACGCTTTGCCCGCAGAAGGTTTCGAATCTTTGAAATCCGGAGTTAAAGCACGTTTTGCCACAGGTGGTGAAGACGGAAAAGTCGAGAAGAGAGATGGTACACGCCAAGATTGGATCAACTATCACTTTGAAGGGTTCCCATTGGTGGCCTCTTTGACCAAGATGACCCAGTTGCAGGCCGATATCAAAACCACTGAGCAAGAGGTGTTGAAGACCCTTTTGGAAGGTGAGTTGACCGAAGCGGTTTCCTTGACCAACTTTGAAAGTACATTGGACGCACCCAAAACAGCATATTACGCAGGTGAAAAGTACGATGGTAAGATCATTGTTAGCAAAACTGACAAGACCTCTACTCCTGTAAAAGCTGAATTGACTTTGGATGGAAGACCATTGACAGAAGGTAAGGATTACGAATTGGAAGCTGGTGGTATCAAAATGTTGATCAGTGCCGGTACTCCTGGTGACCACACCATTAAAGGAACCATGACGTACATGCAGGATGGACAGGAAGTGCCAGTGGAGATAGACAATACCTTCGCCACTATTTCTATGCCTAACGCAGCCGTTATCTCCGCAGATAAAATGAACGTGGTTTACCGTGGTGTTGCCAACCCGATGACCATTTCCATTCCTGGTATTCCAGATAACAAGGTGTCCGCAAATGCTCCTGGTTTGACCAGAAGAAGCGGAAGCCAGTACATCATGAACCCAGGTACAGGAAGATCTGTGACCATTACCGCATCCGGTACATTGCCAGATGGTAAAGGAATCAGCACCAAGTCTGAATTCCGTATCAAGGATATTCCAAGACCAAGCGGAACTGTTCGTGGAGAGTCCGGTAGCGTTAAGATGCCAAGGAACAACCTGGAAATTTCTACTGTAAGCGCTATGTTGGAAGATTTCGATTTTGACTTGAACCTTGCTGTAAGCCAGTTTAAGTTCAAAGTTCCTGGTCAACCTACTGTAGTTGTAAACGGAAACAAATTGGATGCCAGAGCCAAATCTGCACTTAAGAGAGCAGATAGAGGCGAGTCTGTCCAGATATTCGATATCCAAGCTTACATCACCAACAACAAGAGCTACAAGTTGAAAAAAGTATCTCCTGTAGTGGTTGAGCTTACAAACTAAGAAGTATAAAAAGTATACAAGCAATCATGAATTGGAAAAACGCATTATTAATTGGATTGTTGGGCATATTGCCAGTATCAATGATGGCGCAGGCAAACATTTTGAATGCCAAGTTGCCCGAGGATATAGGTAAGAAAACCCAAGCTCAGATAGAGCACGATGCCGATGAGCCCTTAGAATACGGTTACGTGGACGATAGGGATATCCTCTGGTCCAAAACTGTATGGGAAATCATCGATCTTGACGAGAGAGTTAACTTTCCATTGTATTACCCAACCGATACCATAGGTATTGGGGCGGATAGAAGGTCTTTGTACCACGTTTTGATGAAAAACATCAGAAACGGCAACCTTACCGAGGTATATGCAGACTCTTACTTTACCGAGAAGAGAAAGCTGGAAGACCTTTCCGCAACCTTGCGTAAAGTGGATACCACCGACCTTGGATATGAACAATTGAATGCTGGTGAGCAAATATCCCCAGAGTTTATCAACAAAAGGGATCTTACCGCGGCCGATATTGAAGAGTATCGCATAAAAGGAATCTGGTATTTCGACAAACGCCAAGGCGAACTTAAGTATCGCTTGTTGGGAATCGCCCCGGTTGCTCCTGACGTAAACTTCATCGATGATGAGTCTATCGACCCAGGAGAGAACAAGGTAGAACTGTTCTGGGTGTGGTACCCTGCGGCAAGGCAAATTTTGCACGATGCCAAAGTGTACAACCAGCGCAACTCTGCAAGGCCTCTTTCTTTTGATATGCTATTGAACGCACGTCGATTCAATGGAGTGATCTACAAAGAGGAAAACGTTCACGAAGATCGTGAGATCAGTGATTACATATTTGATAATGCATTGTTCCAGCTCTTGGAAGCCCAACGAATCAAAGAGGGCATAAGGGACAGGGAACAAGATATGTGGGCATATTAAATAGGACCCATAGAATATTCCAATTCAATAAAGCAAAGCGCCGCACCTTTTCGTGCGGCGTTTTTTTTGCATCAAACTTGGGGCCATATGTCAGGAAGATCTATCAGATGCCTAATTTTGCACTATGTATGATTATATTGTAGTAGGTCTGGGTCTGGCAGGAATCTCCTTTTGTGAGGTCTTGGAAGAACACGGAAAAACGTTTAAAGTGATTGCGGACGATTCACAGAAAGCTTCCCAAGTAGCGGGCGGTCTGTACAATCCGGTGATTTTAAAGCGGTTTACCCTGGCTTGGAACGCAAAACAACAGTTGGAGAATGCCAAGCCATTTTATAAAAGATTGGAGGCAAAACTTGGCGTAAAACTGGATTATGAGCTTCCGGTACTGCGAAAATTTGCATCCATTGAAGAACAAAACCTATGGTTCGAGGCTGCCGACCGGCCAAATCTGGATTATTTCCTTTCCACCAAAATCCTTCCGAACAACAATCCATCCATTGATGCGCCCTATGGTTTTGGCAAAGTAAAATATACCGGCAGAATCGATACAAGAACTTTGGTGGATTCCTATAAGGACCATCTTGAGGAAAAGGGACAATTCTTGCCAGAATCCTTCGATTTTGAAGCGTTCACAATTTCGGATAAACACGTTGAATATAAAAGTGTCACCGCACAGAACATTGTTTTTGCCTGTGGGTACGGCCTCAAGCAAAACCCGTATTTTGGGTATTTGCCGCTGAACGGCACTAAAGGGGAACTACTTATCATCCATGCTCCGGACTATAAAGAGGATAACGTGATAAAATCTTCGGTTTTCACCATTCCTATGGATGCCGATGATATGTATTTGGTGGGAGCTACGTACAAGTGGAAGGACAAGACCAACACACCGACCGAGGAGTCCAAAAACGAACTTTTGGAAAAATTGAAAACTTTTTTAAAATGTGATTTTGAGATTGTTGACCATGTTGCGGGAATTCGTCCTACCGTAGTGGATCGTAGGCCCCTTGTGGGCAGGCATCCAGAGCATCCAAACCTATATGTCCTCAACGGATACGGTTCCAGAGGTGTTTTGATCGGTCCTTATGCTTCCAAACAATTGTTCGATCATATAGAAAAGCAAACGGTTTTGGATCCCGAAATGGATATCCAACGCTTCACCAAGAAATATTATTCCAACTGATCAACCTTTTACAGCCTCATGTTTTTTGACCGAGGTTGGGTCGTATTTCACAAAAAAGTTGATCCAAATGTTTCTTGACAACCGTATGATTACGGGCATAAAAACTACCAAAGTAACTACGATGGATACAAAAGTAGCGGGCAAAGAAGCGCCAAGGAACAAAAATGAAATTACAAAAGCCGCTACGGCAAAAGCGATGCCCACGCCATAGCTCACGTACATGGCGCCATAAAAGAACGACGGCTCTATTTTATATTTCAGGCCGCAGTGCGAACACCTTTCGTGCATGCTAAAAATTTTGGACAGCACATAGGGATTGGAATTCTCATACATGCTCTCTTCATGGCATCTTGGACAGTTTCCTGTTAAAATGCTGTACATTTTGGTTCCTTTTTTTAACATTTGCACGGCTTTTGTACAAAGGTATAAATTCGCCAACTAATGTTTTGTAATCAAGGTCACATATAATGCTAAATGTCCATAATTTATCCGTAGCCTTTGGAGGAGAATATTTATTCGAGGAAATATCATTTCGTCTTAACGGAGGGGACAGGGTAGGACTTATCGGAAAGAACGGAGCGGGAAAATCAACAATGCTGAAACTTCTGGCCAAGGAAATGCCCTTGGACCAAGGTGCCATAGCCACCGAAAAGAACATTAAAATAGGTTTTCTAAAACAGGATATCGATTTTGAAGAAGGAAGAACAGTACTGGAAGAATCCTATCAGGCATTTTCGGAGATCAAGGCGATGGAGCTGAAATTGGACGAGATCAATACCGCACTGGCAGAGCGTACGGATTATGAGAGTGATGGTTACCACCAGCTCATGGTGGATTTGAACGATGTAACGCACCGCTATGAAATTTTGGGCGGTTACAACTATCAGGGCGATACCGAAAAGGTGCTTTTGGGCCTAGGTTTCAAGCGAGAGGATTTTGATAAGTTGACCGACACGTTTTCCGGTGGATGGCGTATGCGTATAGAACTGGCAAAACTACTGCTACAGAACAACGATGTATTGTTGTTGGATGAGCCTACCAACCACTTGGATATCGAGTCCATAATCTGGTTGGAACAGTTCCTTCGGAATTTCACAGGTGCCGTGGTGATCGTGTCCCACGATAAAATGTTCTTGGACAACGTGACCAATCGGACCATTGAAATCTCTTTGGGCCGGATTTACGATTACAACAAACCCTACTCCCAATTTTTGGTCCACCGAAAAGAAATCAAGGAACAGCAACTGAGTGCCCAAAAAAACCAAGAAAAACAGATTCAGCAGACCGAACGGTTGATAGAAAAATTCAGGGCAAAATCCAGTAAGGCGTCCATGGCACAGTCCCTTATCAAAAAACTGGATAAAATGGAACGCATAGAGGTGGACGAAGAGGACAACAGCGTGATGAACCTCCGATTTCCCGTATCCGTGAACCCAGGCAAAGTGGTGGCCGAGTTGGAGGGCGTATCCAAAAGTTACGGCCCTAAAAAAGTGCTGGAGGATATAGACCTGATGGTGGACCGTGGAAGCAAAACTGCCTTCGTTGGACAAAACGGACAGGGAAAGACCACCTTGGCCAAAATCATAGTCGGTGAACTGGATTATAAAGGAGATCTGAAAATTGGCCACAACGTGCAGTTGGGATATTTTGCACAGAACCAAGCCGAATATCTTGATGGGAGCAAAACCATCTTAGATACCATGATAGATGCCGCAAACGAAAAAAACCGAAGCAAGGTAAGGGATATCCTGGGTTCCTTTTTGTTCCGGGGCGATGAGGTGGACAAATATGTAAAAGTATTGTCCGGTGGCGAGCGCAACCGCTTGGCCTTGGCCAAAATGCTCTTGCAGCCCTTTAACGTGTTGGTAATGGACGAACCTACCAACCACCTGGACATCAAATCCAAGAATGTGTTGAAACAGGCCCTTCAAAATTTCGAAGGCACCCTGATCTTGGTTTCCCATGACCGGGACTTCCTCCAAGGATTAACGGACCGGGTCTATGAATTCAAGGATGGAGGTATCAAAGAATACTTGGGAGATATCGATTTTTACTTGGAACAGCGTAAAATGGATGATTTCCGGAGTGTTGAAAAGGGTGATCCAAAAAAGGAAGAAAAGGCCCAAGAAAAAACCAAGGAAAGCGATTACCATACACAGAAGAAGCAAAAATCCCTGAAAAATAAGCTGAGCGGGGTGGAAAAAAGAATTTCCAAGTTGGAAAAGGAAATTGCCGAAATTGACCATGAGCTCCTTATGGACTACGATGCAACCATTGCAAAACCGGACTTTTTTGACAATTATGAGGGAAGAAAGAAAGATTTGGACTCCTTGATGAAGGAATGGGAAAAATTGTCCCATGAGCTGGAATCTTTGGAATAGAAAAAAACCTACTTTTTCACCACTTATTTTGATGGCTTCACAACAAATTACGGTGCTTTCAACGATTAAATTTGTAAGATGTTTCTCATTTTTCTTACTTTGTAGGTAAATTCCCTACAATTAATTAAGATAATGATACGTAAAGCCATTTTTTTCTTTTGTCTGATGTTTTCGACAGGTGCATCCTTCGCCATCGGACAGGTAACCCCCAAAGAAAAATCTGCCTTGGTAGACCTGTTCAACAGTACCAACGGTAAAGAGTGGAATACTTCTTGGGACTTAACGGCATCCGTGGACACATGGAAGGGAGTAGAGGTGGATAACGGCCATGTGGTCGGTATAACCTTGTTCATGAACAACCTGAAAGGCACACTTCCAGAGAGTATAGGAAATCTAAAACATTTATCCCATTTAAACCTATCTTTTAATCAAATCACTGGGGTACTTCCAAAGGATTTGGTAAAACTGGAAAAATTAAAAGTTTTCCGATTGGAGATGAACCGTGTTAAAGGGGCGATTCCCGAAGGTATCGGAAATTTGTCCGAACTGGAGATATTTTCAATGTTCAACAATTTTTTGACCGGACCCATACCGGAATCCTTTGGCAATCTTAAAAAATTAAAGGAGCTGAACCTTTCCAGTAACAATTTGGATGGTATCATTCCCAAATCCATCGGTAATCTTTCAAATTTGGAAGCACTGGGACTGTTCGAGAACAAGTTGGAAGGGGAAATACCATCAGAAATAGGAAATTTGGGCCAGCTAAAGGAGTTGGTCTTGTCCAATAATCAGTTGGGCGGGAACATACCCGAAGAATTTGGACAGCTGGCTAGTCTACAGATATTACAGCTTCAAAATAATAAGTTCAATTCGTTCAATGCAATACACAATATGAATGTGGGACAGTTTTTGGTTTTCGATACCGATGACCATAACTTAAATCCCAAGTTTAAGAACATTCAGTTGGACCGTACTCGAATGGCCGATACCAAGTTCGAGGATGAAAACGAAAACGAGTAGTTAGTTATTACTTTAGTTTGTTTGGTTTGGGGATGCCGTTTGGGGTCCCCTTTTTGCATTTGACCATGTTTAAAACGCATTTTATGAAATATTTAACCATTGTAAAAAATGTAGAAGATAGATTTGCAACGATTAAACCAACTAACGAATGCGAAAGCTAATTATATCGGCAGTGGCCGGGGGAATACTCATTTTTGCTTCACTATATTTTGCAGGCCTCATAGCTGGAAGCAAAGATAACAGAAGACCACCCTCACAAAAGGTGGTAAAGACAGTTTTTGTTGATACCGTAAAGAACAGTACAGTCCCTATTACAGTGCCCGCAAACGGGAATCTCAGGGCAAAAAAAAGACTGGAGCTCTATTCAGAAGTTCAGGGTGTATTTAGGGCAGGTAGTAAATTGTTCAGGACAGGACAAAAGTATTCGGCAGGTCAAACCCTCATTAAAATAGACGCCAACGAATACTATGCCTCGGTGCAATCCGCCAAAAGTAACTTTTATAACTTGCTTACCTCCATTATGCCAGATTTAAGATTGGATTACCCCGAAATCTATCCGAAATGGCAGGAATATCTGAATAGTTTTGATTTGGAGAAATCCACACCGGAACTACCCAAAATGGACAGCGAGAAGGAGAATTTCTTTATTACGGGCCGGCAGATAATTTCTACCTATTACAATGTAAAAAACTTGGAACAGCGTTTGTCTAAATATATTATTACCGCACCATTTGATGGAATTTTGACTGAGGCCCTTGTTACCGAGGGAACCTTGATAAGGACCGGACAAAAATTGGGAGAGTTCATCAATATAGGAGTGTACGAACTGGAAGTTTCCGTGAGCAAGACCTATGGCGAGTTTTTGAAGGTCGGGAAAAAAGTAGAGCTCACCAATTTGGAAAAAACCCAACAGTACAAAGGTGAGGTAATCCGTGTAAATGGAAGTGTGGACCAAAACTCACAGACCATAACCGTGTATATCGAAGTTAGCGGAGATGACCTGAAAGAAGGCCAATATTTGGAAGCTAACCTAGAGGCAAGGGAAGAAAACGATGCCATAGAGATCAATAGGTCACTACTGCTAGAAAATAACCAAATTTTTGTGGTCAGGGATTCCATTTTGGACTTAATGGATGTCAACCCAATATTCTTTACAGATAAGACCGTGGTTCTTAAAAATGTTCCCGACGGTGAAGTAATCGTATCCAAACCAATAACCGGTGCCTATGCCGGAATGCTGGTTAAGATTTTTGACGATAGTAAATCCTAAACCACCTCAACTGTGAGAAAAATCATTTCGTATTTTATAAAATATCACATGGCAGTGAATGTCTTTATCTTGGCATTTGTTGTTTTTGGGATTGTTGGGATATTTTCACTAAAATCCTCCTTTTTTCCGCTCAACGAGGCTAGGAACATTACCATTACCATAGCTTATCCTGGAGCTTCCCCACAAGAAATAGAAGAAGGTATCGTACTTAAAATAGAGGATAACCTTAAGGGTCTTGAGGGCGTGGAGCGCGTCACCTCCACATCCCGGGAGAACAGTGGTACCATTAACGTGGAGATCGAGAAGGAAAGAAATGTGGACTTTATGCTCTTGGAGGTAAAAAACGCGGTAGACCGTGTGCCTACTTTTCCCACTGGTATGGAGCCCTTGATCGTCGCCAAACAGGAACCGGTAAGGCCTACCATCAGTTTCGCGGTTAGCGGAAAGGATATTCCGCTGGCCACCTTAAAGCAAATAGGCCGCCAAATAGAGAACGACCTTAGGGCCATTGATGGGATTTCACAGATCCAAATCTCGGGCTATCCGGATGAGGAGATAGAGATTGCGGTAAATGAAAATAGCCTGTTGGCCTACAACCTTTCCTTTAGTGAGGTGGCCCAAGCCGTTTCCAATGCAAACATCTTGGTTACCGGAGGTAATATCAAAACCGTGACCGAGGAATATCTTATCCGTGCCAATAACCGCTCCTATTACGGTGATGAACTTTCCAATATCGTAGTACGTGGAGATGCTGCCGGCCGAGCCGTTAGGTTAAAGGATGTAGCGACCATCAGGGACCGGTTTTCCGAAACACCGAATGCCTCCTATTTTAATGATCAGCTGGCGGTAAATATCACTATTACCAGTACCAATACGGAGGATTTGATGGGCTCTGCCGAAAATGTAAGGGAGTACATCAAAGAGTTCAATGAAAAATATACCAATGTACAGTTGGATGTTATTGACGACCGTTCCATAACCCTTACGCAACGTACACAACTTTTGACCGAGAACGCCATCGTGGGAATGATTCTCGTATTGATTTTTTTGTCCCTGTTCTTGAATACGCGGTTGGCCTTTTGGGTGGCCTTCGGCCTTCCCATTGCATTTTTGGGAATGTTCGTTTTTGCACCCATGTTCAATGTGACCATCAATGTACTCTCCTTGTTTGGGATGATTATCGTTATCGGGATTTTGGTGGATGATGGTATTGTAATCGCCGAAAACATATATCAGCATTATGAGGATGGGAAATCACCTGTGCAAGCAGCACTTGATGGCACCATGGAGGTGCTTCCCCCGATTATTTCTGCAATCATCACCACAGTTTTGGCATTTTCCATTTTCTTGTTCCTGGACAGTAGGATAGGTGAGTTTTTCAGTGAGGTTTCCGTCATTGTAATCCTGACCTTGGTCGTGTCCTTGGTCGAAGCATTGATTATTTTGCCAGCTCACTTGGCGCACTCCAAAGCATTGCATCCGCAGGACAATAAACCAAAAACAGGCATTGCCAAAGTTTTTGCGGAGCTCAGGGCAATCAATAGGATCGGGGATAGGATTATGAACTATATGCGGGACAAGTGGTACAGTCCAGCGCTTCACTTTATGTTGAACTATAAGTTCTTGACGTTTGCCATCTTTTTTATGGCCCTCGTTCTTACTTTGGGGTCCATAGGTGGAGGTATCGTAAGAACATCCTTTTTTCCACGGGTAGCGAGCGATCAGGTATCCATAGAGCTGACCATGCCGAATGGAACCAACGAAAAGGTGACGGATTCCATCATCAGTCTTATTCAGGATAAGGCCCGAATAGTGAATCAGGAACTTACCGATCAATATTTACAGGGACTGGATAAGATGTTGTTCGTCAACATGATCAAGAACTTGGGACCAGGTTCGTCTTCCGCAAATTTACAGATCAATCTTTTACCGGGAGAAGAACGTCCTGATGGTATACGTTCCGATATGGTGACCACGAGGCTCCGAGAACTTGTGGGTCCGGTAATCGGGGTAGAAAGTTTGATCTATGGTTCCGGAGGGAATTTTGGGGGAAGCCCCGTATCCGTATCCCTTTTAGGCAACAACATTTCAGAACTCAAGGCGGCCAAGGAAGAGCTGAAAGAGGCCATGGAGGCCAATGCCAACCTGAAGGACGTGACGGACAATGACCCAGCGGGTATCAAGGAAATCCGCTTGGAACTGAAAGAAAACGCATATTTGCTGGGATTGGACCTGCGAACGGTGATGAACCAAGTTCGGGGCGGATTCTTTGGTGCCCAAGCACAACGTTTTCAAAGAGGGCAGGATGAAATAAGGGTATGGGTTCGTTATGATCGTGAAAACAGATCTTCCATTTCCGATTTGGATGAGATGAGGATTTTGGCGCCGAGTGGCGACCGTATTCCATTAAAGGAAATAGCATCCTATACCATTGAACGGGGCGATGTGGCCATCAATCACCTAGAAGGAAGAAGGGAAATACAGGTGTCCTCAGATCTGACCGATCCCGAGACCACCAGCGGAACGGATGCCATGTTATGGATACGGAACGAGGTAATGCCCGATATTTTATCTAAATACCCATCCATCAGCCCATCGTATGAAGGCCAGAACCGGGAAGCCAACAAATTGTTCGGTTCGCTCGGATTTGTGGGGCCGATAGTACTTTTCCTAATTTTCATAACCATAGCTTTCACCTTTAGGAGCATAAGCCAACCGTTGTTGTTGATTTTTATGGTTCCTTTTAGTTTGACAGCCGTAGCATGGGGCCATTGGATACATGGTTTCCCGATCAATATACTTTCCATGTTGGGGATTATCGCCTTGATCGGAATCATGGTGAACGATGGTCTTGTATTGATTGGAAAGTTCAATACCAACCTCCGTCAGGGGATGAAGTTTGATGATGCGATATACGAAGCCGGGCGTTCCCGTTTTAGGGCCATATTTCTTACCTCGGTGACTACGATTGCTGGTTTGGCACCGTTGCTCTTGGAAAAAAGCCGACAGGCACAATTCCTCAAGCCCATGGCCATTTCCATTGCATATGGAATTGGATTTGCCACTATTTTGACATTGTTGATGCTTCCTTTGCTCCTTTCTTTTGGCAACAACGTCAAAGTTGCTGCGAAGCGATTGTGGACCGGAGAAAAAGTTACGCCGGAAGAAGTGGAACGCGCCATTCGCGAGCAACATGAAGAAGAGGAAATGCAATCGGACCATATTTCCTTGAACGGAAGCAATACTGAAAAAAATGTTTCTCATAATGGAGAAGAAACCTCAAAAAGTGTAGAAGAAGAGACCACAAAATGAAAAACATTATTTATAAAATACCCTTGATCTTCTTGTTTCTTGGTTCATTTTTACATGCCCAGGATCAAATACTCACCAAGCAAGAAGCCATAGACCTTACGTTACAGAACAACCTGAGCATCCAAGTAGCTCGCAATACAAGGTTGATCGATGAGAACAATGCTGATATTCTTAACTCTGGTTACCTGCCCTCGGTGACAGGAAATGCAAGTGGGAGCATAGACAAACAGAATTCTGAAGGTGTTTTGGGCAATGGAGATACCCGTACCGCGGAAGGCGCGGAAACCAGAAGGTACAGTGCTTCGGTAAATGTAAACTACACCTTGTTTGACGGACTGGGCAGATATTACAATTACAAAAGTTTTCAGGAAAGGTCCCAGCAATCCGAACTGGAAGTGCGACAGACCATAGAAACAACTATCCTACAACTGTTTTCGGTATATTATGAGGCGGCCCGATTAACGGAGAACACGGCCACATTGGAGGAGGCACTGACCATCTCCAAAGATCGTCTCAAAAGAGCAGAGTACCAGTTTGAATTTGGTCAGAACACAGGCTTGGACGTGTTGAATGCCGAAGTGGATATCAATACGGACAGCATCAATCTTTTGAACTCAAGGCAACAGCTTAGAAATACGATAAGGGACCTGAATTTGATTCTCAACAGGGATCTTTCCTCTCAATTTAGGGCAGACACCACTGTGGCATTTGTGCCAGGGCTACAAATGGAAAGTATGTACAATGAGGCCAAACTGAACAATGTCCGGCTTCAAATTGCAGAAAAGGACATCAACATGGGGCTAAACAGCGTCAGAATAGCCAGAAGCGGTTATTTGCCCACGATTGGATTGACCGGGACCTACGGTTGGAACGAGTCCAGTAACAACAGTCCACTGGCCTTTGTTTTGCAGAACACTTCCACAGGGGTCACAGGGGCCATCAACCTAACATGGAACTTGTTTGATGGAGGAACTACCATAACGGGGGTCAAGAATGCAAAAATTGCCTATAAAAACCAAGAGATTGCCAAAAAGCAGATAGAGTTGGAGGTAGAGCGTGATATCCGTAATGCTTGGGATAGTTATACCAATGCCGTGTATGTACTGAATGTACAGGAAAAGAACCTCCAGACCAATCAAGATAATTTCAACAGGACCAATGAGCGGTACAAGTTGGGGCAGGTGACATCCATTGAGTTCAGGCAGGCGCAATTGAATCTATTGAACGCAGAATTGGCGAAGAGTCAGGCAAAATACACCGCAAAATTGGCGGAACTGCAAATGTTGCAGATAAGCGGCCAATTGCTCAATATTGATTTTTAGCGTATGTACGAGCATTTTTTTCAATGCCCTTACTGCTGGGAGGAAATCTCCTTTTTGTTGGACAGTTCTGTCCAGCAACAAACTTATGTGGAGGATTGCGAAGTGTGCTGTAATCCAATCGAGGCCACGGCCAAGTTCAACAATCAAGAGCTTGTTTTTTTTGAGCCCAAAGAACTGGGCCAATAAAAAAGCCGAAGTTTTAAACTTCGGCCTTCAGGGTTTCTTTACCCGTTTAAAAATTTAATGGCATAGCAAATTATCGGCAATGCAACTCAATTCCCTTCGGGTATTACTGATATATTCTTACATAATCAATTTCCATGATGTCCTCGGTAAAGTTTTCGGGTACATCGCCACCTAGATTTCCGCCCAAGGCTATGTTCAGGATCAAATAATGATTATGATTAAAAGGTTTGTTGCTTGTATTGGGCAATTCATACACCAAAGTATCGTCTACAAAGGTTTTAATGCTATCGCTGTCCCACTCCATGGAATAAACATGGTATTCGGAAGAAGCATTTGCAACGGCCGTCTCACCTCCCTCATCGTTGTATACCTCTGTATTTAGGTCTCCCCAATGGAAATGGGAAATGGTATTGTTTTTATCCCAACCCGTCTGTTCCATAATATCAATTTCACCACAAAGAGGCCACCCAACGCTGCCGTACTGGTCACCAAAGTAATTCCCTGTTTCGTTGACATTGGCGCCCAACGTCCATATGGCAGGCCAAGTACCCGCTGAGCTAGGAAGTTTTGCCCGAACTTCCACACGTCCGTAAGTGAAGGCAAATTTTGCGTTCAATCTCGCTGAGGTGTACGCTTTGGTGCTTCCGTTGTACGAATATTGTTCTTTGATGGCCTTAATCTTCAATGTACCGTCGCTTACAAAGGAATTGTCTTCCCTGTCGGTATAGTGCTGTAGTTCACCATTGTGCCAGCTACCATTGTTTGGAGGAATCACTTGATGGTGCCATTTCTGATTATCGGGTGTTCCTGCCTGTTCAAATTCATCGGCAAAGACCAAAGAGGCAAAGGCCTCATCGGATCGGTACACCTCCACACTATAACTTTGGTTGATGAACTCACCGGATTCCGAATACGCCCATACGGTAATATTGTGGGTGTTGGTTCCATTTTGCATAAATGTATGTTCAATGGCTCCGTTCGGGCTTTCGATTTGGTCGCCATTGCCAAAGCGGAAGGCATACCGAACGGCATTATTGGCCGATGCGGATATCTGCACCGTGCCGGAACCGTCTCCATTTGGATTATCATTGTTTGCGCCGATAACCGAAATGTCCACGGTCAAATTACTGGGAACATCGGCAGTAGCAGAATCCCCGGAACTACACGAAATTGCAAAAACCAAGGTTAAAAGGGATATGTTAAAAATGTTCATTCTTACTATTTGATGGATACTAATTCTTTTTTTCATAGAAAATCTGACTTGGATGAAAGCTCCTTTCCCAACGTGGAAAGGAGCTTATCCGTTTGCTTAATTAACTAACTCAAATCAATTTACGATTTGTTTTTTTATCCATTATTTGTGGAAGTATACATTATCCACAAAAACGGTCATGGAACCTGCAGGTTGACCTGCGTATATGAGCTGTGCAATGTTTGCTTTGGTGGTCAATCCTACGAACTCGGGAAGTGGAATGTCCAAAGAGATCCAAGTGCCCTGTTCTGGATTGGCAATGGTTATCTCGTGCTCCACGTCATCCCCGCCACCAAAGGCCGCATCGGCACCAAAATCCACTAGTTTTATTCTAATTTCGGTAGCATCTGCTGTCCATACATCGGTGTGGAAGTGGGTCATTTCCGTAGCATCGATTTGATTGGCAACAGTCTCGATGCCCACAAAGTTCAAATCACTGTATTTTTTTACATCATCCCCTTCGATCATAATGTCTTCCAGCGTGGCGACCGACCAATCGGTTTTCCATGTATCCACGGGAACGTTGGTGTACGCATTGCTGAAAAGCGATATTACATCCGCTTCGGCCACTGTAGGGGTTGTAGCTGCTGCTGTTGGTTCTGTAGCGGGCGGGGTATAGAAGTAAATATTGTCCAGATAGATGGTTCCGTTGCCATCAAACTTCAATTGAATCACATCAGTTAAATCCACGACCCCGGAGAATTCCGTCAAAGGAATGTCAACGCTTACCCATTCTCCAGTGGTAATGGTGAAAGAATGAGCGGTTTCGGCAGGTCCTGAGCTAATCAAATATCCGTTGAGTTCTGAAGAATCAGGTGTCCAGTAATCCACATGCAACATGGTCATTCCCGAAACATCCAAAGGAGTGGCAAATTGGGTGCCTTGATAGTTAAGGTTTTCATATTTCAAGGTATTATTGCCATCTATCAATTCTTGAGTAACCACGGTTGCCTGTCCCCAATTGGGATTGAAATCCGTACCTGCAACATCGGTATAGGCATCACTGAAAACGGAGATCACGTTGGCTTCCGGAACTGTTGGAGCCGGGGCACCTGTTGTTGGAGCATTTGAAACGCCTGCTTCGTTATAGAAGAATACGTTGTCCACGTAAACTGTGTTTGCTCCGGTGGGGGCACCCACAAATATCAATTGTGCGATATGCCCCCTAGTTGTCAGGCCTGTAAAATCGGTCAACGGTATATCCAGTGTCACCCATTCTTCCTGGGCAGGTGCCTCGAATACCAGTTCGTGCTCTACGTCATCGCCACCATCAAAGGCGCCATCAGCACCAAAATCAACCAGTTTTATTCTGAATTCCGTGGCGTCCCCTGTCCAGATATCGGTGCGGAAATGGGTCATGTTTGTTGCATCGATCGGAGCAGCTACAGCCTCGATTCCCACAAAGTTTAGTTCACTGTATTTTTTCACGGCATTCCCATCAATTTCGATGTCTTCCAAGGTTGCGGCGGACCACTCGGTTCTCCAAGTATCCACGGTTACGTTGGTATAGGTATCACTGAAAAGGGAGATTACTTCCGTAGGATCAATGGTTGGGTCTGGAGCTGCGGATGTTGGTTCACCAGTTGGGCCGGGTTCTTCTACTTCCCCGCCTTCACTCATCACAATATCATCAAAGTAATGGACACTTTCGTTGGCCTTTTCGCCATTAAAATCAAAGAACAGGACCATTCTGTCAAATTTGTCAGAATCGCTAGGAGAGAATGTAAAGTACAATTCCTCCCACTCGTTGGCCACTGTTGTTGTTGCTTGAACTTCTTTTGAAATGGAACCATCGGTACTGTCCTCAAACTTTAGCAACACGATTTGGTCGGCAGCGGGTGCATATACTTTAATCTTGATGGTCTGCATTTCGGTAAAGTCCACCTTGCTGGCCAAATCAAAAAAGAAACCGGACCATGGCTCTATACTCGGTATTTGGGTATAGGCGACCACCTTTTCGGAGGTGTTGATACCTGATGGATCTGGGTTTTCGACATACTCCAAGGTAAATGAGCCGTCAATTGCACCAAAAAACTCCACTTCGGGTCCAGCACATTCAAAATCCAATCCCTCGGATAGTTCCGGGACTATGGTCTCGAATGTACAGCCCTCACCTGGTTCGGGCTCTGGTTCTGGTTCTGGCGGAACATAGGCAGAAGGTGGGGGCAGGTCGTCCTCCATTTCACAGGAAATGATGGTGCCCAAAATACCTATGGCCATCAGCAGGAACAAGATCGGGAATCTTGTGCTGTTGAGGCTCTTTTTGTTGTTATGCTTTTTCATCTTTCAATGTTATAAGTTAATTCTAGTTTGTGCCGATTTAGTTATATCCATCGTTTTGAGGATAATTGGGTCCTAAAAGGTCCATTTGCTGTTGTGGAATGGGCCAGTTTTGCATGTATTCCCTTAGGATATCCTTTGGATTTCCTTCTGGATACGACTCGTTCATGTTATCATTGTTCATGTGGTCCAAAAGATAATCGTACAACAGTCCGGTACGTTTTAGGGTAAACCAGCGCTGTCCTTCGAAAGCGAGCTCGCGGGCTCTTTCTTCCAAAATGGTCTCAAGGTCAATAGCGTCAACAGGTGCAGCGTTGGCCCTTGTTCTTATGGCATTCAGATAATCCAATGCCTTGGGAGTATTGTTCAACATCATGTGCGCTTCTGCGCCTATCAAATAGGTTTCTGCCAAGCGGTAGATCATAATGTTTTTAAAATGATTTCTATCCGTTGGTTCCACGGTCTCGTCAAAAAACTTGATGATTCCTGGGTTTTGCCTTCTGTAATAGAGCATGAACTCGTTCTGATCGGTCTCGCTGTTTTCGTAGAGGTCCAATGGGTCGCCGAGCTCCTTTCCCGGGGGAAGGGCACTTTCGTCGTTATAGGCATACTCGAAAATATAATAGGTATTGTTTTTCCTATCATCGTTCGGGTCCTCGTTTAAAAGGTCGATGGTATACTGGTTCAAGGAAATGAATCCAGCGCCGGCACCACCATTTTCCACAGATTGAATCAGACCAGGGGCATCAGCATAGCTGGAAACCATGTTCCAGTTCATTATGTGTGGATTTCCACCTCCAATGGTCTGTCTTTCAAAGTTGATGGCAAACAATGTTTCTGTATGATTTAGTTCGCCGGCAAACACCTCTGCTGTGGTCTCGGTCAAACTATGGCTACCACTGGTAATTAACGCATCAGCTTGTGCCGCCGCCTCGGTCCAGTCGTTTTCCCACATGGCCACTTTGGCCCTAAGGTGTCTTGCGGCACCCTTTGCCCAACGTCCAAATTGTGGGGTCGCGTAATCCAAATTGGCTATGGCAAAGTCCAGATCGGAACGTAGGAGGGAGAATATTTCCTCTTCCGAAGATTTGTCCTGTGGTACATCAAAAGCATTCTCTGGAGTTGTGGGTTCCGTTGTAATGAAGATGTTATTGAACATTCGATAGAGCGTAAAGTACGAGTTGGCCCTCATACATTTGGCTTCTGCAAGAATTTGATTTTTCCTGGTTTCTTCAATGCCTTCCAAATTCTCTGCTCCTTGGATTATGGCATTGGCCCTATCCACTATGCGGTAGTAGTGTACCCAATGTGCATTTATTCCGGATGCCGTACCAAAGTCGCCCAAGCTCGCGCCCCATAGCAAACGGCTATATAGGGATACTTCTCCGGTGATACCCACTCCAAGGTCACTTTTGGCCTGAAGAATTAGTGGATAGGTACCGTTTAAACTCAAATCTTGATAAATATTCCGGTTGAGGGTGTATAGGCCCACAACGGCATTTTCCAGACCTTCCGGTGTGGAGTAGAGATAGTCGACCGAGGTATCGGACAATAGCTCGTCCTGTAACAGGTCTTTTTCGCACGATGCGAATGTGGCAATGACAAGGAATATTGTCAATGCTTGTTTTGATATTAAATGTTGAAATATATTTTTCATGACAATTTTTTTAGAATCCTAATTTTACACCTAGGGTTATATTTCTGGTCTCTGGGAAAGCCGATCCATTCTGATTGTTTGCCAATGGTGTTTGTTCCGGACTGTACGACCTGAAATCGGTAAAGGTGAACAGGTTGGTTCCCGTTACATATACCTTGGCCTGTTGCAGTCCCAATTTGGAAAAGGCATCTTTAGGTATGTTGTATCCCAAGGTAAGGGTCCTCAATCGTAAATAAGAAGCATCTCTCACTGCAAAAGGGAAGAGGTGCAAGTGCGTATCGGGCTTTGGCCTTGGATATTCGGCGGATGGGAATTCAGGGGTATAGTATTTGGTCCTAATACCGTTTATGGCTCCTTTCCAAAGTTCTCCGTTGGCAAGAACAGGGTTCAATCTTGTAGCTCCCTGAACTATGTAAATGTCGGCGAACAGATCAAAGTTTTTGTAAGTGATGGTGTTGGTAATGGAACCATACCAATCGGGGTCGGTATTGGTGAACACATTGTCCCTGTCATCAATTTGCCCGTTTCCATCCTGATCAATTACACGTACATCACCTGGTTGTGCCAACGGGTTTCCGGAGCCAGCAATGTCGTCTCCTACTTGGTAGATGCCGTCATATTTTGGTAACCAGATATTGTTGATGGATTGCCCAATGGACAATCTTCGGCCTGAAGTATCGGTGATGTCAATCGGGTTTCCTTCATCATCCGTTTCTCCGGTAAGGGAAATCACTTCGTTCTTGTTTCTGGAAAAAATCAACCCAAGAGACCAGCTAAAGTTCTCTTTTCGGATAATGTTTGAGGTCAATGATGCTTCAATACCTTGATTTTGCAATTCTCCCGAGTTAAATCGAATCACATTGAAACCAGTGGTTCCTGCGATAGATCTATCCAATAGAAGGTCGGTAGTATTCGCTTTATAATATTCAAAGGTTCCTTGGAAAAAGTTATTGAACAACCTAAAGTCCACACCAGCGTTCAAGGTGGTGGTGGTCTCCCATTTTAGGTTGGGATTGGGCAATCGGGACGATGCTGTTGCTCCGGCAACTGTTTCATCTCCAAATACATAAGGTAAATTGTCGGCTACCCCTAAAGATTCCAAGGGATTGATTCCCTGGTTACCTGTGGCACCGTAGCTTACCCTAAACTTCATCTCGTTTATGGCATCCACATTTTGCATGAATGGTTCCATATGCATTTTCCATGCTAAGGATACTGCTGGGAAGAATCCCCATTTGTTGTTTTCGGCAAATACCGATGCACCATCCGCACGTGCGGTCGCTTCCAAGAGGTATCTGTCCAAATAGCCATACCTAACCCTTCCCAAGAAGGAAAGTAATCTACGTTGGGATACGTTTCTTACGTTGTTCAGTAATTCGGTGGCATCACCATTGTAGCGCAAGGCGTCGTTGGTAAATCCAGATTTATCCAATTGGGTGTACTCCGTACGTTGCTCATCAAAAGCCTGTACGGCCGTCAAGTCAAGACTGTGATTGTCATTGATTTGTGGGGTGTAGTTCAAAATATTTTCTACAAGAACCTGTTTAAAAAGGGTATTGGACAATACTCCGATTCCGTCGATTCCTTCGTCTCCCGCAGAATGAAGCGAAGATCTATAAACCCCTTGGTTAGTGTTTCGGTTCCTTAAAAAGGTTTTAAGGGTATAGCTTAGATTGGGCGCAATGTCGTAAATAAGGCTTAGGTTGACATCCGTAAGGTTGATTTTGGTCTCATCAACCGATTCCCTTTGGTCCCACAATGGGTTGACCGCTGTGTTGGATGGGCCCAGATAAAATTTCTGAAGCTCTCCGTCCGCGGTGTAGGGCTGTGCCAATGGTGTTATTGTGGTGAAGTTGATTCCCCCGGTTTCTCGGTCCTGTTTTGCGTTTTGATAGTTGATGATTCCACGGAACATCAATTTACTGGAAAGATTTTGTTCTATGTTTAGTTTGAATGTGCCTCTGTCAAAACCTGAGTTTGGAATAATCCCTTCTTGTGAAAAATAGTTGACACTGGAAAAGATTCTGGTTTTTTCGCTTCCTGCGGAAAAACTTAGGGCGTGACTCTGGATTATTGCATCCTGAAGCACCAAATCTTCCCAATCCACAAAGTTTTTGTTTTCTATGGCTTCCAGTTCGAATGGGGAAAAGATGTTCTCATCGTTCAAATAGTCACCTGTAAATCGGTTTCTATTGGCCTCTCTCCTAAGGTCTATGAACTGTTGCCCAGTGTATTGATTAAAGTTTTTTGTTAAGGATTGTACTGTGGTGTACCCATGGTAATCAATGGTTGCTTTGCCCACTCTACCTTTTTTGGTGGTCACCAAGATTACACCGTTGGATGCCCGGGAGCCATAAATGGCCGTGGAGGAGGCATCTTTTAATATCTCTATGTTGGCGATATCGTCAGGCGCCACATCGTTTAAGCTGTCAAAGGGCAATCCGTCCACAATGATCAGCGGGGAGTTTCCGCCCGGAGCAACCGATACGTTACCCCTGATCACTATATTGGAATTACCTCCGGGCCTTGCATCGCCCAAGTTAACCTGGACCCCTGCAGCTCTACCTCGTAACATTTCGGATACGTTTGTGGTGGGCACGTTGGTGGCTTCTTCCACTTCCACGCTGGCCACGGAACCGATAACGTTACTTTTCTTTTGGGTACCGTAGCCCACGACCACTACTTCGTCGAGTGCTTGTGTATCCTCTTGGAGAACAATATCGATTTCTTCTTGGGTTCCTACAGGAACTTCCTGCGTTACAAATCCAACGTAGCTAAAGACTAAAGTGTCATCATTGGAAACATCGTCAATGGTGAATTCACCATCAAAGTCGGTAACCACTCCATTTGTGGTTCCTTTTACAAGTACGTTAACACCCGGCATGGGTCCCATATTGTCGGAGACTGTCCCGGTAACGGTTTTTGTTTGTGAATACCCATAAGCGGCACATAAAAGTGCCATCAAGGTTAAAATGCCATATCTCATTGTTGAGTCAATTTAATTTGACCTAAATGTACTGGGCTTAACGTCTTCTTAACAAAGGATTTACCTCTATAAAAAACCTACATTGTCAATTTTGAAGTGTTAAAATTGATATTTTGATAGTTAAACCCTTTAAAATATGAGGATTTGTAAATATTTACTGGTTTAGCATCCAGCCCAAAAACAAAAATGAAGTATGCCTTTTTGCTCAATTGTAGAGCTGTTGTAGTGGTGATTTTAAGATTTGTAGTGCAATGATGTGTAAAAGTAGAGTTGCCTAAAAGTTTAAAATGTAGTCGATAAGGTTATCGTGGTGGGGCAGGTCGAATTTTTTGCGAAGTCTATAGCGTTTCATTTCAACGCTTTTTACCGAAATATTGAGCAAAGGGGCAATTTCCTTGGAGGAAAGATTCAATCTTAAATAGGCGCATAATCTTAGATCGTTGTTGGTAAGGCTATCGTGTTTGGCCTTTATCCTTTTTAGAAAATCCTTATCGGCATTGTTGAAGGCATCCTCAAAAAACTTCCAATCGTCTTCGCTGTTGATGTTTCTATCAATTTCCTTGATTACGGACTTAATGTTTTTGTCCTTGGCGGGAACTTCCTTCAATTGTGACTTTAGGGCAGAAAGGAATTTGTTTTTCTTAACCAAGCTCATGGTAGAAATCGCCAATTCTCTGTTTTTGCTGTCAATTTCGTTCTGAAGTTTTTCCGTTTGTATTTTGGCGATACGCTCCTTTTCTTCCAGTTCCCTACGTTCCAGTTCCTTTTGGTTTCTTTTGATCAAGGCTTCCTGCTTTTTCTGATAATATCTATTGTAAAATCGGTGCACCACAATAAAAACAAGGCCAATGGTCAGAATATAAAGGATAAGGGCTAAATTGGACAAGTACCATGGCCTCAAGATGATAAAGCTGTAGGAATCCGTGTTCTCGCTCAAGTTATTGCCCACCATGGCCCTAACGGTGAAGGTATACTCACCATATGATAGGTTCTTGAAAGTTGCTTCGGTATTTTCGGACCATTCGCTCCAATCCTCGTAGAGGTTGTCCATTTTATACTGGTATCGTACATCGGTGTATTTGTCGAACTCGGGTACACTGAACTCAATGTTGATGTTATTGTTGGTATATTCAAATTCGCCTTTTTCATTGATCGGCGCCTCTGTGGAAAGCTCGAGGTAGTCGCCAAAATAAACGGAATTGATATGGACTTCTTGTTTGGAGGGCCCCACCTTGGTAAGGTCCAAAGAAACATAACCGTTGGAACTTCCCATCAAATATTTGAATTCGGATATTCTGGAAATGTTCTCAAATCCTGAAACTCCGAGGTTAGCCCGGATATCTTCTGGAATGGGAATCTGAGTGGTACTCAACTTGTTGCTGAGCGTACTCTGTGTTACATATTGAATGCTGTTGTTGGTATAGAACCAGAGTCGCTGTTCCGAATTTTCTGGGATAATGATACTTGTTTGCCCTTCATTTTCATTAAAAACCATTTGGGTCAAGGTCGTATCCAATTTTATATCGTTCATTCCCTTTACCTCGTAGATAGCGTTATTGGTCTTATAATAAATGTTGTCTTGAAAACTGAAAATGTTGGAACTATGGCCCAACCGTTCCTTATTGATCAATTTGTTCACTTTCCTAAGGTTGGAATCCAATGTAATGAAATACAGTCCCTTTTTTTCGTGGTCCACCACTACCTTAAGGGAATCCATTTCAAAAAACCTACTGGAAATGTTGAATCCGCCAATGGTATTTCGGAACCTCCACTGGCCCTGTGCCTTTTCCAGAATACTCAATCCATTATAGTTTCCTTGAAGAAGCAGGTTCTCACGGTTTTCAATGGGCTTAACTCCCCAGGTCCCAGGATAATTGGAAATTAGATCGGCCTTGTTTTCCTCGATCACGAATGTACCGCTATTATGTCCACAAAAAATGGTGGAGTCCAGTAGCTGAAGGTTCCATACCTGCCCTTCGGTGCCCTCGACCAGCCGGAAGGAGTCTTGCGAGTCGGTCTTTCGGTAGAACAGACCTTGGTTGGTGCCCAAATACAAGAAGTCCTTGTGGCTCAATGCGGCATATACCAATCCCAGATTCCCCAATTTGTCCACATATTCGTTAAAAGGAGAGTAGAGGTTCACTACACTCAGGCCATTGTCCAGTCCCAACCACAAATTGTTTTCCAAATCTTCAAAAAGGGATAAAACCGTATTGTTGTTGAGTCCTTTTTCCTGATCAATATTCTGTATGATGGTCTGTCCGTTTGGTGATAGGTGGTAGAAACCGTTGGAAATGCTTCCGAGCACAAAAGAGCCGTCCCTGAGCTTTATGCTGCTGTAAAGTTTCACATTGATGGTGTCCAGTGCCGTTCCCCATGGTGTGATGGTTTCCGAATCGTACCTGTAAAAACGTGCGCCCTCGGTGACCACCAAAAGATCATTTTCGATACCATAAATCCCTATAATGGGCTGTTCCGCAAAAAGAGGATCGCTACTGATCAACTTGGGTTCTCCATTTTGTATGGTGAACAATCCTTTTCTTGCCATTTGAAAATAGACATTGCCATTGACAAGGCTTAGATTGGCCTTATCGGAATTTGCTTCGATTACCCTAAATGTTCTTTCTGAATAATCGTAGATATATATGCGGTCCAAGCTCTGGAACAACACCCATTGGTCCAAGACCATGATGTCCCAAAACTCCTCGTCCTCGGCCATCGGAATCTCCATTTGTTGGGACAATGAGGTGTATGCCAAATTTCCGTTCGGATTTTTGGTCCAATAACCGAATTCACGGTAGGATCCCGTATAAATTTTATCCCCAACGGCTTTTACGGAACGTATTATTGGCGAGGTAGGCAGTTTGTACCTATGCCATTTGGCGCCATCAAACTCCAAAAGACTGGTATGATTGGCCACATATATATTTTTTGAAGGGGATTGGGCTATGCCCCAGTTCTGAAACTCTCCATTATATTCCTTGGGGGTATAATTTCTGATGGGCGGCAGTTCTTGACCCACCAAGGTGCAGCAAAAGAACAACAGAAAATAAAAGATGTGGAGCCTCAAACCGAATGGATTTAATTATGCTTCGAAACTTATAAAGATAAAGTTAAACACTATAATTAGAATAGTATATTTCAAAGAAATCGATGGGTTATTGAGACCTGATTTTTTAAGCCTTTTTCTTTCCAAAATACAGTATGGCCATTCCTATAACAGCTCCGATAGAAGCCAAAATACCCCCTACAACACTCGCATAATTGAATCCGAGTCCAAAAACCATGGGCAGCCCACCAAAATAGGCTCCCGAGGCATTTCCCATATTGAAGGCACTTTGGTTCATGGAAGAACCTAGCTTTTCCGCACCTTTCGCAGCTTTTATGATTGCTATTTGAATCGGTGCGGCGATGGTAAAAGTAACAACGCCAATAATAAAGCTGAGCACGTAAATGGCGATTCCGTTACTCGCCAGAATGGAATTTAAAAAAAGAATTGTGGCCATACTTAGCATACTAATGACCACAGATTTGACTGGGTTAAAGATTTCCACCATCCTTGCTCCCAAAAAATTGCCAAAGAACATACCTAGTCCGGCAACGATCATAATGTACCCGACATTAGCTTCCGGGAGCTTAGTCACATTGATCACCAATGGTGCAATATAGCTGTACCATGCAAAAAAGCCTCCTGTTCCCACGGTGGTCAAAACAATCAAGGCCCACAGTTTTTTATTTTTTATCCCAGCGGTGGGACCCGCCGTTTGGGACTCGTCCGCGTCCTGCAATTCTTCTTTGGGCATCCAAAAATATAGACTGCAAAGCGTGGCGATGCCTGCCACACCGACCAACATGAAGGAGAAGCTCCAATGTAGCTCCTGGCCAATATAAGTACCCAAGGGCACACCCAAAATATTGGCGATCGTTAAACCTGAAAACATGATGGCCATCGCTTGTGCCGCTTTGCCCGGTCTGGCCAAATATCCCGATACCACGGCGCCGATACCAAAAAAAGCCCCATGGGGCATTCCCGATAGAAAACGGAGCAACATCATTACCCAGTAATTTGGTGAAAAGGCAGATAGGGTGTTGAACACCGTAAACCATAACATGAGGAACAACAGTGTTTTTTTGGGTTTAAGGTTGTTTGCAATACGCGCCATGGCTGGAGCCCCTATGACCACCCCAAGCGCGTAAATGGCAATAAAATGACCCGCTTTGGGTATGGATATGTCCAAGGAATTGGCAATATTGGGGAGAATCCCCATAATCACAAATTCCGTTAGGCCTATGCCAAAACCACCGATGGCAAGTGATAAAAGGGCTTTTTTGTTGGTTGATCGAGAAGTATTGTCCAAGCTTATTTTCTTAAGATGCAAAGGTACGCTCTAAGATGTAAAAGCGGTACAAGGATTTTTACTTAATTCTATTTTGATTTACCTATGTGAGAGATAGAAAAAAACAGCCTTGATGTTTGGACTAATTCAAATACACTCAAAAAATGAAACAAATACTTTTGAAGAGATATTTTATGTTTCAAGGCTGTTTGAAGATTACTTTTTATTGGTGCTAAAATAGTTGGATGACCGCTTTTTTTCGGAAATCCTCAACAACTAGTACCCTTCCCGATAAATTAGAACCTGTTTTAAGTAAAAGCGAAAGGCCCGCTCCAACTGGAGCGGGCCTTTCTTTTGAACCAAATGTAAAAATCAATTGATACACGGAGACGGATTGGGTCCGAATGGTCCCAATACTTCGCCTTCGGGCGTTTCAACCGTATAAACGTGCTCTTCTTCAAAGGCTCCACTGGTATACGATATCACCAGGGAAGTTGTGCCTGCTGGCACCTCTACATTGAAAGTGGCCGCATCGCCTGCGGTAAAGGTGTAGTCCGTTGCAACGCCATCAATCTCAAAGGTTACAAAAGCACCGTCCCAACCGTCACCATATAGATCCTGCATTTCGATTACCCAAGTCCCTGGAACCGTTGTGCCGGAGATAGGGGAGCATTTGACCAAAACAATGAAGTTAAAAGCCTGTAGTTGTTCGGGCTGCCCGGTAACGGTCGCACTATAGTTTTCCACGGTGGTCACTGTACCATCAATCCCGGTGGATTTTCCCAAGAAGCGTATAAAGTCCCCTCCGCTGATATCGTCCACGGTAATGCCCAAGGCACTCGCTACATCGGTGTACGGAATGGAAATATCGCTTGGAAACTCCGTGATGGTTGCCAGTTGAACGGTATCGGTAGATACCCCTCCGGATTCCAATGTCACACTCAACTCCCACGAAGCAACATTGTCGCTAGGGTCGTCCACGGTCCCAGAAAGACTTGAGGAGGCAAGGTCACCCTTGGCTACAATGGTCTCGTCCAATAGGATCCTTACATAAGGAGCGGCCGCTTTGTCCAGTTCAAACACGTTGAGCGGATTTTTATCGCTGTCCTCACAAGCAATAATGCCCACAGTCAGTAGAACAAGACCGAAAATATATTTAAAGTTATTTTTCATCTGTATTATATTTTTTGGTTATGAATCAATCAACGAACCCGTCGGGGTTGGTGTCCCAGAACACAGGGGTACTGGGTGCACTTTTTTGGGTTATGTTTGTGTTGCTGTCCGCAGCGGTCTGCGAATACCACATGGATCTTAGGAACGGTCCGGGATCATTGGTGGTGAAAGCGGGCGTAAGATTATCGGGTTGCCCGGTTCTTCTATAGGTATTGTATGCCTCGATTCCGTTGCACCATAAAGCGATAAAATACTGTTCCGCAATTATTCGGAGTTTGTCCGTGTCGTTTCCGGCATCGTAACTGGCCAATATCTCGGCAACATGATTGTCGATGGCCGTTGAGGTCGGGACGAAGCCGCTTTCGCTGGCCAAGGATGCTCCAAAATCAACTACGGTGGTTATGGATTGTCTAATTCCTGTTTCAAGATAATCCCGTGCATTTCCCGTTGTATTCAATGTCAAAGATGCTTCTGCCAACATAAAGTAAGTGTAAGAGGACATCAGGATAGGTGAAATTCCAGCACCTGCCAATCCTTCATTTACAGCTCCCGATCCGGAAACGTTCCTAAAGGAATTGTCATCAAAAGGTCCTCCGGTAGGATACGTACCGTGCAATGTCCTAAAGGCATCATCCGGTGGAATACCATCATCGTCCAAATGGTTTCTTCCCCAATAACCGCTCAGACCATTGGTGGCCGGCACCAAACAGTATGGTTGCGAAGGGTCCCACCAAGATGGAAGGGATATTTCGGTCACACATTCCTTAGTAACCACATCGGCACCCGAGAAGTCCTCCTGCTGCCTGTAAAAGTAGTACCGTATCCTTGGGTCTGGCTCATTGTACTGATTGGCCATGAGGTCCATGTAATAGTTACAGGTATAAAAATCGGAGCTTGGACCGGCACCATCATAATTGGCATCGAAATACGGATGTCTACTGTCCGGAGAGGCGTTGTTGGTGCCCCATTGGAAGAAGAAATCATCATCCTGGTCCAAGATCAATTGATTGCTATTGATCAATTCATTGATGCGCGCTGTGGAAACCGATGCGCCAAACCCTTCGGCATTGGCCAAACGGGTTTGCAGGTATAGTTTTAAACGCATGGTGTTGGCCACTTTGATCCATTGACTTTCGTTTCCATCATAGAAAAGGTCGTTGGACGGCAAAGACGTTTCGTCTTTGTTCAAGTTTGATATGGCATTCACCAAAAGCTGGTCGGCAGCCTGATAAATAGAGGCGCCTGAATCCAAACTTGGGTTTAAAATTCCCTCCCCGCCAGAAACTGCTTCGGAATAGGGAATATCTCCAAAGAAATCGACCATCGACATCATGATGTAGGCCTCAAGAATCTGGCCTATGGCGATATGCGTGAATTGTCCTGCTTCCTCCGCCAGAGGGTTCATGGTTCTGATATCGATCAATGCCCTTGCGTAAACATTGTCCCAGACCCTGTCAAAATCAGAAGGATCATAGCTCTCCCGATAGGTGGGCCCAAAACCGTGCTGCATTCTCACGGGCTCCATTCCGAATTGGCTGAGGCCGTTTTCTGCACGGCCTTCTTCACCGGAATGGATCTGCGCGGTCATTAACTGAATTTGATTCAGGAAGAAATCAACACTCGCCTGCGAGGGGTTCAATGCATTGGGGCTCTCCACAACATCCAACGATGAGGTCTCGCAGCCCAACAATACTGTCAGCGCAGCGATGAAGAGACTTAGTATATTTGATATTTTTTTCATAATATATTTTTTGATTCTAATTAGCTGCTTTTAAAATGATGCTCTTACGGTAAGGCCATATCTTCTTGTGGAGGGCCCCGTGAAGAAGTCTATTCCCTGTCCATTGCCTACCCCTGTACTGGATGAGTTGGTGTCATAACGGACGTCGTCGGGAAAGTTCACGGCCTTGTACCAAAGGTTGGAACCGGAAAGTGTCAGGGACAAGCTTCCAAAAGGAGTTTTGTCCAGCATTTTCTTCGGAATATTGTAACCCAAAGAGGCTTCCTGTAAACGGATAGTAGTTCCATCAAAGATGTTTACTTCATTGATGTCTCCTCCAAAAAAGGTATTGAAACCAAATTCCGTGGATGAGATGGCCACATCGTTGGGCGTTCCATCTGCAAAAACACCTGGAAGCACGTAATTGGACTCCCTGTCGATAGGATCATCGGTGTCTACAACACCTCTACCGATCAAACCTGCCGTGGTAACGGAATAAACATCCCCGCCATGGCGATATTGTAGGTTGGCCGATAACGTGAAATTTTTAAAGGTGATGGTAGGAATCAGTGCGGTCGTCCAGTCTGGATTTGGATCTCCGATTTCTGAAATGTTGTTATTTACCAAGTAACGGCCGTTGGGACCTACAACTTTATTGCCGTTGTCATCTCTTTGGATGGTACTCCCCAGCAATACGCCAAAAGGTCTTCCTTCCACCGCGTAGTTTGCAGCTTCGCCAGCCACGGCAAACGTCAGTAGGATGTTATTGGTGCCTTCCGCCAAATCCGTTACCGTGGTTTCACTCGCGGTAAAGTTTCCTGCCAAGTTGAATCCAATACCGGCTTCACTTTCCCTTAAAATATTCAGGTCGTAGTCAGCTTCGATACCTTTGGTCTCTACTTCTCCAATGTTCACAAACGTGGAGCGGAATCCTGTGGAACTGTCCAAAGTACGGTTTGTGATCAGGTCCGTGGTGGATTTTTGATACAAACTCACATTAAAGTTAAGCCTGTTGAAAAATCGTGTGTCCAGTCCAACTTCCAGCTCTTGAACTCTCTCTGGTGACAAGTCCCTGTTCCCCAATACATCGGAAACGGTATTTCCTGAAACAACATTTCCGTTGAGGTCCACAAATGTCCGTGCACCCAATGAAAGTACGTCCCTGGTATTGAAAGGTGTTGGGAATCCTGCGGAGGATCCATACCCCACTCGAAGTTTTGCATAGTTGAGCACGTTGCCCTGCAATGCCGGGAACGCAGTTGTGGGAATGAAGGAAAGGCTGGCCCCTGGATAGAACAAGGAATTGTTTTCCCTTTCCAAGGTGGAGGACCAATCGTTTCTTCCTACTACGTTTAAATAAAGGAGGTCTTTATAGGAAAGGGTGGCATCCAAATAAATACCGACCAAGTTTTCCTCAAAATTCTGATTTAGGTTGGAGCCTGAGAATGAGTTTACGGAGGATGGCGTAGTGAAGTTATAGTGCTCCAACACCCCGAAGACCAATTGTCCCTGACTTTCTATACCGTCCTGTGCGTAGGTGTCCCTTCGGCTATTGGCACCCAAAGTCGCGGTCAGGTTCAAATCTTCGGAAAGACTTTTTTCCGCACTCAATATCAGATCGTGGTTCCAAATGGAATTTCTCACGGAGGTAGTTCTCAAGATGCCCAATGTTGGGCCATCCACACCACCTTTGTTCTGTCCGTATGAGTTCAGTTCAGTATACGTGTCCAAACCTACACGATAGGTAAGGTTCATCCAATCGTTCAGTGCGTAACTCATGGAAACATTTCCTGTGAAACGGTCGGTTTCTTGGGAAGTTTTTGAGTTGGCCACTGTCCAATATGGATTTTGGATATCGTTACCTGATCTATAGTAGAGACTTCTTCCATCTGCCGCTTGGTAGGGGAGATTGGTCAAATCCACACTTCTTGGTGTATACAGAACATCACCAAAAATAGCAGAACCATTGAATGCTGCCCCACTACCGGTACTTACCGCATTTGGTGGAGATTTATACCCGGTTCGAGCAAAATTGAAAACACCGGATACCGTAAAGTTGTTGGACAGGACTGCGTTGCCCCCCAAACTAAAGTTGTTTCGCAACAAGGTGTTGCCAGGGGTGACCCCGATATCTTCGGTACGACCATAATTGGCGTTGAAGTTTACTTTTTCGGAACCTCCACGAACGTTTACAGAAGTACTGTACACATATCCGGTTCTGAAGAATTCTTCCACGCCATTGTATGGCTTATAGGGATATTCTTGGTCCAAAAGGTCTTCATAGCCGGCAATTAAAGTTGGGTCGGCTATATAGTTGAACGGATGCCGGGTAAGTGCCACACCGTTGGGCCCCGTCCTTATATATTGTGCAGCTTGGGATATTCCATCGTCGTCCGTACGATCAAAACGGGGCCCCCAGTTACTGAAAAAGAATCCAAATCCTTGATGGAACCCGCTTCCATAATTATCCTGATACTTGGGAAGTACGGCATTGGACATAAATACGGATTGTGTTACCGATACCTCAGTTTTGGAAGGTGCATCTCCCGAAGCGGCACCTTTGGTGGTAATAAGAATCACCCCATTTCTACCTCGGTTTCCATAGAGCACGGTTGCACTTAACCCTTTTAAAACACTTACGCTTTCAATATTATTGGGGTCGAGGTCCAAAAATCGACTGGACTCCGTATTACCGTCCAAAAAGTTGGTTTGTGTGTTTGTTCCTGAATCAAACGGAATACCATCCACAATAAATAATGGTTGGTTGGATTGCGTGGCCGAAGAATATCCTCGAATGATGATATTGGTTCCCGAACCGGACATTCCGTTGTTCGAGGTAATGTTGACCCCGGCTACTTTTCCGTTCAGAACACGGGCAACGTCGGCTTCCGGTCTGGATTCTACCTTATCGGATTCCACAGTGGTAACGGAATACCCCAGGGAGCGTTTTTCCCTAACGATACCTTGGGCGGTCACAACGACCTCTTCCAGCTGTGAAGCATCCTCTTCCATTTGTACATTGATCGTGCTACCTGCACCAACTGTTCTTTCTTGTGTGCGTTGGCCCAAATAGGAAAATACGAGGACATCTCCTTCATTGGCCCCGATGGCAAAGTTGCCGTCAAAATCGGATTGTGTACCACGAACGGTTCCCTTGACCACGATGTTTACACCGGGCAAAGGGACGCCATCTTGGTCGGTGACCGTTCCGGTAACCGTTTTTTCTTGAGCATGGGCGAATGCTATCGACAGACACATAGCCAGCAGTGCTCCAAACAGTTTCTTTACTTTCATACGAATAAAGTTTTGTTAGTAATTTGAAATTGAGTTAGAGCAACTGAGAAAGGTGGACGGCGCTAGGAAAATGATAGCTAATTCAAATAATACTTCTGGGAAGTGAACAAAACTCAATGGATTTGTCTTTTTAAGAAGTAGAGCCTCTCACCGCCCTACCTTTACAATTGCATAGCAAATCAACCTATAAGTGCTATGGAAACGGTACTCCTTAAACGGGGAGAACCTTAAAAAACCATATGCCCATGGGCAAGTACCGTTTTTAACATACCTGAGCGGAATTCAAAATCAAAAAATAAAGGGCATAAAAAAACCTCTTGATTTTTCAAGAGGTTTTTGGGATAGCTTACACGATTCAATGGGAACGCTACGCCAGCTGTACTTCGTGTTGCCTAACGAGTTTTAGCTCTGTAGCAGTCCTGTAATCGTTTGGACTGACCCCGGTAACTTTCTTAAAGGCACTGTAGAAACTATTTTTGCTGTTATAGCCCACTTCGTACATAATGGCCTTTACGCTGAGCGCAGGATCCGAAACCAGAAGGTATTTTGCCTCTTTTATCCGATATTCGTTCAAGAACGAATAAAAGTTTTTGGAGAAATAGGTGTTCATTACTTGGGATACCTTATACCTGTTTTCCTCGATATATTCCGATAGGTCATCAAGGCCAATGGCATTGTTCCTGTAAATTTTTTCCTCCTCAAAGGCTTTTTTGATTTTACCCCTAATAATAAGGGCCTCTGCTTCCGTTAATCCGGATTTCCTGTACTTTTCATGACTGTTGGAAGGACCCATGGTTTGCCCATGACTTCCAACATACTTAAAAACAAATTGTTTTAGTAGTCGTTTCATTTGATTGATGATTTTTGATTGATGACTACTAGTTAACCATAAAGTGGTTGTTTTTCGGTGTCCCCGATAAGAGTTTACCCTTGCCTTAGGTAATTGAGGTATTCACTTGGGGTGAGGTGGGTGTCTTTTTTGAAAGCTTTGTTGAAAGATACTTTGTTGTTGTATCCGACTTCATAGGCAACATCAATGATGTTGAGTTCGTTCTGTTCTTCCAAAAGCTCTTTGGCCTCTTGTATCCGATGGGAATTTACGAACTCCCTGAAGCTCATGTTAAAATGCTCATTGATCAGTTGTGATGTATTATGGCGAGTGGTATTCAATTCTTCCGCCACCATATCTAGGTTGATGTCGTTTTTTCGGTACAGTTTTTCTTTTTGGAAAAGGTCGATGAGGTTTTGTTTTAGCTCTTGGGACAGGCTGTCCGTTAAACCGGATTTCACGTACTTAGGGAACAATCTGTTAATGTAGGAGTATCTTCCACTGAAAACATCGGGCTGTACATTGGCGGCATAGCCTACATAAAGTACCATGGTACTCATCAGGACTATGGGGGCATGAAAAAATATGCCACTATTGGTGCCGGTAAGAATATAGGTGCCATAGATAATGTATACCACCACATAGCTAACATGTATCCAATAGATGTTCTTTTGCCAAATCCGAGTTTTTTTGCTCAATCCCGACGTATTTTTCTTGAGGATCAAATGCACAAAAAAGGCATACACTCCCAAGGAAATAGCCTTTAGAATAACCATCAACAATAATTTTGCGGAATCCCCAGGATTAAGCCCGTCCTGCAGTCGTTCCAACATAAAATTTACTTTGTGCGCGCCAGAGAACCCATATACGGTAAAAAACAAATAGGTGGTCAGGAAAACGGTGGGTAAAAAATGCCATAGGTCTTTAATTCTCAAATCATAGGATTTGGAAACTCTTTTAAAATAAAGAAAAAGTAAAGGACCATATAAAAATGATGACCAAGTGGACATCAAGTAGGTGTGCGGAAATTCAAACACGTAGTTGGTCTGGTTGACACAGATGTTCAGAATAAATAAGGAGTGGATAAAAACAAAAATGGCTATAAGGATTCGGGCCATTTTGTCAATTTTTTTATTGATAAGTAGAACAATGGTCACATAAAAGCCGACCAAGGATACGAAAAAGTAAAATACCGACCAGCCTGTAAATTTTGGCAACACAGTGCCCGATAATTTGGAAAATGAGGGTTCATTTCTGATTTTATCAAAATCCTCGTGCAGTAAAAAGGTAGGTTTAAACTCTATTTTAAAGTAGTCATAAATATATCCAATGGATTCTTCCGATTCGTTTAGGGCTGCTTGACTAAGGGCCAACTTTTTTAAAACATGGATCTTTTCGGCCTTATCCGTCCCATCTAGGTTCTTTTTGTATAAGGGAACCGCCTCTTTAAATCTGTGTATATTGAAATAATAGTCCGCCCAGTCCAAAGAATCCTTAAAAATTTCAGCAGAGGGCTCAGGAAATCCGCCGTAACCCTTTACGGTGGAAGCACTATGGGCAAACGAAACGTTCAGCCATAGAAAGAGTAAGACAATGTATGTTACAGATTGTCTCATTTTTGATTGATGATGAATTAGTTAACAACAATGTATGAAAATAAACTGTTAAAATTGTTAACAAACTATTAAAGAAGGTAAGCCCCGATAAAAGTTTACTACTTGGGATAGCCCATAAATAAAGGATTTCTAGATGAAATGCTTTCATGTAATAAAAAGGTGTCCTTAAAGTTTCACTTTCCAGATTTTTAACAATTCATCCAAAAGAGAACCATAAAAAAGTAAATGAGGGTGGGATAAAATGGTTTTTAGGAAACGATTGCACATTATATCCATTGACCAAAAAGACTTCAATGGACGCCAAAATAAAAGCTCCTTGAGAAATCAAGGAGCTTTTTTAGTAGCGGGGACTGGACTCGAACCAGTGACCTTCGGGTTATGAGCCCGACGAGCTACCTACTGCTCTACCCCGCGATATATGTTTTTATGTTTCTCTTGGAAACGTATTCTTTCAATAAAAAACTCAGTCGGTGTAGGTACCTTGCCCTGAGCGTAGTCGAAGGGTACTGCTCTACCCCGCGATGTGGACGGCAAATATACAACCGTTTTTATATCATTTCCAAACGAAACTTAATATTCCTGTCTCCATTAGGGTCAATCCCGCCCAAAATCCATAAATTCGACCTTTTTACCTTATGGATGCAATCAACGATTTTATATCTTCCCTGTTGCCCTACACCGAGTGGCCTATGTTCATTTTGCTCATTGGAGGGGGGCTTTTCTTGGCTTTCTATTCAAAATTTGCACCTTTTCGTCACTTTGGCCATGCCATTGCGGTGGTATCGGGCAAGTATGATGATAAAAACGCGAAAGGAGATGTAAGCTCGTTTCAGGCATTGTCCGCTGCCGTTGCCGCTACCGTTGGTTTGGGAAACATCTCAGGGGTGGCCATTGCCATTCACGATGGTGGGCCGGGGGTCGTTTTTTGGATTTGGATGACAGCGCTTTTGGGCATGGGCATCAAATTTTACTCCGGTAGTTTGGCCATAATGTACCGTGGCAAGGATTCTGATGGGCATATGCAGGGTGGCCCCATGTTTTACATTACCCAAGGAATGGGAAATTGGGCAAAACCCATGGCCATCTTTTTCAGTATTTGTGGGTTGTTCGGATTTTTGGGGGTTTTTACCGCGAACCAGTTTACCGAGGCATTCATGGGAGTGGTTCGGCCACATGAAACCTTGTTTGCTACCAGCGAGTATAATTGGAAACTCATCATAGGCTTTTTTCTGGCCATTGTCACCTCCATCGTAATTTTTGGGGGGCTTAATAAAATAGCCAAGGTCGCATCAGCAATTGTGCCCTTTATGGTAGGAATTTATCTCTTGGCGGTGATTTTTGTGATGGCAAGCCATGCGGATGAAGTTTTTCCTGCCCTTAAAATGATTTTGGTGGAAGCATGGAATTTTGATACCGTTGTCACCGGTGGATTTTGGGGATTGGTGATCGTTGGGGTACGCAGGGCTATGTTCTCCAACGAGGCAGGTCTCGGTAGCGCGCCCATGTACCACGGACAATCCCGTAACGATGAACCTGCAAAAGAAGGACTCGTGGCAATGCTCGGTCCGTTTATTGATACCATTTTAGTATGTACCTTTACCGCAGTGGTCATTATTTTGAGTGGAGCCTATCTTGAGGATGGCAGTGGAATAACCATGACGATGTCCGCCTTTGAAACGACGTTGTACGGAATCGGGGATGTGCTCTTGATGGTAATCGTGGCAGCTTTTGCATTGTCGACCCTATTTACGTATTCGTATTATGGTGTGAAAAGTTTGTCATTTTTGACGAATGCCAAAATCGGAAAGTGGTACAATGTATTTTTTATAGTGATGATTGTTTTTGCCGCAGTGGCATCATTGAAATTGGTAAAAAACTTGATTGACCTATCATATGCATTGATGGTCATTCCAAATATGATCGCTGTGTTGTACCTTTCACCAAAGGTGAACGCAGCATCCAAACAATATTTTGAAAAAAGAAAGAACGGTGGCGCATAAAGCAGGATTTGTAAATATTATAGGGAACCCCAATGTGGGTAAGTCTACATTGATGAATGCCTTTGTTGGGGAGAAACTGTCCATTATCACCTCCAAGGCTCAGACCACGCGTCATCGTATTTTGGGGATTGTCAACGGAGATGATTTCCAAGTGATTTTGTCCGATACCCCAGGCATCATCAAACCGGCCTATGAGCTGCAAACCTCCATGATGGATTTCGTTAAATCCGCCTTCGAGGATGCTGATGTGCTGCTCTATATGGTTGAAATAGGAGAGAAAGCGCTCAAAGACGAAAATTTCTTCAAAAAATTGCAGAACAGCAAAATTCCAGTCTTGCTCCTTCTCAATAAAATTGATAAATCCGACCAACAAATATTGGAAGAGCAGATGCAGTATTGGCAGGAGCAATTGCCCAGCGCAGAAATTCATCCCATATCCGCTTTGGAAAACTTTAATGTTACCGAAGTATTCAATCGTATTTTGGAACTATTGCCCGAAGCACCGCCGTATTATCCAAAGGACCAAATGACGGACAAACCAGAGCGTTTTTTCGTGAACGAGACCATCCGGGAGAAAATCTTACTATACTATAAAAAGGAGATTCCCTATTCCGTGGAGGTGGAGACCGAAGAGTTTTTTGAAGATGAGGACATCATTCGAATCCGGTCGGTGATCATGGTGGAGCGCGATACCCAAAAAGGAATTATTATAGGGCATAAGGGCGCCGCCATTAAAAAAGTAGGGGTGGAAGCCCGTAAAGACCTCGAAAAGTTCTTTGCCAAACAAGTTCATATCGAACTATATGTAAAAGTGAACAAGAACTGGCGAAGCAACTCCCAGCAGCTTAGGAGATTTGGGTACAATGGCTAGGCATTGCTATTGATTCGTTCAAAAGGCGCAATAGTGTCCCGAACGAATTTTTTCAACTGTTCCATTTGGTCTTTTCCTTTCGATTTTCCCAAACGGCCAAAAGCGTAAAGTGCGAACCAAATCATCACTAATAAGAACATGCCCACCAACCAGAAGGTAACATCCTTGCCTAAAGAGTAATTGGAATAGGCAAAAATTCCCATGATGATAAAAATGGTGCCCACACCAAAATGGAGGAACATAAAAAAGGTCCAAAGCGTGGGATTGGGGCCAAAGACGCCGCGAATATTGCTGACACCCTCCTCGAACGACGACAGTTCCAAATGAAGTTGGGGTGTCCAAAAGGTAGTTTCCGCCTTTCTGAACTTGACAAAAATATGTTCATCCAGTCTTTTGATCAATAAAGAATCAGCCGAAGCCGAATCAAAAATAGACTCCAATTGTTCTAAATTAGCTCTTAGGGACACGCGAAAATGGGGCCGTAAAACTATCTCGTTGGTCAAGTCGCTCATAATCATTTGAAAATGATGAAAAAAGGTATCATTTTTTCTTCATAATAAATGGTACTTTTGCCAAAAATTAAACCTGATGGGAGCTATCGTAGCCATTGTAGGAAGACCCAATGTTGGGAAGTCCACTTTTTTCAACCGACTTATTCAACGCCGTGAGGCGATTGTGGATGCCGTAAGCGGTGTAACACGTGACCGTCATTACGGTAAAAGTGACTGGAACGGCAAAGAGTTTTCCGTGATCGATACCGGTGGTTACGTCTTGGGTAGCGACGATGTTTTCGAAAAGGAAATCGATAAACAAGTAGAGTTGGCCATCGATGAGGCCGATGCCATCATTTTTATGGTTGACGTGGAGTCCGGCGTAACCGGAATGGATGAAGATGTGGCCAAGCTACTTCGCAGGGTGGACAAACCCACATTTTTGGCCGTAAATAAGGTGGACAATACGCAACGTATGGCCGATGCCGTAGAGTTCTATTCCTTGGGATTGGGTGAATATTATACTCTTTCTAGTATCAACGGTAGTGGAACAGGTGAACTGTTGGATGCCTTGGTGGAAGTATTGCCAGATGAAAAGGAAGAAGAGGACGAATTGCCGCGTTTTGCGGTAGTGGGTAGGCCCAATGCTGGAAAATCATCATTTATCAATGCGCTTATTGGAGAGGATAGATACATTGTCACCGACATTGCCGGTACTACCCGCGATAGTATCGATACAAAATACAATCGTTTTGGATTTGAGTTTAATTTGGTGGACACTGCCGGTATCCGTAGGAAGTCCAAAGTAAAGGAAGACTTGGAGTTTTATTCCGTTATGCGTTCCGTAAGGGCCATTGAATACTGTGATGTATGCATTTTGATGATGGATGCCACCAGAGGTTTTGATGGGCAGGTACAGAACATATTTTGGCTCGCTCAGCGCAATAATAAAGGTATCGTAATCTTGGTGAACAAATGGGACCTAGTGGAAAAAGAGACCAATAGCGTAAAGGAATATACAAAGGCCATTCACGAAATAATATCACCTTTTGAAGATGTTCCTATTCTTTTTATCTCGGTGTTGAACAAGCAGCGAATCTATAAGGCCATTGAAACTGCGGTGGATGTTTATAAAAACCGTTCCAAAAAAATACCAACGCGTAAATTGAACGATATCATGCTTCCCATTATTGAAAAAACGCCGCCGCCGGCAACTAAGGGGAAGTACGTAAAAATCAAATTCTGCACGCAATTGCCCACACCATATCCGCAATTTGCCTTTTTCTGCAACTTGCCCCAATATGTGAAGGACCCTTATAAAAGATTTTTGGAGAACAAAATCAGGGAGAATTTCGATTTTACCGGAGTTCCAATGACCATTTTTATGCGGAAGAAATAATTATTCGCCCGAAGCTGAGCGTACTTTCACTACCTGCTGAATTCGATTGCCCTGATTGTCCACGGCTGTGAGCATATACTCACCGGCTTCGATGGGTAGAATCAGCTCATGGAAATTCTCTGTCTTGCCAATAAATAATTCATCCAAATACCAATAAATGATAGCGTTGGATTGTTGATGAGCCAGTTTGAGAATGATTTCCATACTTTTTTCGCCCAAATCCTTTGGGAGTAGTACGGTTTCATTTCTTTTTGGGTAAATGAACTCCATCAAATTGTTTTCCAAAGCAGAACAACCTTCCAAATAAGGGGGCAAAGGTTTATAGTTGGGATTCGAAGAAGCGTAATAATATTCCAAAATAGGAGGGAGTACCAACCAATTCTTGGCGACCATATCTTCCAGAGGGTAACATTCGGAGTTTACTCTATACTGTTCCGAAGCATTTAAAAAAACCTGCTGATGATAGGGGCACGGACCACTTCGTGTTCCGTGTGTAGGCACCCATTCTTTCTTGATATCATCACAATACACCGAAGCACGATACCCACTCTGTGCACATACCTCCAGCTCAATAAGGTCATCAAAAGGTTCTTGGAACCAACCGCTCTGTGGTAGCGCATCCAGTACATCAAATAACAATGGAGCAGCTGCGGTAATTCCTGTTAGTCCAGGTCTGCCCTCGCCATCGGCATTGCCCGCCCAAACCCCAATGGCATATTTTGGCGTAACCCCAACGGCCCACGCATCCTTAAAACCAAAACTGGTGCCAGTTTTCCATGCAATGGGTTGGGAGGAATCAAAAAACTGCCAATTTTCGTCACCTTCGGGTCTGTTGACCTCATACATGGACTGAAATGTGCTGAAAATGGAACCTGCTCCAAAAACCAAAGGGTCAAATTGTTCCCTACCAAAATCTTTGGTCTCATTTTGTAGATAGGTGGCTTCCGTAAATTCTTTATTGCGGTACGTGCTGGAATTTTTGGAGAAATAGTTGACGGTAGATGCCAAGGAAGCATAGGTGGAGGTTACTTCCCAAAGGGAACTTTCCGCACCACCAAGAATCAAGGATAGCCCGTAATAGGATGAAGGTTTGTCCAACGACTCCATTTTCATTTTGTGGAGCTTGTTATAGAACTTTTCAAGTCCGTATTCCCGTAATAATCTTACCGCAGGAACATTCAGTGAACGGGAAAGTGCCTTGCTCGCCGGCACGGCGCCCACATGTTTTAAGTCAAAGTTTTGGGGATTGTATCCGTTGATTACTGTTGGAACGTCCTCTACAAGGCTATGAGGCAACAATTGGCCCTCGTCCAACAAAGAAGCAAACAAAAAAGGCTTCAACGTACTCCCCGTACTTCTTTTTTTAGTGATGATATCCACATAATTGGCATGTGTCTCATCCGAAGGTGAATTACCTACATACCCGAGCACTTTTCGGGTTTCAATATCCAGCACCAGAATGGCCAGATTATGTATTTCGTTGCTTTGCAATTGCTGATAATGTCGTTCCGCTAAAAGGTTCAATCGTTCCTGCAACGGTCGTGTTAACGAAGTGGTCACACGCTGGCCAGGATACTCGTTTCGAATACGCTCGGTAAGGTGCGGTGCCACATCGGGCAATGGAAATGGTTTTTGTGGCAATGGTTCGGCTACGGCCAATTCGTAAGTTGTTTCATCAATGATTTCTTTTTCCCATAACTTCTTCAATAACCGGTTTCGCTTGTCCAAAAAGGCCCGTTCGTTTCGCCCAGGGAAAATAAGTGCCGGGGCATTGGGCAAAACGGCCAAAGCGGCCGATTGCCCCCAGCTCAGTTCGTGGGCGGGAATCCCAAAATAGCGCCAAGCTGCGGTTTCCAATCCCACTACATTACCGCCGTAAGGTGTGTGGGAGGCGTAGAGCTTTAAAATTTCTTCCTTCGAGTGGCGCAACTCCAAACGAGTGGACATAAAAACCTCGATGAGTTTTTCCCAATAGGTCCGGCTTTGATTTTTTCTGCTCAACCGTATTACTTGCTGTGTGATAGTACTGCCACCTCTTCGCGTTTCTTTGGTGATATTGTGCCCGATAGCCTTTATAATGGAAATGGGATTGAAACCAGGATGCTGATAAAAATATTCATCTTCAAAAAGCAAAATACTCTGTTTGAAGCGTTCGGGAACGGAATCAATCTGGGGAAATCGCCATTGACCATCATCGGCAATCCGTGCTCCGATAAGAGACCCTTCAGAACTGTCCACAACCGTTGATGTTGGGTCGTCGAACAGATTCTTGGGCAGGCAAAACAACCATAAAATCAGAACGATGAAAAATACACCGAACTTGACTTTATGGTTGACCAAGATTCTTTTTGCTGGCGATAAAAACTCACTCATTCAACATTACTGAACTATTTTGACCCACTGTCCTTTGTTCCGGGCTTGGTAGTTGTTGTCGTACATCGCTTCAGCTTGGGCACCTGGCAAATAATAGTCACCCAAGAACGATGCATTCAATTTGATGGTAAAGACTTTTGATTTTTTGGCATCCAAATCGAAATACAGATGCGTTCGGTCGTCCCGTGTATCTACATAATCCGCTTTGGATGCATTTTCATTGTTCCCGCTTACAAAAGAGGTGTCCACAATTTCCCATCCGCTGGGCACAATGTGCGTCAGGGCCACATTGTCAATATAGTCATCGGAATTGTTGAAGATGGTCACTTTTGCTTCGAATTCTGTTCCCTGTCTCAGTTCATTTATATTGACGGAATTGCCCAATGGGTCTTGGTAGTTCACGGACAACCTTAGGTTTTGCTGTTGTGCCAACTCTTCGCCAACGGGTAATTTTCCAGTTTGGGTAAGGGTCGCGTAAATGATGTTTCCTTGATTGTTTTTCAGTTCGATTTCCTCTTTAAAGGAAGTCACGGAAAGTTCCCGCTGTGCTATGGCCCTATCGGTTTTGACATTAATGTTCTTTCCATTGTTGGTAAAGGTAAGGTCGATGGACCTTCCCCCATTCTTCATCACCATTTTGGACAAAGCCAAGAGAGCAAAAGCTGTTTCTTGGGTGCTATACCATTGCTGTGATGATAAATTTTTGGCCAAGGAAACGGCCAGTTCCCTTTGTTGTGGGTCACCCAAAATCACCATGGTTTCCAGCGCCATGGCACGGTTTCTGAAAACCGAACCATAGGTTCTGTAATTGTAGTTATTGGGTTTAAAGTTGATGTTTGCCTTTTGAGCGATGGCTTCTGCCACCTCCTTTTTCCCAACAAGGGCATAAGCAGCGGCCAATCTCCATTTGGCTTCATTGCTAAGGTTTGCGGTTTCGCGTAAACGGTTCATTGCGGCCAGTTCGGGTTGTTGTGCCAAGGCCAATGTGTACAATCGATATGCTTGTGAAACATCATCGTTGTAATAGGTACTTTGGTTACTCCATTGACGCGCTGCATTCTTTTGGTATCTCAACCAATTGCTCAAGAAGGTCAACGGAAGTTGGTATCCTTCTTTTTTGGCTTCCAACATAAAATGCCCGGTGTAGGATGTTCCCCAATCATCGGCATTGCCGTAACCTGGCCAGTAGCTTAATCCGCCATTGGGAATTTGGAAATCGCTAAGTCGGTCAATGGCAGCTTTTACATTTTTCTCAATCTCCTTCTTTTTATCAAAAGTGATGTCCAATACATCTGCCAAGAACAATTGAAGGAATGCTGCGGAAGTGGTTTGCTCCACGCATCCGTGTGGGTAGCGCAACAGATAATCCATTCGTTTGGAGAAATCCATCGGTGGAAGCGTAGAGAATTCTATGAATGCTTCATTAGTGCCCGATGTGCCAAAAGTTTCCATTGAAATGGTCTGGGAACCATTTGGGTCGAGCGTGTACAATTCACTTTTGGTGGTTACAGGATTTGGATTTTCCACATCGATTTCGGTCTCGTTGGATGCGCTTTCGCCACCCCCCGTAGCGGTAACTTTTATGGTTTGGAAAGATGATGTTGTGTTGACTTTAAAATCAAAGTTGACAATTTGCTCCCCAACCGCATCGAACGTAATGTTCTTGGAAGTACCGTTGATGGGTTCCAATGCTTTTCCTGCATCAATATTGACCTTTACATTTTTTACTTTGGACTCCATTGCAAATACCGTCACAGGAATCGTCACGGTCTCCCCAGGAGATAATTTTCGTGGAATGGAGGTCAGCACCATCAAAGGTTTGCGTACTGGGGTTGTTTTTTCAGCATTTCCGTAAGCACTGTTCGGATTCCCTGCAACGACCATAGTTCGGACCGAACCTACATAGTTCGGCATATCAATGGTATGTGATGCTTTTTCTCCTGCCTTTAAGGTAAACGGACCCAAATAAGTGACTACAGGTTTAAAACGTTGTGCTTTTCGGTTTTTGGCGCCAGCTCCAATACCACCACCACCAATGGCGTAGATGTTGTCCACACTCACGGAATAGGCTCCCATAACATCGTCAAAAATGTCGAAAGTCTTCACGCCCAAAGCTTGTCGGGCATAGAAAGCACTATGGATATCTGGAGTGGTAAAGCGTGTCAGGTCCAAAAGGCCATCATCTACCACGGCCAACGAGTACGTCATTGGTTTTTTGTTGGCTTCGGACACTGTGACCTTGTACGATGTTTCTGGTTGCAGGACATCGGGCATGCTGATTTGTGGCTCCAAGAATGTGGCTGGATTCTCCACCAAAAGTGGCACAACACCGTACAAACGGATGGGTAAATCGTTCTTAACCTGACTGTGTGGTTGCAATAAGGAAATGTTCACGTAGGCATTCGGTGCCATTTCTGCGGTAATCGGAATGGTGGCGCGAGTTTCTTTGGCTGAAGTTTCTATCCATTGTTGGGAGAGTACCTCTGTACCGTTTTCGATGCTGATTAAAGCGCGACCGCCCTTGTCCGATGGGAAGGTTACCGTGGCTTCTTCCCCAAGAGTATATTTTTCCCTGTCGGTGGAGAAAATCAAAATTTTGGAACTCTCGGTATCTGCGGATGCTGGTCTACGCCACCAATTGCGGTAAAAATAGGCTGTACGTCCCGTTGCATGTCCCGATACTTCATCCATAACTCGAATGAGATAGCGTCCACCTTGTTCATCGGGAACATTGATGTTGAAATTGGCCTTGCCATCGCTTCCCGTGGTCACTTCCATTTCTTTGAACGATCGGTGGACTGTTGCATTTTCGTAGCGTGACAGGTTATCGTAACCACGGTTCCACCACCAGCGCCATTCAATTTCAAATACCTGTACTTTTAGTTTTCGATTGCCTGATGGATTTCCTTGCGCATCTACGGTAACCACATCAAAGGTGTTGTTGTCATCGGTCAATAAAGAGCCGTATTGTTTTGGGTCGGGAGAACGAAGTCCCACAAAATTTGAAAATGGAGCCAAATTTTTGGAGAACACATCTATGGAGAAATCGCCACCTCCTTCAAACACTTTTGTGGTAAAGGTGGCTTGCAACATTCCTGGGGCATTGCCGTTCACATCAATTTTTTTATTGATATCGAGCACACCATTGGCGTCCAAGTTTGATGATATCCATTGCAGTTCAGTTTGGTTGAAGGTGCGTACAGGGTCTTGGAAAACATAACCTTTGTACTTAGGAAATGCTGTGGAAGTCTCGCTCAAGGTGGCATTGATGTCTATTTTAAGGTTGCGTGCAGGAGCGCCATGTAACCATTTTACTTCTGCTTTTCCTCTATTGAAGGAATTTGCCTCCAATACTTCATCATCAAAAGCGAAATCCACTTTTAATCGGTTAGGTTTTACCGTGGCCACTTTCAGGGTTTTACTGAACTGTGCACCTCCCACAATTACTTTGGCAGACCAGTTTCCAGTGGGGGCGGTAGCTTCAGTTGGAATGGGGAAGTAGTAGAAATTCTTTTCTTTTTTTGCGTACAGACCATCGGCAACGGGAATACTGCCTTCTTTTAAAACATGACGTTGCACCAGTTTACCACGTGCATCACTGACTTCCAAAGCTACGGGATGCCCTTTGGGCAAAGGGTTGGCATTGTCATCCAAAACAAAGGTCAAATGGATGATATCGCCCGGTCTGTGTACACCTCTTTCGGTATACAAATAACCTTGCAATCCTTTTTGCAGCTCCTCGCCGGAAACATCAAATTTACTCAGGGACAATGCATTTCCATCCGCTAGTTTTGCATAGGCAAAATTGTTGTTATGTTCTGCCACCGCAAAGGCAATGCCCTTGTCGCTATCGTAAACAGAAAGACCTTGTGGATCGGTTGTAACCTCGCCGATATATTGCTGTTGATAGTTGTAGAGTTTTATTCTGGCTCCTGACACGGGTTGGGTGGTGAGTAAGTTGGTTACGGCAAAGTGATGGGAGCGGTTGCTTCCCTTTTTAACGATAAGCCCTAAATCGCTACCCAATAAATTGGTCGCTGCTATTCTTTCGTAGTTGTAGTATGCAGAGTGGCAAGGGTTGTCCCGTTCTTCCCAATTGTAGTCATAGTTTCTGTAATTATAGATTTCGTTGTTCCAATAGCGCTCTTCTTCGGAGGCTTCATCGGAGCTTTGCTCCAAAGCATATTCGGTAGTGGATTCTTCTGTTTCAGCGCTATCGCCACAATCGTAAGAGGTATGTTCTTTCTTAAAACTGAACTCCACCCGATACAACGAACCGGGGTTTATTTTTATCAACTCCGATAAATCGAGACCGTGGGCCTGCCAGTAGCTGGAATTTTGGTTGCCGTCTTTTGTGAGCGGAATCACTTTGTAGGCTACCCTGCGTCCAACGGGTCTAAAATCGGGGCTGTAACTTTCGGTCAAATCATAGTTTTGGAGATACTGGAGCATATTGTCCTGATACACTTGAATTACACGAACTTCAACGGCAGCAAGGTTGACGGTTTCAAAATAAATGGGCGTGGATGACGCATTGGGGAGAATGGTTCCTTTGGAAATCAATCGAACCGCCGGTTTGAGCTGCTCAAAAGAGACCAGTTCGGAAAAGTCATTTTTCAACGTGAAACCATATTCACTTTTTATTCCTTGAAAGGCATTGATGCGCACCTCACCTAAAATGCGATTGGACGGGTAGACGCTTAAAACGTTGCCGTTGATTTCATATCGAACGCTTTCCGCATTTTCAATGGTGACCAAACCATTTAGGTTTTGGTCTTGCTTTAAGGGTTCGGAGAAATTTAGGGTAAGCACAGCATTTGGTGATGATGTGGTCTTGGCATCAATAATCACAAATTTGTTTTTGCCAGGAATTGTATAATTTTCCGAGCCTTTATTGTCAATATTGAATGCATCGCCTGTCCAATTGATAATAAGTTCGCTATCGTCCGTTTTTCTGGAAATGCTGTCAATTTTAAAACTGAAGTACTGTGCGTTTTCCGAAATATTGTCCCATTTCACGGGGATAGTTTTATCTCCTTGCTTTACGGAAAGTACCGTTTCTATTTTGGATGCTTCCAAAACATCCGAAGCATCCAAGGTACCCGTGAGGTATTGCCAATCTTTGCTGTAGGACTGTAAATCTCCTAGATTGATTTTGAAATTTGGCGCAATGGTCTTAAAACTAAAAGTGTACGTCTTAAACTCACTTTTTATATCCTCGAAGAGTTTGTTGAGCTTCAGGCTAACAGTATATTCCGTATTTGGTTTTAAATATTCTGTTGGTTGAAAGGTGAGTTCCCTTCCGTTTTCAATGATGAGTTTGCCATCAACCTTAGGAGAAATCTCCAAATATTCTTTGGGAAGTTCTTGGGTCAGTTCAAACTGTTCCAATTGTTGGGCCAACGCAATGGTAATTGGAGTAGAAATACTTTGATTGCCGTTGGTGTGATAACTGATGTAATCCTTGAACTTGAAAAGATTATCGGTTTCAGAGCCGCCCTTTTTTTTGCAAGATGCGACTAGAATAAGTAGGGCAATAAGAATGGTTTTGTAGGATCGAGACATGAGAAGACTAGTGTTTTTTATTCAAAAGTTAATCTGAAAGCAAGATACTTAAAATTGAAAAGCGGCATGGCATAAGTTTACGGATGGTGCTTTTGAGTTTACGTATGAAGGTCGGGGGATAATTTTCTCAAAGTTTCGTTAAAAGTGCCTTTACTTAATTTACCAATCCGATATTTAGCAGTCTAAACACCATAAGTAACCATACAAGACAGATTCAAATTGGGAAAAAATTACCTTCACTACGCTTTAATTCTATTATTTTTTTCGTTTTCCACTGCACAAAGCCAAGACTTTTTGGTCAAGGGAAAAATTGTTGATGCAGCCACAGGAGCACCAATCGAAGCCGCTACCATTTACGCGGAGACCTTAAGGGACAGTACGTTGATCACTTACACCATAACCAACGCCGAAGGAATCTTTGCCTTGGAAGGAAAAACGGCTTACAAAAAGGCAAGGTTGGCTTTTTCCAGTAATGGCTTTACTCCCCAAGCACGTGAGGTGATGCTGGAACCTGTGATGGAGATTGGAACAATTAAAATGGAGGAACGGGTGCAACAATTGGATGGGATAGATTTAATTGGTGAACGCGTTCCAATAACGGTGAAGAAGGATACGCTGGAATTTAATGCCGATTCCTTCAAGACCAGACCAGACGCAACCGTGGAAGATGTATTGAAAAAACTCCCCGGTGTGGAAGTGGCCAGTGATGGTACCATAACTGTTAACGGAAAAGAGGTCAATCAAGTGCTCGTAAACGGTCAAGTGTTCTTTAGCACCGACCCGAAGGTGGCGACCAAATCACTTTCCAAAGATGTGATCAGCAAAATTCAGATCACGGATACCAAGACCAAGGAACAAGAGTTTACCGGAGAGTCCGGCAATGGAGAAAACAAGACAATCAACCTTACCCTAAAAGAGGACAAGAACAAAGGGTATATGGGGCGCTTGTCCGGTGGTTATGGCACGGACGACCGCTATCAGGCCAATGGCCTTCTGAATTACTTTAACGATACCGAGAGAATCAGTGTTCTTGGGAGTAGCAACAATATCAACAACCCTGGATTTTCTTTTGATGAAATCTATGAAATGGTCGGGAATTCCCGAGGCGGAGGCATCAGGTTTAGTCAGAACGGCTCCTTTTCCATTGGAAATGTGTCCTTTGGTTTTGGAGAGGGAATCATTACTTCGTCTACCATAGGAGGGAGCTACGCGAACCAGGACAAAGGCAAGTATAAGGTGGATGGAAACTATTTTTACGCTTACAGTGATTCGTATAATGATGAGCGTATTTCAAGGGAGAATATTCTGCCCGATGGCCGGTTTTTCACTGATACCGAAACCAATTTTGTGGGCAGCACCGTCTCCAATCAAGCAGCTACCAACTTGGAGTTTGATGTGGACAAAACCACAAGGATTACGATACAGCCCAATTTGAGCATGAATACTACCAACTCATCCAATTTAGAAAACACGGTTTCTTCCGACGAAGATGGGAACCTGCTGAACGACAATACATCCATTCAGTTTACGGATGGTTTTCAGCGTAATTTCAGCAATAGACTGGAAATCATGAAAAAGTTGGACACGTTGGGGAAATATGTCAGGGTATATTTCAATAATGACAATCGTGTGAGCGACTCCGAAAGCATCCTGAATTCGGAACGGAATATTTATGGTGACAATCCCGGTCAAAGTATTTTGGACCAAAGGACCATGGTGGACAACTCCAACAACGGTTATGAGATTGGTGGGTCTTTCAGGCAACCGTTGAACAAGGACCTCTATTTGGACTTTCGGTATAGCTATGAAAAAAATGAGCAAAAGAACGAGCGTTCTGTTTCCGATTTTGACGAAGGTCTGGGCGAATATGTCTTTAATGAGACCTTAAGTTCTGATTTTGACTTTAATGTGGGCAAGCATATCCCCGAATTCGGATTTGGTTCCAATGGTAAAAAGTTCCGGTTTAATATCAGGGCCCGTCTGGAACAAATAGATTTGAGCAACGAAGATTTTATACAGGCCACTTCCTTTTCCAAAGACTACAGTAACCTCCTTTTTAGCTCCTACGCAAACTATACCTTTAGCAACAATAAGCGGATGAGCTTGAATTACAGGTCCCAGTTGGACGTGCCCTCCATTAACCAAATGCAGCCGGTGCCCAACGTGAGCAATCCCTTGAACATAATTCAAGGTAACCCCAACTTGGACCCTCAGATTAACCATAATTTTTATTTGAATTTCAATAACTACAATTGGAGGGAAAGAACCGGGATTTTCTTTTGGGCCAATTTGGGTATAGATGAGGACAGGATAGTATCCAGCACTACAACGGATGAAGACTTCATCAGAACGACAACTTACCAAAATGTAAAGGGCAATTACAATGCGGCGATGGGCATCAATTACTCAAAACAGATTAAAAAGGATAGTCTTTACACCTTAAAATTCACCCTGAGGCCCAATGCGAGCATTAACAAGCAGGTGGGTTTCACCAATGGGTCCCAACTAGAATCCAGCACTTTTGCAATCAGGCCCAGCGCGGGACTTTTGTTCAACTATAAGGAAATGCTGGAGATTGAACCCGAGTACACTTTGGCCGTAAATGCTACGCGATATAATTTGGACAATGTGGAAAATGTAGATTTTACCACACACAACCTATCTTTTAAATTGACCTCTTACTGGCCAGAAAACTTGGTCTGGGGTAATGATATCACCTATAGTTACAATGGTAACCTTGGTGCAGGGTTTGATAAGGACGCCATATTTTGGAACATGAGCTTGGGCCTACAAATGTTCAAGAAGAAGGCTACCTTGAAAATATTGGCATACGACCTTCTCAATCAGAACATCAACACCAGAAGAACCACTGGACAGGATTTTATTCAGGATTTTCAGGGTACCGCACTTAAACGTTACTTTATGGGCAGCTTGACCATAAAATTTGATTCCTTTGGAGGAAGTGGCGCTCCAAATAAGGGAGGAGGCCCAAGGTTTATCAGGTTTTAATCAAGGTTGGGAATATAGACAGTTGTAAGAACAGGAAGAGATGATGGCTCTACCAAATCATAAGAATAGTTATCTATGGTAAAACTCTCCAAGGTGGTGTAGCCACCACAACAATCATCATTATCCTGTGGCAGACTTGTTTCAAAATTTATATTGAATGACTCGTCTTCGTCAAGAGTAATTGTAAAGCTCTTTTGTCCAAAAGATGTGGTTGATACGGGAATGGCCAGATAGACACCCATTTCTGAAAATTCTTCAACTGTGAATGTTACTTCATTGCTATCCTCATTGATGATTTCTATCAAATCGACATTGATGGTGCCATTTTTCAATAAATCTTCATCATTGTCTGGATGTAAAAATTGAAGATAGATAGTGTCATCGACCGCTGCACATAAAACTAACGAACAATCCAAATCCGTCGAATTGTCATCCGATCCGCAGGAAACCATCACAATTGTAATAAACAGGAGAAGAAACTTTTTGGCCATAACATTTTATCCAGAAGATGATGAAATAATGCTATGGTTGCTTTGATTGCGGTTACCATCCGCCAGAGGCGCCTCCACCACCGAAGCCTCCGCCTCCAAAGCCACCACCGAAACCACCGCCGCTAAATCCTCCTCCGCCTCCAAAACCACCGGAAGAACCGGAACTGCGGCCCATATTGCTCAGTATGATCATGTCCCAGATGCTTGGGCCTCGACCTCCACGGCCTCCAAGGCCTCCCCCGCCTTTATTTTTGCGGCTCCAGAGAATTATGATGATGATAAAAAAGATGATGATCGGAAAAAGTGCGTCGATCGGGAATTTTTTACCGCTGCGCAAAGAGCGATCTTCGGTAAACTCTCCGGTGAGTACTTTAAAAATGGCATCCGAACCTTTGTCCAGACCACTGTAGTAGTCCCCTTTTTTAAATTCGGGAATGATTACGGTTTCAATGATGCGCCTAGACATCAGATCCGTAAGCCTGCCCTCCACGCCATAGCCTGTATTAATGGCAATTCTACGGTCGTCCCTAGCAAGAAGTATAAGCACCCCATTGTCCTTGTCCGCCTGCCCGATGCCCCATTTTTGGCCCCATTGTGCACCCAAGAAATTGATTTCCTCCCCTTCTGTGGAACTGATTATGGCCACAACAATTTGGGTGGAAGTACTATCGGAGTACCGGACTAGCTTTTGTTCCAACGCGTTGCTCTGCGATGGGGACAATAGGTCCACGTAGTCGTAAACGCTCGTCTGTTTTTTGGGTTTATCGGGTATGGTGAACTGCCCCCAAGCTAGGGAAACACATAAAAAAGCCAGTAAAAAACTACCCTTTGGATATTGCATCGTTCAGTTCGTTGATATCATTTTGATTCCATGGAAAATGGGCCTGCAATTCTTTGCCGGCTATCAATATTCCATCAATGATACCTTGTTTAAAATTTCCTTTTTTAAAGTGCGAAGCGATCACATCCTTGGTAGTATCCCAAAATCCTTTGGGAACGGCCCTATCAATGCCCTCACCGCCATAGATGACAAATTTTCTGTCGTCTACGGCCACATATAAAAGCACCCCATTGCCCTCTTTGGTATTGTCCATTTTCAGAAAATGAAAAATTTGCTGGGCCCGACTAAAATGGTCTATTTTGGAAGTGGATTCAATATGTACGCGGATTTCTCCGGAAGTATTTTTTTCAGCTTCTACAATGGCGTTTACAATATCGCTTTCTTCCTCGGCAGTTAAAAATTCTTCTACGTGCGACATAATTTAGTTGAATTCGAAGTTCACATCGGGGGCGTTTTCGGAACCGGCATCGGACCTAAATAGAGGTATGGCATCAAAATTTCCTATGCTGGCCACAATGTTCGTTGGGATTTGCTGAATTTTGATGTTGTATTCTCCTGCCAGATCATTAAAGCGGTTACGTTCCACATTGATTCTGTTCTCGGTGCCTTCCAACTGCGATTGAAGCTCCAAAAAATTCTGGCTTGCTTTCAGATCTGGATAACGTTCCACAGTGACCAATAATCTGGATAAGGCAGAAGATAATCCCGTTTGGGCCTGTTGGAATTCGGCCAATTGTTCCGGTGTAATATTGTTTGCATCAATATTGGTGGATGTGGCTTTTGCTCTCGCTTCAATGACATCTGAAAGGGTTTCGCGTTCAAAATCCGCGGCACCCTGAACCGTTTTTACCAAGTTCCCGATCAAATCACTTCTACGTTGGTAGGAGCTCTCCACATTGGCCCATTGTTTCGTGGCCTGTCCTTTCATGTTGATGAGGTTGTTGTTGGTTCTAACATACCAACCCACGACGATTACGCCAATCAACCCGAGGACAATAATGGCTATGATACCTTTTTTCATTTTCTATTGGTTAAAGTGTTTATAGTTGTTCTTTGATCTTAAGCAGTTCCGCTTTTACCTTTTGTAGTTTTTGAATCACTTCAAAATTGGAAAGCGCCTTTTGCTTTTCTTCCTTTAAATGCGTTTTGGCCCCGTCCAAGGTAAACCCACGTTCTTTTACCAAGTGATAGATCAATTGAAGGTTTTGGATATCCTGTGGCGTGAATTTACGATTGCCTTTCGCATTCTTTTTGGGTTGGAGCACATCAAACTCTTTCTCCCAAAAACGGATTAGAGAGGTGTTTACCCCAAAGGCCTTGGCCACTTCGCCAATGCCATAATATCGTTTTTCGGGTAGGTCTACGTGCATTAATCCAGCGATTGGTTCTCTTGGTTCGCCAACCTGAGCATGTTATCAAATTCTTCAGCTGACAAACTTCCGTAGTAGAAGTTAATGGGGTTGATACGTTCCCCGTCCTTGAACACTTCGTAGTGAACGTGTGGTGCCTGGGAACGCCCTGTGCTGCCAACAAAGCCGATAAGGTCGCCTCTTTTGACTTTTTGACCGACCGTTACATTGTATTTGCTCATGTGGCCATATAGCGAGATATAACCGTACCCATGATCGATACGGACGTGTTTTCCATAACCTGAGGACCTATTGTCGGCCCGAACCACTTTTCCATCACCTGTGGCATATATTGGTGAACCCCTGGGAGCGGTAAAATCCATTCCCCAGTGCATTTTACGGGCTTTGGTAAACGGGTCGGATCGCCAACCGTAACCTGAGGCCATTCGGGTAAGATCTTCGTTGCTTACAGGTTGAATGGCTGGAATGGAAGCCAATAGTTTTTCTTTCTCTTCGGCCAATTTGGCTATTTCATCCAAGGATTTGGATTGTATCACCATTCCTTTTTGGATGATGTCCAAACGCTTGGTGGCATCAATAATAATCTCGGAATTGTTGAAGCCTTCAAGGTCTTTATAGCGGTTTATACCACCAAAACCAGCTCTTCGCTGTTCTTCGGGTATCGGATTCGCCTCAAAATATAAACGGTAGATGTTATTGTCCCTTTCCTCGATATTGGCCAAAACTTGTTCCATTTGGTCCATTTTACGGTTGAGGATATCGTATTGGAGCTCATAGTTTCGAACCTCGCGTTCCAAGGACAGTTCCTTGGGCGTATTTACCCATCGGGTGTTCAAAAGAATGATCAGTCCAAGGAAACCAAATAACGCGGAACCCAACAAGAACAGGAAAATGTTCCTATATCTTTTCGATTTCTTCGGCTCGATCTTTCGGTACGAAAGCGTGTCGGGGTCGTAATAGTACTTTACTTTAGACATGAATGGATTTTATCCTATTTTTGCTCACTCATTTTAAACAGAACAAACAAATATAAAAATTGTTTTGCTTAAACTGTTAAATTTAAGAAAACCCTAGGAATTCAATGACATCCCAAGAAGTTAGAAACCAGTTTTTAAACTTTTTCAAAGAAAAGAACCACAAGATTGTACCATCGGCGCCCATGGTAATGAAGGACGACCCTACCTTGATGTTCACCAATGCAGGTATGAACCAGTTCAAGGAGTACTTTTTGGGGAATTCCGTGCCAAAGCACAAACGCATCACGGACACCCAAAAATGTTTGCGGGTGAGCGGCAAGCACAACGACCTCGAAGAAGTGGGCAAGGATACCTATCACCACACCATGTTCGAGATGTTGGGCAACTGGAGCATTGGGGATTATTTTAAAAAAGAAGCTATTGCGTGGGCATGGGAATTGCTTACCGAGGTATATAAAATAGATAAGGACAGTCTTTACGTTTCAGTTTTTGAAGGAAGCGAAGAAGATAATCTGCCGCTCGATCAAGAAGCATACGATCTGTGGAAGGCCATTGTTCCCGAAAACAGAATCATCAAAGGGAACAAAAAGGACAACTTTTGGGAGATGGGCGACCAAGGTCCCTGCGGACCCTGTTCGGAAATCCATGTGGATATTCGTTCCAAGGAAGAGAAGGCCAAAGTTGATGGAGCTTCCTTGGTCAATCAGGACCATCCACAGGTGGTGGAAATCTGGAACTTGGTATTTATGCAGTTCAACCGAAAGGCCAACGGCAGTTTGGAGCCACTTCCAGAAAAGCATATTGATACAGGTATGGGCTTTGAGCGCCTTTGCATGGTGCTCCAGGGCAAGCAATCCAATTACGATACCGATGTTTTTACCCCTCTGATACGTGAAGTGGAAATTATCACGGGCAAAAAATATGGCACCAACGAAGAAACCGATATCGCCATCCGTGTCATTTCCGACCACGTGCGTGCAGTAGCTTTTTCCATTGCCGATGGACAATTGCCTAGCAATACAGGAGCGGGTTACGTCATCCGAAGGATTTTACGCCGTGCCATTCGCTACGGATTTACATTTTTGGATACCAACAAACCGTTTATCTACAGATTGGTCAAGGTGTTGAGCGAACAGATGGGCAAGGCCTTCCCAGAATTGAAGGAGCAATACCAATTAATAGAGAACGTCATCAAAGAAGAGGAAAGCTCTTTCTTGAGCACTTTGGAGCAAGGTTTGGTGTTGTTGGATTCCGTGATCAAATCATCAAAAGATAAAACCATTGCAGGCGATAAGGCTTTTGAACTCTATGATACGTTCGGGTTTCCGATAGATTTGACCTCCTTGATTTTAGAGGAGAAGGGCTATCAATTGGATACGGAAGGGTTTGAAAAAGCATTGAAAGCCCAAAAAGACCGCTCAAGGGCAGCATCCGAAGTGTCCAAGGACGATTGGAACATATTGATGACCGATACCGAACAGGAATTTATCGGTTATGATAGTTTAGAGGCCAACGTGAAGCTGGTGAAATACCGAAAAGTCACCAGTAAAAAGGATGGCGATCAGTACCAATTGGTGTTCAATTTGACCCCGTTCTACGCCGAAGGTGGTGGACAGGTTGGGGATAAAGGGTATTTGGAAGCACCAAATGGTGATGTCACCTATATTGTGGATACCAAAAGGGAAAACAACGAGATTGTTCATTTTGCCAAGTCGTTGCCCAAGGAAGTTTCAGGAACCTTTAAGGCTGTTGTAGATCAAAAGCAAAGAAGGAGAACAGAGTGCAACCATACGGCAACGCACCTGTTGCATCAGGCCCTTCGGGAAGTTTTGGGAACCCATGTGGAACAAAAAGGTTCCGCGGTACATTCCAAATACCTACGATTTGATTTCTCCCACTTTTCAAAATTGACCCCAGAAGAATTGCAGGAAGTGGAAAACTTTGTCAATTCCCGTATTGATGGACAGCTTCCTTTGGAAGAAAGTCGCAATGTTCCCATGCAAGAAGCGATGGAGCAGGGTGCAATGGCACTTTTTGGAGAAAAATATGGCGATACGGTACGAACCATCCGCTTTGGTCAATCCATTGAACTTTGTGGGGGTACCCACGTGAAGAACACGGCTGATATTTGGCATTTTAAAATTGTTTCGGAAGGGGCGGTTGCTGCTGGAATCCGAAGAATCGAGGCCATTACCTCCGATGCCGTTAAAGAATTTTACTTCAACAATAACCGTATGCTCCTAGAGATCAAGGATATGTTGAAGAATTCCCAAGATCCCGTGAAATCCGTAGCAAGTTTGCAAGAGGAGAATGCAGCACTTAAAAAACAGGTGGAGCAATTATTAAAGGACAAGGCGAAAGGGCTCAAAAACGAACTGATTGCTGAATTGGAAGACCTGGGCGGCACCAAGTTTTTGGCCAAAAAAGTGGATTTGGATGCAGGTGGCATCAAAGATTTGGCCTTTGAAATGGGCGGTCAAGTAGACAATTTGTTCTTATTGCTAGCTTCAGAAAACGATGGGAAGGCTATCCTGTCCTGCTATATCTCCAAAGGTTTGGTGTCGGAAAAAGACCTGAATGCTGGAACCATTGTCCGAGAACTGGGCAAGTACATTCAAGGAGGTGGCGGTGGACAACCGTTCTTTGCCACAGCGGGGGGTAAAAATCCTGCGGGAATCCCCGAAGCGCTGGATAAGGTGTGGGATTATTTAAAATAACGTATTGTCATTTTAAAATCAGGACACCTGTCTGCCGCAGATAGGCGATTTTTCTTTGGTTTCGACTTCGCTCAACCACCAAAAAATCGAACTGATAATTTATCAAATTAATGGAACTACAAACAAAGATACCTTTAACGCCCAGCGATAATTCCATCGATTATCAAAGTAAGTTGGTGCTGTTGGGGTCCTGTTTTGTGGAAAATATAGGCGAGAAGCTGGACTACTTTCAGTTCCAACAATTACAAAATCCCTTTGGGATATTGTTCCATCCGTTGGCCATTGCGAATTTGGTTGAAAGAACCATTGAGGAAAAAGCATATCGACAAGAAGAGATTTTTGAACAGAACGGTATTTGGCACTGTTTTGATGCGCATTCCGATTTGCGTTCCGATGATCCCGAAGCCTTATTGAATCTGCTCAATCAACGACTGGACGAAACCAAAGCGGGTCTGGAGACTTCATCCCATATCATCATCACCTTGGGAACGGCTTGGGTGTACGAGAATAATTCATCAGGGAAAACTGTGGCCAATTGCCATAAGGTTCCGCAGAAGCAATTCACCAAAAAACTATTGAGCGTAGCCGAAATTGAAACTAGCCTTCAAAAAATGATAAGCTTGATTCAAAATGTGAATCCAAAGGCACAGATTATCTTCACTATTTCGCCTGTTCGCCATTTAAAAGACGGTTTTGTGGAAAACCAACGAAGCAAAGCAAATTTAATAACTGCCGTTCACTCTGTTTTGTCATCTCGAGCGCAGTCGAGAGAACTGTCCTATTTTCCGTCCTACGAAATTATGATGGACGAGCTGCGCGATTACCGTTTTTATGGTAAAGATATGGTGCATCCAAACTTGTTGGCTGTGGATTACATTTGGGAGCGTTTTAAATCGGTCTGGATTTCATCAAAATCCTATTCCGTTATGGATGAAGTCGATGCCGTTCAAAAAGGATTGCAGCACCGCCCGTTCAACCCCGATTCCGAAGGCCATCAAAAGTTCAAAACATCGCTCCGCGCAAAAATTACGTATCTTCAAGAAAGGTTTCCTTTCATGAAATTCGAATAAATGAAGAGAATATTAGTAGGAGCGGTAATAGCGTTGGCCTCGGTTCTGATCTACAAGTCGTGCACCGATGACCGTGAGCAAAAATCCATTTTGGAAGAAAATTCCATGCTCATTCAGCAGGAACTCCGCAACGTTTCCAAGTTAGTGGTTACCGAAGGCCATTTTGCCGAGGTGTACAATTATAAAGACTCCAAAGAATTGTTCGGACCTTTGGTCACGGCCCATAAAAAGGCACTGGTGGTCGTGAATGCCGATGTCTCCATTGCCTACGACCTATCCCAAATAAATTATGATGTGGATGAAGAAAATAAGGTCTTGACCATTACCCAGATTCCTGAACCTGAAATAAAAATAAGTCCCGATTTTGAGTACTACGATGTCACCGCGGATTATTTGAACCCCTTTAATGCAGGTGATTACAACGCCATCAAACGGAACGTAAATGCGTCTTTGATGAAAAAAATAGAGGCTTCCTCTTTACGTTCCAATGCAGAAAACCGTTTGGTGAGCGAGCTTTCCCGAATTTTGGTGCTCACCAATACCATGGGCTGGACATTGGTTTATGAAAATGTCCCCGTGGAAAATTCGGAACAGTTGAAAACTTTTTTGGATTAAGCTGTCACATTTTCCATTTTGATGCGTCTATATGGTACATCAATCAATCAATACCATGTTTAAAAGAGTACTGCTAACCGCCCTTTTAGCCACTTTTCTATTTTCCTGCCAGCAACGCCCCGAATCCGATATCAGCTATGAAATTTCTGCCGTGATGGTGGATAGCGTTCCACAGCTCAAAATTAAAATGACCTTGAAGGCAAGTCCCGATGGCACCACCACACTGTCCTTTCCCAATGAGGCATGGGGGCAGGAAGGTCTTCACAAAGCGTTGGGCAAAATGCAACTGCTGAATGTAGAGGGAGCCGTTGAAAAGGACGCAGATAGTAGCCGCATAGTTCTGATGCATCCAAAAGACGTCGAGGAATTGGAGTTTGAATATTTCTTGAAACAGGATTTCGAGGGAGATGTTTCTACCAGAAAAATATACCGCCCCATCATCAACAAAACTTATTTTCATGCATTTTCCCATAATATGTTCATGATTCCAGAAAATGCAGGGGAAAGCGAGGACATTCTTCTGGATTGGACCTCTCTTCCAGAAGAATACACCATTCATAACAGTTTTGGCAGCAAAGAAAAAATCCAATTATTGAAGGATCAGAATGTGGGCCTTTTCAGCAATGCCATATTTGTAGGGGGAGATTTTAGGGTCTTCAACGGCGAGATACAGGGGAACAAAATCAGTTTGGCCACCCGTGGCGAATGGATACCCTTCAAGGACGAGGAAGTTTTTAAGGTATTGGAAGAAACCCTTACGTACCAACGCAATTTTTGGAACGATCACTCCCAAGAATATTTTACGGTGACCATGCAGCCTTTTCCGCAAGAGAATGGCAGCAGTTTTCAAGGCACGGGCCTGACCAATTCGTTTGCCACCTCGGTCTCCAATAACGACCAAACGGAGATTGGTCAAATGGTGTATCTCTTCAACCACGAGCTGATGCACAACTGGATCGGACATACCATCAAAAACGATAACGAAGAGGAACAATATTGGTTCAGTGAGGGATTTACCGAATACTATACCTTCAAAAACATTGCAAAGAACAAGATCAATGGATTGGACGGCACTTTTTTTATAGAGGAACTGAACAGGACCATTCGGGATTTGTACGCATCATCCGTAGCGGAGGCACCCAATTCCGAAGTCAACTATGATAATTTTTGGACCAACTACGAGTATTCCAAATTACCCTATTGGCGAGGTGCGATTTTTGCTTTTTACTTGGATCAGAGCATCCAACGGATAAGCGGAGGTGAAAAAAGTTTGGACGATGTGATGCATCAAATTTATGCTGATGTTACCACAAGTGATCAAAAATTGACCCATGACTATTTTATTGGTGTGATGAAAGACTTTTGGGATGAGGATTTTGAAGCTGTTTTTCAAAAGCATATCGAAGAAGGTCAAAAAGTGGATTTGGTAGCCCTGTTTGATGATTTAGGGTTGGATTACAGCCCCGAAAGCGATATTTATGAGCTTGGATTTGAATTTACGGAGGACAGAAAAGGTATAGCCAGTGTTGTAGAGGGCAGTAAAGCTTGGGAAGCTGGTGTGCGTGAGGGGGATGAGGTATTTTCACGTAGTATTTGGCAGGGCAGCATTGACCACGAAGCTGAACTGGGCCTTAAACGCAACGGGGAAAGGATAAACATTGCTTTTTACCCCATTACCAAAGCGGCGGTGCCGCAACTCAAGCCCACTTCCGAAAATGTGGAAAAACTAGGGTTTTAACTTACCAAAGTGCCGTTTACCAATTGCAGGCCGTCATCAATTAAATGCCCTACCTTGGGGTTGTCCCGTTTTATTTGCTCCAAGTGGTCCAAAATCTCCTGCTGAAACTCTACGTTGTTGTCCTGTTTGGCCAGTTCGTATAGCTCAACGGGCAAAAGCCAATCTTTCGGGTGGTCCCTTTTTAGGGCCTGGAACACTTTATTTCGGGAAATCGTAGTGTTTTTTCCTTCCCTAAAATGTCTGATCTGTTCATAGAAACGTTCCAGTTGCAACCTCTTCTCATCTTTTTTCGATTTGATGGTGCTTTCCGTAACCTTATGTGTGGTCAGGTCGAAACTGTTCAAATCTGCGGGACCATTGTAAGCGGAAACAATGTGTTGGCCAACAGCCATATGATAGAGACCCCACTCGGGTTCAAATAAGATTTTATCGTTGTGGGTAACGGTACAATTTTCCAAAGTGATGAGGATAATTTTTCCCATTAGGTTACGGGTGCCCGTAACAATGGTTCCCTCCACTTTGATACCGCCTTCAAACTCAAGGGCAATCTGTTCGCCCTCATAAATTTTATAGGCCTTGAGGTCACGTGGTCCCATATCTTCAATGGCAATGTTGATGCCCTTCAATTTACCGATAGGGGAGCCGAAGCCATCCTTATGGTGGGCAATACTGTGTCCGACCAATTCTTTTTCACGGTAGGCCAACGCCGTTCCGCCTGTGGTTTGAATGTAAATCGGTTTCCCATCATTTTCGGTGACATTGCTAAACTCTCCCGAGATTTGCAGCCCAGTACTCAATTCGATGGTGCCCAAAGCTTGGGAACCGATCAGTTTTTTGATTCCTGAAAGTCCTCCAGTCCGCACGGCCATGGTATTGGCAAAATCTTCCAAGACCTGACTCAAAAAGGCGAAATCGGGCGTCACGAACAACTGGGGTTGCGGTTTGGTGATATCAAACTCCGTGTGGGCCGCTTCAATGGAGTACGGAATCTTTTTGACCTTGTCCGTCATGCACCACGCACTTTCCCCGATGGAGGAGAGCAGTCCCGCACCATAAATTTTTGGGTTCTCCACAGTGCCGATCAAACCGTATTCAACGGTCCACCAATGCAAATTTCGGATAAGTGCCATTTCACTGGGTTCGCCCATATTCTGCTGAAGGTGGTCGATATGTTTTTCGGCCTCCTCAATGTCGCTTTGGGGCGTACCGTTGGCCTCTTTGATGATGGAAAGATGGCGCACTGCGTTATAAAGTTCATAATCCTTGGCACTGGAAATGGCCTTGCAACCAATTTCCCCAAACCTACGCAAATATTCTGCGTATTCTGGATTCGCGATAATGGGAGCGTGTCCAGCCCCTTCGTGGATAATATCGGGGGCGGGAGTGTATTCAATATTTTCAAGCTGGCGAATATCCGAAGCGATGACCAGAACATTGTACGCTTGGAATTCCATAAAAGCAGAGGGCGGTATAAAACCATCGACCGCAACAGCTGCCCATCCGATTTCCTTCAGGATTCGGTTCATCCCGTACATATTGGGAATGTGGTCTATGGAAATCCCGGTTTTTTTTAATCCATCCACATACGATTTATGGGCCACCCTGCTGAGGTAATCCACGTTCTTCCGCATTACATAGCGCCAAACCGCTTGGTCAATGGCGGTGTAGTCTTCATAATTCTGTGGTTTTATGAATTGTTTGAGGTGCTTTGGTAATTTATCCAGAATTGGATTGGACTCGTAGCTCATACGTCAATTTTTATGCGACTTAAAGATACGAAAACGGGAACGGAAATTCTCTTAAGGAAAGTTAAGGACAATAAAAAACCGCCCAATGGACGGTCTATATTTTAATTGGAGGCCACTGTCATTTGCGGTGGGTACTCTTCCAATATCTGGGAGACAAATTCTTTGATGCGCTGTTCCTTTTTCTCAATATTCGAGGTATTGTTCAATGTGCCTACGCCGCGTCCCTGCCATACCAATTCCTTTTTGTCGGCATCGATAACGTCAATGTACAGGGAACCTTCGGTGCGGGTGCTCACATTGTTGCCGCCTCCCCAGCCCCAGCCCCAACCGGGACCCCAGGCCCAAGGACTATAAAAACCGCCCCAGCCCCAACCGTAGTTGTTGTAGACATCGACACGTTCGCGTTCCTTGGTGAAAATACTGATCAATACATCCGGGTTGTCGGATTTTACGAATCCGCGGGAACTCAATTCGGCCTCAATGGCCCTTAAAATTCTTTTCTTGTCCAAATCCGAGATTTGGGCCTTGTCTATTCCTGTTTTATAAAAAGCATAGCTTTTATAGGTATTAAAGTTGGCTTTTTGATCGTAATCGGAAACTACGCGTACGGAAGTACAGGAAGCCAAAAGCCCAAAGGAAAAGGCAATGAGTGCTAAGTGTTGTAATCTTTTCATAGTACAATTTTTAAATTCTTGAGATGTAATCAATTAAGTCGCAAATATTATGCCGAAAAATTAAACTTGGGTGTTGGTTTTTGAGTTATATCCATAGGGACAATGTCGACAGCCACTCTCACAGCAATAACCACGTTTTAGGTGGTATTTTTCGGTAAACACCCGGTACCCTTGTTCCGATAAGTAATAATCACCCTCTTCCAAGGGAATGTGTTCTTTCATGTAAGGCACTAATTTTGCTACTTAAATTTAAGGGTTTCATGGGAAAAAGACGAAAGTTTTAACCTTTTCAATACAAGGTTATTCACCGAAAATGTTGATCTTATTTTGTATTGAGTCAAATTTTCGCTGCTTTTTGCTGTTATATTTGTAGTGATAACCTAACCATTTATCAATTTGATACTAGTCTTTAAACATTTCTTCTATAAAAATTATGTGGGGCTCTCCCTATGGCCCTTCATCATCTTAAAGGAAGATTCCCTAAAGACCGATGAGGTGCTCATCAACCATGAACGCATCCACCTGAAGCAACAGCGCGAACTGCTGATCTTGCCTTTTTATGTTCTCTATATTTCTGAATGGCTTTTCCGAACCGTGCGCTATATGGACAGTTACCGAGCCTACCAGAACATCAGTTTTGAACGTGAGGCCTATGCCAATGAAAAGGATATGCAGTATCTTTCCAAGCGTAAAACCTTTGGTTTTTTACAGTACTTGACCCGTTAATTCTTTGGATTGAACGTACCCAATCAGCATATTAATATGACCCTTTTGCGCGAAAAGGGAGTTGAACTCTATTTAAAAAGAGAGGACACCATTCATCCACATATCTCTGGCAACAAATACCGAAAGCTTAAATACAACTTGCTTGAAGCCAAAAAACAGGGCAAAGACACTTTGCTCACCTTTGGCGGGGCCTTTTCCAACCATATTGCCGCGACGGCCTGTGCAGGACATGAACAAGGGATAAAAACCATTGGCGTGATCCGTGGCGAGGAACTTGCCGATAAGTGGCACGATAATCCTACCTTGAATATGGCCCACGAGAATGGCATGCAATTCCATTTTGTATCTCGAAGCGATTACCAGCTCAAAAATGACTCTTCATTTATTCAGAATTTAAAAGATCGGTTCGGGGAGGTGTACGTTTTGCCCGAAGGCGGAACCAACGCATTGGCCGTGAAGGGCTGTTCAGAAATTTTGACCAAAGAAGACGCGCAATTCGATTACATCTGCAGCGCCGTGGGAACGGGGGGCACCTTAACGGGATTGATCAATGCGGCACGACCCCATCAAACGGTTTTGGGGTTCCCTGCGTTAAAGGGTGATTTTTTAATCGAAGAGATTCGTACATTTGTTCACAACGACCGTTGGAAACTCGTAACCGACTATCATTTTGGAGGTTATGCCAAAGTTGACCGACCGTTGATAGATTTCATCAACCTTTTTAAAAGTAAAACAGGGATACCCCTGGACCCTATATACACGGGAAAGATGCTTTTTGGTATTTTTGACCTTGTAAAAAAGGGTGTGTTCCCACCTGGAACCCAAATTTTGGCCATTCATACAGGTGGATTACAGGGAATTAAGGGGATGAATCGTATACTGAAAAAGAAAAATTTACCGTTATTGGACGTATGATCAGGCGAATAGGATATGTATTGATTGTGGCTCTATTGCTCTCTAGCTGTGGTGCCAAAAAAAGAAGGTCGACCCAAAAAAAAGGTGCTCCCGTTGTGATAAGGACGGAAAAACCGACAACTAAAACTACGAACGATCTTGATACCGAAGAGACCCTCGACCTTTTTCCCATGCCAGAGGACACCGGTCGTTTTGAACGCTTTCCCATCTCCGATACCGAGGACTACATTGACAACTTTGCCGAGATTGCCCAGTACGAGATGCGTGCTTTTGGCATTCCCGCCAGTATCACGTTGGCGCAGGGCATTTTGGAAAGTGGCTCCGGTCGTGGGGAGCTTACCCTAAAAACAAACAATCACTTTGGCATTAAATGTCATACAGGATGGCAGGGCGAGTTCGATTTCCATGATGATGATGCCAAGGGGGAATGTTTTAGAAAATACAACCACCCCATGTACTCCTTCCGAGATCACAGTATATTTTTATCCACCCGTTCGCGCTATGCTTTTTTGTTCAATTATCGAAGGGACGACTATAAAAAATGGGCACACGGATTGCGACAGGCGGGCTACGCGACCGACCGAAAATATCCAGAAAAATTGATTGCCATCATCGAACGCTACAAGCTCCATGAGTACGACGAGGCCGTAGTGGATACAGGTCTGTCCCCGGTACGCCAGCCAAAACAGTACGATGTGTTCACCCACACCGTGGAAAAGGGCGATACGCTCTATGCGATATCCAGGCGTTACGATATTTCGGTGGATGAGCTTCGCAGACTCAACAATTTGAACGATAATATTATCTCCATCGGACAGGTGCTGAACATCCGGGTTTCACAATAGTTTTTTGTTGATGGTTTCTGGTTGATGGTTTTCCGTGTTGTCACATCGAGCACAGTCGAGATGTGATGATGAGGTTCTCGACTGCGCTCGAACTGACATATGATTTGTGCCCTGAGCTGAGTCGGAAGGTGCTAGACAAAATCCATTTCCCAAAAAGTATTATCCTCATTACCTTTGCGGAGAGCAGTTCGAAATCTATGTGACATAGGATTTGTGCCCTGAGCGCCTGCCTGCCGCAGGCAGGGAGTCGAAGGGTGCTAAAAATAGATGAATGGATTCCCATTTTCATGGGAATGACACTAAACGTTCAAATTGACAAATGATACGTCAACCTGAACTCGTTTCAGGTTCTCATTAAGAGTAAAAGCTGATTGGATGAGATGCTGAAACAGGTTCAGCATGACGAAAAGAATTAATAAAAAGATTCCCGTCGGAATTTATGCCGAGCATAGTCGAAGCAAGGGAATGACAAAATATACTTATGATCTACCAACGAAGCAGTGCCCTGTTCGCTGAGGCCAAAAAATATATTCCTGGAGGAGTAAATTCACCCGTACGGGCGTTTAAAGCCGTGGGGGGCGACCCTATTTTTATCAAGGAGGCCAAAGGAGCTTACCTTTACGATGAGGACGGCAACCAACTTATCGATTACATTGCTTCGTGGGGTCCGCTGATTCTGGGTCATGCGTACGAACCCGTAATCCAAGCGGTGATCGAGAAGGCGAAAAAGGGAACTTCCTTTGGAACGCCGACCGAAATCGAGACGGAACTTGCCAAACTGGCTGTGTCCATGGTGCCAAATATTGACAAAATCCGTTTTGTGAACAGCGGCACCGAAGCCTGTATGAGTGCGGTGCGCCTCGCGCGCGGGTACACGGGCAAGGACAAGATCATTAAATTTGCAGGCTGCTACCACGGCCATTCCGACTCGTTTTTGATACAAGCGGGGAGCGGTGCCGTTACCTTTGGCAGTCCCAACAGTCCTGGGGTAACGCAGGGCACGGCCAAGGACACCCTATTGGCCGATTACAACGATTTGGAAGGCGTAAAAGCCTTGGTGGAAGCCAATAAAGGCGAGATTGCCGCCATTATTTTGGAACCCGTAGCGGGGAACATGGGCTGTATTATCCCCAAGGATGAATTTATACAAGGACTTCGTGACATCTGCACCCAAGAAGGAATTTTGTTGTTGTTTGATGAGGTGATGACAGGTTTTCGTCTCGGAAAAGGAGGCGCGCAGGAAGCCTTGGGCATTGATGCCGATATTGTAATGTTCGGAAAAGTAATCGGTGGCGGACTGCCCGTTGGGGCGTTTGCGGCCAAAGCCGAAATCATGGCGCATTTGGCGCCGGAAGGACCTGTGTACCAAGCGGGCACTTTGAGCGGAAACCCTTTGGCGATGAGTGCGGGACTGGCCATGCTTACCGCCTTGAACAACCAGCCTGAAATTTTTACCAGTTTGGCCGAAAAAACGGAGTATCTGCACAAGGGCATTGCCATGGTGCTGACCAAAAAAGGCGTGACGCACCAGATCAACCGTTATGGCAGTATGATCTCCGTACATTTTACGGAGGAACCTGTGGTGGATTTTGCGAGCTCTGCGAAGGGCAACAACGATACTTTTAAAAAGTACTTCCATGGCATGTTGGAAAATGGGGTGTACTTACCGCCCTCTGCTTTTGAAAGCTACTTTTTAAACGATGCCCTTAGCTTTGCCGATTTGGATCGCACCATTGAGGCGGTGGCGAAGGTATTTTAATTCGTCATTTCGAAGAAGCGCAGCGACTGAGAAATCTGGTTGCGTTCTGAGATTTCTCACGTACGTTCGAAATGACATAGATTCTTCTTCTGGTCATTTTGAAAAGACAATCAGGCTGGGGTCATTTCGAAATGAGGAGTGCAGCTACTATTGAGAAATCTATTATCATGAAAATAGATATATTTAAAAATGCTTTCGTCCTATTATGTATATATCGTTACCAATGAAAAGAAGACGGTGCTCTATATTGGTGTGACCAATAACATCCAAAATAGACTTTCACAACATTGTTTTGATAGCGAAAATGCCAAAAAGTCCTTCGCAGGGAAGTACAACTGTTACCATTTGGTATACTATGAACCATTTGATTCCATTGAATCCGCCATTGCGAGAGAAAAGGAATTAAAGAAATGGCGAAGAGAAAAGAAGGATAGATTGATTTCTTCTTTTAATCCGAATTGGGAGTTTTTGAACCAACAGGTGATTTAGTCATTTCGAAGAAGCGCAGCGACTGAGAAATCTTATTAAGTTTGAGATTTCTCACACTCCTTTCAGTCGCTTCGAAATGACATAAGATCGGTCATTTCGAAATGAGGAGTGAAACGACGATTGAGAAATCCATTTGTATTTGAGATTTCTCCCATTCAGTCGAAATGACACGGTGATGGGACAGGACCATTGAAGCGGTGTCGAGGGTGTTTTAATTCGTCATTTCGAAGATGCGCAGCGACTGAGAAATCTAGATTTCTCACACTCCTTACAGTCGGTTCGAAATGACATAAGATCGGTCATTTCGAAATGAGGAGTGAAACGACGATTGAGAAATCTGGTTGCGTTCTGAGATTTCTCCCATTCGGTCGAAATGACACGGTGATGGGACATGACGATTAAAGCGGTGTCGAGGGTGTTTTAATTCGTCATTTCGAAGAAGCGAAGCGACTGAGAAATCTAGATTTCTCACACTCCTTACAGTCGGTTCGAAATGACATAAGATTGGTCATTTCGAAATGAGGAGCTGAAACGACGATTGAGAAATCTGGTTGCGTTCTGAGATTTCTCACATACGTTCGAAATGACAATTTAGCGGGTGTTATGATTTTGTAGACACCAACAATTCCCTGACATCCACATCCAGAATCTTTGCAATTTCCCGTAAAATAGGAATACTGGGCTGCTTTTTATTGTTGCAATAATTGGTGACCACTACGTAGCTTTTGTCTAATTGCTCCGCAAGCCACATTTGGCTTCTACCCTGTTGTTTTAATACCTCTTTGATTCTGTTCATAAGAAAAAACAATACAGGAACATATTACTTTGTATTATATATGTTTAATGTATTGTAATCTGTTTGTTTAGAGTATAGCAAAATACAATACAAAAAAGTATTGTAAAATATTATAATATGATATATATTTATATTGTATTATAATAATTTTATTGTGATTGACAAGTCCCAAATCATACATCTGATACAGCAAGATTTAAAACACAGCCAACTCACCGAAAGTTTACGGAATTTAGGTTTGGATGATGGTGGATTGTACAGTTTGGATTTGATGTCGCTGGTTGCCCAATTGATGCAAGTGCCGCCAGAGCAAATGGAAAACTTTGCAGAAATCTATGGCAGTTACTTGGATAAAGCCGCTAAGTATCCAGTTACTTATTTGGGAGAACATCTTTTGCCTGTTGCTGAAGCATGTTATCATAGGCTGTTGGGTGGTAAAGACGGTTGAGGTTATGGGGAAGGTGTTTTAAGATGCGATTTCTAAGTTCTTTGGTTTGGGTTTTTGATAGATTATTTTTGAACTGGTTTTTGTTTTCCTTCTTTTGAAATTTAGCGGATTCCAATTTTCTATCTCAGGCTGTAAAATATTCTTACTTAAAAAAAGGATTTCTTTACCTTCCCTAATTTCATATGCAGTATGTTTAAATGAAAATTCCTTTTTAGGGCAGTCTGAATAAAGTTTCTGAATTTCTACCACATTGTCATAAGAAACAATCCATTTGTGATTGTTTATTGTTTTGATTTTATCACTTACCTCCTTATGGTCAATAGGTTTATAATGATTAAGGTAAAGTGAGTCCGCTTTGTGGTAATAAGGAGGGTCAAAATAATAAATGCAGTTTTTGATTTTTGAGTTAGACTGAATTTTGTCTATTAGGTCAAGGGCATCTAGATTGTAGAGAGTAATTCTATTTTTTTTGGAAGCTATTTTCTTGATTCTCAGAATTAAATCAGGTTTGTTAAATCTGCAATCCATTAAATAATCCCCATCTTGATTTACACCGCCCATAATTCCACCTAAAATTATCCCTGACCGATTTGTTCGGTTAAGATAGAATGTTGAAAAGCCCAACTCAAGTAAACTATAATCTTCTTTATTATATTGGATTTCTCTTTGTCTTCTCCATTCTAGCAAAGTTAAATCAGCCTCCTCAATAAGTTGACATAGTCTGTCGGTTTCGTTTAATACAGAATGCCAAAAAGCATAAATAGCCTTGTCCTTGTCATTTAGAGTAATTTTCCTAACATGGCCTTCAAATAATAAAAAAAGAGCTACAGCTGCACCACCTGAATAGGGTTCAATATAATTTTCATCAATTTTATTATCCATGCAAACTTTTGCTATAAATGCTGAAAGCTTATTTTTTCCTCCTGGATATCTTAAAGGTGAATAGAGCATATTATAGTTTTGTTAAATCGATTGAGGTTAACAAATCATTTTCATCCTGGAGCATAAATTCAATCAAATCAATTAAATTGTCGCAAATTCCTTTCGCGTCAGCAGGTATAGCACCAACTCTGTAATTATGAATTATTTGATGAGAACGTTGTAAATCAAAATCTTCAAATGCTTTTCGAACACCTGTATCTGTAATTAGTTCCGTAAATTTTGTTTTTAACACATCAAAATTTGTATATGGTAAAGGATTATGACTTTTAGTTTTATATGCTAATACAAAATGATTAGATGTATTGATAGGTTTACCATTTTTCTTATTGGTATTTTCAACTACAAATTTTAAAGTACATTCAAATGCAACTCTAGTGAGAGCAGTCTTTGCATTAGCGAAATTGTTTTGGTCTAGTTTATAAGTTTCCTCAATTAGTCTCTTTAAAGCACTGGGAATTTGTTTTCTTTTAAGTGTAGGTTTATTCTTTACACTATGTCTTGTATTCGAAGAGTTTTGGTTACTGCTAGGACTTACAGAATTTGTCGATGAATCATTAGTTTGCGAACTATTACTATCTGAGTGTGTATTATTAGCTTCATTTCCTGAATTAGAAGAACTAGAACTTGATGTACCATTAACCGAATTTGAATCCGTTGTCAAAATTGGTGATTCGGTTTCTGGTGGAAAACCATAAGGTTTTAATAAATCCAAAAATGACTTTCCTTCTTTGTATAAGTCATCTAATGTTCTAGATGTTGTGTCTGGGTTATCAATCAAGTAAGGTATAATTGCATTAATGTAGGATTCAAATAGCTTTTTGTCTTTAACAAACAATTCACCTGAATTTTTAAAACTGTAACCACAGTGTTTTCTTTCTCTGAAAAGGCGTTCAAAAATAATTGTTTTTCCTCCAGTTTTCCCTCTACCCTCTCTTACTAACTTTTTAAAGTCTTCACCTTTAAGAGCTACGGCCTCGTGGTAAAAAGTAGCGGTTTTAATAAAATCTTTTGGTTTTGAATCAATTTCTATCAAAGAGTCTAATGAGTTCCCGGACGAAAATAGACGATAAATTTCTATTGCTTTAGCAATTCTACCCCATTTTTTAAAAAGATTACTATTATGCTCTAATCTAATTCGAGTTTCTAAATCAGATAGATTATGATATTCTAAAACAGGTAGTTTTTCAATTTCAAACCTTGATAATCCCAAGTCATATTTATTTGGTGTTTGCAGTGCCTTAACTGCAGCACATCTTCTATTTCCGTCCTTTACTAGAAATCTACCGTCTTCCAATTTAAAAACCCAAAGTGGTCTGTCTTCATAAAATTCTTGGGCATCACTAATAGCTTCCGCAACTTCTTTGGCCGATTCAGTATATAATAGGTATTCTATAATATCACTTTCCTTGTCGCTTCCATTATAAAGTTCGGCAAAACGTGGATTCTCTTTGTCAAGTATTAGCTTGTCAAGTTCAATTTCTGATTGTGTATATTTTTTTGTCATGATTGAATTATAATACAACTAAATGCATACTTATCATTAGATGAGAATAAAACCAATACATTCATCATCCTTATGCAAAGCATAGCTAGTTACTACAGTAAAGTTCTAGGGGAAAGGGGCTGCGAACGGCAAATTACTAATTCCCAACAAATTACCATTACGGAAAAACCTTAAAAAAACTAGGGGTTTTCTGCAATTTGCAATTTGCAGTTGACATTTGTCAATTTTTTGGGTTAAGGGTGGAATGGGTTAAAGGTTAAATGGTGAAAGGTGAAAGGTGGATGGGTAAAAGGTGAAGGGTTTACAGTAAACAGTAAGCAGTTAACAGTTAAAATGGAAAATGATTTTTATAGCGTAAAACATTCTTTTCTGACTTCTGACTTCCGACTCCTGACCTCAGTCCTTTTTCTTGCCCCGTCCCATCATGGTGTCGACCAAGCCTTCTTTTAGGTTGATCCATAAATAATTGAAGAAAGATTTCGTCTGGTTGCGCTCTACCTTAAAATCTCCATGGCGGAAGCCGTCCGCATCCGTTTTTTCACCCTTTTTGGTAAACAGGTTCACTACGGCGGTAAGGATCTTGTTTACGCCCAGTCCATCTTTTTTCAGTAGGGTGAACTCAAAATCATCATATTTCATCTTCATATCGCCCTGCGATTCCAGTTCGTCCCCGCTGATCGTAAAATACATTTGCTGAATGGTCCCCGTGACCTCGGCATTGAGGTTGGTCTTTAAAAACGGGTTAATGCTCTCCGACTTAAAGTTGGACAGCGAGCCTTTGGCCAAAAAGCGGTTGGCCTTGTTTTGGGGGTCAAAACTCCACTCCAAACTAAACGGACCGTTGTCCATCAGTGTGGCATTGATGTCGATGGCTACGTCGCCCTTACCTTGGGTGTGGAGGTTGTTGATGGTGGCCTCAATATCGGCAAACCTCAGTTCTTCGGGTTCCACATCGGCCTCCAACCGCTCTTGGTAGGTGATGAGTCCCTCGGAAATACCAATGGTATCCACTTGCAGGTCCATTTTTAAATCGCGGAGGGCCTGGTTGTACAGTTTTTTATGGGTGGTATCGTCGGGCAACAGCTTGTCGCGGTACACATGAAAAATGGGTTTCCGCAATTGCATTTCGCCCAAGTGAAAGTAGGGCAGGTCGTTCTCGAAGCCGAAATCCCAATCGGTCAGCGAAATGTCATCAATGTTGAGGTTGTAATGGTCGTGCTCCACCTGTAACCGTCGGGAAAGTTCCGATTTGCTGTATTTGGTGCGCAACACAAACTGTTGAAATCCGCCAGCATCGGGCGTTAGCTGCATCCGTTCAAATTGGATAAACTCCAAAGCGCTCATGCTGTAGTAGCCTTTTTTGGTGTTCAGCTCGTAGGTGCCAAAGGCAAAGGGAATATTTTCTTGGGCGGTCTCTTTATCAAATTTGATATCGGAAAGGGTAAAGTCGATGCCCTTCACAGTGGCCGTGCTGTCGGCCGTTTTGTTCAACATATAAAACGTCCCGTTTTGGATGCTAAAGGTGTTGACGGTATAGGTTTTGGAAGGGTCTTGTTTCTCTTTTTTTAAGGTAGTGTCTTTTTCCGTTTGATGATAAACGACCTGGGGAGCTTCGAGGCTTATCTCACCAATGGTAATATCCCCATTTTGAAGCAAAGGGATGTATTCCAGACCCGATACGGTAACGGATTTAGCCTTGAAATCGATGTTTTGTTCCGAGTTGTTGGCGCTCACATCGCTCAGGCTGATTTTTCCCAAAAGTACGTTGGTGCTTACATCACCATAGGTAAGGTTGAGTTCGGCAGGAACTTTTTCCTTGAGTATGGACTTTACCTTGTGGGCGAAGAACCATTGTGCCGCAATGCCCACCAAAATCAATGATAAGAGGATAGTGACGGTTATTTTCAGGTAGCGGGAGACGTTGCGTTGCGGCATAAGTGTGTTAATGGTGTGTTTAATAGATATGGGAGGGGAGGCCTAGTCTTCTTCTTCCTCCAAAAAGGCCACGACATCCGAAGGGGTGTCGATTTGTACGGCACGATCGCCGTTCACCAAAATGGGCTGGGTCACCACCTTGGGATTTTTTTCCAGTACCTTGAGCCAGTCATTCTCATCCTGTAGTTCGGCATTTTTGCCATACTTATCTACAAAATCGGGATGCTCGGTATTGATGAGTTCCTTAATGGGCTTTCCCAATAGCTTGGCCAATTCGGTCCATTGCGTGGCCGTAACTTTGACCTTGTCCAGGTTTACGTCCAATATTTTTTTATTGGAGGATTTGAGGTAGGCCAAGGTCTGCATCCCCTTGTTGGTTTCGGCGTTATAAAACAGTTTTACTTCCCGTTTGTTCGTTGCTATTACTCCCATGTCGTCCTTCATTTATATATCGTTTTCTATAAAGTAATGATTTTTTGATGGTTCGCTTTAACCCAATCCATTTTTTTAGTGTCGTGAAAGGGGGTGATACATAAAAAGCGGGACCACTGGCCCCGCTCCTCACACAAACTAACTCAAACTGAACCACTCAGGATAATGGGATAACAAAAGGTAGTATGGGTCCAGTGTTGAGCATCTGAATAAATGAATCGTTACAGGCGTTCATAGGTAAACTGGTAGTGCCCCCTTTCGCCTTCCGTGCTTTTATAATCCGTAAAATCGAATTTGTAGTAGTTTCCATCGGCATCTTTTAGCACGTAGTACACATTTTCGTTGATCACACCATTAAAGGCATCTCTCCAGCCACTGCCCACAACAGCTCTGTTGTCAAATACAAATGCGGATTCGTCCACATCGCCCATGGTAAAGTTGGAGTAGGTGGGAACATCCCCTTCAATGGTCACCTGGTAGAGTCCCACATTGCCCAATGTATTGTGGAGCACGTAGTCGGAATAGGTAAGCCCGGCAACCAAGCCGCCAGAATCTCCGTAGTAAGAGAATACTCCGCTAAGGTTGATGTCCCATTGGTCTTTGTTGGGCTCTACGCTAATGGTTTCGCCGTTGGTCAAACTAAAAGCGGTAAGGTTGTAGGCAGCGTCTTTGGATATTGTCACTTCATTGTACGACTCGGTTTCGGCCAATTCTGCATATTGAATGGTGTAGCTGTTACCATCGCTCAATACCCTGACCTTCATGTACCCTCTTTGGTCGCCAGTAGTTGCGATGCTCCCTGTTTCTGCTGGCTTCGTTGGAATTTCGTATCCCAAACTAAGGATGTACACATAGTTTTCCGTTGCAGTGGTGGATACCTCGGAGAAAGCGGTCCCCTCCAAGGTGCCTTCGGCATTGTCGGTAAAGGAAATGCCTTCGTCCAAATTTCCGTATTGATAATAGCCTACGGGCAAACCTTCCAAAAGTTCGGACACGGTGCCTACAGTTACGGCTTCTGGCTGAAACATGGCGTTAAGACCTGTCAATTCCATTGGTTCGGGAAGGTCGCTAGCTTCTGTAATAGCAAGTAAATCAGTTTCTCCTGTAATTTCAACAGCCGATACGGCTAAGGCTGGATTTAAGAACACACGGTTTTCAGTCCCATTGTAGAACGCAATTTCCCAAGTGTCCCGTCGCACGGCCGTCTGGGTCGCGGAGCTAAAGTCAAAATAGACCTGATTGGGTATGTTGGACCCACCGTTTTCGGAATCGATTATACCGTTTGTGGATGCGATAGGGGTAAAGCTCACCAAAGCAGATGCTTTGGCCCCCTGTTTCCAATCCGTTTGATCAAAACTGCCAATGGAAAAGGTCACCGATTTTGTGGAACCTTCAATGGCATTGGACAATTTGTTGAAGGTAAAAGAGGCGCTTTGGTCCCCTTTTGCCACTACAACGGCAATGGTTCCCGACTCTCCATTGGGGGTAGTTGTAAAATCCGTTCCATATTCCGCATTGGTACCTGTGTAGGCAATGCTAATGGTTCCCGCTTCCGATGCAGGTCTGGAAAAGTTGAGCTGAACATCAATGGAGGTGTCCTCTTCGGTGGTGCTTACGGTCTCACTATTGAAGTTTACCGTGAAGTCTATCAGGTCTTGGCCCTCATCGTCGCTACAGGAGCTGATGATGAGCAAAAGTGCGATTGCTTTTAAAATGATTGTTTTTCTCATTGGTTTTAATTGAAATTTAGATTGTATAATAGTTTTAGGTAATATGATCTTCCATTGCCGAACAAACGGCTTGGAGCGCCTCCACTTCCGTGGGCTCCCGTGGGGGTGTCCGAGGCATTCACCCGAACAATGTCGAAGATGTTGCGTGCGCCTAGGGTAAGGCTTAAGTTTTTGGTAATATGAGTCCGTGCTGAGGCATCCATCCATGTGAAATCATCGGTTTGGCCTACTTCGGTACCATCCGAGCCGCTTTGTACGATCTGGGTCCTTCCCGTGTACTTGAGTTGGGCGGACAGGGTTGTGTTGATTGATGGAACCGTATAGCTCAAGGCTGATTGTAGATTGAAACTCCACAGATAATCGCTGTTGTCTTCCGTGGATTCGTCCACCGTGGTGGAAGCACCCAAATACGTCATCCCCAAAGAGGCCTGCCAACGGTTCATGGTTAGGGAATTCTCTAAAGAGAAGCCTAATATTCTGGAACGGTCCACATTATCAAAAGTGAACAGGTTACGGTCCTGCTCGTCCACATCAATAACGGATGCTATTTTTCCGTCAATATCAAAATAGTAGTATTTTAGGGCCGTTTTGAGCATACTTGTGTCGGACAGCCTAAATTTTTCTTCCACGTTCAAGAAAAGTGAAATACCATCTTCGGGGTTTAGGTTGGGATTCCCTTGCACATTGTGGTTCGAGTCCACAAAGTAGAAGAATAGTTCCTCAAAATTGGGCGCCCTAAAGGCGGAACCGAACACAGCTTTTATTTTGAAGGTGTTGCTGATGTCGTAGGTAGAGGAGAGGGACCAAATCAATTTGTTGCCGAATTGGGAGTTGTTGGTGAATCGGGCTCCTGGGAAGATGGAAAATCTATTAGTTAGGTTAAAATCCGCCACCCCAAAGAAATCGTAGTTTTCCAACGTGTTTTCCACCACATCGCTGGAATATGCGCCCGTGGCAATGGCATCAAAACCTGTTTGATGGTTAAACTCATACCCCAGTTGCAGATTTAAGAAATCCGATTTGGGGACCATATTGCTCACAAAGCCCTTGGAGTACCATATTTCACTGGATTGACTTAAATCGTCGGCGATAACGGATTCGATTCCCTGCTCGAGGATATTGTATACATATTGTTTGTAATAGCGCTTTTGGGTTTGATGGGACACGGACAGGTTGTAGACCGTTGACCCTTTGATGGGACCTGTAACATTAAGGTTGTTCATGAGGCGCTCCGTGTCAAAATTTTCATCCAAGGCGGTGGGCCTTACCATCCCCGTGTTACTGTCCAGCCTACCGTTTATATAATGGTTGTACACTGGAACGGATTCATCGTAGTATTGGATCTTGTAAAAGATGTTGTGTTTGCCCAGCGATGTATTCAGGTTGCCATAAGCCGTCAATTGCTCCTTGGGATTCCACTCCATCCCGCGGAGACTATCGTTTACCACCGCATTATCCTGAATGTTCACATAGTTTTTTCCGCGGTAACCATTAAAAAAACCAGCATTGTCGTTTCGGGAACCCCCGATGGCAACACTGGTCTTATCACTCAATTGATGGCTAAGTTTTACGTTTTGGATATGTCGGCCTTCATCAAAAAGGGCATATTCGCTGCCTACGGTCTCTTCTTGTACGGATAACTGCAATTGCCATTTGTGGTTATTGTTCAATCCGCGTTTGCTCACAATATTGATAACGCCTGCCACGGCATTGTCTCCGTAAAGCACCCCCATGGATCCTTCCACGATTTCTATCCGTTCCACATCCTCCAAATTGATCTGGGTAATGTCGATGTTGTTCCCCATACCATTGTCGCTGGCCATGGGAATACCATCGATGAGCACTTTTACATACTGTCCGTCCAATCCGAACATACTAATGGTGGAACGGCCCGTGGAGGGGTCCGGCGTAACGGTAATATTGAGATTATAGTTAAGAATGTCGGCCAAATTGTTTCCAGCTACCTTGGCAATGTCCTTTTGATCTAGAACGCCCACAGCGAACAATTTCTTGCTCAGCGACATTACTTTGCTCTCGCCTGTCAATACCACTTCGTCCAATTGTTGCATGGACAATGAGTCTTTTTGAGTGGTTTTTGATTCTTGCGCAAGTCCGAACAACGAGAAAAGTAAGGTTAAAAATGGGAGATTGATATTTTTATTTAGACTCATTCTAATTAATTTATGAAAGCAAATATATATTTTATTTTTATTTAATCTAAATAAGTTTATTATTTTTGACCAGAACATTTTTAAAACAATCTAACACGAACCGATATGAAGAATTTTATGTTACCCTTGCTGGTTGTGGGTTTAACAACCATTGGCGCAACCGCGCAAGAAAAAAAAGAGCTGGACCGCGAAGCTATTTTGGACATGTGCGGCTGCTACGAAGTCAGTTTTAAGTACACGGAAACCTTTGCGCCCGAAATTGACTACGAGAAACATTTGGACTATACTTCCAGTGCTCTGGAACTGGCCCTGCCCATAGAAGAGGGAGACGATAAAATTTCCTTGCAGCACTTGTTGGTGCTCAACGATACTATGGTAATCAAACACTGGAGACAGGATTGGTTGTATGAAAACCAGAAGATTTTCCATTATGATAAGGACAATAATTGGGTGTTCAGTGAGCTTCCTGCAGAGGAGGTAAAGGGACAATGGACACAAAAAGTATATCAAGTGGACGATAGTCCCAGATATGCAGGTTCCTCTACCTGGGTCCATTTTGATGGAAAGCATTATTGGGAAAACCAAAGTGATTCTCCACTACCGCGTAGGGAATATTCCAAAAGAAGCGATTACAACGTGATGAGCCGTGGAAACAGGCAGGAAATCACGACTACAGGATGGGTGCACGAACAGGACAATGACAAAATTATCCGTAAAGATGGTAAGGAAGATGTTTTGTTGGCACAAGAGAAAGGATACAATACCTATGTTAAGGTAGCCGATGAGCGCTGCAAAGCTGCCAAGGATTGGTGGAAGAAGAACAAGGATTTTTGGGCCACTGCCCGTGATGCTTGGGATGAAGTATATGAAAGGGAAGGGGATTTGACCTTGTTGAAACAGGTCGATGGTCAACCGTTGTTCATGCACTTTTACGGTCTGGAGAAAGAAAACGCGGATAAAGCTGAGATTTTGGAGACCATCAACAAGTTTATAGCGGACAAAAACACAAAGCATGTTGAAGGGCAGTAGATTCCGCTTTTTTAGTGGTTTGATAATAGCTTCCACCCTGCTGCTTTTTGGTTTTAGGGCGGACAAGATATCGGACAGGCTGCAGGAAAAAATCAATACCGCTATTCAGGGGACGTATGAAGTTGATGAATTCTCCATGGACCTGATGAATGTCTCTGTCGATTTGAACGGAAAAACTCCTTCAGAATTGGGAGGGGAAAATTTGTTCAGGATTACTGCTGGGGAGAAAAAATTGGGATATGTGTATGTGGGGGTTGCCCCTAGTTTAAAGAAAACGTTCGACTATGTGGTTTTGCTCAATCCCGACCTAAGCGTGAAAAAATCCAAAATATTGATTTACCGAGAAGATCATGGCCGCCAGGTGGGAAGCCAGCGTTGGTTGAAACAGTTTATCGGAAGAAAATCGGGGGAGAAACTGGTGTATGGTAAAGATATCGATGGGATTTCGGGTGCCACGGTCTCTGCAAAATCCATGACCCTAGCGGTAAACAACGTATTGGAAAGCCTTCAAATTCTAAAGAACAACAACTTTTTTTAAGCAAGTGTTTCGATTCAATTAGTGCAGAAAAGGCCATTCTTTATAGGATGGCTTTTTCGTTTTTTGGTAGTGGCTAAAGCTGTTCGGCCAAATACATATAAAACGTACCCGATAGGATGGCCAGACCAAAGCTTAATAGTGTACCAATAAGTACGTACTCGGTCAATTTTCTGTTCTTGCCCTTGTTGAGGTCACCAAAACGGAACACGGATTTGGCTGCGATCAATAGACCGATGGCAGCCCATTGCTGCATCAAAATAAAACCAAACACAAAGAGCCTTTCCAGCATCCCGATATAGGTTCCTGCATTTTTTAGCGAGCCTCCTTCCTCGGATACATCGTTCTTCGCAATTTCATCAATGTACGGAGCCAACAACATTCGCATTATAATACCTGATACGTAGGTGACGAACACCAAAAAAGTAATCAGTAGTAGGGTGTTTTCTGTCAACAAATTGCTGAAATCCAGCGGGAACGGTTCTATCCAATACAGCACCGCACCAAGGACCAAAAGATGCAATACTTGATCTAAGACGAATAGCCAGCGATAATTTTTTGCGTTGGTCAGGGATAATTTGCCCAAGTCGATAAGGAAGTGAGTCACTACAATAACCAAAATTGGTAGAATGTGTTGAAATTGTAGGATAATCAATAGAGCCAGTAGATGCACCCCAATATGAAAATAGAGGTATTTGGACCGTCCCTTTTTCTCCAATTTATCCTCTACCCAATGTGCTGGTTGGAGTACAAAGTCTCCAATAAAGTGGGCAAGTATAAGTTTTAGGGCCAAAATCATCATAATTGGGCGAGTTGTGCTTTGTAAAAATGAATCATTTTTTGGACTTCGTCAAATCCTGATCGTATCAATGCTTCACTAATGGTGCTTTGTGATTTGCCCAGTTTGGATGCAATTTCGCTTTGGTTGGCATTGGGATGCTCCATTGCAGCCTTTACCGTTTTGGAGGTTGCGGGCAACCAGTTGTCCATCGTCATGGTTGACAAAAGGAGCATTAAATTAATGGTTTCATCAAAGTTTTTATGGTCAGATTTTAAGGCCAAGGTTTGCTTCTTGAGGTTTTCGAAACATTCTCCAGAGTTTACAAAGGCTGGGCCGTTGGATTCGGTAATGTGGGGTGCATCATAATTTTTTATACCCAGTCCAATGCCTATGCGTACATCCAATTGGCGAATTTGTTTGATGCATGCTTTTATGTAGATGGCCGCTTCCAATGCATTTTCTGGGGTGGTCTGCAATTGAAAACTGTCGCCCCGGTATATTTCCCAATCCTTGGGTTCCTTACCATATCTGATCAATGCTTCCTTTAAAAGGGGCAACCATTTGTTGGCCTTGTGTTCCGAAGAGTTTTTGATGTCTCCTGTAAGTATGGCAATCATGATTGTTTATGTTTATAAATATCTGTAAAATAACCGATAATCAAATATATCGTTTAAAAAGACGATAATCAAATATATCGATAAAAAAACCGATAAAATTAAATTTACGATAGATTATAAAAAAAGAAACCGCGACCATGGCAGGCGCGGCTTCTTAAATCAACAAAAAACACTATCCTCATCTCCCTCTCTCCTGCATTTTTTAATTGCCATGCATATTTTGCGATTGGAGAACTTTCTTCATGCTTCGTACTGGGCTTCGTTCAGCACGTTCCTCATTGCCATCTGACGGTCCAAACGGGCGCTTTCTATTTAAATCTCGTACATCTTATCCTGCTGGGCCTTGGAAAGGTTTAGTACCAAGGTCATATGTTTTGTTCGAAATGTGGCCATTTATCCCAGGGTCATTATGTATGTCTGGCCATGCCAATTCTGATAAGCATAACCAAAACAACTGCTAATCGCTGTATAATACATCTAATGATTTGGTCCTTGGACTTGTGATAATTCCAAAGGTTTAACCTTCATTAAATAGTTTATGAAGCCTTAACAGTAAAAAATGTGCTTAGGGAAATTACTTGATTTCTTTTTCCAAATCTTCCACGGAATCATTGCTGATGTCGTCCGCATCTTCGAAATTGGTTTCAACGTATTCCGTTGAGTTCAATTGATCTTGGAATTTGTCGTGTTGTTCAACCACATAATACAGGGTGGAAGCTGCCACGAAACAGGCAAAGTAGATGAAGCTTTTTGTTTTGTAGGTCATGATGTTGAGATTTGGAATCACTAAAATAACTATTTTGATTGAAAATCTCGGGCATATGTTGTGAAACTGTCCTGATTAGATGTGTATTGGAAAAAAAATAAGGTGTAACCAATGAATACATCGATTACACCTTAACGTATGTACGTAATCTTAAAAACGTACCTATTTGGATGGCTCCAAAATAATATCTATCCTTTCCAGGGCATCCTGAAGGTGATAACGGCTCATGGTATCAGAAATTCTGGCAAGGCCGCCTCTAATGTCACTCTTTAAATTGTTGAGCTCCGCCCGGGCCACAGAACGAATATCGGACTGGCTTGTGTTGATCGGGGTGGATTTTCTGTATCCCCCAAAATCAGGCTGTTTTCCTTGGCTGTCGGCGGTCATCAAATACTCCAAACGGTCAATATGCGCTTTTTGAAGGTTCCTGCGGTAAGTGTCAATGGTCTTACCGTTACGGGTCTCGGACCAGATGCCCCTACGAAGGTCGCGCATCATCTCTACCAGTCCATAGGCCTCATCCCCGTTCAAGGTCTCATTTTCTATAATTCTGGCCAATTTGCCCAATTGCAGCATGGTGCTCAAATAGCGTTCCTGCGTGGCACGAATGCGCTCCACGGAACCTGAATATTCAATTTTATTGAAAATGTTGGGTTCGATCAACCACTCCGGGGTTTCAAAAAGCTGCTCCTGCATAAATTCCATGGCATCTTTTTGGTGCTCTTTGCTCACGTGGGTGTACACGGCACCTTCCTGATCGGCCGTTTTGTGGTATTCGTAAACACCCCCGATATTGTTGGAAACATGACCCATATATCTGCGGAACTGCGCCACAACATGACCGTACATGGTTTCAAGATCGTCGTAATTTTCACCCGCTTCTGTGGTCCAATCCATTAATTTGGGAACAATTCGCTTAAGATTTTCAATACCGTACAAGCTGGCTTTGATCGCATCATCCCCCAAATCCTCGGTTTGTGAACTTGGATCGTGGATATCACCCACCTGCTGGTGTCCAAAACGGTACATTGGGTCTCCTGCATGTTCCAAGATCCAATCGTTTAGGATTGGTTTTTCTTCTTTGGCGGTTTTGTCCAAAATAGGTCGGTATCCCCATTTGATGGCATATTTATCATAGATACCGATATTGGGCATCAAAGCAACACCTTCGTCACCTGGTTGGGCAACGTAGTTAAAACGGGCATAGTCCATAATGGAGGGTGCCGTTCCATATTTTTTGGTGAAACTGGCCGAACGCAAAGAATCAACAGGGTATGCCACACTACTGCCCATATTGTGGGGCAATCCAAGGGTGTGACCCACTTCGTGCGAGGATACAAAACGTATCAAACGCCCCATGATCTCTTCTTCGAACTGTGTTTTTTGCGCATCCGGATTGATTGCGGCAGTTTGTACAAAATACCATCCGCGAAGCAAGCTCATTACATTATGGTACCAGTTGATGTCCGACTCCAGAATTTCACCACTACGTGGATCGCTCACATGGGGACCGTTCGCGTTGGGTATGGGAGAGGCCAGATACCGCACTACGGAGTACCTGACATCCTCGGGAGACCATTCGGGGTCTTCTTCGGGTGAAGGCGGATCTTTGGCAATAATGGCGTTTTTAAAACCTGCCGCTTCAAAGGCTACCTGCCAGTCTTCGATACCTTGTTTAATGTAAGGCACCCACTCCTTGGGTGTTGCGCGATCTACATAATAAATGATCGGTTTTTTGGGCTCTACCAATTCACCTGCCTTGAATTTGGCAATGTCCTCATCCTTTACCTCAAGTCTCCAACGGTCCAAATAGGTGACAGTTTTACTTTCTTGGGCGTCCAGTCCATAATCCACCTGACCTCGGGCAAACCATCCCACACGTTCGTCAAAATAACGACGTTTCATAGGTTCTTTGGGCAGCAAAATCATGGAGTTGTTGATTTCGAGGGAAATGGAACCCAAGCTGGAATTGCTCGGCGGTTCGCTGGAAAGGTATGTCTTCACATGCCTCGCCTCTATGTTCAAAGGGTAGCTTTTGATGGATTCAATATAGCTACGGTCACCATCCATTCTGGTAACCTTATATCTTTTTCTGTATCCATCGGGAAAACCAAGGGCTTTCACATCGTTGGTGAACAATGGGTCCACTTCGATAACGATAGAGGGATTTAGGCTATCTTTTTTGTTGATTGCCTTGATGTCGAAGGCAAAAAGCACAGGTTCAAAGTTGGAGTTGACCACAGCTTCATGAACGGGTAGCGAATCCGCTGCAAAATTTTCATAAGAGGCTACACGGACAAGTACTTTTTTGTCCATTTTTTCCCATCGCAATACTTGGGTATTGATTTTTCCGCCACCAAACCCGATTCCTGAGGCCGTTTTGGAGATTCGGCTTACCATGAGCATTTCACGGTTAAAGAGGGAATCTGGAATTTCATAAAAGTGTTTGTCGTCCACGGTGTGCACGCTAAAAAGACCCTCATCCGTTTTGGCATCCTTGGTGATTACCTTATCATAAGGTTTTATATCGCCCGGTTTAGACTTGTCTTCCTTTTTTTGTTCTGTTTCCTTTTTCTTCTTTTTGAAAAGTTGGGCGTGGGTTGTTTGAACCGTACCCAATAAAATAATCGCTACAAGTAGTCGAGGTAGTAAATTTTTAATCATTATAAGTCAGTTTGAATAACTACAAAGACTCAAAGAACCAAAAAATCGAGAGAATTAACTGTTAAATAAATATTAACACCCATTTTTTTTGCAATGGTGTCCAATCGTTGGGAGTCCTGCGTTTTACTAGAGGTTTGGGCCGAATCGCTATCTATAGCTGGGCTCAGGGTGCATTTGTTTTTCCAAAAAAAATGCTAAATACTGTAACGTTTTGGATTTCGGATAGTCTTATAGGCATATCATCAATCACAAAATTCAATCAAAAAATGAACAAGTTATTATTAATTTATGGTAGTGTTTTATTAAGTACCACAGCCATAGCAAACGACCAACAAAATGCCAAGACCGTCGAGGTCAGGACCGAAACGTCCGGTAGTTTGGAGAACAATGTAACGGTGTTGAACATCAATGCCGATTTGAACGCCTCAGCTTCATGGATGGCAAATTATGCATCGTATGAGTTGAATTTGAACGACCTAACTTATATAGAGGAAGAGCCTGAAGTGGATTTAGGTTTTGATACCTCGGATTACCTTCCGGAAGGTTTTGATCCTTATAAAAGTTATTTTGATTTGAATTCCATCATATTCCTCGAAAACGAAGTTGAACCAATTTTAGGTTTTGATGCCCAAAAGTATCTGCCCGAGAGTTTTAATCCCTATACGGATGTGGTGGATGTACATTCAATCAACTATATGGAGGAAGAGGACATGGATCTTGGTTTTGATACCAAAGATTACTTGCCAGAAGGATTTTCTCCTTACGAAATGTACGTCGATTTAAAGTCCATTCCGTTTGTGGAGAAGGAATTTGACCTGGAGTTGGGAATCAACAGCAAGTATTTATTGCCAGAAGGATTTGATCCTTACACCAACGTAGTTGCCGTTAGCTCCATCAACTACATGGAAGACGAAGAAATTGAATTGGGTTTTGATACTTCCAAGTATCTCCCAGAAAATTTTGATCCTTACCAAAGGGTCAACTAGTAGGATGGTTTAGTTTTCATTTTACAAATTTTTGAGTTAGTTAGTTAAAGCCCTCTTCGTGAGGGCTTTTTTTTTGTTAATGGATTCTTATAAAAATCTGGTTAACAAAAAAATAACATGGCTTTAGATAGCGAGGGAATTTTAGGTAAAATGGATATTGTCGTGTAGAAAATGCAGTGTTTTGAAAGTTTTACTGAAATTTTTGCAGTGTTTTACCCATTTGCTCATGAATCGTTGGGTTGTAGGCTGAATCATGGTGCGTTAACAAAAGACTAATTACAATAATCTTCACAAAAATGGGTTATAACTTTGTACCTAACAAAGAGTTACGCCACACTTGCAAAAAGCAGGTAGCGTTGGTTAAGTTAGTTTCTTACATTTTTTTGAGTTAGTTAGTTTGTGAAAATGCCCTTCCGCCCGGAGGGGCATTTTTAGTTTTAGAACAATAACGGAATCACAAACTGGAACACAAGTACCAGTAATACCACCGCTATTAGATTAAGGATGACACCCACACGGGCCATTTGTGGAATTTTTATGTAACCGCTAGCAAATACAATTGCGTTGGGAGGCGTGGCCATGGGCAACATAAAGGCACAGCTACTGGCAATGGTAACGGGTATCAACAGATGCAGCATGGGGATATCCAGACCAATGGCGATACCGGCCACTACGGGCGCCAAAACAGCTACAAGGGCCACATTGCTCATCAATTCGGTCATAAAAAGCATAAGGAAAATCAACAGTGCAGCAGTAAACAAAACACTTATTTCGCTCTGTGCAATGGCGTTGGCCACCATATCCACAATGCCACTTGCCGACATTCCCTGGGCCAGGGCAAGTCCGCCACCGAAAAGTACCAGAATGCCCCATGCCAATTTGGAGGTGTCTTTCCAGTCGATGATAAAATCCCCTTTTTTAATGTTGTAGGGAATGGCAAAAAGAGCAATGGCCGCAAAAATGCTGATCATGGTATCCGTAAGCCCTAAACTTGGAAAAATATTGTTGATGAGCGTTCTAAAAATCCATAGGAAAACCGTAACACCAAAAATGACTAGTACCATTTTCTCCTTACCGGATGTTGGGCCCAATTTTTTCAATTCTGTGCGGATTACTTCCTTTGAGGCGCTAAACTTTAAATCCCGATTGGGGAACATCCATTTGACCAAAACCAAGTAACAGATTGCAATCATGATGATGGAAAAGGGCAATCCAATGGTCATCCATTTTAAAAAGGAAATTTCGGTGTTGTATTCATTTTCCAACAATCCGATCAAAACCGAGTTGGGTGGCGTCCCTATAACCGTGGCAATTCCACCTGCATTGGCCGAAAACGCGATTCCCAGCATAACGCAAAGGGCAAAGTTTTGATCGTTCTTGGTAAAACCGTCTTCATCGTTTACCAATAAGTTGATCACAGAAATGGCAATGGGGAGCATAACCACTGTACTTGCCGTATTACTGATCCACATGCTAAGGGTGGCAGTGGCGATCATGAAACCTAGAATCACTTTGTTGGGCGTGGTACCGGTAAGTCGTATGATGTTGAGTGCTATCCTGCGGTGCAGGTTTACCTTTTCCAGCGCAAGGGCCATTACAAATCCGCCAAAGAAGAGAAAAACGATGGGGCTTCCATAGTTGGCACCTACCTCCGCAATGGGCAGTACTTTCAAAATAGGCAATAGGAGCAATGGTAAGAGGGCGGTCACTGAAATAGAAACAGCCTCGGTTATCCACCAGATCAGCATCCAAGCGGCAATCGAGATTACGGGGTCGCCTTTTTCTGACACCATTTCAAAAGGCAATAGGTTCAGTATGAGGAATACGATCGGTCCTAGGACCAAACCAATTTTTTTGCTTAGTTCCATTGGGGTTCTAAGCTATGCTTTTTTATGAAAAGATAAAAATAATGAAGCCCCGTGAAGGGGCTTCAAGATTAAATTTTGATAAAAAGGATAGTGTTATTTGATTTTGAACGTCAATCTACCAAAAACATACCTACCGTTTTGTCCAAACTGCACAGATCTTCTCGAATAGATAAACCTTCCATCCGATCTAAAAGCAGGGTCGTTCTTGTCCGGATAAACATCCAAAAGGTTGTTTGCACCGATGGTAAGTATCGCGCTCTTCGTGAAGCTATAGCCTATGGTAAGGTCGGTCACTATTTTTGCACCGAATGTATAGTCGATTGTTGGGTCAACTTCGTTGGTAGCTTCCCGAACCTCTCCAAAATAAGCGTTCCTTAAAAAGAAACTCCAATTGTCCCCAACTTTTAGGTTGTGAGATAAGTTACCCTTTGTGGTGGGCACGGCAGATTCCAAAAAAATTCGGCTGGTTGGATCGAAATAGGTGTCGCTCAGCCCTGCATCGGCGATTGCTTCGGGAACTTTTACTTTTTCTACGGTTGTTTCGGATAACGTCATGGCCAAGGTATTGGTCAGGGAAACATTGTCCGAGATGTTAGCTTTATGGTCCACTACAAAATCCAAACCTTTGGTCTGGGTATCCACAGAGTTGGCAAAGAAGGCAGCTTGGGTGGCATTGGCCTGTTGGAAAAGATTGGCCAACTCGGCATTTCCGTTATCATCGAACTGACCTGTGAGGATTACACGGTCATCTATGTTGATGAGAAATCCGTCCAGGGTAAACTTTAGGTTGGCAATGGGCACCCTTGCGGTGAATCCAGCGGTGGCACCTACCGAAGTTTCCTCTTTTAAAGGTTCTATGCCCAACAGTCGGGCAACCCTCGAGGTGTTCGGGAAAATACCGACTTCGTTCGGTACTCCATCCACAAATAGGGTAGAGGTGGAGCTATAATGAATCTGATGCAATGATGGAGCTCTAAAGCCCGTTTGTCCGCCACCTCTAAAATTGAAGTTTTCTGAAATTTTCAAGCGTGTAGCGACCTTAAAGTTCAAGGTACCCCCAAAATCGGAGAAATTTTCATAACGGACTGCTCCGCTCAAAAGAATGGACTCGGTGAAATCGGCTTCCACATCAAAATAACCGGCAATGGTATTTCTGAAAGCGTTCACTTCATTATCTGGTTTAAACCCTGGAAATACTTGGATGCCTCCAGGTCGGGTACTTCCAAAAAAGTCTGTTGGAACTACCGATTCCGGGTCTGTGGGATCATGAGGGTTGCCCAATGTGTTGTATTGAGTGTACGAGGCTTCCTCTCCTGCCACGATTGCATAGTTTTCCACACGGTACTCGGCGCCAAAGGCAATGTTCAATCCTGCCATGGTATCTTCATAAAAGCGGCTCATATCAAAATTCGTTGTGTTTTCACTATAGTTGAACCCACCCGAATTGGCTTGAAAAGGAGTGGCATTTCCCATTGAAGCATTGTTGGAGTTGGTCACATGGTACATAAACTCGTTTTTTCCGTAGGAATTGCTAAAGTCCACATTCCAATCCCCGATCATTCCCTTGATGCCAAAAGCGGCAGACTTGTCCACAATGTTGGAATTGATTTCCGGCAAAAAGCCGTTGGGATAAGCAGGGGTGTAGGTGCGCGACTGGTTTGGCAAACGGTAAAAACCACCGGCATTACCATTTTTGAAGCTCAATCCACCAAATCCATAAATCTCCAAGTTTTCATCCAACGGAATGGATAGATTGGCAAAGAACTGTGCTCCCCTAAGTTTGGATTGGCCAACTCGCATGTTGAAATCGCTCCGTTGTAGACCTCTTGCTGCAAGTTCTTCCTCGGTTACATCGGCACTTAGGATGTTTTGAAGCTCCTCCTTGGTTTCATCTCCGTTCAGAGCAATCCCAGCAGCTGATGCATACTGAAATATATCTGTCAAATCATCATCTAGTAGTAAGGATGTATCATAGTTGTTTGCCGCTGCAACTCTTTCAATCGAATTGTAGCTATTAAAAATAGAACCTTCCCATTCCTGCATACGATTGGTCCATCCGCGGTGGTTAAAATTCCCCGTAAAGTTGATGAACCCACCATTTTTTCCAATAGGCAAACCGTAATTAAGTCCAAGACTTACTTGTTCGCCATCGATTTTCTTTTGGGGACTATGCTCGCTGGTAAAATGGGCTCCGGTGTTCACATCTACCTGCAATTCGTTCACGGTATTCTTCAAAACAATATTGATGACCCCTGCAATGGCATCTGAACCGTACTGCGCGGCAGCACCGTCACGTAGAATTTCTATTCTGGAAATGGAATTGGATGGAATCGTGGTCATGTCCGTTCCAACACTTCCCCGACCAAATGTTCCGTTTACGTTGACCAATCCTGTTTTGTGCCTTCTTTTTCCGTTGATGAGAACCAATACTTGGTCAGGCCCGAGTCCGCGCAAAGCAGCGGGGGCAATATGGTCCGTACCGTCAGAAATGGTCTGTGGATTGGAAGTGAATGACGGTGCCGCGTAGTTCAGGATTTCGGTGACCGTGACCTGAGGGGCGGATTGTACCAGTTCTGTTACATCCAGCACATCGACGGGCACTGGCGAGTCGGTAGAGGTTCGGTTGGCGTTTCTGGATCCAACTACTACAACATTTTCCAGTTCGAGTCCGGCTTGTAGTGTAACGTCCAATGTGTTGCCGGTTACGGTCGCTTCCTGTGTGTTGAATCCGACGTAGGAAAATACCAAGATGTCTCCGGTGCTAGCTTCAATTGAATAGTTGCCATCAAAGTCGGTGATGGCTCCCGTGGTTGTTCCTTTAACTTGGACCGAAGCTCCCGGTAAGGGTACGTTTTGGTCGTCATAGACCGTTCCTGTTACCTCTTGTGCCATTCCGGTAAACGATACCAACAGCACGAAAAGGAATGCTAATTTCATTCTTTTCATATAAGTAGATTTTAGTAAGATTAGTGGGGTAAGCTGCTGGAAATCTTCCTCCGTTAGGGAAGAAAATCGGGGGTAAGATAGAAATTTTTTTAAAAACGAAACCCCTGAACCTATTTTGAGGCCCAGGGGTTTGTATTTAATGAGGATAAGATTTTATGCTATCCTGTATATTTTACCAAAAGATCACTTTCTGTTTTCTCTATTTTGATAAGTCCGTGTTTGGAGAGGCTCTTGGTGCTCTTGTCCCATTTTTTACCGCTCAACCCAGCTTTATCCTTAAGGTCGGCCAAGGACATTTCTCCTTGAGGCTTAAGAATGTCCACGATGGTTTTCTCCTCTTCGGTCAACTCTACTTTTTTCTTCTCTGGACGCATTTGAGGGAAGAACAATACTTCTTGAATGGAAGAATTGTTTGTCATCAACATCACCAAACGATCGATTCCAATTCCGATTCCCGAGGTTGGGGGCATACCGTATTCGAGGGCACGCAAGAAATCTTGGTCGATGAACATCGCTTCGTCATCCCCTTTTTCTGACAGTTTCAGCTGGTCTTCAAAACGCTCGCGCTGATCAATGGGGTCGTTGAGCTCGGAATAGGCATTCGCTAATTCCTTACCATTTACCATCAATTCAAAACGTTCTGTAAGCCTTGGGTTGGTTCGGTGCTCTTTGGTCAACGGGCTCATTTCCTTTGGATAATCGATGATGAAGGTGGGTTGAATGTAGTGGTGCTCACATTTTTCACCAAAAATCTCATCTATCAATTTACCGATGCCCATGGTATCATCAACTTCAATACCCAATTTTTTGGCCACTTCGCGAAGCTCATCTTCCTCCATTTCGGAAACATCATATCCGGTATGGATCTTTATAGCTTCCAAAATAGGGACCCTTGGGTAAGGCGCCTTGAATTCAATTTCGTGATTTCCAACTTTTACTTTGGAACTTCCCGTTGCGTCTACTGCCACTTTTTCCAAAAGTTCTTCGGTGGTATCCATCATCCAGTTGTAATCCTTATAAGCTACGTAGAGTTCCATTACGGTAAACTCTGGATTGTGGGTACGGTCCATTCCCTCGTTACGGAAGTCCTTGGCAAATTCGTAAACGCCATCAAATCCGCCGACAATTAATCTTTTTAGGTACAGTTCGTTGGCGATTCGCAGATACAAGGGCACATTAAGTGCATTGTGGTGCGTTAAGAACGGTCGTGCGGCCGCTCCACCTGGAATCGGCTGTAAAATCGGTGTTTCTACTTCCAAGTATCCTTTTTGGTTGTAGAATTCCCGTATACTGGTGGTAATCTTTGTTCTTTTGATGAAGGTGTCCTTAACGTGCGGGTTCACTACCAAATCCACATAACGTTGACGGTAGCGAAGTTCCGGGTCATTGAAAGCATCGTATACTTTTCCCTCGTCGTTTACCTTTGGTAGGGGCAATGGCCTTAGACTTTTGCTCAAAAGTGAAAAGTTTTTTACCATCACGGTTTTCTCACCGACTTGTGTTTTGAACAGCTCTCCTTCAATACCGATAATGTCCCCGATGTCCAACAATTTTTTGTACACATCATTGTACAAGGTTTTATCATCATCCGGACAAATTTCATCACGGTTAAAGTAAACTTGGATACGGCCCTCGCTGTCTTGAAGTTCGGCAAAGGAAGCCTTTCCTTGAATTCTGCGCGACATCAATCTACCGGAAATAACCACTTTCTTTCCTTCTTCAAAATCATTCTTGATGCTCTTGGAAGTGGCATCAACAGGATACAATGCTGCGGGATACGGGTTGATGCCCAATTCCCTGAGTTTGGTCAATTTTTCCCTTCGAACGATCTCTTGTTCCGATAGTTGCATAGTCTGTAAAAATTTAAAGCGCAAAATTACACTTTTGCGCTTTTAAATCCTTGCGTTGGCCCAACTTAATATGCATAATTGGGTACGTAGTCCTTTTGAAAAATGATTTGGGCCATGTCTTCCTCCAAAGTTTCCAACGGACTTTCCACGATTCGGTTGACTTCCTTGCCATCCTTAAAAAAGATGATGGTGGGTACTTTAATAATGTTCAATCCTTTCTCTTCACCAGTGGGACTGGTTTTATAATGTTCCTTGCGATAGTCCAGTGCTATGATTTCCAATTGTTCCATGGGAAAATCCGCCACTTCCAATATTTTAATGAATTTTGGGCTTTCCCGTTTACTGTCCCCGCACCAAGTGCCCAAAAATAGCTTGATGTTGTACCCAGCCAGTTTTTCCTTAAAAAGTGCAACTATGGTTTCGTCAGGGTTATAGCTCTCGTATCTGTTTTGAAACCAGTTGCCGTAAGGTTGGGATTGTAAGCCTTCAATATTGATTTGCCCCACTAAAAACTGTAGGCTGTTTTCTGTTTTGATTTCCTTGTTGAATTCCTGTGCCGTAGCTCCGAAAGTGCAAAGCAAAAGGAGTATTGCCAAAAGTTGTTTCATGATTTACTGTGATTTATGGTTTGATGGCCAAATTCACCAAAATCTGTGATGGACGTAGGTTGTGAACGTTGGATATTGGTACTAGACCGGGGGTTGAATTTTATTTTTTGAAGCGGAGTGCCATCTCTTCGCGGGAAGTGATGCCCAACTTTTTGTACAAATTGTTGATGTGTGTTTTTATCGTGCTTACACTTACAAAAAGTTCTGAGGCAATTTCCTTATTGGTCTTGTTTTCCAAAATCAGGTTGACGATTTTTTGCTCTTGCGGGGTAAGTTTTTCAAGTAATTCAGAAGAACTCTTTTTCTTTTTTCTAATCAAGAACAACACATTTCCCAATATGGAAACTGCCAAAAGTGCGATGATGGTCCGGTTCCATTTGCTGGATTTTGGACGACTGAAACTTGCCAATTCCTTATCAGTAGCTATTTCGGCTTGGTACTGCTGCGTAAACTCGGCTTTGGGATAGGTTTTTGATAATCTTTCCGATAGACCCTCGTAATAATCGTTGGTAGTAAGGTCTTCGAGATAAAACTTAAAGGTTTCGTTCCTTTTGTCGGATAAAAAATCGTAGATGTAAAGTTCGGCCAAGGGTTCGCCAGTCTCTTTTCCAAAACTGTGCAAGGTTTTGAACCACTTGTCCAGGTTCAATTTTTTGTTGGCTTCGCTGGGATAGTCTGCAAAATCGTAGGCCATATGCTCTTTTAGCCCTGCAACCTCCAAAAGTAGGCCCGATTTTGGGTTAGTGGACGTTATGGTGCAAAGTGATTGGTCCTCGAACGAGGTCGGGAACTCCAAGGTGTCGGTATTGTTGGCTATAAATAGGACACTTTTGCTATTGTTGCATCGACCCAAAAAATGATTGTTGCCCGTATTGTCCGAACAGCCATCCAAATGGATGCGATAGATGCGGTTTTGGTCATCGAGGTTGTTGCCCTCAAAGGAAAAATGACCCAAGGAGTCCACCTCAGATTTTTGTACAATTTGGTCCAAGTATACTCGCCCAGATTTTCGGTAATCCTCGACCAATGACAGGTAAATTGAATTACCATTGTTCTCTGCGGAAACTTGGCCCGAAAAATGGTATTGCCCCAAAAGGACATGTGCTTGTGCCAGAAATAAGAAAAGGACGAAAAACCGCATTTTTTACCCGATTTTGGCTAAAAATAGTGCTTTTCTGTAACAAAAACAGTGTTTGGTCTACCTATAAGTATCATCAATCAAAATCAAAAAAATGAGTATCTGGAGAGTTTTGTTGGCTATTTTTTTCCCTCCCTTGTCGGTCATCGGAAAAGGTTGTGGGTCTTTTCTTATTGTATTACTTTTAACCCTGTGTGGTTGGGTTCCCGGAGTAATCGGGGCCTTGGTCATACTAAACAACACTAACTAAATATTTTATGAAAAAAGTCCAAATCTTGCTATTGGCAATGTTGATTGCCCTTGCCAGTGCATGTAATTTTACCGAAGAAATACACATTAATGAAGATGGTTCTGGGAAACTGTCCATAAATTTTGATGGTTCCGAGATGATGGAAATGGCCGGGGAAGAAATGGCCAAAACAAATGAGAAACCAATAGATTCCATAATTTCCTTCAAGGATTTTTTGGAAGAGAAGAAGGATAGCATTGCCCAATTGCCTATTGAAGAACAAGAAAAGTTGAAAAAACTGGAACCGTTCAATATGCGCATGGTGATGAATCCTGAAAAAAAGGAGATGATGTTCGATTTGTACAGCGAGTTTAAAAATGTAAGTGAGGTAAACGATGCCTTTGGAGCTTTTCAAGATGCAAGTTCCATTGGAGGCAAATCCAATCCTCAGCAAGGCCCGATGAAGCCCGCCGAGCAACCAACCGAAGTAGATTACTCGTTCAACAAGAACAAGTTTTCCAGAAAGGCCAAAATTGTGGATCAAGAGTTGTTCCAACAGCAATTGGATAGCCTACAGGGAGCGGAGATGTTCCTTTCGGGGTCTACGTACACCTTAAAATATCACTTCCCTAAAAAGATAAAATCGACCACTGCGGAAGACGCAACCTTTAGTCAGGATGGAAAAACCTTGATCTATGAGGTCAACTTCATGGAGTTGATGAAGAATCCATCGGTCTTGGATTTGGAAGTGGAACTGGAGAAATAGTTTTCCATTCCCATGCTTCGTATCTTTGTGGCATGAACAAGAAAGTTACTTTACAAGATCTAGGATTAAAAGATTATAAGGACACTTGGGATTACCAAGAGCTTCTGTTTAAGAACATTGTGGACACCAAGGTTCGCAACCGACGTGAGGATGCGGGCCTTGAGACCCCCAACCATTTTTTGTTCGTGGAGCATCCGCATGTGTATACCTTGGGAAAGAGCGGCGACATCAACAATTTGTTGGTGGACGAAAACAAACTTGCTGAAAAGGGAGCCACTTTCTATAAAATCAACCGTGGGGGAGACATTACTTACCACGGGCCTGGACAAGTGGTGGGATACCCAATTTTGGATCTGGACAACTTCTTTACCGATATCCATAAATACCTACGCTTTTTGGAGGAAATGGTGATTTTGACCTTGGCCGACTATGGCCTCAAGGGGCAACGTTCCGAAGGGGAGACAGGGGTTTGGCTGGATGTCGGTACTCCCTTTGCCCGAAAAATATGTGCCATGGGTGTACGTGCCAGTCGTTGGGTAACCATGCATGGGTTTGCTCTTAATGTGAACACTGATCTTGGCTATTTTGATATGATGATTCCGTGTGGCATCAAGGACAAGGCGGTTACCTCCTTAAATGTAGAACTGGGCCAGAGGGTAGTGGATATGGAGGAGGTGAAACAAAAACTGCTCCAACATTTTAGCACACTTTTTGAGGCTGAGTTGGTCAAGGAAGGGGCAGGGGTCTAACTTTGAGGACATATTTTAGAATTAGATAACAAGAAACCGAGGCCCGTACCTCGGTTTCTTGTATTTACAAAGTAAATCCCTATTATTTGCTGTATTCGGTGAGCAATGAACTGCCGATCAGTTTTCCTTTGGTATTGTAGGATTCCTGTTTTACCATCCCCACACCTTCGGCCAACCATACCCGGTTGGGAAAAGTTTTGTTTCCCATCATCATTTTTGTTCTTGTTTCGCTATAGATCACGAAACAGTTAAACGTGCCGGCAGGTGTGGTCACACTCTCCTGTTTTTCCACTTTACGGTTAAGTGTTTCTACGGTCATGTTCATGTTTATGGCGCCGCCCATCTTCATTTTAAGTTCCATATTGGCATCTGGCAGTTGTTGACCTACGGATAGATTATTGGGCAGATCCACATCGGTCCCGGAAATATCCATCTCCACATCCCCCATCTGGCTCAGCATCTGATCGTTCATCAAGGATTTAAAATCAATTTTGACCACGTTGCCATCACAATCAATTTCGTAATCCGAGGTATAGGTGTTTCCTTTTTTGTCTACCATTTCCATCATCATGGTGGCACTTACATTGTCACCGCTGCTTTCCACATTGGTAATCTTGTAGTTGATTTGTCCATCGTCTTTTCCTTTCTTATCATAATTAGTGTACTGGAGGCTGGCTCCTTCGACCAAAGGATAATATGTGCTGCAAGTAGATTGTGCCTGTAAATTGGAAGCTGCGAATACGGCAAGTAGCAGGAATGTGAAATATCGTTTCATGTTGTGCAAGGTTTATTTTTTAATGAATTCAACTCTTCTGTTCTGGGCCTTTCCTTGGTCGGAATTGTTATCTGCCACGGGTTCGGTCTCTCCTTTGCCTTCCGAACTCAAACGGTCGGCGGAAATTCCATACACGGATACCAATGCTTTTTTAACGGCTTCCGCACGATTTTTGGAAAGCATCATGTTGCTTTCATCCGTACCATCGGAATCCGTGTGCCCAACTATGTTCAGTTTTATGGAGTTGTCCTGGTTCAATACCTGGGATATTTGCCGGATGATTCCCATGGATTGTGGTAAAATGTCCGCTGATCCCGAATTGAAAAGAATGCCGTTGGTGGAAATTTTGCCTTCGGACATTAGTTTTCTTCTAAGGTCCACACCACCTTCGGAGATTTTAAGGTTGCTGATCAATACTTGCTCCTGTTTCTTTTGCTTGTCGATGCCGTTCACATAGAATTTTACATAATTGATCATTTCCGGTTTTACGATAAATTGGGGCAGGTCCACAATTTTTGCTTCATTGAGCCATAGCCTATACCGGTTTTTGTTGACCGCGATTGATACATGGACAATATCCTGATAAACTTCGCGGAGATCTTGTTGCAGGGTATTGGCAATGGGGGCTGGGTCCCCTGCAAATTCGTTCTCGACCCTGACCCCAATGGCTATGTATTGGCAGAAATTGAGTTTGGCCACCACGTTGTTTTCCTTTGTGGTGAGGCCAGGTGTTTCCGAAAGGTAAATGCCCAGAATAGCACCGGAGCCTGTGTTCCTTGTTAAATTGGTGGCTTTCAAATCAAACTCCATGGTAAAATCTTCGGGAAGTGTACTCCCCAAATTGGGAATGGTGATACTTTTGTTGGCGATGGAGTACCATTTACCAGGTTGGGTGCCCATGGTCACTATTTCTCCGGAACCGTTGGTGTTCCATTTGGAAGGGAAATCACCCATAAAATCACTGTTGAAATCATCGTAAAAAATAGGTTTGTCCCCCGGTACAAAATCAAATTTGCTATATACTTCTATGGTTTTAGGTCCTGTAGTGATGGCTCCGGACGGTGTGCCGGTTTCTTGATTGCCGGGATTACCGGGCGTGTTGCCGGAAGGGTTGTCAGGAGAATTTTTTCCGCCAGAACCGGGCTCCAAAATGCTGTCGAGTGCCTGATCGGTTTTTTTGGTCGTTTCTTTTTCCACCCTTCTTTCAACCGTCCTTTCGGCGGCCTTTTCGGCTTTTTTTGCCAGTTTCTTGAAAAATTGTGCTTGCGCCGCTGTCCCTACCAATAGGGCAAAGGACAAACAGTAGAATAGTTTGTTCGAGGTTTTCATTAAATAGTGTTTTAGTTTGTTGATAAAGCAATTCTGAACAAACTACTAAAATGAAAGCTCCCCAAGGTTCGAAAATGTATGTATCGTAGTAACTACTGTATAGGTCGCAAAAGAAATGAAACTAATTTAGTTTGTACACAATCAGAGAGTTGTCTTGGTCCTTGGCCACCAATTCCAGTTTTTTGTCGTTGTCCATATCAGCAAGGTCTATCAATGAACTACCGAATACTGGGAAATTGGGAATAGGTTCGGTCTGGCTATCGTACAAATATATTTTCTGGTTCTGGATGTCGGTTACGCTAACGTATATTTTATCGTAGATATAGAATATTTTTGGTTTGGTGTACACGCCAAGTTCGAGTTCAACTTTTCTACCTTTTATGCTCAGGATATTGTCGTCCATGAAAACCAAGGTGTTGCTCGTAGCATAAAAACCATGGTCCGGATTTAAGTTAAAATTGGTGGCGGTCAATTTGCCGTTTGTGTCAATTTGATGCAGCACACCGGTTTTGTTGGTCATCGAGAACTTGTTCTTGTACAGGAATACCTCGTTGTTGGAAAAATCGATTTTCTCCTCGACCTTGATTCGGTCGCTACCAACCCTGTGCAATATCCTTAACGTATTGTTGTCCTGTTTAAAAACCAAATAATCTTTGTTGCCCACCCTAAAGTGCTTGGGTGCCCCCAGAATATTGCTTGGGGCCTTCTTAAAGGTAAAGCCATTGACAATCTTTGCCTGGTTGTTATACATATATACGTTAGGGCCCTGCGTGACAACAAATCGATAGTTCCGGCTACCATCATAATCAAAAACGGCCAATGGATTTAGATTGCCTCCTTCAAAATCTATTTGGAACGGAGGAACTTCGTCTCCATTGCGGTCCAGTATCAAAAATTGATTGTTGGTGCAAAAGGCCAGTTGGAGTTTCCCGTTCTTATAAATATCAACCTGTTGAATATTACCCTGTATCCTTCCAGTCAATTCTTTGGTCCAAAGTACTTTTCCGTCGTTGGAGATCAGGTAAAGAACATTGTTCTGGTCCTGTACCACGATTTCCTGCTGCTTGGTCCTATGGTTTTTGACGAATTGTGGGTCTGTGGCCAAATCCGTGTTCAGTTCCAGGGTAAATAGGGGAGACACTGCATTTTTCTCCTGGTTCTTCTCTATTTTTGATGCAAGAATATTGAAATGCCCGAAACCATTGTCCATCACCAGTTGCGACGCGAAGACCTGATCATCAATATCATTTCTCTTAATGTCCTCGGCGAGGTCTGGGTCCAGTTCGTTTTCAGCAAAAAAATCAATACCTGAGGCCTTGGATACCAAAAGCATGCTCGATTCGCTTGCAAGTGATGCCTTTGCCGTTATGTAACCTTGGTCCTTATCAAAAGTAGAAGAGCTCTTGTGGCTACTGATTAAAGTTTGCAAAGCCTCCTTGCCTTCGGAAAAAATAAAACTGTTCTCCAAAATGGTGCAGAAGTTGGACTTGAAATTTTGGACCAATGGCGTAAACCCATTTTCAACAAGGTTGTTTTCTTGGAGTTCGATGATTTCACTGCCCTGATATTCTTGCGAAGCGGTTTTGCGACTGTCCAGATATTCGTAAAGGCCCTCCGTTCCAAATGATTTTAGGAGTACCAGTTTTTCGTTGTTCAAATAAATGATGCCTACTTCCTCTATCGTATTAAAAAGGGAGTCGGTTGCTTTTACCCTGTCCAAATAGCTATTCTGGTTTTTTGCGAAAACTTGGTAATCATCAAAAGTGTAAGAAATCAATGCTTGTGCGTTCATCGGGGCATATGCCGGGGTTTTGTTCACAAGGGGAGATGTTCCTTTGAACAAACTCACAAAGTTTTTGGTGGAATCTGGGGCCATCGCTACCCCATTGAGGTTTACTTCATCCGAATTGGCTGTAAAATCCAAGGATATCCACGAAGAAAATGGCTGGGTTTTATTGGTTTTTTCATGTAGTCCCAATAAAGAAATGTTCCCACTCGGATTTATAAAAAAGGTGGCCGACTTGCCAGCGGAACTGGCCCCGTAGAGTTTTTTCAATGTTGGATCTACAACGGTGGCGTTCTTTGCCCGAACAATGTTCTCCAATAACATCATGGAGGAACTTAAAAGTATATTGTTGTCTTTTTGAAGACTGAAAACCTCAAGTCCGTCCAAGGTGTATTTGGTGATGCTGGCCTGTTCATAGGTGAGAGTCTCCACCGATTTGTTGGCCACACTATCCACATTGAAAAGATTTGCCTCTTTTTTTGCAATCCAAACATAGTCATAGTTGTTCTTGCCCACTTCGTAAAGTGAAAGAACACTTGTGTTGTTGGTGGATAAGAATTCCAGACCCTTTATTTTATCTGAAATGGTTTTAAGATTGGAAAAACCACCTACATTTTTAAGGAGTGCATTGTTTTTGAGCTCACTTTTAAAATTGGTCAAGTTGGTGATTTTGATGACGAGCGCCGGACTGGGGGGAAGATGCTCCAAAAGGGAATCTTTGGTCTGGACCTCTTTTGTACAGGATGCAATTAATATGGGAAGCAAGCAAAAGAATAACTTTGATCTCATTGTTGTGGTTTGACACAAAGTTAGGATTTTTAAATATCCAGAGTCAACTGATCTGGGAGTTGTCTAAAGCTTTTCCGATGATATTTGGTGAGCCCATACTTTCTAATGGCCTCCCTGTGCTCTTTAGTGGGGTATCCCTTGTTTTTTTTCCAGTTGTACATGGGGAATTCTTCATGGATTTTGGCCATATATTCGTCCCGGTAAGTTTTGGCCAAAACCGAAGCTGCCGCAATGCTCATATATTTTCCATCTCCTTTTATGATGCATTCATGTTTTATATTAGGGTAGGGTTTAAACCTATTTCCATCTACAATGATAAAGTCGGGGGAGGGACTCAGTTTTTCTATGGCACGGTGCATGGCCAAAAAAGAGGCATTCAATATATTGATTTCGTCAATTTCATCCTGAAATACGTGGCAAACAGAAAAGGAAACAGCCTCTTTTTCCAAAAAAGGCTTCAAAAAAGATCTTTTGGTCTCAGAAAGTTGTTTGGAGTCGTTTAGCATGTCATGATTGAAGTTTTTGGGCAAGGTGATAGCCGCTGCGGTTACCGGACCTGCCAAACATCCTCTTCCTGCCTCGTCGGTTCCAGCTTCCAGATGTGTGCGATAACAAGATTTTAACATGGTTTCTTAAAATTTAACAGGTAGCCGTTTTAAAAAAATAGAATTCTCAATAAAAAGTTAAAAAAATTCCTACAATCCAAACAAACAGGTGGTTAGCATGAGGGTATTATGTTAAAATTATGAAAAATACCTGGTGGTTTGGGGTTGTTTGATATACTGCAAAGTTGTTAATTTTTTTGAATATTAACTTTTTATATTGATTTTTGAGCGGACTAATTCAAAAAATGAAATAAATGAGAGCTAAGTTAGCATGGATGCTAACACCATTCTTGGTGTTATGCATGTCTTTCTCTTTTGGACAAGAGAAAACAGTTTCAGGTAACGTGACGGACCAAAATGGTTTGCCGCTTCCTGGTGTTTCCATAGTCGTTGTAGGAACGACCAATGGTACACAAACAGATTTTGATGGAAACTATTCCATTTCAGCTTCCGTAGGGCAGGTATTGCGTTTCAGTTATATCGGTCAAGCAACTGTTGAAAGGACGATAGGTTCGTCTTCGACCGTCAATGTGCAGATGGAGGAAGATGCACAGGCCTTGGAAGAGGTAGTGGTAACGGGTTATGGTTCTCGATCTAGGGAACTTTCCACATCTGCCATATCAACAGTATCCACTGAGAAGATTGAAGCCTTCGTGCCCTCGACCAGTGTTGATAACATTCTTCAGGGTCAGGCAGCGGGTGTTCAAGTTACGGCAGCGAACGGACGGCCAGGCCAGACCGCGTTCGTAACCATCAGGGGTGTTGGTTCCATCAACGCAAGTACCACTCCACTTTATGTAGTGGACGGGGTTCCTGTAAACTCTGATTTTATCAACAATTTAAACCCGAACGACATCGAGACTTTTTCCATCCTTAAGGATGCTGCCACAGTATCCAAGTATGGTTCCCGTGGTGCCAACGGTGTTATTTTGATCACCACCAAACAAGGTAAAAGTGGTGATGCCAGAATTACTTTTCGCTCATCATATGGTTTTGGTGAAAGAATCCCTGATCCATTTGATTTGATGGACACCGCTCAAAAGTTGGAGCTTGAAAGACAGTTTGCCGAGCTTGGTGTCAATGCGGCCCAATCTTTGCCGGGAGCAACTGCGGATGCCGCCGAGAGAGCGAGATTGATTGATCTGGATACCGATTGGGAGGAAGAATTGTTGAGAAAATCCCAGATCCAATCCAATTCATTGTCCATCTCCGGTGGTGATGAAAAGTTGACCTATTTCCTTTCCTTGGGATATGACAGGAACACGGGCATCATCGATCGTATCGATGGGTTCGAAAGGATCACATCCCGTCTGAACACTACATACCAGGCCAAGGAATGGTTGAATATTGGAACCAGCATCTCTTTGTCGAGGAGTACGACCGACCTCCCGAGGGACAGGAACAATGTTCAAAACCCGTTCCGTGCAATGTACGACTACAACCCATGGGACCCATTGTATTTGAGAAATGCTGATGGAAGTATACAGCGGGACGATCAAGGGGATCCAATATTCAATCCAACAACATCAGGTTTCCCTATTGCAAGGGCGTTAATCACGGAACCGGAGGACAATAGAAACTTCCTTATCGTAGGTAGCCTATTTGCCGATATCAAATTCTCCGATAAGTTCTCCAACAGGTTTTCTGTAGGTGCCACAAATAACAGGTTTAACAGAACAAATAGATCTCTTGCGGGAGGTGTATTGAACACTATAGTCGGTGATGCCAATTTCCCGGGAACACAGACGGATAATTTTTCCAACACATTGCAGTACAATGTGAACAACCTGTTCTCCTACAATGATACCTTTGGGGATTACCATAACGTCTCCGCTAGTTTCCTTTTGGAGTACAACGAGAATATTTACACAGACCTTTTTGCCAGTGCAAGAGGATTTCCATCACCTGAAATCCCATATCAGGATGTAGCTGCGGAAGCTACAGGTTCAGGGTCGGAAGAAGCCAGAAGAATCCTATTTTCCCAAGGGCTTTTTGTGGACTACGATTATGACAGCAAATATATCCTTTCCGGATCGGTAAGGAGGGATGGATCTTCAAGATTTGGTCCCGATAACAAGTACGGTTATTTCTACAGCGGGAGTGCCGCTTGGAACATCGCCAAGGAATCGTTCTTGGAGGGCTCGTTTGTAAATGACCTTAAGCTTAGGGCCTCTTACGGTACCTCTGGAAACCAGAACATCGGGGACTTTAACTATTTGAACCTGTTGCAGTTCAATACCTATAACGGCAACACTACCGCTATCCCGATCGGAGTCGGGAACCCTAATATCCAATGGGAGTCACAGGCCATCTTGGATATCGGTGTTGAATTTGGTCTGTTCAATAATAGGGTCAACGGTGTAGTCGATTATTTCAAGAAGAACTCAAGGGATCTGTTGTTGAACCAGCCATTGTCACAAACAATCGGTGATGAGGACAACTCTATTGTTGCCAATATTGGTGAGGTTGAGAACAGCGGTATCGAGGTTTCATTGAACGCCGATGTTGTTCGCGCCCAAGACTTTGTTTGGAGAGTCGGAGGTAACATATCGTTCCTCGATAACAAGGTGGTAAGCCTGGTTAATGGTGATGACATCATCAATGGAACGTTTGGTTATAACATCTTAAGAGAAGGAGAGGAAATTAACTCTTTCTACACGGTTAAATATGCAGGGGTCAATCCGGCGAACGGTGAGCCTTTGTACTATGATCTGGATGGGAACGTAACCAATCAATACAGCGCCAGTTTTAATACGATTTTGGAAGGCAAATCCCCCTATGCCAATGTTGAGGGCGGATTCTTTACCTCTATCCGTTGGGGTGGATTTGGAGTGCGGGCCGATTTTGTCGGTAAAGCAGGAAACTACATTATGAACTTCCAGAGGCAGGCCGGTATTTCCATCGGAAATATCGATAGCAACCAAAGGGTAGAGGCATTCAATTACTGGAAACAGCCTGGAGATACCAATGTGCTGCCAAGTCCATTGTTCCAGGGTACTGCCGATCAGGACAGTGACAGATGGTTGGAGAAAGGAGATTACATCCGTTTGAGGACGTTGACTGTGGATTACAACTTGCCTGGAAAATTCTTGGATAGAACAGGTATCGATAGAGTACGCGTTTTTGCAACAGGTCAGAACCTTTTCACTATCACCGAATACAATGGTGATCCAGAGATCGGTATTGGTTCTGATGAAAGTTCTGCGGCAGGTAGTGCTGGGTTCATTCCGGGAGCATTCTCCCTGTTCAGCTACCCACAGACCAGGTCTTATACCTTTGGAGTAGAAATAGGATTTTAATAAAAGAAATTGACATGAAAAATAAATTGTATATATATTGTTTAGCATCCTTGTTCGCCACTTCAATGTTGGTTTCATGCGATGACGAACTTAATGGTCTTCAGCCATTTACTGAAGGGAATCCAGAAACGTTTTTTAACAGTGTGTCCAGTTTTCAAAATGGCGTGGACGGTATCTATAGCCAATTTTGGAATTACTACTCTTCACCGGGGTCAGGGTTACAGGGTATTCCGGATATTCTTTCAGATAACGTAGTTTTGGTGCAAACGGGACGTAGGTCCAACGAGGTCTATTACGATTATCGGTACAATCCAAACACTGGAGGGGCAATACCCCTTTACTGGAGCGAGGCTTACGAGGCGGTAAACGCCGCAAACTTGGTAATAGGGCAAATAGACAACTTGGTAGATGGTCCTGAAAAGAACAATATCTTGGGCCAAGCATTGGCCGCCCGTGCCATTGCGCACTTTGATCTTGCCAGGATCTATGCCATGATACCGACCCAGAGTGCCGATGCGGCCAACTCGCCTGGTATTGTTTATTTAAAGGTAGAAGATGGTGATACAGGGGATCCTTTTGCTCAGCCTTCCAGGGAAACTGTTGCAAGCAATTATAGTGAGATAATTGGAGATTTGGAGCAGGCTGCCCAATTGATCGGAACTTCCAATGGTGAGGGAAGATTGAACAGAAATGCGGTATATGCCATGTTGTCCAGGGTGTATCTCTATAATGGGGATTACCAGTTGGCCATCAATGCGGCAAACCAGGTTACTGCCGATATCGTTGATGCCAACGTGGAGGGGGCCCTATTGGATGTGTACGAGGACACTACCAATGAAGGTGTTATCATTGAGTGGTCTGTAAATACTTCATCAGAATCCGGCTTTAATAACGTAGGGGTGCTTTACAGTCAGACCACCCCTCCAAATACAGTGTTGGAGTATGCCGTTGAATATGAGTTCTTCACTAGCTTAGATCCCAACGATTTAAGGAGGGAAGTTATTCAATATGATGCCACAAACCAGGGCAACAACTATAACGCGATAAGAAAGTTCCTGGGTGAAACAGGCCAGGTGAATGGACGTGTGGACGTTAAGGTTCTTAGGGCCGCTGAAGTTTTGTTGAACAAGGCGGAGGCACAATTTGAGTTGAATCAGCCTGGGAATGCTTTGACGACCTTGAATATGTTGCGTGATGCGCGTTACACTTCCTACACGGGTGGAGAAAGTGGTCAGGCATTGGAAGATGCGATCCAATATGAAAGAAGGGTTGAACTTTGTTTTGAGGGACATAGGTTCTTTGACCTAAAACGTAGGGGGGAAGCTGTCCAACGTTCAAATAATGGGGACTTGGCCGATGGTTCGGGGACTCCTCCGGAGATATTGACGTTGCCAGCGGGAGACTACAGGTTCCAGTTGCCTATTCCAATCGATGAGATCAACGCCAACCCGAACATGGCACAGAATCCAAACTATTAATTTGTAACGACTTGAAAAGATGAAAAATATAATTAAGAAATTTGGAATTTTATTCGCGGGAGTATTTTTGGTTTTTACCTCATGCGAAAAGAACGAAGTGCCCGTTATAGATTATGGGGAAGGCTTTGTACAGTTGAATTCAACTACAGGCTCTATCCCTGAGAATAGCGAAGACCCGATTGTTACAACAGTTTTATTAGGTAATGATGGTACGAATCCAAACGGTGTTACCGTTAATTTCACTGTTACATCATCTGATGATTCTCGATTCACTGTAACCCCTTCAAATGGGACAATTGAGATTCCTGCTGGGGAATTTTCTGCTGACATAGTTATTCAACCAGTTGATAATTTAGATGCTGATGGAGATGTGGAGGTAACCCTCGAATTGGATGCTGGCTCTGATTTGCCAATTGGAATTGCCGGTGAAGGTTTGGTTGCGACTTCAAGAAGTATAACCATTACGGATAATGATTGTCCAACTGTATTTTCATCTGCCTACTCAGTAAGTGTGTTCGCTTTTGATGAAGAAGCTCCTTCTTTCAATGTGGATTTAATCCCTGTGGATGGTACGGATAATCAGTTTACTATCGAATCCTCATGGGGTCCTAATTTTGTTGCTTGGGCAACAGGAGATAGCAGTTATGAAGGACAATTCCCATATTCAGGTACAATAACCGTTAATGAAGATTTTAGCGTGGACTTTGCAGGGGATGCCTCATGGGCAACTGGAGGTACAGGTACCTATACCGCTTGTGGAGACAGATTTGAAATTACGTTGACTCAAGCGTTGTTTAGTGGAGGATTTACTGTTGATATTGTAATGGTGGGACAATAATTCTTATCATTCATTCTTATAAACCATAAAAATGGTCTGGGTTTAAACCCAGACCATTTTTTTTGTGGTTTTATCAAGTTTGATTTTGAAAGGGCTTGAATGTGTTGCTCATACTTTTGAATGCCCAACGAGGATGTTGTTGCTAACTCTAAAAAGGTTAGGTAGGTAATAAAAAAAGCCCCAATGTTGGGGCCTTTTTTGTTTGTGAAGGGTTTTTCTTATTGAGAATCTATTTGTTCATTAAAATAATGCACCACTTGAATCGCATCTTCTTCTTTATTCAATCTTAGATTATTGTCTTTGATAAAGTCTTTAATTTTTTCCTTTCCCAACATATCGTAAAAAAACTTTTTTCTCAAGTAAATTTTTTCCGCTGGTTCATCTCCTTTTTGAATATAATAAGAGCTGATGTCAATAAACCTTGGAGGAACTGTCCTGTCGTAGTTGGTTGCTCCTGTTTTTCCCCTTCGAAGGGTTTTTTCCGGTTTATAAAGCAATTTTACCTCGCCTTCGTTCAACGGTGTAAAATATCCAATCCTAGTAGTTTCCTCGTTGGATTCGTCCACATAAGGGAACAGTTTGTATAATTTGTTGTCGATTTTTGCTGAAATATAATTGCGTTTCAGAACTGCAGAGTATTCGTTTTTACCTTTTTGTAGTTCTAGTTCGCTATTGGCGGCGTTATATCGCAGATTACCGGCAGTTTTAACTTCGCCGTTAACAAGAATCTGCCCGTACTTGAAATTGTCATCAAAATATGGAGACCCTTCTGCTTTGAGCGTCTTGGAATCCACTGATGTAGTCTGGAAGGACACAACAGCACCTTCATCTGGATTTGTGAAATTAACTTGAGCCACTCCTGCGCTTACGGTTAGGAAGGTTAAAATATTTAGCTTATAGTTCATTTACAATGTGATTTTCAAATAGTTTTTGTTTGATTAAATGACTTTGATTAACACTGCAATAAGCAACATTTAATTGAGGTTGATTGTTATAATCTTCTTAATGTTATCATAAATTTATGACAGTTCTATTGTCTATTTTTGGTAAGTTTTGCTTCGCTTCCTGATCTATTAACTTTTCACATTTCTTTAGAAACAAAACTTTTACCTTTGCCAAACCAATATCATGGAATGAGATTAACACTATTGACCCTACTTTTATTTATTGGCCATTCATTAATGGCACAGCAAGACTCCGTGCCACCATCAAAAAAAGTAGACTCTGTAATGCTCAAAACCAAGGACTCCCTTCCTATAAAATCCAAGGATTCCGTTGCTAAGGATCCAATCAACATCAAATCCAGACCTAAAGGGTCTGGAAAGGCGGCAAAAGCCAAAACGGATACGATCAGTATTCGGGATTACAAAATTATTTCCTACTCAAGGGATACCACTTTTGTGGATACCACCCTTACCATAAAAAAAGAGTACAAATACAATTATCTAAGGCAAGATGATTTTGAACTGATGCCCTTTGCAAATATGGGTCAACCCTATAATGAACTGGGCAAAAGTTTTGTGAGCACGCCCTATTACCCCCGCATGGGCGCCACGGCAAAGCATCCGGGCTATTTCGAAAAAGAAGACGTCAACTACTATAATGTCCCGACTCCCATGACGGAGCTCATGTTTAAAACAACCATGGAGCAGGGGCAGTATCTGGACGCACTGCTTACCTTTAACCTGTCCAGAAGATTCAATGCATCCGTAGCCTACAACGGTTTTAGGTCCTTGGGAAAATATCGTTATGAAGAAGCTCAGGATGGAAAGTTCCGGGCAACGTTCAACTATTTGACCGAAAGCGGCAGGTATGCTATAAGGGGGCATATAGCGGCACAGGAAATGAAGAGCGAGGAAAGCGGAGGATTACAGGATAGAAGTCAGTTCGAAGATGATTTGCCCGATTTTCAGGACAGGGCAAAAATTGATTTGTTGTACGAGAATGCCAACAACCGGATTTTGGGAAAACGCTATTACTTGGACCATCATTACAAGCTGGTAAACCATAAAAGGGATTCCATTGATAGCAATCCCACAACATTGACCATTGGACACGAGTTTAGCTACGAGACCAAAATTTATGATTTTGAACAAAGGGCTCAGAACGATGCGTTTGGTCAGGATCCATTTTTGGTTCCAATAGAGGATAGGGCTAGATTAAAGACGATGTACAATAAAGGAACCATTGAGTTTTCAAACCGTACCCTGGGTAGATTGTCCGGTAATGTAGGACTATACAATTACAATTATTTTTTCAATAGCATATTGATTTCCGAAGAACAAACCATACAAAATAAATTGGAGGGAGAGGAAATATCCATTGGGGGAGAATATAGTAACCGTTTTGGCCCTTTGTTTTTAAAGGGGAATGTAAACTATACGGTCTCCGGAGCATTGACGGGCAATAATTTTGATGCCATGGCCAAGTATGCCCTCAATGAGAACAATGCCATAACAGGGGCGGTTCACATATCCGCTCGAATGCCGGATTTCAACTATTTGCTCTATCAAAGTGATTATCGCAATTTTAACTGGCAAAACGATGGGACTTTTGAAGAAGTACAGTCCCAAAGCCTCAGTTTTGGCCTCGACTCCAAGAATTGGGGTGTGTTGGAAGCCAATTTCAGTGCCATTGATAACTACACTTACTTTGCCTCGACCGCAACCGAAGAAGAAATAGGATTGGGTCAGGAAACTGCTTTTGTAAAGCCTTTTCAAGAATCGGGAACCATCAATCACTTCAAAATAAAGTATGAAAAAGAATTGAGTTGGAGAAAATGGTCCCTGATGAACACCGTAATGTACCAAGAAGTCACTCAGGACAATCAAGTGCTCAATCTACCACAAGTGGTCACAAGGAACAGTCTCTACTTTTCAAGCGATGTGTTCAAGAAAGCAATGTTCATTCAAACGGGGGTCACCTTTAAGTACTTTACCTCCTATAATATGAATGCATACAATCCATTATTGGGAGAGTTCTACATTCAGAACAATGAAGAGTTGGGAGGGTATCCTTTATTGGATGTATTTATAAATGCCAAAGTGAGACAAACAAGGATTTATTTAAAGGCAGAACATTTAAATTCTATTTTTTCCGAACCCAATTATTACTCCGCACCCAATTATCCATATCGTGATTTTGTGATTCGATTTGGGTTGGTTTGGAATTTCTTCTCATAAAAAATGTTAAGAAGGAAAAAAGGAAAACCTGAAAAACAAGCACTTATAATTTAATTGATTTTTTTTCAAAAAAAATATTGAAAAACATTTTGTGGAGACAAAATAAGGTGCGTATATTTGCACCCGCTTAGCTGATAAGGCAGGGCGCTTCGGGAGTCCCGAAAGGGGTTTTCCGGGGGGATTGAAAAGAAGTTCATATACATATTGTAACGACAGCGTAAAGAGAATTATAAGAACCATTTTGATGCGAG